>JAQVMW010000018.1 GCA_028703445.1 Candidatus Peribacteraceae bacterium
ATGGTGGGTCAGGTGGGATTCGAACCCACGACCAATGCCTTAAAAGGGCACTGCTCTACCAACTGAGCTACTGACCCACAGGGGAAGGATTATGTAAGGAACAGGAGAAGGATCGAGCAGGTCGATTGTTTTCTACGCCTTCGCAGGCGAAGGCTAGGCAACTGAGCTACTGACCCATATGTCAGTGGCGGCATTGTAGGACAGTTACGAAACTATTTCATCATTCTAAAGTGAATTCCTCTCGAATGGCGTACCGCCAGTCATCCAGTTCCGTTTGCACTACTCTGTTGTCTGCTTCTTCTGCGAGTCGCTCTTTATCGGACTGCGTCCTCAACGAAACCGGCTCAAGCGTCTGCAGTGTGCGAGTGTTTTGCCCATCCGTGTCGAATTCCTCTTCGGGGTCGATTGTCATGTCTCGAACGGTCGGTTTAAATTTACATGCCTTCATGCCAAGATTGTAGCTTCCGTTCGCGCAGTTTGCCAGTTTCGTACGCGAGGTTCTACGAAAACGAATGAAGATGACGAATCCTAAAAAATCATGTCTGCCAACACATCGGACTGAAAGAGTTTGCTAGAATCGCAGTTAATCTTACTTCTTTCCTCTCTCTTCCTATGTTCGGCAAATCTTTCCTCGGCATGGTCGCCGGTGTCCTGACGATCGTCGGCGCCCTCAACTGGGGACTCATCGGTATCGGTGTGTTCCTCAACCGAGATCTGAACGTGGTCCGCATGATCGTCGGTAGCGTTCCGGCGGCAGAGGCGGTCGTCTACATCCTTGTGGGCTTGGGTGCCGTGTGGGTGCTCATCGAATCCCTCCGGAAGTAATTGTTTTAAAAAAGAGAGGCTGGCTTTTGCCGGTCTCTTTTTGTTACGCGCCCCCGGTCGGCCTACAGTAGCGCTCATGATCGATACCCACTGTCACCTCGCCGATAAACAATTTTCTTCCGATCGCGATCAGGTAATCGCCCGTGCGCGGGAGCAGGGGGTTTCCAAAATGATCACCATTGCCGATTCGGTTTCCGAAAGCCGGGCATGCCTTGCGATCGCGCAGAAGTTTGAAGAGGTGTTCTGCACGGTAGGGGTGCACCCGCACCACGCGAAGGATTGGAAGCCTGCCGATGCGGAGGCGCTCCGTGCAATGGTTTCTTCCTCGTCAAAAGTACGTGCCATCGGCGAGATCGGGCTCGATTATCACTATGATTTCTCCCCGCGGGAGGCGCAGCGAACCGCCTTTCGTACACAGCTTTCGCTTGCACGCGATCTCAAACTTCCGGCTGTGGTTCACTGCCGCGAGTCGATTGCCGATATGCGAGCGGATCTGAAAGAAATGGATCTTTCGAAGATCGTGCTGCACTGTTGCACGGAAGCATGGGAGGACGTCAAAGAGCTCGTGCATCTGGGTTTGCGTCTCTCCTTCACGGGGATCGCCACCTATCCACAGGCGGAAGGGATTCGGCATGTCATTCAAGAGTGTCCAGTTTCGCAGATGATGGTCGAGACCGATGCGCCGTATCTGGCCCCCGTTCCCCATCGTGGCAAACGAAACGAGCCCGTATTCGTTCTAGAAGTGGCAAAGCTTATCGCGAAGATCAAGAAGCTCCCACTGGAGGAAGTGGACCGTATTACTTCTTACAATGCGGTGGAGTTTTTCGGCTTACCTTCGTAAGATGGCCGCAGTGCGCCCGTAGCTCAACTGGATAGAGCGTCAGCCTCCGAAGCTGAAGGCTGTGGGTTCAAATCCCGCCGGGCGCACCACGAAGGCACGGAAGGCAAACCTACGGTTTTCCTTCCATGAGCCATCCTTTCCCTCATTTGTGTCCCTCCAGTCGGGCAAAGCCCGACTTCGGGACATCATTTTTTACTATGGAGGAATACAGCTCCTCCATTCGTTCAACGATACGTTCCGGCGCATGCTCAGCGGCCATTTGGCGGCCGCGCTCACCGAGGGTTTTTCTCTGTGCTGCGTCTGAAAGAAGCCCAGCCAGGCGGGTCGCAAGCGCGTGCGTATCGCCGCTCTCGACGATGAAACCGTTCTCCCCATCGCGGATGTACTCGGGCAGTCCGCCACAGTTGACTCCGATGACCGGTAACCCGCACGCCATCGCCTGCAACGTCGTCATCGACTGGTTTTCGGACCGGCTGGTGATCGCGAAGACATCGGTGGCATTCACCGCCTGCGAAAGCTCTTCTCCGCGGCGCGTTCCCAGAAATCGCGTGGCATCGCCGATTTTGAGTGTAGCCACCTGTGCGCGGAGATCGCGTTCCGCGGGTCCCGATCCGATGATCACGAGCTCGGCATCGGTGCCGTTCTTCCGGAGCAGCGCGAAGGCCTCGAGGAGCTCCCCGATGTTCTTCTCTTTCGCGAGCCGGCCGAAGCTGAGGACGGCGGTTTTCGTGATACCCCATTGTTTCTTCAGACCCGCAGAGTCCGGCAGGGGACGAAAGATGCCCGTTTCGAGGGGATTTTCGATCACGCGGATGGGTTTCGTCACTCCGTCGCTCCTGAGCTCCTCGGCAACCGCATGAGAAGGGGCAGTAACGGCATCGCACTTCTGGTAGTAGCGTGCGGCGAAGCGCTTCAGGGCGTTCCTCGCCCAGACATAGTCGAGGTGAAAGTAGTGCGCGTACTCCGCGGGGAGCGTGTGCTCCGTTCCCACCAGCGGAGCGTGGAGCCGTTTAGCCGACCACACCGCACGGAATCCGATGGACCCGAAGGTATGCGTGTGCAGGACATCGGGACGGAAGTCCCGCAGCGCTTGAGGAACGCCGAACGGCAGGGGAAAGCGGAAGGTCGGTGCTCCGGGGACACCGATGCTCGGCAGTGCCACGTGCTCCAGGGTTTCCAAGTCCGGCGTCCCTGCCGGTTCGGAAGGCGCGAAGAGACATACGGCGTGCCCGCGTTCCTTGAGTCCCTGCATCAGTGTCCGGATCACGTCGCTGATGCCCGTAACCTGTGCCAGAGAGAAATCGGAGAAGAAGGCGATGCGCATGGATTACTTGGTTTCCCGGAGGAATGCCTTTTTGGCGTATTGGGTGGCGACGAAATAAATGATCAGGAAGATCACGACTCCCGCGGCGACGATCCAACCCGCGCCTTCAATATATCTGCTGATGATTTGGTAGGAGGAGCCGAAGTAGTAGCCGATGGCGAGCATCACTGCGCTCTGTGCCATCGCGAGAGGAACCACGTAGGAGAAGTACTTCCTGTAGGGGAGACGCACGAGGCCGGCGCTGATGAGCAGTACCGTGCTCAGGCCGTAGGCCCACTTCGAGAGCATGACGGATTTTGCGGTGTGGTGTTGCCACAGGTACTCCATGGCGGCGAGCCGGTGTTCCGTGACGCCGAATCGATGGCCATAACGTTTGAGAAAATTTCCCCTGTGGCTGAGGCGGCCGATCACGTAGTAGATGGAATCGGGCAGTGCGTCGCCGAGCAAGATAATGATGTACGCGGGGACGAGAGCGAATATGCCGTGTGAAACGAGCAGGCCTGCAATGATACTGACGACGGGTCCCTCGACGAGCGCGAGCGGGAAGAGGATCCAGTACCGGTAGGCGAGGAGCAGGGCGATGGGTGAGGAGCTGAACATGGGGTAGGGGACGGGTTAACGGATATCGGTATATTTCTGCGTGAGGGGACGATGCAGCAGGACTTCTGAGAGGAAGTTCAACACATAGGTTCCTGCAGTTTTGAGAATGCCCTCCCCGGCAAGCCGTCGGCCGGAGGAGTAGATGAAAAACTGCCTCTTAAACCGCACGGGGCCGTTCTTCTTCAGGCGCCGGGCGATATTCGTATCCTCACCGAAGAAGGAGATGGTCGTATCGAAGCCGCCGATCGCGAGAAGCGCATCTTTCCGCGCGACGAAATTCCCGCCCACGATCATGTAGCCGGTCATCAGGGAGGCCGGTGCTGCGAGATGCCAGTACATGTTCACCAGCAAACGCTGCCAGCGGGGAAGATCGTAGTAGTCGTACGGTCCGCTCAGCGCGGCGTGCGATGGGTTGGCCGAAAAATGCCTGTTGATCGTGTGAAACCACGATGCGTGGATGCGCGTGTCGGCATCGATGTAGGCCAGAAGCTCGCCGCGCGCCTCCGTAAGCCCCCGTTGCCGTGCATGCGTGAGTCCTTTCTTCGGCTCCGAAACGACCTTCACGGCCTCAAAGCCCGCTGCGATCTTCACCGTCGCATCCGTACTCGCGTTATCCACGACGATGATCTCGCAGAGATTGGATGTTCGGTGCGCGAGAAGGCTTGCGAGGCAGTCCGCGATGTACTTCTCTTCATTATGCGCGGGGATGATCGCGCTGATGCTCTTCATACCATCGGCGGAATATATTTCGCCTCCGCATTGGTGTATTGCTCACGCGTATACAGCACGTCTCGTTTGAAGAGGAACCGGCTCAGGCCGAAGATCGTTGGAGCCATGAAAAAGACCGCGAAGACGTCGATGGAGTAATGCGTGTGCGCGAGGAGCACGGCGATGGCGAAGAGAGCTGTCGCGAAGAGGAGAACATAGCGAATCAGCGGTTTGTGCCAGAAGATGAGCGCGAGCATGAAGGGGAACGAGACATGGCCAGAGAAGAAGAATTCGTTGCTGCCGTAGGCGAGGTTGTAGAAGAATTCTTCCTTGGGGGCGAGCACCTGGTCGGGACGTGCCCCAAGGGGAGTCAGGATGATGAAGAAGGAGCGAATGAGGTACAGGAGCCCGATGGTCTTGAGCGAGAAAGGCAGGTACTCCGGGTAGAGGAACATGATGACGACGAGAAAGCCCAACAGGATTTCCATCCCCCACGCGAGAAAGAACGCCAGTTCCATGACCGGGAGGTGATCCAAGAGGAGGTCGGGTTCCCATTTGCCGCGCAGAGTGTGCTGCAGGTGATGCCGCGCGAGTTCCGAGCACTCCAATCCCGTGCCAAGGATCATGAGTCCGAGCAATACGGAAAGCAGGAAACGGCGGTCTTTCCAGAGGAAGCGGTGATTGTCGGAATGGAACCAGCGCATGATTTCCATAGTATAGTCCACTCCACCACCCGCATTGACCGTATTCTTTCGAAATTATGCTTCCGGATTCGTTTCGTCGATGTGGTCGTCTGCCGGAACGGGAGCCATCGGTTATGACTGTCCGACCCTCTGTTGCAGTGCGAGAGCCTGATGCAGGAGCGTGTCATCGTGATAACCTTTGAAGAAGGTTTTTGCGATATCCAAAGCGAA
Source organism: Candidatus Peribacteraceae bacterium (assembly GCA_028703445.1). Classification (GTDB taxonomy): domain Bacteria; phylum Patescibacteriota; class Gracilibacteria; order Peribacterales; family Peribacteraceae; genus Peribacter. The sequence continues at coordinate 5,213 of JAQVMW010000018.1, forward strand.
CCTCAATACATGCTGACCTCCTTCAGGATCGCGGGGTGCTTGTGTAAGTTTCATTTCGGCGTCGCCAAGATAGGCCCGAAACAGAAGCGTCTGGAAATGTCTGTTCAATGCATCGATCTCCGGCGGAGGTTCCGCGCCCTGCATGTCGTAGCCACCCATCACTTCCCCGATGCTGGACGCATGTCGCGCGACATCCGGCAGGTTCTGCGTGGAGGTTTCCATAAATGCCAGTGCTTCCGCGATGTGGCGCCGGTCACCCTCATCCCGAATTTTTTCGTCCGCCAGCAGTGTCCGAATGGCAGCGGTGACGATTCCGGTCTGCGGTTCGGGTACCGCATTACCCGTCAATGGCTTCGGGTTTTCTTCCGGGAGGCGGGGAGTGTCCACATTGTTATTATACCACAATATATTCCTCATTGCATGGAGCGGGATACTGGAACTTATAAGGAACTGATCATGAACGCTGGCCCGCAGAATCTTGATCAGCTGTTGCACGAAGCCTTTCACGTACATTGCTCACAATATCTGGTATCCAAATGGAGGTTGTAGGTTCGGGACGCGTTAATTGCCTTACCCATTCTTGCTCAATCAAAAGACGCATCCTTCGCTCCTCACCTGAATTTGGGAACCAGAATCTGCCCCAACGAGAAAGGTAAGATGCAATTTGTTCTTGATAGGTACACTGAGAATCCTGTGCAGACGATACTAGATCAACATATGCACGAGCGGCTCGTCTTTCGATTTCACAGAGAGAGGGGTTGTTTTCAGGATTGCGAAGATGTTGGCTGTATTCGAAGCCACTGCCACGAGCACTATTAAATTCAGCAACAATATTCTCAAATTCTCTTTCAGCCTCGGAACTTTCCGTGCGACGCGGTAATATCGCAGCAGCAGAAATAGGGTTTTGCATGATAATATCAAAATACACAGAATTTCATGTTATGTCAATGTAGTGGTCCATTCTCTGACAAGCCTCACTTCATAAGTGCCTTCGCAATTTTGGAGCGGGATACCCATTCGACTACGCTCAGGATTTCACAATCACAGATGCCTCTTTGCAAACGCGCGGCCGGAGTGCGATTTGAGGTAGCGTTCGAATGCCTCTGCCTTCCCTCGTTCATCGAATGCGATACTGGTCATGAGCTTCCATGGCTTGAACTTGTTGGTATGAACATTCCTCCCCTGATTGTGCTCCATCAGCCGCCGTTCGAGATCATTGGTAATCCCGACATAGATGTGTTCGGGATTGGAAAAAGACCGAAGGAGATAAACGAAAAACATAGTGAACGAGTATGCCCGGCTTCGTCCGGCTTTGCTAGCGCTTCGCCGGCACTACGCCGGGGCATCCTGCCCTATTGTCTCGAAGTGACATCCGGACCCATCCCGGCGTAGTTCGCTTGAGCGGAGCGAAAACGAACGAAGACGGATGGAGCGGGATACGAGAATCGAACTCGCGTCTCAAGCTTGGGAAGCTTGCATACTACCACTGTACTAATCCCGCTAGAAAACGTGCACAAAGAGCAGAGCTGTATGCCCCTCGACTCGCTTCGCTCGCTCGGGGCACTCTGCCTTTTCCACAGATGGTCGGAGGCGCGAAGCGCCGGAGACCACGAGCGAAAGCCGAACGAAGTGAGGCTTAAGTCGAGTGGAGCGGATGACGGGGTTCGAACCCGCGACCTTCGCCTTGGCAAGGCGACGCTCTAGCCAACTGAGCTACATCCGCGCGGGTGAAATCCTACGGACGGAGGAGGAGAAGCGCAAGCATGCAGCCGTTTCTCTACTGTCCCGGGGGCTCGCTCATGGGCGGCAAATGTGCTATAATTTCTTGATGCGTCTGCGTGAATCTTTCCTGTCGGGTTTGCTCATTCTTGCGACGTTCGTGGTGCCTCTTGCCGTATTTGCGGATGATGGATTGAAACAGGTTCAGGAAGGGGGCATCGATCTGCTCGCGCCGCTCGGGAACCAGACGAACATCGCGGTGCAATCTGGCTTCGGCACGTTCCTCACGTACTTCAACGATGCGGGAATGTGGCTCATCTACGTGGCCATGGGCGTCTGCGTGCTCTGGGTGCTGCTGGGAGGATTCGAAATCATGCTTTCGGCAGTGGACAGCGGCAAGCGTGAGAAGGGGAAGTCACACATGATGTGGGCGATCATCGGCATGGTCATCCTGCTCTTCGCCGGATTCATCCTGCGCACACTCAATTCGCTGTTCTTCAAATGACGCTCTCCCTGTTCTTCACACGGCTGTTCTCGATGCTGGTCACGACGGCGCTGGCGGCCGCTCCCGCACAGGATCCCTGCGTGGGAGTGCCGGGAGGGTGCGCGCCTGTCAATATGGCCACGCCCCTGATCCCGATGATCGGTTCGCTACTCGTGGGGTTCGCGGGGGGTGGAGCCGTGATCTTCGTGATCATCGGCGGCATACAGATGATCCTGAGCATGGGCGATGAGGGTGCGGCCACCAAAGGGAAGACATCGATGCTCTATGCCCTCGGAGGATTCATGCTCGCGCTCGCCTCGCAGGCGATTGTCACCTTCGTGCACACGCGGGCTGCTCCTCTCGCTACGGCAGCCACGCCGCATCTGGATTTCATGGCTGCGGTCGTGAGCGCCATCCTGTCGATCCTCAACGTGGCGTTCATCGGCATCGTCATCTACGCCGCGATCCGACTCGTCATCGCCTGGGGCAAAGCCGATGCCTTTCAGAAGGCTATGAATACGATCCTCTGGGCGATCATCGGCACGCTCCTCATCAACGCCGCCAACGCCATCGTGCACGCCGTTCTCAACCTGGGCCTGTGACGCACATCCTCTCCATCCTCATCGGCCTCTTCTCGGAACCGGCGCTGGCGGCCGATTCCAACGTGTGGGGGATCTACTGTAATACGTTCGGGGCGTGTGGCGGGGGACAGACGTTCCTCATGGATCTGGCCGGCCGCACCGCTACGTTCATCTTCCAACTGGTTGGCGGCGGCGCCGTGCTCGCGGTTCTCTACGCATCGGTGAAGCTGGTGACCGGAGGCGAGGCGGCCAAAGACGAGGCGAAGAAGATCATCCAGTACGCGCTCGGCGGGCTTGTACTTGCGATCATGGGGTGGGCGATTATCACGTACGTGGGGCAGTTGATTATTGGGGTGACGGGAGGGTAAGGAGTTCATTGGCGAATTACAGATTTTCTGATTGGCGATATATTCGTTGAGATATTGCCAATTGCCATATCGCCAACTGATAATCGTAGGTGCTAGGCTGTTCGCATGTCTCGTCAGTACATCACTACCGCTATTGATTATCCGAACGCCCCGCCGCACATGGGTCACGTGATGGAGAAGGTGCTGGCTGATGTTGTCGCTCGGTGGTTCCGGTTGAGAGGGGACGATGTCCGTTTTCAGATCGGCACCGATGAGCACGGCGTGAAGATCGAGCGCAAGGCGAAGGACGAGGGCGTTACCCCGCAGGCGCTGGTGGACCGGAACGTCCCTCTCTATATCGATCTCTACCAACGGTTGCAGATTTCTTCCGATGTCTTCATCCGCACGACAGATCGCAAGAGACACTGGCCCACCGTGCAGGCGCTCTGGAAGAAGCTCATCGCGGCGAAGGTGCTCGAGAAGCGCACCTACACCGGCCTCTACTGTGCGGGCTGCGAGCGTTTCATGACGGCACGCGATCTCACCGACGGCAAGTGTGCCATTCACAATGCCGTGCCGGAGAAGGTGAGCGAGGAGAATTACTTCTTCTTTTTGAGCCGCGAGACCAAGTGGCTCAAAGATCTGCTTGCGAAGAAGAAAGATGGCTACGAAATTGTCCCTTTGTCCCGCGCACAGGAGACGCTCTCGCTCATCGAGCAGGGGCTGGAGGATGTGTCCTTCTCTCGGCCGAAATCGAGCTTGAGCTGGGGCATCCCCGTGCCCGACGATCCCGATCACGTGATGTACGTGTGGTGCGACGCGCTCACGAACTACATTTCGGGTCTGGGGTTCTTCACGGCGAAGGAAGACCGGACATTTTGGGATGATGCTGAAGTAACGCACGTGATTGGTAAAGATATCACGCGGTTCCATGCCTTGATCTGGCCGGCGATGCTTAAGCATGCGGATGTGCGTACACCCGATCGCCTGCTCATCCACGGGTTCCTCACGAGCGAGGGGCAGAAGATGAGCAAGTCGATCGGCAATGTCGTGATGCCGGAGGAAGTGCTCAAGAAGTTCAATGGCAATCCCGATCCGCTACGCTTCTATTTGAGCCACGAGGTTCCGGTGGGCAATGACGGGGATTTCTCGTGGAAGCGGATCGAAGAACTCTATGATGCGGTACTCCGGAACAAGATCGGGAATCTTCTCAATCGTGTGCTCGTTCTGCTCAAGAAAGAAGGTGGGACTCTCGTGGAGAGTGGCAAGGATGCTGTGGGCGACGCATGGAAAACCTACGAGAAAGCCATGGATGATTTCCGGCTTTCGGATGCCGTTGAGGAGGCGCTGAAGATTGCAGTAGGCGCGAACGAGTACATCGATGCGCGCAAAGTATGGGCTCTCCCTGCAGAGGAAAAGCTTGCGGAACTTTCCAACCTTGCTGAACGATTGCGTCACATTTCCCTGATGCTCCTGCCGTTCATTCCCAAGTCCGCACAGGAAATTTCGCGTCAGTTGGGGGTTCCCTATGCCGAAAAGATGCTCGAAAAGGACTTCGTCATTACGAAAGATATGAAGCAGTGGGGCGGACAGAAAAATTGGAAGCGGGTGGGGGAGCCAAAAATCCTGTTCGCACCGCTTGCGTGAGGGGCGGGGAGTTTTAGGATGGTCTCCTATGGAATTTGAATTCCTTGTAGACGAGCAGGTACTCGCCGAATGGTCCACGTTGAAGTTTGTGCTGACGATGAAGGATAGAGAGCGCTTGTGCACGGTATCCCATTTGATGAATGACCATGCAGGAATGCTTGCAGGTGTTCTTTGTCGAAAGCCTGAATACACATACGACGGTGCGGGCTCTGTGCGCAAAACCCGTGTTGGACAATTGCCAGAGTTGCATTGGGAATCGATGGTCCTCGGAAACAGGTATGGCCGTGTGGCCCCCGAAGATCCCGCAGTGTGCGAGCGGTGTGCGCAGGAAATCTGTGAGCGATTACAGCGACTTTTTGCACTACAGGCGTCCTGATTGTGCTACACTCTGCCTGCTCTTGAATTTTCCTGAAGCGATGCACGACTGTGATTGAGCGTGGAGGGAGAGGCGGCGAGCGGGATGCTCAACGCAGCGAGAGCGCGCTTTACTTCTCTTTACCCATCCTTTCTATGTTCGATCCCATGGCGGAACTCACCGGCGGCGCACCGCAGGCCGGTGCTCCATTCGGTGGCAGCAGCGGTGGCGGCGGACGGCAGTATGCCGACGAGATCCACTCCGTCACGATCCACGCGCGCCAGCGCACGTTCTACATCGACTTGAAGCAGTCGGGGAACGGCAAGTTCCTCAAGATTTCCGAGAAGAGCCGCGGCGGCCGCAAGACCACGATCATGTTCGATGCCGAGGATCTGGATCCGATCATCGCGGCGTTGCAGGAAATGAAAACGAAAATCTGAAGATTCCTATTCCGTAGCGGAGGTTCGCGAACCTCCGCTACGGTTTGGCGTGTCCGCGCAGCCACGCCTTGCCGCTCATGGGTTTACGTCCCTGTGGCTGCAGGCTCAAGACAAAGAGCGTGCGGCCGTCTTTGCAGGGGACCTCCAGCGCTTCGGGCTCGGCCACGAGTGCTGTCCTCAGGATTTTCACGCGCTCGCCGCCGAATGGAGCCGTGACGCCCGGCCAGGGGGTGAGCGCGCGCACGCGGCGGTGAATTTCCTCCGCGGTCATTTCGGATGGATTCACCTCGCCGTCTCTGCGCGAGAGCTTGCGGCAGAGGGTTGCCTTCGTTTCATCCTGCGGGATCGGCGAGAAAGGTTTCGTGAGTGTGTCCGTCAGCAGTTTGGCTCCCATGTCCGCGAGCGTTTGACTCAGGCGTTCGAAGGTTTCTTCCGACGAGAGCATCATGCGTTCCTGCGCGAGAACGGGGCCGGCGTCGAGAGCCTCCGCCATCATCTGCACGGTCACGCCGGTCTCGCTGTCTCCCGCCAGAATCGCATGTTGTATGGGCGAGGCTCCGCGCCAGCGCGGCAGGAGGGATGGATGCAGATTCACGGCGCCGATCCGGGGAAGGGCGAGCAGGGCGGGGGAGAGGATCTGGCCGTAGGCGACCGTCACGAGGATGTCGAAGCTGGTAGCTTGTAGCTTGTAGCTTGTAGCTTCATCATTGATGTTTTCCGGTTGGATACAGGGAAGCCGATGCGCTTCGGCAAAAACTTTGACGGGCGGAGGCGTTAAGAGCTGTTTGCGTCCTACGGGCTGGTCTAATTGCGTGATGACCAGCCGGACAGCCAGTTCCTGTGGCCGTTCCAAGAGGGCATTGAGCGACGGTATCGCGAATTCCGGCGTACCGCAGAAGGCGATCGAGAGGGGAGACATTGTAGATAGTGTACCGCATGACTGATCGCCTATCGCCAATCGATAAATCGCCAATAAACAATTGTCTGATTGTCGATTGGCGATTTATCATCAGCATCTCTAATCCATGTCTTCCAAACGTCCCGCCATGATCGGCTCCGTCGTCCGCGAAGTCGTCGCCCCGCTCCTGCGGGAGTGCCCGCGCGAGTGTGGCATGGTCTCGCTCACCGAAGTCGAGGTTTCGGCGGATCTTTCGTATGCGACCTGTCTCATCAGTGCGCTGACCTCACCCGATCAGGCCGTTGCCTTCCTTGTCTCGAGACTCAAGGATCTTCATACGGCCCTCGGACGCACCCTCCAGATCCATCGCGTCCCCAAGATCCGTTTTCGCATTGACCCGCGTGCGGAACGGGGTGCGAGGATCGATCGATTGTTGGAGGGCTCGTAGACACGTTGAAACGAATCAACAAACGTGTGTCAGGTGACACTCGCTTTTTTCATGCAACCCAAAGCAAGTTGCCTGGATGATTCAGGACGATACACTTCACCCCTTTACCTCTGATCATGTTGTGCATTGTTGTTCCGCTCGGTTTCCCCCCTCGCACACCTCTCCCCCTTCTGAGGGGGCGAGGAGCAGCGGAAACGCTGTTGTTGGAGTCTCGTTCGTTCTGATTTTTCTTCTTCCTCTCCGTTTCTCTTATTCTCATGTCGATCCTCCGCAAAGACGCCGAGCAGATGCGTTCCCTCTTGTCCCAAGCCAAGAGGATTCTCTGTATCTGTCATCGTAATCCCGACGGGGACGCGGCGGGGGCGCTGCTCGGAGGGGGAATGCTCTTCGAATCCCTGTGGCCGCAGATTCCCGTTTCATTCCACTGCGTCGACGGTGTTCCCGCTGGACTCCGTTTCTTGCCATCCGCCGCGCGCGTGCAGGAGGCTCCGATGACGCAGGAAGGAGACGTAGTTGTGTTCTTCGATTGCGCCGAACCCAAGCTCACCGACATGCACTTCACGCATCCTCATCTCTTCGACGGGAGCATGCCCTCCGTGGTCATTGATCATCATCCCAGCAATACCCGCTTTGGCACGGTGCACCTCGTTGATCCCTCCGCGGCTTCCTCCTGTGAGATTGTGGTGGACGTTGTCGCTCAATTGGGCTGGCAGCTCACTCCCGATATCGCCACCTGCCTGCTCACGGGCGTCTACACCGATACAGGCGGACTTCTGCACAGCAACACCACGTCCACGGTGTACAGGATCGTCGCACAGCTGCTCCGAGCGGGGGCGCAGAGGCAGGCTGTTGTGCAGGCGGTCTTTCGCACGGCGCAGGTTTCCACGCTGCGGCTCTGGGGTCGGGTGCTCGAGAACATCCAGATCACCGAGGAGGGCGGGGCGATCTCGGCCGTCCGCGAATCGGATTTCCGCGCCACGGGCGCCGACTATTCCGAGCTCACGGGCGCGATCGACTACGTGAATGCCGTGCCGGGCATGCGGTTCTCGATGGTGCTCTCGGAGCGCGGAGGCGCGGTGAAAGGCTCCCTCCGCACACTCCGGGATGATGTGGACGTATCGGCGATGGCGGGGACATTCAGCGGCGGCGGGCACCGGCGGGCGGCGGGGTTTTCGGTTCCGGGCGCGCTCAAGCCTGAGGTGCGCTGGACGGTGGTGCAGCCGGAGGGGGCGAAGAACGGGGAGGAGGGGGCGTGATTTTTTTGACTTTGCCTCACCCCTAGCCCCTCTCCCCACCAGCACCACTCGCCAGCCGGGAGAGGGGAGTACCACACGTGCTTGCGATGATCTGCAGTACCACCGGGAGCTCGTGAATAATTTGTGCATTGGTGAAGCGGAGGATAGTGAGCCTCCTTTGTCGCAAGACTTCCGTCCGTTCCCGATCATACTTTTGCTGGTGCATGTGTACTCCTCCGTCAATCTCGATGACGAGATCCCGTTCGACGCAGAGAAAATCCACGACGAACCAATCGATGGCGACCTGGCGGCGAAATTTGAGTCCAGCACACTTTCGATCGCGCAATGCTTCCCAGAGGATTGTTTCTGCCTTCGTCATTCTTTTCCTGAGCCGCCGTGCGTACAGGATTTTCCTCCTTCGTCGTTGCTTTCTCGTTTCTTCATCCTGCATAAAGGGGCCAAGCCTAAATCGAAAGACCCGACAGAGACAAGGAATTCCCCCTCTCCGGGGAAGGTCGTTTGGCAGGTGCGGAGAGGGGGATAAAGGGGGTGAGGCAAAGAAATAATTGTTATCCGCGCATGACAAACCCCAGAACCGAAGTCCTGGGGCTGTCCTTGGTCGCTCGGAGCGCTTAAAGAAACTCCTCCATGTCCTCATAAGGGTTTTCGGGCTCGTCCTCTTCCTTTGAGCCGTAGTGACGTTTCTTCTCCGCCTGCCACTGGAAATAGCAGGTCGAAATAGCTGTGTCGATGGCCTGACGGCATGACTTCATGTCGTAGCCCGTCTTGCGAGCCAGCCGCTTGGCAGCCATGCCCTTGAGGGCGCGGGGTGAAGAACCCCATTCCCCCCAGGCTGTGTTGTGCACTACCCAACATCCCTGTCCGAGCAGTGTGTCCTGTCGCAGTGTGGCGCCAGGACCTGCTGTTCTGGTCATGATGTGGATTCCTTCCACACGGTATGTTTTGAAGTCAGGGAACTCTTTCACGAGTTTCCGCTCGCGGGCAATCTGTATGTAAAACATCCGTGCCAGTGCCCAAGAGAGAGCCTCCGCAACTGGTCCGCCAATGCCGAGCACTGGCGCGTCCGAGATCGGACGGTTTTGACCGGTGAACCACCGAGGTTGGGGCGCCTGGCCCAGAGTCCTCTCGAGCGCCTCCAACGCCGGTTCGGGGACGATGAGTTTCATGGCTTTCTCCTTTTAGAGATTCGGCCGCCACAGGGCCGCCCCATTCAAGGGGGAGTCTGGTGGTTAGTTTCCTCGCACTAGATTCCGTGAATCCAAAGTGAGGAAACCAACACGCCTAAGTGCACTCCGTTGCTTCCAAGGAACTTGCCAAATCAGTGATTTGGCAAAAAGTATAATACGTTATTATTCAAATATGTCAAATAATGGCAAATCCCGAATTCTAGTTCAAATCCGAACACCTAGACGTTTGCAGTGGGAAGAGAATACTTCGGCAGGGGTGCGAAAACCAAGCACTTTGCGGGGACGGTTGTTGAGACGGTTCTGGATGATCTGCAGT
>JAQVMW010000002.1 GCA_028703445.1 Candidatus Peribacteraceae bacterium
CTCTTCCGATCTCGCCGCATGCAATGTACATCAAAGACGGAAAACTCATAAAAGCCGCACCACAGTCAGCCGAAAAATTCTACGCATACAATGGCGCGGTGTACGTGCTGAGGAGTGAACGCCTCAAACAACCAGGGAATCCCTATGGGGACAATTGTCTGCCCCTCATCATGGATCCAGCGGATTCGCTGGATATCGATACGGACAGCGACCTCGAACTGGCCAAATTTTTGCTCAAGAGAAAGAAATCCTGAGGTAAAGAGCGCTGGAAACACCTTCGGCAAAAGGAGGAATTTTCGGGAAGGGTGCCGGATTTATGGTAGAATCGGCGACGTGAGTATCGATCCGAACCTCTCTATTCTCGTGACCGGCGGAACGGGATCCTTCGGGAGAAAATTTGTCCAAACACTGCTGAAGGGAACCCATCCACGCAAAATCATCGTCTTCAGCCGGGACGAATTGAAACAGCACGAAATGCGCGCGCAGGGTTTCACTGCCGAGTGCATGCGCTACTTCATCGGGGATGTGCGCGACCGCGAGAGACTGAGGCGCGCCATGAACGGCGTGGATATCGTCATCCACGCCGCCGCCCTCAAGCATGTATCCGCCTGTGAGTATAATCCGATCGAGGCGATTCAGACGAATATCATCGGCGCGCAGAACATCATCAACGCGGCGATCGATGCCGGCGTGAAGAAGGTACTCGCCCTCTCTACCGACAAAGCGGTCAATCCGGTGAACCTGTACGGCGCCAGCAAGCTCTGCGCGGAGAAGTTGTTCGTGCAGGGCAACGCCTACTCCGGATCGGGAGGCACGCTCTTCAGCTGCGTGCGGTACGGCAACGTGATGGGGAGCAGCGGCAGCGTCGTCCCACTGTTCCGCGAACAGCGCAAAAAAGGGGCAGTCTCGATCACCGATGAGCGCATGACCCGCTTCTGGCTCACGCTCGAGCAGGGAGTGGACTTCGTCCTCCGCTGCCTCAAGGACATGCATGGCGGCGAAATCTTCGTGCCCAAGATCCCCAGCGCTCGTCTCACCGACCTGGTGGAGGCAGTGGCTCCCGGCTGCAAGAAAACGATCACGGGAATCCGCGCAGGTGAGAAACTGCACGAATGCCTACTCTCGGAAGACGAGGCCCGCCACACGGTGGAGCTCTCCGACATGTTCGTCATCGAGCCCGAAGATGAATCGTGGGATTTCGCCCACCGGAAAGGTTCCCACCCGCAGGAGAATTGGCGCTATAACAGTGACACGAACACCGAGTGGCTTTCGCAGCAGCAATTACTGAAACTTCTGCAGGAATCGGAACCGAACGCGGCATGCTGAAACGGCAGGAACTCCCTCGCTGCCTGGAACCTACCGGTCTAAAATAGACTCATGTCGCAAACCGGACCCGATCTCTACCAAAAAGCCCGCAGGTGTATCCCCGGCGGGACGCAGCTCCTTACCAAGCGTCCGGAGATGCATCTTCCGGATTACTGGCCGAGCTACTACAGTCGTGCCAAGGGCGTGGAGGTGTGGGATCTGGATGATAAGAAATACATCGATATGAGTTATAACGCGGTCGGAGCGAGCATCCTGGGGGTCAAAGATCCGGATGTCGACGCTGCGGTGCACGCCGCAATCGATGCGGGATCTGTTTCCACATTGAATTGTCCGGAAGAAGTGGAGCTCGCGGAACTGCTGTGCGAACTTCACCCATGGGCGCAGATGGTGCGCTATGCGCGCTGCGGCGGAGAAGCCATGGCCATCGCCGTCAGAATCGCGAGAGCATACACACGACGTGACCGCGTTGCCTTTTGCGGATACCACGGATGGCATGATTGGTACCTCGCCGCAAATCTGGGCGAAACGGATGCGCTCGACGGCCACCTGCTCGCCGGTCTGAAACCTGCGGGCGTCCCGCGGTCACTCCGGGGAACGGCATTCCCCTTCCACTACAATCACCTTGAGGAGCTTCGGACAATCGGGCAGCAGCACGGCGCGGAAATCGCCGCCGTGATCATGGAGCCCATCCGCGGAACGCCGCCGCAGCCGGGATTCCTGGAAGGGGCGAAGGAACTTGCGCACCGCATGGGAGCCGTCTTCATCTTCGATGAAGTGTCCGCGGGCTTCCGGCTCTGCTGCGGAGGGGCGCACCTTACCTTTGGAGTGGAACCGGATATGGCCGTTTTTGCCAAAGCAATGAGCAACGGATATCCCATGGCCGCGGTGATCGGACGGTCGGATGTCATGAACGCGGCGCAATCCACGTTCATCAGTTCCACCAGCTGGTCCGAGCGCATCGGACCCGTAGCCGCCCTGGCTACCATTCGCAAACATCGAAAGCTTCACGTACATGAGCATCTCATTCGCATCGGAACTATGGTGCAAGAGGGTTGGAAGAGAGCCGCAGCGGAAGCGGGGCTGCAGATCGAAGTGGATGGCATTCCTCCCATGAGTCACTTCCACGTAAAAGAAGACAACACCACGATGACAAAAACGTTCTTCACCCAAGAGATGCTCGAACGGGGATTCTTGGCCGGTGGCGCGTTCTATGCCACGTTCGCGCACTCGGAACAACATGTGAAAGCATATCTGCAAGCCTGCCGGGAGGTCTTTCCTTCGCTGGCATCCGCCCTGCAGAGCGGTACGCTCTCCTCGCTCCTCAAAGGACCCAGCGCGCACGCTGGCTTCCAGCGACTTACATAAGTTTTTTTCGCTCAAATACGAGCCTTGAATCCAAAGCAAGTCCTGTTGTGCGCTGCATAGAAAATGAAGACCGTGACAACTCTCCCCTGCCTTCAATTGCAAACCTGTTTTGTTCGGGCATAGTGTATTCCATGAGAATGAAAGCTGACTTTTCTCTCGAGGGGACGCGTGTTTTTTTGCGCGTACTCACGGAAGCAGACGCTTCGCAGGAATATGTCCAGTGGCTGAATGATCCTGTCGTAAACCGCTACCTCGAGACGCGAAGCGCCACAACGGAAAAAGTAAAAGAATTCATCCGTGAGAAGAATGAGAGTGAAGACGCGCTCCTGCTGGGTATCTTCTGGAAAGAGAGTGGGGTCCACATCGGCACAATCAAACTTGAACCCATTGCTCGGGACAAAGGGGAAGCCACTCTGGGAATCCTCATCGGTAACCGGGAATACTGGGGCAAAGGCGCGGCAACGGAGGCGACGAATCTTATGACCGGATATGCCCTGAGTGAACTCGGCTTGCGAGAAATCACCCTAGGAGTTATTCCTGAAAACGAGGCGGCGATCCGCGTGTACAAAAAATGCGGCTTCACCATTGATCACATCGAGAAAAATGCTGTAAATCATGACGGTCTCCTCTACGATAGGATCGTTATGCACAAAACGTCCTGTCCACCCGCCCCTTCCGCCGCATGAAAAATCCTCTTCCTGCACATGCACCTCCGCATCCAACTTCGCCGGAGCATACTATTTCTGATCCTCTTCAACTCAAGCGCTGCTCGCGCTGCGTCATGCCAGAGACACAGGAGGTGATTTCTTTTGATAGCAATGGCGTTTGTGCCACCTGTCGTAATGTGGAGTTCAAGCAACAACAGATCAATTGGAATAAAAAGGGACAGGAATTTTCCGCTCTCCTCGACCAGTATCGCGGAAAGGGGACATACGACTGCATCGTTCCCTTCAGTGGAGGAAAGGACTCCTCGTATACCGTTTTGTCGCTGATGCGAGACTGGAAATTGAAGCCGCTCGTCGTGAGCTTTGACCATCATATGATGCGTCCACAGGTGGTGGCCAACAAAGAGCGCCTGCTCCGACGGCTGGGAGTCGATTACCTCGGATTCCGCCCGGACTGGAACCTGGTCAAACGCATGATGCGGATCTCACTGGAAAGGAAAGGAGACATCCTCTGGTACCAACATGCCGGCATCTTTGCTTACCCCATGAAAGTGGCGGTGAAGTTCAAGATTCCCCTCATCGTCTGGGGCGAACCCTCTTCGGAGTATGCCAGCTACTACGACTACGCCGGGGAGGAGGAAGTGGACGAGCGGCGCTTCAATATGTTCGTAAACCTGGGAATCACCGCCCAGGATATGTTAGGGATGCTCAATGAGTCGTCATCGCCGGCATACGATGGAACGGCGGTGACTCTGCGCGACATGGAGCCCTACATCTATCCCTCCCGCACTGAATTGCAGTCGATCCAATGTCGTTCCATCTGTCTGGGAAGTTACGTACCGTGGGATGTGAAGGGTCACGTACAAATCATCCAGCGCGAAATCGGATGGAAAGGAGATCTGGTCGAGGGGGTCCCCCCTGAATATAACTATGAAAAAATCGAAGATATGATGCAGGGAGTGCAGGATTACCTGAAATTCATCAAGCGCGGTTATGGACGGATGACCCATCTCGCCTCGATTGACATCCGCAACGGCAGAATGAAGCGTGAAGAGGCCATGAAGCTGATTCAGATATGGGAGGGACTGCGTCCCGCGAGTCTGGGTATTCTTCTCAACTGGCTCCGCATTTCCGAGGACCAGTTCTATGCCATTGCCAATCGCCATAGGGTGGCACCCTGGAAACATGATCCGAGTTTAAGTCCGCTGGGTCCCGAACTCCCGGACCAGAAGTCCTGGATAACCGACTGAGCATGATTGCGGTCATCGATTACGGAATGGGGAACCTACGATCCATCGCGAAAGCTCTGGAGTATGCCGGCGGAGAAGTTGCCGTGACCCGTGACCCGGAAGTCATGCGCAAGGCCGATCGTTTTGTCCTGCCCGGCGTCGGGGCATTCGGGAACGGCATGGATCATCTGCGCTCATTCGGTCTGATCCCCGCGCTCGAGGAAGAGATTCTCCACAAGAAAAAACCCTTCTGGGGCATCTGCCTTGGCATGCAACTCCTCGCCGAAAAGAGTGAGGAATTCGGTGAGCACCGCGGGCTTGGCTGGATCCCTGCAGAGGTGAAAAAATTTTCGTTCCCCGGGGGAGCGAACCTGAAAATTCCCCATGTGGGATGGAATACGGTGACATTCGTGCAAGAGCACCCGGTCACGAAAGGGATGAAGAACGTGGAGTACTACTTTGTGCACAGTTACTACGTGGTTCCCAAAGAGAAGAGTCTCGTTGCAGGAACATGCACGTACGGCGTGGATTTCGCAGCGTGCATTGCGCGAGACAATCTCTTCGCCACTCAATTCCACCCAGAGAAAAGCCAGGAAGCGGGGCTCAAAATGCTGCGGAACTTCTGCGACTGGCGGCCCCAGATCACTTCATAACCTTTCACATGCTCAAGAAGCGCATCATCCCGTCGCTCCTTCTCAAAGATAGCCGCATGGTGAAAACCATTCGGTTTGACCAGTACCGCGACACGGGCCACCCCATCACCGCAGCGCGGATTTATGACGCGCAGCGCGTGGATGAACTCGTGGTCCTGGATATTTTTGCGAGCAGGGAAAACCGCGGCATATTTTCCGATATCGTCGCGCACATGTCCGAGGAATGTTTCATGCCGCTGTGCGTTGGCGGCGGCATCCGCACCATCGAGGATATCCGCATGCTCCTCGGCAGGGGCGCGGACAAGGTGGCAATCAACACCGCTGCCGTGGAGTGTGATGGCCTTATTCGGAACGCATCACAGGCATTCGGGAGCTCCACCATCGTCGTCTCCATTGATGTTCGCAGGAAGGAGAATGACCGTTATGAAGTGTTCATACGTGGCGGAACAGAGGCAACGGGCTTAGACCCTGTTTTTTGGGCGAAGAAAGCTGAGAAGCTGGGGGCGGGAGAAATTTTCCTCACTTCCATTGATCGCGACGGGACCATGAGCGGCCTGGATATTCCCCTCATTCATGCGGTCGTCGCTGCCGTCACGATACCGGTCATCGCATCGGGCGGCGTAGGGACGCTCGATGATTTTCGTATCGGAATGGAAGACGGAGGCGCCAGTGCCGTCAGCGCCGCGAGCATTTTCCACTTTACGGATCAGAGCCCGATTAAAGTGCGCAAGTATCTCGTGGACCGTGGGGTGAATGTGCGCGCCTGAAGAAAAATTCCGGAAGGAATTGCCCCAAGAGAGGAGGCTTGTCTGCTAGCATGCATCCTCATGGGCACCCTGGCTCTTCATGGAGGTACACCTGTCCGGCCGACTCTTCTCCCCTATGCACGTCAATCGGTGAGCGAGGAGGATATCGCGGCCGTGAATGCCGTACTGCGATCGGGCTGGTGGACCACGGGGCCCAAGGTGGCGGAGTTTGAACAGGCATTCGCCGCAGCCACACAAGCCAAAGAAGCTGTCGCCGTGAGTAACGGCACTGCCGCGCTGCACGTGGCGCTCTATGGTGCGGGCATTACGGCCGGTGACGAGGTGATCGTGCCACCCATGACCTTCGCCGCGACTGCGAACGCCGCGGCATTCCTCGGGGCGAGACCCGTTTTCGCCGATTGTGATCCATCTACCCTCCTCCTGAGCCCCGCGGAAGCGGAAAAGAAGATCACGAAGAAGACGAAAGCCATCATCGCGGTGGATTACGCGGGACAACCGTGCGACTACGCCGCTCTTCGCGCCATCGCGCAGAAGCACAATCTGATACTCGCGGCAGACGCCTGTCACGCCCTTGGCGGCTTCAGTGAAGGAAAGCCTGTCGGTTCTCTCGCGGACTTAAGCACCTTCAGCTTCCATCCGGTGAAGCCCCTCGCCACGGGCGAAGGCGGCATGGTGACCACGAACGATGCACGCATCGCGGAACGCATGCGGCGATTCCGCAACCATTGCATGACCACCGACCACCGCGAGCGGCAGGAGAAAGGTTCGTGGTTCTACGAGGTCACGGACCTGGGATACAACTACCGCCTCACCGACATCCAGTGCGCACTGGGTCAAAGCCAATTGAAACGTGTGCCGACCTGGACGAAACGCAGACAGGCGATCGCGCGCATGTATGATCAGGCATTTGCGACCATGGAAGGGCTTGCACCTCTGCACGTGCGCGAACAGGTAGAGCACGCCTATCACCTGTATGTTGTGCAGCTGAATCTGGAGCGCCTGACTGCGAACCGAAACGAAATCTTCCAAGCTCTCAGAGCGGAGAACATCGGCGTGAACGTGCACTACATCCCGGTGCACCTGCATCCGTACTACCGGAAAACGTTCGGCACCTCCGAAGGACTCTGCCCCGTGGCGGAGCAGGCATTTGAGCGCATCATCTCACTCCCGATCTTTGCCGCGATGACCGATCAGGACACCGATGACGTCATCGAGGCAGTGAAGAAAGTCCTCTCGCACTACGCCAAATAATGACGATACCTTCCACCCGCCGCGCCCTCGTCCTCGGTGGCGGATCCATCGGCACACGGCATACAAGGAACCTGCTCAAGCGCGGCATCAGTAACGTGACTATTGCGGATCCTGATCCGGAACGCTGTAGGGCACTGACGAAAGAGTTGGGTATCCGCGTGGAGAGCGATGAGCATGCGGCATTCGCTTCGTCTGATCCGGACATCGTCTTCGTCTGCTCCCCCACTGCCCTGCACGTTCCGCAAGCGCTGAGGGCAGTGGAAGCCGGTGCACACGTGTTCATCGAGAAGCCCCTATCGCACACCATGGAAGGAGCGCGGGAGTTACAGAAAAAATCACGTGAGAAGAAGCACACTGTCATGGTGGGCTGCAACATGCGGTTTCACCCGGGCATACAAGAAGTGAAGCGCCTGCTCGCGGAAGGAGCGATAGGCGTTCCCGTGAGCGCGCGCATCGTCTACAGCGGGTACCTGCCATCGTGGCGACCCGGGCAGGACTACAAGAAAAGTTACAGCGCCTCAGTCGAACAGGGAGGAGCGGTTTTGGACTGCATCCACGAAATTGATCTCGCCCTCTGGGAATTTGGGCCCGGCACCGTGACGGCATCAAAGGTGCTCCCCGCTGCCAAGATCGGACTTGCGACCGACGGCGAGGCCGAAATCATTCTAAAGCACACCAGCGGGACGGAGAGCAGCATTCACATAAGCTTCATGGAGGAGAAATTCGAACGCAGTCAGGGCATCACGGGCACGGCAGGATCGCTCTCATGGGATTTCGAACGGGGCACCGTGGAGCGCTATGGGAAAGACGGCTCGCTTGCGGAGACAATCCGACAGCCGAAGGATTGGGAATCGAATCAGATGTTTCTGGAGGAGCTTGATCACTTTCTCCACGCCGTGGAGCACGGCACCATCCCCATGGGATCGCTCGACGATGCAATCCGCGCATTGGAAATAGCCCTCACCGTCAAAAACGCATGAAACATGTTGCTATCATTCAGGGACGCATGAGCTCCAAACGGCTTCCGGGGAAAATCCTCATGGATATTGAAGGTTCTCCCCTCCTTGCCCATGTCATTCGTCGTGCGGAAGCGGCAAATATTTTCGATACCGTCGTCTTTGCCACAAGCACGAACAAAGAGGATGACCCGGTGGCGGAATACTGCACCGCGAATGGGAAGAAATGTTTTCGCGGAGACTTGAATGACGTACTTGAACGATATTATCAGGCCGCGCGCACGTACGAAGCTGAGGTGGTGACGCGCCTCACGGCGGATTGTCCTCTGCTCGATCCTGCAGTCGTCAAAAAAGTGGTGCAAACCTTCGATCCTAATCGTTATGACTACGTGAGCAATGCCATCCAGAGAACATATCCCGACGGACTGGATACCGAAGTCTTTTCCATGGCCGCCCTCACGCGGGCCCGGAATGAGGCGAAGCTCTCTTCGGAGAGGGAACATGTCACTCCATACATCCACAAGCACCCTGAGCTCTTTCGCATCGCCCATGTGACGCAGAAAGAAAACCTCTCCGTTCTGCGCTGGACTGTGGATGAGCCGCGGGATCTCGCCTTCGTACGTGCGATCTTCGCGGAACTGGGCAACGGTGCCTTCGGGCAGAAAGAAGTTCTGGCGCTCCTTGCACGCAAACCGGAACTACAAACCATCAACGAAGGAATCACCTGCAATGAAGGGTACAAAAAATCCGTAAACGAGGATCCGTCCTTCCCCTCTTCATGAAAATTCTCTTCCGCACAGATGCAAGCGCAGCCATCGGCCTGGGGCATGCGATGCGCTGCCTAGCTCTGGCGCAAACTGCGCGCGCTGCCGGTCATGCGTGCATCTTTGTCATGGCTCCGGGTGCATCTGCTATGGAACAACGGCTGCAGGAAGAGAATTGCGAAGTCGCTCCGATCGCCACGAAGCCGGGAGGCAAAGAGGATGCGGCGGAATGCGTGAAGATCGCCCGTGCTGAGGCAGCGGACTTCATCATCGTGGATGGCTATCACTTCGACAGTGCCTATCAGGCAAGCATCCGGAAGGGCAATATTCCGTTCCTCTTCATCGATGACTACGGACACGGAACGCCATATACGGCGGATCTCATTCTCAATCAGAATTGTTACGCTCCCCGTCATGCGAAATGGTACGAGAATCGCCCTGCTGCCTCGCGGCTGCTCCTCGGATGCACATACACCATGTTGCGTCGCGAGTTCCTTTCTGTAGAACGACAGAAAAAAGAATTACCGGACATTGCGTCTTCTGTACTGGTGACCATGGGAGGTGGGGATCCTAAGAATGCCACGCGCAAAGTGCTGCAGGCACTCCAATCGATCCGCGAGATCCCGCTCCAGATAACCGTGGTGGTCGGCAGTACCAATCCGCATCGCTCTCAAATCGAATCCGCGCGCGGAGATGCTCATATCATCGTAGATACGAAAGACATGCCGCACCTGATGATGCAAACGGACGCGTGTATCGCCGCGGGCGGAACAACCTCCTACGAGCTCGCCTACCTGGGCGTGCCCTCACTCCTCTGCGTGCTCGCGGAAAACCAGCGCTCCGTCGCGGAGGATTTGAAGAAGCGCAAGGTTGCAGAGCTCCTGGGGAATCCCCTAGATCTCCCCGTGGACAGCATCGCGCAGGAAATTCTTCGTCTCTTGAAGAACAGGGAGGAACGCCTGCAGTATGCTGTGAACGGACGCGCGCTCATTGATGGCAAGGGGAGTGAGCGCGTGCTCGCCGCCATGCTGGACTCCCTCTGATACTCATGACACCTTTTTTGAAGCTTCGACCGGCCACGAAAGAAGACAGCCGCCTCCTCTTCGAGTGGGCCAACGATCCCGAAGTGCGTGCAACCGCATTCTCAACCGAGCAAATCCCGTGGGAAGATCACGTGCGGTGGCTGGAGAAGAAACTCTTAGACTCACACTGCACGATTTGGATCGCACTTGATGAAACCATGACTCCTATCGGACAGATCCGCTTCGATCTTCAGGACAAAAATGCCGAAGTGGATGTGCACCTCGCGCCCGGCCAGCGCGGAAAGGGATACGGCACGCTCCTGATCGCGGAAGGTCTGCACTCACTCTTCCGCTCGACGAAGTGTGTGGCCGTGCACTCCTTCGTCAAAGCGGATAACACCACTTCCCGACAGGCTTTTCTCAGGGCAGGGTTTCAAGAGCAGGGGATGGAACACATGCATGGGCAAGAGGTCTATCATTTCCTCTGCAAGCGCCCATGAGCTCTCCCTCCTACGTCGTCTGCGGCTGCAAATCGTGGAACCGAAAAGTTTTTGATGAGCAGATCAAATCGCTTCCGGGCACGTGGCGCTTCATCGGGAAAAAGGAGGAGCTCAAGAAGGAATTATTGGAAAAACTGAAGCCCCGATTCATCTTCTTCCTCCACTGGTCGTGGAAAGTGCCACCGGAAATCTTCACTGCCTTCGAATGTATCAATTTTCACATGGCCGACGTACCGTACGGCCGGGGAGGGAGCCCGTTGCAGAACCTGATTCTTCGGGGGCACAAGACGACCAAACTCTCGGCTCTGCGCATGACCGATGCATTGGATGCCGGCCCGGTCTACCTCAAAAAAGAAATGAGTCTCGCGGGCACGGCACAGGAAATTCTTGCGCGTTCCAGCGAACTCGCCGCCCGCATGATCGGGCACATCATTCGCGAACTTCCGGAACCCAAAGAGCAGGAAGGAAACCCGATGACCTTCGAGCGGCGCACTCCCGAACAGAGCCGTATTCCCGCAGGCCTCTCGCAGGAGGCCCTCTACGATTTCATTCGCATGCTGGATGGCGAAGGCTATCCTCCGGCCTTTCTGGAATACGAAGGATTGCGCTATGAATTCAGGAAGGCGGTGCTCTATAATGGCCGTCTAGAAGCGCAGATCACCGCTCTGCCTCTTTCCGCTTCCTCCTCATGACCGTCCTCGTTGTCGCTGCACATCCGGATGATGAAGTCCTCGGTTGCGGGGGGACGATGGCGCGTTTTGCACAGGAGAAGAATGACGTGCATGTCCTCATTCTGGGCGAAGGACTCACATCACGCTTCAAAGAAGCCTCCACGGCACCCGCCTCCGAAAAAGAAAAACTGCGCGGTCAGGCACGCGCAGCCGGCGCGCTCCTCGGTGCAAAGAGTGTGACGCTCCATGGCTTGCCCGATAACCGCTTCGATACGGTGCCACTGCTGGAGATTGTGAAGGCGATCGAGATGAAAATTGAAGAATTGAAGCCGGACACAATCTTCACTCAGCACGGCGGGGACTTGAATATCGATCACGAACTCACCTTCCGCGCGGTGCTCACCGCCACCCGCCCGCTTGCGGGTTCGTGCGTGAAACGCGTCTACGCCTACGCCGTTCCGTCTTCAACGGAATGGTCATTCCAGAAGTTCGATCCTGTCTTCCGCCCGAATACGTTCGTGGATATCGCCGCGACACTCGAAAAGAAGATCGAGGCGATGGCGCTCTACGACGGCGAGAGTCGCGCGTTCCCCCACCCGCGCTCCGCGCAGGCGCTGCGCGCGCACGCCCAGTACTGGGGCAGCGTGGCCGGGCTCCATGCAGCGGAAGCCTTCGAACTCATCCGTGAGGTGCGCAGATCCACCGAATGACGGATGTGGGGTTGAGCGGGTTCAAGCCAAACACATTCATCTGCGCCTCCTGAACGGTCACGGCGGGATTCGCCCGGAGCAGCGGGAGAAGATCACGATTATAATCATTCATTTCGGTGTAACGCTTTCGCAGGAGAGCCAGAAGTGATTCCCCGTGCGTTTCGTAGAGCGGTTCCAGGTGAACCACCGCGGTCATCCTGTCCGCGTACTTGGGGAGAACCAGGCACACATTGGCCGCGGACGGCAACTGCTCGATGGCATGCCGCGTGAACACCAGGACGCGGCGTCCCTTCTCCAGCCGGTCGAGGATCGGATAAGTGGGATCGTAGAAATTGAATTGCTCCACATGAATGGAAGGATTGTTCCGATAAAGCTCCTGCGCGAGCGTCACCGCCTGCGGCGAATATTCCCCGCCAAAGAACGTTTTTCCGGGAAACTGCTGTGCAAGGAGCCAGAGATTGTGACCATATCCGCACCCCAGCTCCACGACGCTATCTGCCTGTGCCGCAAGCGGGCCAAGCACTTCGAGCAGAAGCTGGTCATTCATTGTGAGAGACTCCGATGAGGAGAGGAGAAAGAGTTCATCCCCAAAAGAAACGCACGACTCGGAACCCACTGCGCGCATTTCCCATTCTTTTCGAACCTGATCGACAGTGATTCCTTCCTGCGCATGCTGCCGGTAGTACGCAAGACAGGAGGCGTACTTGTCTTTGTCATACTCCGCATCAATTTTCTCCCGGGTCCGCCGAATCGGACTCAACGGCCCAACCCCCAGAAAACGCCCCAGCCAATTTGACCACCGCGGCAGTTCATTGAGCGACAGACGTTTTTGGGACGGCGGCACGATCATCCGCAAAATTTTAGGGAGACGAGGGAAGGATGTCACGGGAAAAGGCAGGGGAAAGGAATGAATTCCCTTTGCGGCACATTGCTTTGCCTATCACGTGTTCTATGATAACAGCTCTGAAAGCCAGCATGCATTTCTGGAATGGATGAAAGACAAAGTCGCCATAAAAGGGAGGAACATCGGACCGGGACATCCCGTGTACATCATCGCGGAACTTTCGGCGAATCATGGACAAAGTTTTGAGCGGGCGTGCGAGACAATCCGTGCGATGAAAGAGGCAGGGGCGGATGCGGTGAAATTGCAAACCTACACGCCCGATACGATGACGATTCAATGTGACCGCGAGGAATTCCGCATAGGAAAGGGTTCCCCATGGGAAGGGAAGACACTCTACGAACTCTATGGCGAAGCGTACACGCCATGGGAATGGCAGCCGAAACTCAAGGCAATGGCGGAAGACCTGGGGCTTGCCTGCTTCTCCACCCCCTTCGATGCGACTGCAGTGGAATTCTTGGAAAAAATGGATGTCCCTGCCTACAAGATCGCATCCTTTGAACTGACGGATCTCCCGCTCATTGAGCGCGTGGCCCGCACCGGAAAGCCGCTCATTCTCTCGACCGGCATGGCGAGCGCAGAGGAAATTCAGGAAGCGGCTGATTGCGCTCGGAACGCCGACAACGATCAAATCATTCTGCTCAAGTGCACGAGTGCCTACCCCGCGGCGGCGGAAGAGATGAACCTCCGTACGATCCCGGATATGTATGAACGTTTCGGTGTGCCCGTCGGCCTCTCGGATCACTCCCTGGAACTTGCGGTTCCTGTCGCGGCGGTGGCGCTGGGCGCCTGCGTGATCGAGAAACATTTCTGCCTCTCGAGAAAAGAGAAGGGTCCGGACACAGCGTTCTCCCTGGAACCCGAAGAGTTCCGCGCGATGGTCACCGCTGTGCGCCGAGCGCAGACTGCGCTCGGCTCCGTGCAATTCGCTCCCACGGAGAAGGAGCAGGCCAGCCGCGTATTCCGCCGGTCGCTCTTCACCGTACGGGATATCGCAAAGGGAGAGACGTTTACGGCAGAGAATGTCCGCTGTATCCGTCCGGGTTACGGATTGCCACCCAAGGAAATAAAAAACGTCCTGGGCCGGAAAGCGAGGACGGCGATCAGCCGGGGAACGCCGCTCTCATGGGAAAATGTTTTCAAATAGTTTTCCACGTCGCCCCAACATAGTTCATACTGAATTCGTGAATATTATCATCAAGTCGTTCGACGGACCCGTGGATAAGCGCATCCTGGAGCGTGCGCTCGGGGGAATGAATATCGGAACCTGCGTCTCCATCTCGAACGATGAAAAAATGGTGCCGAACATCGCGGCCAAGAAGCATATCTGGATGGAGGAACGACCTCTGCGGGAGGGACGATTCCGCGGAACGGACTGGAATTCCCTTGCTCCGTTGGACGAAGAACTCATTGAGCAGATGAGACATTGTGAAGCGGTCTTCATGAACATGGTCGGGAAATATGTGAGTAAAACTCGCTTCGCTTTTTCGGGCAGCATCCCGTATGAAGAACGGAAACGACAGTATTTCGAGCATCTGCGGTACTGGAATGACTTTCTGGATACCAGAAAGATCGATCTCATCCTGATGTATCACGTTCCGCATAAATGCTACGACTACGTTCTCTATGGTCTCTGCAAGATCAAGGGCATTCCTGTCCTCTACATCGAATTCAATCATGCCATCGACGCACTGTTCATCGTGGAGGATTGGGAAGCCTCCGCCGTTCAACTGCGAGACAGGATCCTCGAGCTCCAGACAGAGTATCGTGAGGACGGGAAACCAGTGCCCCTCTCGCAGAATTACGAAACATATTTCCAGCACTATCGAAATCGTGAACCTACGCGCTGGTACAAACCAAATATTCATGTCCTGGCACAGGGAAGCTTCATTCAAAAGTGGTGTCGAAAGGCCTGGAAAGTTTGCAGGAAAAATCCGACGTATTTCATCAAAGCCGTTCTTTCCCCTCAATTCTGGTCCTACAAACTCCGTCAGCACCGGACGATCCAATTCTACAACCACCACATACGGACGCCCGATCTCTCGAAGCCGTTCATTTACGTCCCCCTCCACCGTCAGCCGGAGGCCACGACCGTCCCTATGGCAGGAGCATTTGCGGATCAGGAACGCATCGTCCAACTCATCGCCGCGTATCTTCCAAAAGACATCGCGATCCTCGTGAAGGAACATCCCACGCAGGGGGAACGTTGCCGCAGTAAAGAATTCTATCAGGCTCTTCTTGATATTCCCGCAGTCACATTCATTCCAAAAGAGACGGACACCTTCCAACTCATCGACCATTCCCTCGCCGTCGCCACCGCAACCGGCACTGTGAGTTTTGAAGCTTTCTTGCGTCAAAAGCCGGTGCTGATGTTCGGGCACTACTTCTACCAGTACGCTCCCGGCGTGTTTCGCATTCGCACTTCGAAAGACTGCGAGGAGGCATTGAATGCAATCCTCCATACACAGGAATTGATAGCGGAGCGGGACGTTCGCATTTTCCTGAAAGCTCTCGAGGAATGTGCCACTCCCTTCCCGGGTCCACCGGATAGTCCGCATGAGAGATATACCCAGGATGAAAAGACGGATTTGGTCGGAGCGCTCATCGAAAAAAGCATTCTGAAAAATCAGAGAGGCAACAAAACGGCCTCCCCCTGAATATCACACCGCACTCCGGGCAATTATATGAATAAAAGAAGGGCCACCGGTAAAACCGATGGCCCCCTCTGCTCATCCAAACTCTTCAACAACGTTGCTCACCTCATCCAAACTCATTAACAACGTTGCTCACCTCCTCCATAACTCTTTTCCCGTACGCTGACGTGGCTTCCGGATCGAAGGCGAGAATATGCGCCTCTTGCCTCTGCCGGAGCGCCATCGACTCCGATGAGTTACGATCGAGAAGCGCGGTCAAGGCATCCGGAACATCGTCCAAGTGCTCGACGACATGTGCATACCGCACAGCCCGAGAATAGTCATAAGACGTTCCACGCCGATTCCCATCGGTGACGAACTCCATTGGACAGACCATTTGCCTGCGCAGAGCCGCCACGTGGAAGGTGGCGATAGCACCGGGATGCGCGATGGAGATGTCCGATGCTCCAATGAGTCGCGCATTTTGGAAGTCGCTGGGGTCCGTGATCTTCGGATTGGCCAGTTCCCACTGCCCGGTGAGGAAGGCATCGCGTACGACGATCGCCTGCGCGAGTTCGGGACAGTGACATTCGCCCGGGTGCGGACGAAAGTGAACGAGTACCGGCCTGCCACCGATCTCATTGATGGAGAGCAGTACACGCAACATGCGTTCCTCCATAACGGGATCTTTGAAGCCCGGGAGATAGATAACTATCTCATCGGGCGACACAGATACGCACGTGATGGTTCCCCGAAGCCGTTTCACAAGACCGTCCCTTTGCCGGACACCTTCCGCGACAAGGATGTTCGTCATCGCAGAATTCCAGTGGTCCGGAATGCCCACAGCATGCACGCCACGATAGACCGTCCATTCGGGTGCGTCCCGAGGAAGCATTTCAATGCTGCACAGATGTGCGTGCGGGCCGATCTTGCGGTGATCCGGATCCTGAATGCCGGAACTGCCCGGGAAGTCCTCCACAAAGAAAATCTTCCCGCTGAGCGCCGGCTTCCGCTGCAGTGCTTCCAGTGCCAGACGGGCTTCGCTACCCGCCGCCGTATCGGAAGAAATCCCGAAGACGGCTGCATCGCTCTGGTAAAGCTGTTCCTTAAGCCCATCGGACACGGGCATACCGAAGCTCGGGATGCGTACGATGTCCATATCCGCTTCCTCCGATGCGATGCGCACCACAGAATCGAGCACATCATTCGCCCCTCGATCATGTCCATAGAACGTCACTTTTAACATCGCAACCTCCTTTGTGAATGAGCAGCATCCCGAACAGGAAATGCTGCGTTCCCGTGTTTCATACAATTTCCGCAATCGGAATATGATTCATTTATACTTATTTGCTTATTATGTCAAATGTTAAAACCTCTGTTGCTCCCAGAGAGCGAAGAATGCCCCCTTCTTCTCCAGAAGATCCTGCAGCGTCCCTTCTTCCGTGACCCGCCCCTCTTCGAGAACGACGATCTTGTCGGCATGCTTGATCGTGCTTAAGCGGTGCGCGATGACAATGGAAGTACGACCGGTCACGGCGTCATCAATCGCCTCCTGAATGAGAGATTCCGTCTTGCTGTCCAGGGAACTCGTCGCCTCGTCGAGAATCAGGATTTCGGCATCTTTCAGAAGTGCGCGGGCGATGGAAACGCGCTGTTTCTCGCCGCCCGAGAGCCGCACGCCCCTGTCCCCGATGAGAGTATCCAGCCCCAGCGGGAGCTTGCGGATGAAATTCTCCAGACGTGCGCGTTTGATGACCTCGGTAAGCCGCTCCTCCGGAACATTCGTGAGACCGTACGCGATGTTGTTGCGGAGCGAGTCGTGCAGGAGAAGTGTTTCCTGACTCACGAGCGCAACCCTGTGCAGATAAGAACCGAGGCTGAATTCCCGGATATCCGTTCCATCGACAAAGAGGGTTGCGGGCGGACAATCGTAGTATCGCATCAGAAGACTGATGAGCGTCGACTTGCCGCCGCCCGTGGGCCCGACAATCGCGGTCATCCGGCCTTTCTCAACCGAGAAGGAAACCGAGTGCAACACTTCGCGATCCGACAGGTAGCTGAATGTCAGATGATTGAATGTAATGGCGCTCTTGAGCCCCGAAAATTCCTTGCTTCCTCCCCGCACGAAATACTTGTCCTGCTCATTGAAGATTTCAAGCACGGCATCCAGAGGACCGCTCGCGTTGGCGATCACTCCGCGAAATCCCGAGACCGTTCCAAACTTACCCGAGGCATTCATGATGATGTAGAAGTACACAAGCAAAGCCGGCGCGGATGCAATCTGTTCACGTCCAAAGAGGTACAGCGATCCGAACATGATGGCGGAGACCACGAGGAGCGTGACGATCTCCTGTATCGGCAGAATCATGCCGAGCAGCAGCCGGACGCGGAAATCGTAAATGGCCTTCTGGTCGCTGATGCGGGTGTAGTGGTCCTGCTCACGCGCTTCCGTCTGGTAGGACTTTACGAGAGGAATCGTCGAGAGGATCTCGATAGACGTCTTCCCGAGTGCACTTCCCTGTTCTGCGATGGAGCGGGACAAGCGCTTGATACGTGTGATCGTGAACTTAATCGCAAGATGGAGGACGAAGAACAACGGGAGAGCGACAAAAGTGAGCTTCCATGAAATACCGATGAGCACGGCCAGATATACCACAAGAGAGAGAGATGAGCTCACAAACCCATCTAACGCGGACAGGGGATAGAGTGCATTCTGTGAAAACTGCATGAGCAACGTGGAGTGATGCCCCACGTTCGTGGTATCGAAGAAGAGTTTGCCGAAGCTTAAGTACTTCACGAAGAGCACTTTGCGCAAATGGTGGAGACATCGCTCCGAGAAGTACCCCATCGTGGCATTTGCAAGGAATCGAAGAATGTTCTTGGTGACATACACGGCAATGAAGCCGCCCAGAAAGATAACGAAGAGCAGACGATCACTCTCGAGAATACTGGAAGGCAGCAAACGGAGAGCATGGCCAAGCACGGGAATATCCGTGGCGAACAAGAAGCTCTTGCCGAGAAAACCATTGAGCATGGGAACCAGTAACCCCATGCCGATTCCTTCGAATGCTGCAGCAAGCAGACTGAAAAAGAGCGGGACCAGAAGATAGGCCGGATGGATGCGGATTCTCTTCAGCAGGTAGAGAGTCTTCCCCACATTCGTGCGTTCGCTCGTTGGCATCCCCTTAAAGCTACCGGAAGGGCAGTGTGATCACAAGAAACGTAGAGGAGAAAAGGGCAACCTCCCCCATCACCAAACTCCTTCTTTTGTTGCACACAACCTCCATCCCCCAACCCCTTCCTCCACGAGAGGAAGGGGAGAACAACTACAAACACACACATTCACCCTCTCTATGGAGAGGGGGTTAGGGGGAGAGGTGATTGCCAGCCAAACTCCTGTACACATTCCAAAGAGCCTGCGCAGATGCAGCAAGGGAATACCGTTTCAACACTTCCTCTCTATACCGACTGCCACGCAGAAGGCGCTCCGAGGAGGAAAGATTCAGAAATGCGTGCACACGGCGCACGAGCGCTGCACTGTCACGAATCGGAACGACGAGCGAGGGATCAATGGGTACGAGAACCTCCGCTACCGCTCCGGCATCGAAGGCGAAGGCGGGACGCCCGCAGGCGAGCGCCTCGATGAGCGAAAGACCGAACCCCTCGTAGAGCGAAGTGGAGACGAGAATGGAGGAACGCTGAATGAGCTCTATGATCTTGTCGTCCGGTACGGTGCCAAAGGATGTGACACCTGTGAGTTTTTGAAGCTGTCCCCGCTGGGTGGGCGACCGTTTGCCAACATCGGCAATCCGCACGCCGTCGCGCGCAAGCGCTCTGTATGTCTCGAAGAGATAACGGAACCCCTTGCGCGGATGCAGAAAGGACCCGACCGCTATCACATCGAACTCCGGTTTGCGATCGACGACCGTGAACCGCTCTCCATCCACTCCGTTCGGCACGATGGAAATCTTCGCCGGGTCGCAGGCGTAATCATCCTGCAGACGTTCTGCCACCGTCTGTGAAACAGTCATGATGTACGGCGCCTCCCTGCAGATCCTGCGCTGCCAAACGACAAGGGAATAGTATCGCGCGCGCCACAATAATCCCTCCACAGGTGAACACTCCCCGAGCGCCGCGCCCAGATCCACCGTCACCGGATGATGCACCGCATAGAGAAGGGGAACACCGCTCTCCTGCAACTTGAGGAGCGAGGGATGCAGGGTCTGGTTGAGATGTAACACATCAAAATCTTTCCAAAAGGGATGGCCGGCCGGATAGGCGCGCAGCACCTCGCGTGCAAATCGCCGGTCGGCAAAGCCGTAGTAGTAGGAACCGAGGCGGCCATCCAGCTTAACCGCGCGCACATTGGCAGGGAGCACGACATCTTTGGGATGCACGCTGCCCGTGAGCACGGTGAACTGCACATCCGGCAACGCACGGAAGAGCGGGAGGTGGTTGCCTCCTTTGTAGACATCCAGGAATGGCATCAGGACACAGACGCGCATGGAAGTATGGTAACTGATGTTTGGAGATTTGTGGGGCTTTTCTTGGGTGGGAATGGATTATTGGAATAATGGAATACTGGAAGTGTGTTTGAGAGGCGACTCCCGAAGAAGATCCCTAATATTCTATTACTCCAATATTCTGATACTCTCATCGTCGTGAGACTCCTGACCCGTATCCGCAAACGCGCCCGCAAATCCTTCGACTGGCTCCGCGGCTGGTTCCATGCGCACGTAACGCTCCGCTGGCTCTGCTGGACGCATCAACCCCTGCGCGACCTCACGCTGTTCCAACGGCGCATTCCCTTCATCGAGCGCAGGGAGTACTCGCAGAACGGGGAGGACGGGATCATCGCGGCGGTCTTCGCAAAGATTGGGACGACAAACAGGTACTGCGTGGAGTTTGGTGTTGAGGATGGCCTGCAGTGCAATTGCCGCTACCTGCTTCAGAAAAAAGGGTGGACGGGTCTCCTCATGGACGGCGGAGAGTGGGCAAGCAACGACCAACAAACAAAACAAAAACAACTCTCATCCCCTCTCCCGACGGGAGAGGGACAGGGAGAGGGGGTCTCAGCCATGATTGTTCACCAAGAATTCGTCACCGCCGAGAACATCGAACCACTCTTTCGAAAATACGGTGTGCCGGCGGAATTCGATCTGCTCTCGATCGACATCGACGGCAATGATTACTGGGTATGGAAGGCGATTGCGCATTTCCATCCCCGCGTGGTGATCATGGAATACAACGCGAACAAAGGACCCGATGCGAGTGTGACGATCCCCTATAACCCTGCATTCATTTGGGATAAGACGGACTACCAGGGGGCGAGCCTGCGCGCACTGGAAAAACTTGGACGGGAAAAGGGGTACACGCTCGTCGCCACGGACCGGAATGGCGTGAATGCGTTCTTTGTTTTGACTACCCTTGTCCCAGGCAATTTCGCCCCGCCTTCTTTTGCGCAAATCTTCCATCCGGCAGCGTATAAGGGCATCCCGGGGAAGGGACACCCGGCGGATCCGAAGCGGAGAGCGTGGGTTGAAATATAAAAAGATGGTTGTACGCTTCACGTATGCAAAACATGGAAACCATTCTTCTCCCCGAAGAACAGGATGACACGTTGAGTCCCGTGTATCGTCGATGTACGAAGGACGGAGTGGAGGGAGTGAATATTCTCGAACAACAACCGGACGGAACAGAAACCATGGTTTTTCAAGCTATTGAAAAAAGGTATACAGACATACCCGTTTCTTTTGAGGATCATGAAAAAATCGCCGAATTCCTGCAGAAAGTCGGATTCTTTTGCGACGAAAGTGTGGTGACCATGTGCAGACAACTCATTGACGCCATTCCTGCTGGTTCTCCTTTCCATTTGACGCAGATTCTCGAAGAGGCTGAGCAACGCTGCGACAATAGTTACGCTGCAATTCGCAAACGAAAGCGCGACAACTATTTGGAGCATTTGGACTATTCACAGGTGTCTGCCGATGCTTTTCTTCAGCAAGTGGAAGCGATCGATGGCCCGGAGATGAAGGCGCGCTGCGAGGCAAATATCGCACAGGATCGCCGACATCTAAAAAACCTTCGCGCCATCTATGCAGAAACATACTGGCAATCGCCCATCGCACAGAAAGAGTATCCGAACTATCAGCCACAATCTCAGCCTTCCGTTGGAAAGCGACTGAAGGAAACTCTGTCCGCTGTCGGGCGGGCGGTGCGCGGATGTTTCTCCCGACGATCCATGGAATAGACGCTTCGAAGAGGAGCAAACTCTTTCCACCTCGTCGCACAGTCTGAATACTTTTTCCATTCCTGAAGAATAAGTCCCCGGCAACTTCGACCCCCCTCCCTGCGCGCAAATCTTCCATCCGGCAGCGTATAAGGGCATTCCGGGAAAAGGACACCCGGCGGATCCGAAGCTACGGCCGTGGGTGACCATATGAAATTTCATCATTTTCTTTGAAGAGCTGCAAAATTCCTTGACGGAAGGGGTGAGCAGCTTACAATGCCCCTGCTTCCTGTCCCGCTAAGAACGGGATGGGAGAGACCTTTCCTTCTAGCCCTCCCCATTTGGCTCGCGCCTTTCCGGAGAGGGTGCGGCCGTTTCCATCGTGGAGCCGGGAGGGGAAGATGGGATCCTTCACCCTTCGACTCGCCCCTATGGGGCTCGCTCAGGGTGAATGAGTTATCGCTCATTCACACCATCGCAGAGTAGAGAAGTATCAACCATCATCTCCCCGTCCCCGGGGACGATGCATGGATTACAATGTAGAAACTAGTTGTTTTTCTTTGAACAACCAGGTCAATAAGTCTTCTTTTTGAAGAGTTTGATCCTGGCTCAGAGTGAACGCTAGCGGTGCGCCTAACACATGCAAGTCGAGTGGGTTTAGACCCACGGCAAACGGCTGCGTAACACGTTGGTACCTGCCCCGAACTCAGGGATAACCCGCCGAAAGGCGGACTAATACCGGATGCCCCCCGCACCTTTTTACCTTTTGTTACACTACAACGTATGCATTACGTCTATCTACTGTATAGCGAAAAGTCGGATCGTTATTACATTGGTTCGACTGGTGATCTCGATCAGAGATTACAATCTCATAACAGCAAGAGTAACCAATCCACCCGGCATGGTGCCCCTTGGAAACTGGTGTACTACGAAGCATACGAACATCGAATTGATGCTCTTAACCGTGAATGTCGATTGAAACACCACGGTAAGGGCATTGCAGAAGTGAAGAAGCGTCTATCAATCAGAAGGTAAAAAGGTGCGGGGGAAA
Source organism: Candidatus Peribacteraceae bacterium (assembly GCA_028703445.1). Lineage (GTDB taxonomy): Bacteria > Patescibacteriota > Gracilibacteria > Peribacterales > Peribacteraceae > Peribacter. The sequence continues at coordinate 22,694 of JAQVMW010000002.1, forward strand.
GATTTTTCGGTTCGGGAGGGGCCTGCGGCCTATCAGATAGTTGGTGGGGTAACGGCCTACCAAGTCGATGACGGGTAGCTGGATTGAGAGATCGACCAGCCAGAATGGAACTGCGACACGGTCCATACTCCTACGGGAGGCAGCAGTGAGGAATCTTCCGCAATGGGCGAAAGCCTGACGGAGCGACACCGCGTGAAGGATGAAACCCTTTTGGGCGTAAACTTCTGTTCTGAGGGACGAAATTTTTGACGGTACCTCAGGAGAAAGCACCGGCTAATTCTGTGCCAGCAGCCGCGGTAAGACAGAAGGTGCAAGCGTTACTCGGAATTACTGGGCGTAAAGGGTCCGTAGGTGTTCCTGCAAGTCTGGTGTCAAAATGCAAAGCTTAACTTTGCATCCGTGCCGGAAACTATAGGAATCGAGCCATTCAGAGGTATCTGGAATGTCGTGTGTAGGGGTAAAATCCGTTGATCCACGATAGAACGCCAAAAGCGAAGGCAGGATACTAGGAATGTGCTGACACTCAGGGACGAAAGCGTGGGGAGCAAACCGGATTAGATACCCGGGTAGTCCACGCCCTCAACGATGCGTGCTCGGTGTTGGAAGTTCAATCATTTCCAGTGCCTTAGCTTACGCGGTAAGCACGCCGCCTGGGAAGTACGGCCGCAAGGCTAAAACTCAAAGGAATAGACGGGGACCCACACAAGCGGTGGAGCATGGGGTTTAATTCGATAATAAGCGAAAAACCTCACCCAGGCTTGACATCTCGGGAATCTCGCGGAAACGCGGGAGTGCCGTAAGGAACCCGAAGACAGGCGATGCACGGTCGTCGTCAGCTCGTGCCTTGAGGTGTACTGTTAAGTCAGCGAACGAGCGCAACCCTCATCCTTTGTTGCATTTTCAAAGGAGACTGCCGCCTCCAAGGCGGAGGAAGGTGGGGATGACGTCAGATCAGCGTGTCCTTTATGCCTGGGGCAACACCCATGCTACAATGGCCGGTACAAAGAGAAGCGAACCTGCGAGGGTAAGCCAATCTCAAAAAACCGGTCTCAGTCCGGATTGAAGTCTGCAACTCGACTTCATGAAGCTGGAATCGCTAGTAACCGTAGATCAGCAACGCTACGGTGAATACGTTCCTGGGTCTTGTACTCACCGCCCGTCAACTCATGAAAGGCAGGAGCACCTGAAGGACCTTTACCCGCAAGGGGAGGTACCACGGTGATACTGCTGATTGGGAGTAAGTCGTAACAAGGTATCCGTAGGAGAACCTGCGGATGGAACACTTCCTTACCAGGGAATTTCTCTGGCGCATGCGCTGGTCGTGCTCAATTGACCATCATGCCCTTCGATTGCCTAGGAGAGCACCCGTGATCCCTCTGGGGTCACCACCTAGAAGACTTCTCTACTCTGCCATGGTGTGAATTTCGAAAAGGGGCACCTAGCGGTTCCCCTTTTTGGGAAACCCTTCCCTTTAGTGGTGCGGCTCCACCCCGCAACAAGTGCGGGGTTCGCCGGTTTGTTTTATTACTTATGACCTCGCGACAACTTGTCGACTATCCAGAGAACCGCAGGAAATAACTGAATGAAGAATCCAACTACAAGCAACACTATTCCAATGCTATTTAAAAATGGATATTTCATTAAGACAAAACGACTTATATCCATCTGTGATATGTGAATTACTCGCTCATTAGCAGGCACACTAATCGGCCCATCGATCTGCCCTCCTTCTGATGTAGTAATTGCTATGGCCATCAAAAGAGCCCCAACAAATCCGATGCATAAGCCTAAATAATTCAATATTTTTTCGCATCTTTCTGGCATAGGTAAATATCCTAATACTTGTTTTCCTCGATAGGCAATCGCTAAGGGGGATCTAAAGAGGTTGTTCGAATTAGGTGTGATGCTCTTTCTTGTTCGCAAATTGATCTAGAAGCAAATCGCTTCCACTCTTATCGTGAATACCCAAATGAATCTGAATTTTGCGTAATTCATGCTGCACTATTTGTGATTCATTTGATATCTTCTTTTTTAGGGAAAGAGTCTGCTTCTTCAGATCTACCAAAATGTACAGAAGCATCCCAACAATCAGAACAGCTACAAGCGAAGCAACGAAGTATATGGAAGAGTGGGGAAGGTACCATTATTGTAGCATGTACAAGTCTTTGTTGGATGCTAACTCACAAGAAGAAAACACAAACAAAACCGGTTGGAAGGGGGGAACGGAAGTGGGGGGAAACCCGAAGGTTTCCCACCTAAGCTTGGCCGTTAGGAGGGTAAAGGGGGTGTCGGGGGGCTTAGGGAACCGAACAAGGTGCCCTAGCCCCCTGACGGAAGAAACAGATTCATACGAGGATTGCGTGGAAATGATCCCTTCCTCTCGTGTCACCCTTCGGCAGAGCTCAGGGTGACACAACGGGTACAATACCGGCATGACCGACCAACCCATCCAACTCACCGGCACGTCGGTCTCGACCGACAGTGCCACTGGCTGCTGCGACCCCTTCGATCCCGCACCATGGCAGGAGAAGGAGATCACATGGAAGGACAAACTCTTTGTGAAGGATCACGTGACAAGCTTTCTGCATATTCCTCTGAACATGGGCAAAGTGGTCACGAGGAACATGAATCTCATCGAAGCGGCGGGCGCCAAATCTCCGGTACAGCTGATGCTCTCGGACGAAAAATCCCTCTGGGGCGCGGATATCTACATCGATGTGACGAAAGATGTGCCGGGTGCCGAGATGACCACGCTTTCAGGAACATTTTTGACGAAAGTTTTCGAAGGACCGTACAAGAATGTCGGCACGTGGATGCGCGAGATGAAGGAGTACGTCGCGGGCAAAGGAAAAACCATCCAGAAGCTCTACTGCTGCTACACCACCTGCCCCAAATGTGCGAAGGCCTACAGAAAGAACTACGTGGTGATTTTTGCGCAGATTAATTAATGTTGAAGGGAAGTAATACAGAAGACCAGAGAAAGCAGGGTTACGCTTGAATATATGAGAGATCGGGAAAATACTTTCCCGCGCGGAAAAAGCAGGCACAATGTCCCCTTCATCATGGAGCACCCCTCACATTCTCCAAAAAAGCAAAAACTCTCCCCTGCGGGGGAGCAAAGAATGAAACAAGCTGCAGCCATTCATAGCGCGATATGGACGGATGTTTTTCATGGCCAAAATTCCATTCGGATCATGGATCCGGATCAACAGAGAGTCGCCGAATTTAAAATGCCACCCATTGCACAGATGTCTGATTTCGTCCGACGCTATTTGGCCTGCACTCTGCATGGCGAAAAAAGAGTGATGGTGGAAGCGAGTATGCCGGCATGGGACAGTCTCGATGCCGCGGTCGTAAAAGCAGTGCTCTCGCACGAGTTCACACTAGAGTGATCACTCGCTCAGCGTCACTTTCGCTTCCCTCCTCAGTGCATCATTTGGAATGTCTTCAAGCATGCCACTCAAAAACCCGTCAATGAAGAGCTTTCTCGCCTTCTTCTCCGAAATCCCCCTGCTGGCGAAGTAGAAGAGATCTTCGGGATGGATCCGCGAGACGGAAGCCGAGTGGCTGGCCTGCACGTCATGTGTCTTCACATCCAGCGAAGGAATGGCATCGGCCCGGGACAACGGATCGAGGAGCAGAATCCTCTCGGTGAGGTGCGCCTGCGTACCCGATGCCTTCTGTTCGATTTCTACGGCTCCATTGCACGAAACCTTCGCCTTTTCCTCCACGACACCGCGAATGGTGAGATTGCCCTTTCCATTCTTACCCTGAAACACATTGCGCACGGAAAGACGGCACTCCATCGTGCCCCGTGCATGGACAATCCAATCGATGCGGCTCTCTCCCCGCGCACCCGCTACTTCGGAAACAGTTTCCTGCACGCAGGACCCGCGCGTGATATTCAAAAGATGCAGCCGCGCGCCCTGATCAACGCGGAATTGCTGAGAAATATTCACGCTCTGCCTGCCGCGCCAGACGAAGACAAGCGTGAGAACTGACCGCGGTTCCAATGCCGTCTTCAGCATGTGATAGGCATTTTTTTTGCGTGCCGAACATTCGACAACGACCGAAGAGTTGCTTCCGCGTTGCGCACGAAGAGTGAGGGCAGGACTCCTGTCCGAGAGTGCAAACTCCTGAAGCTCCTTTGTGTCACCTTTGAGTATCACCTTCTGCCAGAGAATAGATGATTTGACCTGTTTCATGAGATAGAAGAGAGTACTTGCAAAGAATAAATATTAGTCTAAAATCTCCTTTGTTCCCTTCCCCACAATAGCATGGTAGCCACCGTTCCAAACGAAGAACTCTATCATAACGCACGCGTTGACCGCATGCGCGCAGCCGATGGGACAGAAAATGCGGGCAGCGGCGAAACAATGAGCGGACAAGAAGCAATGACACAAGAGTCGAGAAGGATGGATCTCCTCCTCGCCCATTTGCAAAGGCACACTGGCATCGATCAGCGTGTCTATGAGAATCTGCGTAGCGCAGCTGATGCTCTGAAATACGAGGGTAATCAGAAAGTGAAACACAACGAACGACTCATCCTCGCAGGGAAAATGCGCACTGTAAGTCATCGCATCGAAACTCTATTTGCTGCCTGACCGTGCATCGTTTCCGCAAGCGCACAAACCACGAGCAGCGCATCGTGGAAAAAACGACAGGAACGTACCTTCGCATTCATGCGCGCACACGCCGTAAGGAATTACGGGATTGAGGGTAATTGTCCGATGGCCTCTTCCTGCTTCTGCTGTTGCTCGGCTGCAGCCACGGCTGCCTGAAGAGTAGCGAGGTACTCGCCCTTCTGGGCACGATCCCAACCAATCACCTGCTCGTACCGCAGAACCTGTTCCTGCGAGAGGGATTGGACCCATGGGAGAAGTCGTGCGTAGCGATCCACCCGACGCCATCGAAGTTGCCGTTCGTCCGAAACAAGATCGCCCTCCAGTACCGCCCCGTCCGACTGCACGCGGATCACTTCTTCCTGTCCGCCGCGCCTGAGGAAAATCCTGCCCTCGAATGTTTCTGGAACCGTGAGCGTGAGGAACGGCTGATCCCTCCCCTCGATGAGCCAGTACTCATGTTGGCTCCGCGTAACATCCGGTTGCAGATCGTACCACTCCGTCATGGACCCCTGATTGCCTGAACATTCGTAGCGCAGAGAAAGCGGGGCACGATCTTTGGGAAGGACGAATGTGCGTACCCCCACTTGCTCGATGGCAAGTTCTCTCTTCGGCAGTTCGCGTTCAATAACCGACGCAGGTTCTTTCCATCCCTCACTGCCGACCTGGAGCGTGCGGGATCCCGCGCCTTCCTCCTCCACGGTGAGGTCGGTCCCTGCGAATGCCCCCTTCGCGCTCAAGACGAGAACCGGCCGGCCATGGATCTCGTGGCGCGCGAGTTCGAGATCAGGGTGAAGAGCGGAGCGGAGCACGCCCGGATCGAGACGAAAGCGATACTCCCCGCCGCCTGCCACCCCGTACTTCACAGTGAACGCATGCTGCGGATCATCGAGGATGTACTGGTGCCATCCCTGATTTACCCGATGTTCCATGTGCCAGCCGTTCTGTTGTTTTCCCTCCTTCGGTCGTTCCACGTTCACTTCTGATTGCAGTCCTGCCAGTTCCTTGCGGGCTTCCTCCTGACACTCCATGCGTGTCTGTGCCCGGCGTTCCCGTCGTTGTTCCCACCGCTCAGCGAACCCCTGAAAGAGACCCATAGAAAGATGTGTATGTAATGAAACTATTATACAACATTTTTTGCATTTGCGAAACCACCAGAGAACGTACGTTCTCTGGTGGTTCGTTGCCTCTGCTCTACGACAGAGACTGCTGCGGGGAAGTTGATCACCGACAGTACTTGTACTGCCGGATGTAGCTCATGAGCCATTCATTTGACCCAAGACGATAGTAAGTATTTCCATAGATGGCATAAAGCCATCCGTCGGAAACGGAGTGAAGCGAACTCCACTCCGTCTGGCCTCTTCCTACCAATTTTGTTTCCAAATCGCCTTCGGCGTTTTGGCGGAAGTGACACTCGCCCACGGGTGAGTCCCACACGAGGTGGGAAACCTCTTCCGACGAAGCCGCCTTCTTGGCTTGCTTCTCCTTCGCCGCCGCCTTTCTTTGCTCCTGGACCCACTGTGACATGGGCCCAAGAGTGGAAAGGATTCGGTCAAGCTTTTTTCCGTTCTGCTCGACCGATTTTTCCAGCACGCCTACGCGCTGTTCCAGAGCAGTGAAGCGCTGCGTCAGCTCATCTGACACGACGCTTACGCGCAATTTGACCGGAACGGAGATAGACATTTCGTCGCCCGGTGGGAGCGGTGCCTTCAATGGATCGGCCGAGCATACACTCGCGAATACGCACAGGATTTGCGCGGCGACGAATCGCCGCAGGATGCGGTAAAACATGACGTTCCTCCTTTGAGTGGTAGTTTTAGATTGTCCCCACAGCTCTCTTCCGCCCATGAGAAGCAAAAAAGAGCTACGGGGAACGGTGATGTGAAGGAACAGAGAAAGTGAAGTACTATATCAAAAGTTATGATTTTGTCAAAAATCCGCTACTTTCGTCTCATCCAACAGAGCCCTCCATTTCCATTTCAATCAGCCGGTTCATTTCTACAGCGTATTCCAGTGGAATCGCCTGCATCACCGGTTCCACGAACCCGCGCACGATCATCGTCTTGGCCTCCGGCTCGCTTAGGCCCCGCGACATGGCGTAGAAGAGATCCTCCTCCGAAAGTCTGCCCACCGTAGCCTCGTGGGCGACGGTCGCGTCATCGGTACGCACCTGAAGATCCGGAATCGTCGCGGTGCTGCTCTCCGCATCGAGGAGGAGTGCGTCACACTGGATACTCGCCGTTGTATCCTTCGCTTCGGGCGCCACCTTGAGGAGCCCCCGGTACACCGTGCGACCACCGTCCCTGCTGACGGACCTGCTCACCACGACACTGGATGTGTGCGGGGCCAAATGAATGACCTTGGCACCCGTATCCTGCCATTGGTTCCTGCCGGCCATGGCGAGCCCCAGGTGCTCGCAGCGTGCGCCCTCGCCTTTGAGTACCGAGCACGGATAGAGCATGGTGACGCCGCTGCCCAGATTGCCGCCCACCCACTCCATGGTCGCCTCGCGCTCGATGATCGCCCTCTTCGTATTCAGGTTGAACGTATTCAGACTCCAGTTCTCGACGGAGGAGTACCGCATACGCGCTCCCGGTTTGACGTAGACTTCCACGCACCCCGCATGAAGCGAAGGACTGGCGTACTTCGGGGCGGAGCAGCCCTCGATGTAGTGTGCCTGCGCCCCATCCTCAAGAATGATAAGCGTGTGCTCGAACTGTCCCATGCCACGCGCATTCATGCGGAAGTAGGACTGCAGGGGTTCGAATACCGTCACGCCCGCAGGAACATAGAGGAATGTCCCTCCGCTCCACACGGCGCCGTGCAGTGCGGCGAATGCATGATCCGTCGGACGGACATTCTGCATGAAGTATTCACGAACAAGATCGGGATACATACGCACGGCCTCATCCATGTCGAGAAAAATCACACCGCGCTCGGCCCACTCCTCTTTGAGCCGATGGTAGATCACATCGCTCTCGTACTGCGCACCTGCTCCTCCCAGCATGGAATACTCCGCCTGGGGAATACCCAACCGCTCGTACACGCGACGGATATCCTCCGGTATTTGCGACCAGTCATCGGTCGGCTCCACCCCAGGGCTGGCATAGAAGAGGATTTTCTTGAGATCGAGTGCCGACAGATCCGGACCCCATGTGGGGAACGTGAATTTTTTGAAGATGCGTAAACTATCCAGCCGATGCTTGAGCATCCATGGCGGCTCTCCCTTCTCCGCACTCATTCTGCGAACAAGCTCTTCCGTAATCCCTCGTTCAAGTCCCTCCGCATAGGAGGTTTGATTGGGAACGCAGAGGGGCGAAGATGCTGAAGACGGATGGGGCATGTGCTACGGGAGTCTATGGGAGACAGCCCACAGAGAGAACCCCGTCCGCAGCACGTAAACAGCACATTTTTTGATCAAATCTGCCAATAAGTAAAAGGGATGGAAAGTGTTCTTTCCATGCTGAAATCACAAGAAAATGCCAAACATGTATATTGTTATATGATATAATTATAGGACAAAGCTATGTGGACACCTCTCCCCTTACTCAGGCACGTCTGGGCTTCGCTGAAATCCTTCATTTGGAGGCACCCGATTTGGGCTGTCGTACTTGGCATATTCACCCTGCTGTTCGGACTGCTTCTGTGGTACATCTTCTCACCTGTGCAACCAGAAATGATTACGGAGGCGGTACGGCGCGGCGATCTCATCCAGAAAGTCGAGGCAGTGGGAAATATCACCTCGGACCGCGACGTGAATATGAAGTTCCCCGTGACGGGCATTGTCGCCAGCATGTCAGTGAAAGAAGGGGACAGGGTGACGGCGGGACAGGAGTTAGCCAAATTACGCAATGAATCGTACGCCGCGGATCTGGCTTCCGCCGCCGCGCAGTACCGACAGGCGCAGGCGAATTATCAGGAATTGGAGGAGGGAACGCGTCCGGAAGATCTCGCCATCGCCGAAGCTGAAGTGGCAAATAAGCGCGCGGCGCTTGAAGCGGTGAAGGCGGATCTGCAGAGCGCCGAAGAGAAGCTCCGCACTTCAGAGGAGAAACTCACCGCAATCAAAGCGGAAGCAACGATCAATCTCGCCGGGTATCTCGTCACCTCTTCGAGTACGTGCGCTCAACAGATTTCTCTGACGAGGACAGCCCTGATGACGCTCGACGATGTCTTCGCGAGCTCCATCATCACCGACATGGCCAAGCAGTATCGTACGACGTCCTACTCCATTTTCCGGGCGAATTGGACATCGGCACAGACAGCCATTGACGCATTCACATGCACTGGTTTCACCACATACACCGATTCTCTCGCCTCCCTGCAGCGCGCCACAGTGGTGATTACGCAGACCACCAATGTTCTACAGGAGGCCTATGCTCTCATTTCCGATCTGCCTATCACGACGGCCTTCGATACCTCGGTGCGCGAGACGCACAAATCCACCCTCTCTACAGAGAGGGCCAATGCCCAGAGCGCTTTGAGTGAAATCAATGCTGCCGTGAAGAGTCTTCAGGACGCCTCGACGGGCTATACAGCGGATATCGCAACCGAAGAGAACACCTACGCCGCCGCCAAAGCGAGCAAGCAGACGGCACAATCTGCAATCCTCACCTACGAAACCGCACTGCGTACGCAGGAGGCGCAACTGGCCCTATCGAAGGCCGGTCCGCGCGACACGCAACTCAGTGCTTCGCGTGCAAGTATGAACGCGGCGGCGGCGAGCGTGGCCCGCGCCAAGGCGAAACTGGAAGATACGATCATCCGGGCTCCCGCGGACGGCGTGATCACGAAAGTGGATTTCAAGGAGGGGGAATTCACCGGTGATCCGGACAACGCCAGTCACTCGATCACCATGCTCGGATCTTCACCGTTCCGCGTCGAAATGTTCCTCTCGGAAGTGGATATCCCCAAAATCCTGTTCTCGCAGAGCGGCTCTATCGAACTCGACGCCTTTCCGGGAGTGAACTACGCGCTCTCCGTCACCTCCATCGAACCGGGACCCACCAAGGTCGACGGCGTATCGAAGTACCGCGTGAGTTTAAGCTTCGTGCACCCGCACGATGAATTCAAAATCGGCATGACGGGCGACGCCGAAATTGTCACAGGTGAACGCAAAGATGTGCTCCTCGCCCCCGTGCGTTCCGTCATCCAGAAGAACGGATCAGGCAAAATCGTGCGCATTTTGGAGAACGGCAAGGTCGTCGAGAAGCCCGTCGAAACGGGCATGGAATCCGATACCGATGCCGAGATTATCAGCGGTCTCACTGAAGGAGAGACCGTGGTCGTTCTCATCAAACAATAATTCAAAAATCCGCCTCATCATCATGACTAAAAAAGAATCTGCACCGCTGATCGAGACGAAAAACCTGCATAAATCGTACTTCAACGAGCAGGTGGAAACGCCCGTGCTCTTCGATATCAATCTGCGCATCGACGCCGGAGAGTTCGTGGCGATCATGGGCCCCTCGGGTTCCGGCAAGTCGACGCTCATGCACATTCTGGGTTTCCTGGACGTGCCGACAAAGGGCCACTACCACTTCAAGGGAGAATCGACGGAGGAGAAGACCGAAGATGAACTCGCCCGCATCCGTTCCTCAAGCGTGAGCTTCGTCTTCCAGTCGTTCAACCTGCTCCCGCGCACATCGGTCATCGACAACGTCACCCTCCCCCTGCTCTACCACAGCGGCACACATCCCTCCCAGCGGCGCGAGAAGGCCATGAAAGCCATCAAAGCCGTCGGCCTCACTGATCGCGCCACATACCTCAGTAACCAGCTCTCAGGCGGGCAGCAGCAGCGTGTGGCGATCGCACGGGCGCTCGTGACGGAACCGGGAGTCATCTTCGCGGATGAGCCGACAGGCAACCTCGATTCCGCCGCGGGAAAACACGTGATGGAAATCCTGCAGAACCTGCACGAGGAAGGCCACACCATCATCCTCGTGACGCACGAGAAAACGACGGCGGAACACGCTGCACGCATCATCCGCATCATGGATGGCCGCATCGTGGCGGATGACCGTACCTTTGAGCGCCGCATCGCCAGCCAGGTGAAAGAGCTCAAATAGCAACCGAACTATGAAACTCCGCGACACCGTCACCATCGCGCTCAAGGCAGTGACGGGCAATCGCGCCCGGTCGCTCCTCACGATGCTCGGCATCATCATCGGCGTGGGCGCGGTCGTGCTGATGACGAGTGTGGGAGAGAGCATGCAGAGCGTCATCCTCGGCCAGATCAGCGCGCTCGGCCCCAAAACCGTGGCCATATGGCCCGGCAAGAACGGACCGGAGCAGGGAGCAGCGACCCTGAATCCTGATTTTGACAGCATTACCATGAACGATATCGAAGCGCTCCGCCGTCTTAAAACGATTGCGTATGTCACCCCTGTCATCTTCATGCCGGGCAAAGTGAAGTACGGCACCGAGGAATCCGACGTGACCGTGAGTGGGACGACACCGGATTCCTACATCAACCAGCCGATCATCGCGACAGAAGGACGGCTGCACGATGAGCAGGATGAGCTCAATGGCCGCCAGGTCGCCGTACTCGGACCGGATACCGCGCGCGATTTGTTCGGGAACTCAAGCCCCATCGGCAAACGCATCGACATCGGAAATCAGAAGTTCACGGTCATCGGCGTGTTGGAAGCGAAGGGCTCGCAGTTCTTCCAGAACATGGATGAACGCATCCTCGTCCCCTTCGAGACGGCGCGGGTCGCCTCTCAGCGATCCTACGTGGATATGGTGGGCACGATGGCAACGGGAGATATCGCGGACGCCATCAATGACATCCAATTCCTCCTGCGTCGGCGACATCACATCATTCCTCCGACCACCGGTATCGCGACGGATAATGACGACTTCCTGGTGCGCAGCGCCGAGCAGGCACAGGAAATTCTGGGGACAGTATCGACCAGCCTGACCGCGTTCATCACGATGATCGCGACCGTTTCCCTTGTGGTGGGCGGCATCGGCATCATGAATATCATGCTGGTCGCCGTCACGGAGCGGACCCGTGAAATAGGTCTGCGCAAGGCACTTGGAGCAAACCGCAACGATATCCTGCTGCAGTTCCTCATCGAAGCCATCGTCTTGACGCTCCTTGGAGGCATCATCGGCCTCCTGCTGGGCCTGGGCATGAACGCTCTCGTCGTCGGCATCGCCAGCAAGTTTTTGGAACGCTATATCTTCGCGGTCAACTTCATTGCCATGGCCGCCGCACTGCTCATGGCGGCTGGAACGGGGCTCGCCTTCGGCATTTACCCCGCTCGCAAAGCCGCGGGACTTAATCCCATCGAAGCCCTTCGCTACGAATAATGCGCACCCAGGATATTCTCCGGTCGGCCACGGAAGGACTCACGCGCAACATCTCGCGGTCGCTCTTAACGACGCTCGGCGTCATGATCGGCGTTGGATCGGTCGTGTTGATGGTGTCGCTTGGTGCGACCTTCCAGAGATTCATCCTGGATCAGGTGAATACCTTCAGTGGGAGTACATTTGAAATCCAACCAAAAGGCTTGGAGCAATTTGGTAAGAGCACGAATACCATCACCGAAGCAGACGCGGACGCCCTCGCCAAGCTCTCCACGGTAAAGAACGTGACGCCTGCCATTTTCATCGCGCAGAAAGTAAAATACGGCTCGGAGGAAGTGAGCCCCATGGTGCTCGGGACATCGAAGGAAATTTTTACAAACTGGTCACTGAAAATTGAGCATGGACGGCTGCTGACGGACGGCGATCTGAAAGGAGGCCAGAGCGTAGCCGTCGTGGGACCGAAGACTGCCGAAGACCTCTTTGGCAATGCCGATCCGTTGGGCAGGCGCATCAGCGTTGGCGAAAGGAAATTCACCGTTGTGGGCGTAATCAAGGGACTCGGCGGCGCGATGGGTACGCAGATGGATAGAGTCATCTACGTCCCGTACACCGTGGCGAAAACCATGACGAGCAAGGGCCAGTACGTCGATTATATTTCCCTGCAGGCTACAGGGAACGTCGATCTTGCGACCGAAGACATCAAATTGCTCCTGCGGCAGCGTCACAATATCGACAACCCGAAGGATGATCCCAATAAAGACGATTTCGTTGCGCGCTCCTTTGCCCAGGCCATGGAGATCGTTGGCACGGTCACCCTCTCTATCACGATCTTCCTCGGCCTCATCGCCGGGATCTCCCTCGTGGTCGGCGGTATCGGCATCATGAATATCATGCTCGTGTCCGTTTCGGAACGGACCAAGGAAATCGGCCTGCGCAAAGCAGTGGGTGCACGCCGGAAAGATATTCTGCTGCAATTCCTCATCGAAGCCGTGGCCCTCACGCTGCTCGGAGGCGTCATCGGCATCGCGGGCGGCGGCTTTCTCGGTTTCCTGCTCACCCGTCTCGCGTCAAAATTTCTGGGGAACCTCTCCTTCGCCCTTACCATCAGCTCCGTGCTACTGGCACTGGGCATGGCCGTGGGCACGGGGCTCATCTTCGGGCTCTACCCCGCGCTGCGTGCGTCCAAGCTGCATCCGATCGAGGCAATGAGATTTGAGTAGTGTGCGCATTGACAGAGTGGATTTATGAAGATATATTCGCATTATGCAAAATACTCCTTTGGTTGATGTTGATGTGGATTTTTTGGTCCCTGAAAGCGATGTGCCGGATGGGGTCAAAACCGGAGAGGTATTTGTTGATGCTCCCATAGATGATCAAGAGGAACAGAATGCAAGAATGATAGCCCAGAAACGTGCGGAACTGCGTAAGCAATATCCGACATGGGCGGTTGTCTGAGGAAAACAAAGTGAAGCCCATCGAGGCGATGTGCTTCGAGTAGCTGCGTAGTTTGTTGGCTTTCTTGTCCTGAGCATAGCCGAAGGGTCCGCTGCTTGACTTGTTGGGAATAGAAATAATGAGAGGAACAACCGTGGGTGATCGTAAGACGAAGAACCTAAGAAGCTAACCAGCTAACAAGCTAAGAAGCTCGCAACCCCCCTCTTGCACGGATAATAAGAATGAGGAGAGAATATGTCTTCTCCTCCCCTTTTTCCTTCCATGGAAGAAATCACATGCGAACTCTGCGGTGAACCTATCTGTGAGTTGTGCGGCGGTTGCCAATGTGAAGAGAACGCCTGCACCTGCGAACTGGATGAGGAAGAGAATAAAGACGATGAATAGTTGTGATACGCTTCGGATATGTTCAAGCTTCTCGTTCTGCTGTGCTTTCTCACAGCGCAATTCGCCATCACTTGGTACGGATACTTTTTGGGGAAGGTGCCTGCCCGCGGATCGGTGTTCGGCTTTTCCTACTCTTCGCCCTCAATCGGTCTTCTCTTCACACTCATCGCATTCATTTGGGTACCTGTTATCATCAACCTTCTGTATGGAATTGGATTTCAGTGGGGCAATCGCGCATTCGGCAGTTTTCTCGTCGTCATTGCGCTCTGGATCGCAGCGGCTCCGATTGCTGCACTGCTCTTCAATGTCATCACCGTCCGGGAGAAAGTAGACCTTCCGCTCATCGTAGGTCTCCTCTGTATTACTTTGGGGAGCATTTTCGTAGCGGCACATAAGGAAATTACCGCGCTGTTCTCATGACGCTGGAGTCTTTAGGGAAATGGCATCCACGGTTTCGCTGCGGCGACCATGAAGTACTCGAGGCTTTTCGGGCAACGGCCGCAGGGATTCGATCGTTGCTGCAAGTCGCGGAAACCGGATTGGACCAAAAGAGCGCAAACTATCTCTCTGGACGCCTGCATGAACAACGTGAACTCATACGGCAAGTCATGACGCGGAGAAAGTGGGGACATGTCCGCAAGATGTTTCACATCCACCGCCGCCAAAGAAACCGTTTTCTCGACATCGCCCGACAACACGGACTCAATGCACAGACGCTGGCCATGCAGTGCAAGACCCACCTTTCTTCCTTTACTGAACACTAAGACCTACCGGAGTTCGTACATCAGCGACACTGACACGCTCACCTCCTGTTCACCGGTCGGGATCGGCACGGAGGCATCAGCGGAACCACCGCCCACGCTCTCGAGCATCACGTTCGCTTTGCGGTAATCCGCCATCGGCGTGTAGCTGCCGCCTTCCGAGAAGCCCTTGAGACGCTCAATGCTCTTGCCCAGTTGATCCGCAAGGAGCTTCGCCTTGGCCTCAGCCTTGATAATTGCTTTTTCGCGCGCTGCGGCCTGCAGAACCTCGGGGTCATCCATCGTGAACTCCACACCACCGATCTGATTCACCCCCTCGCCCGTCACGGCGGCGAGCAGGTCTCCTATCTTATCGAGATCACGCACCTTGACGTACAACGTCTGCGTGGCCTGGAACCCGCGTGCAATCTGTCGGCCTTCACTCCAGTCATACTCCGGCTGAAGCGAAAGGGAATTCGTTGTAATATCTTTCTCTTCGATTCCCTGCGCCTTCACGGCTGTCACAACATCCGTCATCTTCTGGGTCAGATTCTTCATGGCCTGCTGAGCGGTCGTCTGTCGGCCGGTCTGCACTCCAAAGCTCACTGCAGCGATGTCGGGGATTGCGGAGGCTTTGCCTGTTCCTTCGACGGAGATCGTCATCGGCGAAAAATCTTTCTGCTCGATGACTTTGCCCGTGAGATAAAACCCGCCGGCGATAAGGACAAGCAGGATACCCATCCAGCAGACTGACGACTTATGGGAACAGCAACATGTTTCTTCCATAAAAAATTGAGGGAAAAGAGTCCTCAGGATAGCAGCTCCATCTGTTTCGGTACAGGGTGGAGCCTTGGCTCACGGCAGCCATTCAACCATCAACTCTGCAATGCAACATATTTCTGAAATCCGTCCCGCCCGAGCCGGCGGATGAGTGCCGGCCCGCCACTTTCTACGATCGCGCCGGCAAGCATCACGTGCACGTGGTCCGGCTTCAGAACAGAGAGGAAACGGATATTATGCGTGACCAGAACCGCCGCAAAAGTCGGCTGGCGCTTGCGCAGCTGCTTCAGTCCTTCCGCTACCACCACGAGCGCGTCCAAATCGAGTCCGGAATCCGTCTCATCCAGCAGGGCGAGTTTCGGTTCCAGAACGAGCAGTTGCAGGATTTCGAGCTTCTTTTTCTCCCCTCCCGAAAAACCACGATGAACTGAACGGTCCTCCCACGCGCTCTCCACTTTGAGTACGGCCATTGCTCTGGTCAGACGATCGTGAAATGCAAGTGGTGTCATGTTTTTCTTCTGCGCCGTGAGTGCGGCATACAGAAAATTCCGCACGCTCACCCCAGTGATTTCCCGTGGGTGCTGAAACGCCAGAAAGAGTCCCGCCTGCGCGCGTTCGTGTGGAGCGAGCTTGAGCAGATCTTTGCCTGCAAATCGCGCGGTCCCCTTGGTCACGCGCACGGCGGGATGCCCCATGAGCGCATGGACGAAAGAAGACTTGCCGGCTCCGTTCGGCCCCATGATCACATGCAGCTCACCGGGACGCACATCGAGCGAAAGCCCGCGCACCACTGTTTTATCCGCAACGGACACATGTAAATCGCGAACGGAAAGGAGTGAACGACGCAACATAGAAAAAATAATTTTACATTCTACATTCTACATTCTACATTTGATTCATGCCAAAAATCACTTTTCTCGTAAACGGTCAGGAAAAACCTGTCGATGCCAAGGCGGAAGAAACCATCCTGCAAGCTGCACAGGCCAATGGCGTCCCCATGGAGAGCGCCTGCGGCGGCAACGGGTTCTGCATGACCTGCAAGTGCCATGTGCGCAAGGGCGCGGAGAACCTGAACCCGCCCAATGAGCGCGAAGAAGCCATGGGCATGAGCGGGGACGAGCGACTGGGCTGCCAGGCCACGGTGAAGGGAGACATAACAGTAGAGCTGGAATCGTAAGCTCTGCGAAACTCCATATTCATGAAATATGGTGCATTGTGCGTTTGCGACACGCAAAATTGAATGTCCTTGGTGCATAATGAAATAAGCCGCGGCAAACCCCGCACTTGCTGCGGGGTGGAGCCGCACATTTAAGGGAAAAGAGAGCTCATGAGAGAAAAACCGCCGAAGGCCCTGAGCGGAGCCGAAGGGTAGGTTTGTCTCTCATGCTTTCGCCAGTGCCGAAATCTTCTCCTTCACGGATTCATTGTACGGCTCCAGTCTGTTGATGCGGCGGTACACCTCTTCGGCCTTGTCGGCATGACCCAGCTGCAGGTAACACTCTGCAAGCAGATGCAGGAGCACCGTATCACGATTGAGCCGCACTGCCGCCTTCTCGAGAAGCGGCGCGGCCTCTTCGAAGCGCTGTGCGGCGATGCAGGCGCGCCCCAGCGCCGCCGTGCGTTCGGGTGACTTGGGATCGCGGTTGAGCGCATCCTGATACGAATGGCAGGCCTCCACGTACTTGCCCTGTCTATAGTAGGCAAGCCCCAGATTGGCGAAGTAGGAAACATCATCCCGATGCTGCAGAAGTTCGCGGTACATGGCCTCCGCTTTGTGATCCCGATCCGTGAGCAGGTAGAGCTTGGCCAACTGCGCCTGCACGTCGAAGGCTTTGGGGTTGGTCGTGAGCGCCTGAATGAAGAGGCGTTCCGCCTCGTCATACTTCACCTGCGCCACTGCTTTTTCCGCATCGCGCGTGAGGGACCGCACTTGCTGCATCTCGATGGCCGACACGCGAGGGCTCTTGCGCGGTTTTTCGATCTTGGTCTCTTCCAGAATCACAGCTCCGCGTTCACTCGCCGAATCGGTGCGCTGGCAGATCCCGCGCACAAAGCGCCGAATCGCATGGTGACGCACAAATACACGACCGCCCAGAATCAGACAAATTCCGAAGAGAGAGCCGAAGAGGACGTAGACATAGACCATACGAGACGGCGAAGGAGGCTAGCATCCGATCCGCTTATGGGCAAGGAAAGGGCCAGGGAAACCGCTCACGAAATTCGCATGCCGAACCGCTGCACGATAAGCCCCCGATGGGCATTGGTATGCAGGCCTGCGGCGAGCTCATGCAGAGCCTGTACGGAGGGGAGCGCGGAGGGTGACTGTTCGCGGAGTGCCAACGCAAGGTGCAGGAGCAACTGTTCCGCCTCTTCCCCGCGTTCCCGCATCGGCTCGAGAATCTGTAATCGTTCCTTGAGGGAATGCGTGCGCCAGAACGACACTGCTTTGGAATGGACAAGCCGGTGAGAGCGCAACGCTTCGGGGTCTGCTTTAAGTGACTGCACGATGCCTGGCGCCCCCTGCGCAAGATGAAGGATAAATTGCCGGTCTTCATTCTCCACTCCCTTGAGGAGAGGCATGAGTTCGCGATGCGGGAGCGGATGGAAACGGATCACGCGCATGCGCGACACGATGGTGGAAGGCAGGGAGGAGAGCGCCTGCGTCGTGAACACAAAAACCAAAGGAGCGGGAGGTTCCTCCAGAATCTTGAGGAGGGCATTGGCCGCCTCCGCCTGCAGCCGCTCCGCCGAACGGATGATGCAGCAGCGGTACCGGCCCGAAGCCGTCTCCTGCAACCGCTCCTGCAGCGCGCGGATGTCGTCGATGCCGATCGTATCGGTCTTCACCTTCTTCTTCTCGCGTTCCTGCTGGGGAGCATTGGAAGTCTGCGCGATCACCGCCCAGTCATCGCACTGTTCGGCGATCCAGAGTTGATCTAAGACGAAAAGATCGGGATGCATCATCCGCTCGCAATCATGCTGAATGTGCTCGAGTGCTTCGGGCGGCTGCCCGACAGAAAGAAGCTCCGTCGCGAACCACCGCGCCAGCGTCATCTTTCCCAGGTGCCGCGGCCCGGTGAAGAGGTAGGCATGCGAAACGTTGCCGGTCTGCAAATCCTGTTCCAGTTCCGCACGAATAGCGTCATGACCGACGACGGAGTGGGGGCGGGGCATGGGGAATCATGGTAGCACGGAAAGTGCATTGCCTCATCCCCTTCCCCCCCTCTCCGTTCCTGCAACGATTCCTGCACGGAGAGGAGGAATAAACATGAACAACAAACACTCCCCTCTCCCCGAAAGGAACGTGGTGGATCGGGAGAGGGGCTGGGAGTGAGGCGATTTCAAAATACACAACCTACAAACAACATGCTCAATCTCTTCCACTATGCGCCCTTCCCATGACACTTCTTGTACTCCGTATCAGTCGCTCTCGCTCCGGTACAGGGCAAGTTTCTTGCCACTGCCGCCCATTCGACTCGCCCCGCATGCGCGGGGCTCGCTCAGGGTGGAAGCTGACGTGGTGCATTTCTTTCACGCTCCACGCCCATGACACTTTTTATATTTTCTACCGCTTCCGCACGGACACGGATCATTGCGCCCCACATGGTCCGCTTTGAGCATTTTCGACTTGGTGACGGGCTTCGCGGGAGCTCCCGGCTGATTCTGAATGAGCATGGCACCACTTCCTAATTCATTATTCTTCATTCTTAATTCTTCAGTCCCGACACCGGTTTTCTCCAATTCCCCGGCAATCTGATCCGCATTGGTCTGCAGGTTCTGGAGCTCTTCCTGCCGTTCCTCCAGCGTAATGCGCGCCGCAAATTGTTCGAAGTCGATCTGCAGGAGCGTGCGGACAATCGTGGAATCAATGGTGGCGATGAGCGTACTGAACCGACGGAAGCCCTGATCCTTGTACTCGATCAACGGATCGCGCTGGGCGTAGCCGGCGAAAGCGACCTGCTCGCGCAGATGTGACATGTCATCGATGTGATCCATCCAGTGCGTATCAATGGATCGCAGAGTGATGATGCGCTCCGCCTGCGCGACGGTTGCGGGCTTCTCCTCTTTGCACTTGGCCTCGTAGAACGACTGTGCAAGCTTCACGAGTGCCTCTGCGAGCTCCTCGGTCGTGGAGAAGGCAAGAAGCTTCTTCTCCGTCGCGACTTCGGCGAAGGCCGGATGCAATGCGGCCAGGTTCTCTGCTATTTCTTTCACGTTCCACTCGCTGGGATCAATGGTGGATGCGTGAATGGCGGTGAGAGAATGCATTTCTTTTTTGATCGCCGCGAGAATGTCTTTGTGGAGAGGTTGGGCTTCTACGGCCTCCTCAGTGACAGAGTCGGCTTCTGCAAGGCGCTCCAGAATCTTCTGCCGACGCAGGTAGATGATCTGGCGATGCTTGTTCATCACGTCGTCGTACTGCACCACATGACGGCGAATGTCGAAGTTGTGACCTTCCACCTTCTTCTGCGCGCCCTCGATCGAGCGCGAGACCATGCCGTTTTCCAGCGGCACATCATCGGGAACCCTGAGGCGCTCCATCATGGATTTCAGGCGGTCCCCGCCGAAAAGGCGCATGAGATCGTCTTCCATGGAAACGAAGAACTGGCTCTCTCCCTGATCGCCTTGGCGGCCGGAGCGGCCACGCAACTGGTTATCGATGCGCCGCGCCTCGTGTCGCTCGGTGCCGAGGATGCAGAGACCGCCGATGTCCGCCACTCCCGCCCCCAGTTTGATGTCCGTTCCACGACCGGCCATGTTGGTGGCGATCGTCACGGAACCCTTCTGCCCCGCTTGCGCCACGATCTCCGCTTCTTTTTCGTGGTGCTTAGCATTCAGCACCTGATGCGGGACTTTTTCCTGCTCAAGAAGCGCGCTCATCGCCTCTGATTTTTCGATGGACGTGGTACCGATGAGGATCGGCTGCCCCTTCGCGTACTTCTCTTTCGCGATCTTGGCCACCGCCCTGAACTTCGCTTCCACCGTGCGGTAGATCGCATCCGCCTTGTCGTCGCGGATCATGGGCTTGTTGGTCGGGATGATGATCACCTTGAGCTTGTAGATCGTCTCGAATTCCTCTTCCTCGGTCTTGGCTGTTCCCGTCATGCCAGCGAGCTTCTGGAAGAGACGGAAGTAATTCTGGAAGGTGATCGTGGCGAGAGTCTTTGATTCGCGCTGCACCTCGACATTCTCTTTGGCCTCGATTGCCTGGTGGAGCCCGTGGCTGTAGCGGCGCCCCTCCATCAGACGCCCGGTGAATTCGTCCACGATGATGATCTCGCCCTCCTTCACCACGTAATCCACGTCCCGCTGGTACATGGCGTGCGCACGCAGCGCCTGCTCGATGTGGTGCACCTCGGCAAAACCCTTCTCGGTGTAGATGTTCTCGAGCCCGAGGAGCTGTTCCATCTTTTTGACACCCTCCTCGGTAAGGACGGCGGTCTTCTGCTTTTCGTCTTTGTTGTAGTGCGTGTTCTCTTCGAGTTGCCCCACCAGCATCGAGTACTGCCGGTATTTGTCGGTGGATTCCTCGGCAGGCTGGCTGATGATGAGCGGCGTGCGCGCCTCGTCGATGAGGATGGAGTCCACTTCGTCCACGATGGCGTAGTGGAGACCCCGCTGTACCTGGCGGTTGAGGGAAGTCACCATGTTGTCGCGCAGGTAGTCGAAGCCGAATTCGTTGTTCGTGCCGTACGTGACGTCGCAGGCGTAGGCCGCCTTGCGCTCGTCGTTCGATCTCTCGTGGACGATGGTGCCGACGGTGAGGCCGAGTGCTTCGTACAGCATGCCCATCCACACGGCATCGCGCTTGGCGAGGTAGTCGTTCACCGTCACCACGTGCACGCCTTTGCCTGCAAGCGCATTGAGGTACACGGGCAGCGTGCAGACGAGAGTTTTTCCTTCGCCCGTCTTCATCTCGGAAATATTGCCCTGATGGAGCACGACGCCACCCAGCACCTGCACATCAAAGGGCACCATGTCCCAGACGAATGTCTGCTTGCCGATGCTCGCCGTCTTGCCCGATGCCTTCAGGAGTTCGCATGCGCGGATAACGGTGGCAAACGCTTCGGGGAGCAGTGCATCAAGCGTTTCCCCTTTCGCGATGCGATCGCGGAATTCCTGCGTCTTTCGGGGAAGCGTCTCGAGTGTGAGGGAACGGATCGTATCGGTCGCGCACTGCTTCTTCACGAGTTCGACGATCGGCCGAAGCTTCTTGAGCTCCTTTTCATTGGGATCGCCGAGGAACTTGTTCAGGAAATCAATAACTCCCACGGAAAATAGCGTAGCAGAGAAATGCCACTCGTTGCGGAATGAGCCGCAATTATTCGTCCTCGCGAACACGCCTCACAGCTGACCCATCCGCAAGAACATCGCGGACCGCCTCCCCGACGCCTTTCGTGAGGATATCGGAGGAGGCAGGCGCGCTTCCTCCCTCAATCGCCATCACCGCGAATCGCTTGCAGAGACAGTGGGTGATCCTATTCCGATCCATCATTGCTCCATCGACGGTGCAATCCGGAGCAATAGAATAACAGATAGAGACGATCGCCTGAGCAACATAGTCGCTCATTTGGGCCAGAGGAACCGGAAGAGCCCTCGCTTTTTCAACAATAACTCCAGCCGCAAATTCGGCCAGTTGGCTCATCTTTTCGTGCTCCAAACGCCTCTCCTCCCCTCCATCAAAAATGAGTTTCTTCTCTCTCACCCTTTCCATCAATTCTTCGCACACCCCCAACCATCTTTGCCAATTGGCGTGACTTTCGTTTTCAGCGTGATCCACTAGGGGATTTTCAATGGTTGCCATAGAAAAAATTGGAAAGGAAGGGATTCTATCACCCAAGAAGGCAGCGTCAACAAAAGGAAACCTTTACCAAGCGCGCACGTACCACGACTCCAGAAGACTTCATGTCATGCCTCCGCATCAGGAACCCCATTGAAACACACCAAGTCCGTCCAGCTGATTCCGAATCGCCTGCTGAGCTTTTTCGACTCTCTGGATGACTTGAGGATTGTGCGTCTCCCGAAGGAACGCACTCATGGCGATCAGCCTTTCAACAATAAGAGGAAGCGCGCCGGGGAGAAGTTGAATAACACCATCCCCCTCTGACCAAAGGGACTGTTCATTCACTCTCACCTCGAATCTCCCGTCATCAAATCGCACATCTACTCTTTGTTGCTCTTTTTTTTCTTTTGGTCCCTCCTCTGCCGCAGCGGGAAGATCGACTGTTCTGCTCCCTGTCATATATACCGATAGATCTTTGCCATACGTCCCTGATGGATGCTCGCTCCGAACGATCATCCCTTCATACTGGCATCCTCCCTTTTGCCGTCGTGGCAGAGGAAGCTGCTGCCCCTGCGCATATTTTGTGCGATCAAGAGGGAGAAGGTTGTTTGCATCATTTTGGATGCTCGCAAGATGCCCCTTGCCAAGTTCCACGAGTGCTCCTTCTGCAGAGCATAATTCTTCCAGTAATCGAGATGCCATTGTGAGGGGAGAAAAGGGATTCATCGTAACAACTCTCGGCCGGAGAGCAAGACCATTACTACCAACTTCGCCCGTACCACGGCTCTAAGAGTTTTTCGGTGAACGTCTGTTTGCCGAGGAACGCGGGCAGGACATCGGCAAGAGGGCAAAGAACGACTGGCTGGAGCTCCTTCTCTTTGAACAGAGCTTCGTGTTCGGGGATCAGTTCTCCGCACCACCGCAGCGGAGATTCGCGAATCTCCGCTGCATGAAGAAGGAATTCCTTCACGGTGACATGCGCCGCCTTCGGCCAGAGAGATGCGTAGGAACCGAATCCACGTACAAACAGCTCGTGCTTCTTTGTGGAATGGAGCCAGAGAAGTTCCTTATTTTTTTCACTCCTCTCCCCATCCCTCTCCCCGCGGGAGAGGGTGTCCCGAGCGCAGCCGAGGGACGGGTGAGGGGTTCTTGCTGCGTATAAATCGCTCAAATGAATCCCCGCTCCCGGAACCTTGAGCTGGTGAATGAGAGTATTCGCAAATGCGACCGCGACACGCAGACTCATGAATCCCCCGGGACCGATGACGCACGCGCAGTGAGTGAGGCCATCGGCCTTCCATCCTGCCGCCTGGAGTGTTTTTTCGAAAAGCGGAATCAGCTCATGGTCGCCGATGCGGTGATTGCTGTCTTCTGAAGCAATGACCCGCTCCTCCGTAACACAGGCGAGAAGACCTGAATGACTGGCCAGATCGAGGAAGAGACAGCGCATGGGAATAGTGAACTATCTGTTGTCAGTGTATCAGTGGAAGAATAAACCAAACGCGGTTCTCTGATATTCTGATACACTGATATTCCAAATATCGCTACCACGTGTGTCTCACGCGAAGCTCACTCATCCTCAGATGGCACGAAAATTGGAAACACTGTGCCGCATAAAATAATCCGCGCGAAGCGCTGGGTCTCGCGGGCCCCAGCGCTGGAGCGCAACCGATGAGGGAAGGGTGGGTCCGTGGGAGGGACACCGTAGGTGGCCATCCCGCGCCATATGCCTTCCCTCTCCGTCATCATCCCCACCTTTCGGCGGCCGAATATCCTCAGGCTCTGCCTCAGGTGTCTGGAGGCGCAGACCGTCGCGGATGAATTGGAAGTGATCGTGGTGAGCGACGGTCCGGACCCCGAAACAGCAAAATTGTTTCAGCGATCTACCAACTACCAACTACCAACTACCAACTACTTCGAGATTCCCAAATCCCAGCAGGGAGTCGCGCGGAACTTCGGTGTAAAACACGCGCATGCGCCGTTCGTGCTCTTCATCGGTGATGACATTCTTCTGGAACGAAATGCATGCGAGAATCATCTCGCCGCTCACTATTCCACTCCAGAAGAAATAAATCGCCAATCGCCAATCGTAAAATCCCCAATAGCCGTCCTCGGCTTCGTCACCTGGGACCCCGTTGTCGGCAGTAATCCGGTCATGCGCTGGCTCGAGCGGAGCGGCTGGCAATTCGGGTACCCGAAAATCGCGAAATACGCGCACGCATTTCTCCCGACCAAAATCCAGGAACATTTCACCTACACGAGCCACATAAGCGTACCCACGGATGTCGCGCACCGCTTCCGTTTCCGTGAGGATATGACACTCTACGGCTGGGAGGACATCGAGTGGGGCAGACGGATGAAAAAGGCAGGTATTCGCCTGTTCTATGAGCCGGATGCGAAGGCACTGCATCACCACCACATGACACTGGAACAGTCCCTCGCGCGCATGGAAACGCTTGGCCGGTCGCTCGTTCTACTCGCGAGGCAAGTTCCAGATTTCCGAAAACAAACTTCCGCAATCAAACGACTCGCGCTTCGCGCGCGATCACTTTTGCCCACCATGAATGGCGTGCACCGCCGGGCATTCCTGCGTGGGATAAGGAAAGCGATGAGAAACCGCTCACCGGCAATAGTGAAACGGTGATATTCTTGGCGCCTCATGTTCCGCCGGATGGACTTCCTCCTCCTCGGCATTACCGTGGTGCTCACGCTCTTCGGGCTCGCCATGATTTCGAGCGTGAGCGTGTTCGAGAGCTATCAGATCACGCAACGCCTGGTCTCGCAGGGACTCCGGGATGCGCCGAGCAATTCCTTCTATCTCTGGCGCAGTTTCCGGCACGTGTTCTTCGGTTTCGGCGCGATGGGCATCGTCATGCTTCTCCCCTACCGCCTCTGGCAGCGGCTGGCATTCCCGCTCTTTGGAGCGACATTGCTCCTGCTCTTCGCCGTGTTCATCCCCGGGCTGCGCGCGGAGTACGGAACGGCACAGAGCTGGCTTCGATTGGGCTTTTTCTCTCTGCAACCAGCGGAGCTCCTCAAACTCACACTCATCTTCTACCTCGCCCTGTGGCTGCAGAAACGCGAACAGCTGGTCAGCACCTGGAAAGAAGGCTTTGTCCCCTTCGCAACGCTCTTGAGCCTGAGCACGATTCTCGTGGCGCTGCAGCCGGATCTGGGATCTTTTCTCGTGCTCTCCAGTATTGCGGTCGTGATGTTCTTTGTGGCAGGGGGCAACATCGGGCACGTGATTCTGGGAGGAATGATGGCCAGTATTCTCGGCTTGCCGCTGATCCTGCAGAAGGACTACATCCGCAATAGATTCCGCGCATTCCTCTCGCCCGAAGATCCATCGATTTCCGAGACGATCGGTTTCCAGATCAAGCAGGCGCTTATCGCCATCGGCAGCGGAGGAGCCTTTGGCGTGGGTTACGGAAAATCCGTGCAGAAATTCGGGTACCTCCCGGAGGTGCAGGCCGACACGATCTTCGCGGCCATGGCAGAGGAGCTCGGCTTCTTCCGGTTGCTCATCATCATTGCGATGTTCGGCATCTTCATCTGGCGCGGGTACAAAATCGCCCGCGAGGCGCCTGATCGATTCGGTTTTCTCGTTGCCACGGGCATCACCACCTGGATCGCCTTCCAGACCGTTCTCAATTTCGCCGTGAATCTGGCGCTCTTCCCGCTCACGGGAATCACCCTCCCGTTCATCAGCTATGGAGGATCCTCTCTCATCTCTCTGCTGATCGCCGTAGGCGTCCTGCTCAATATCTCCATGCATTCCACGGAAGCTGCCGCTGTCGCGCGAAGAACGGAGAAAAGAACCCCCTCTTTCTCGCGCGCATGAGAGAGCCGACGCTGTATGATGGAACGCTCGGACGTGCCATGTCTCCTCACACTGTACTCTTCGTCGGCGGCGGATCCATCGGGCACATTGCGCCGTCGATTGCCGTGGCGCACGCACTACGGGAGCGTCTGCCGGAAGCACAGATGCACTTTGTCGTGAGCACGAGACCGGATGATGTTTCCTTCGTCGAGAAAGCAGGTTTTTCTGTTACGCCATTCGACGCTCCCCGATTGTCATGGAACGTGCTCTGGAAGTTTTTGCGCACGACGCGGAGTGCCCGCTCGCTCCTCCAGCAGCTGAAACCCGCCGTCATATTCAGCAAAGGCGGCTACGTGAGCGTTCCTGTCTGCCACGCGGCCCATGCTTTGGGGATTCCCATCGTCCTGCATGAATCGGATGCCGTGAGCGGGTGGGCGAATTGGATGGTGAGCCGATGGGCGGTGGCGATCTGCCGGGGATTCGAAACGAGGAAGAACCATCCGAAAGACGCGTTCACTGGCACGCCGGTGCGGGAAGACATGGCCACGGGATCGCGGCAGAGAGGCTTGATGGTGACAGGTCTCTCCCGCATGCGGCCGGTACTGCTTGTGGTCGGCGGGAGTCAGGGGGCACTGGCGCTCAATCGGGCAGTGGCGCACGCGCTTCCCGAGCTGCTCGAACTCTGCGAAATCATTCATCTCACGGGCAAAGGAAAAGGAACGGTCATCGGCAACCCACCCGGATACTGGCAGTGCCCGTTCGCCATCGAGGAATACCCGCACCTGTTCGCAGCTGCCGATCTCGCGCTCAGCAGAGCAGGCGCCACCACGCTCATGGAACTTGCGGCGATCGGGCTGCCCGCGATCCTGGTGCCATTGGAGGGCGTGGCCCATGATCATCAGCGCCGCAACGCCGAAGCCGCGGTGAAATCCGGAGGGTGCATCCTTCTGGATCAGGAACGCCTCGCTGCATCACTGGTCCCAACCGTGCGCCATCTCATTGAGGCAACGGATTCCCGCCTCATCATGGCAAGCGCGATCAAGACACTCCACCGACCCGAGGCCGCTCGACAAATTGCCGAAGTCATTGCACGGCAACTTGCCTGATCCCGAAGAGGCGCGTAGCCTGCCGCGGTTGCATATGAAAAAGTACTATTTCTTCCTCATCCCGCTTTTTGCGCTTGCACTCCTCGTTGGATGCGGGTGGCAAAAATCGCCTGCAACGGAAAATCCCTCTCCAGCCGAACCTACGGCCGAAAATCCCGCCCCAGAGGAACCTGCCTCCGAAAACATGACCCCTCCCGCACCCGCCGGCTTCGATGGAACTCTCCTCACCGGCAAACACACGGTGATTCTCAAAACGAGCATGGGCGATGTCACACTGGAACTTGATGCCGACCGCGCTCCGAAGACCGTGACAAACTTCGTCGTACTTGGCCGTTCCGGTTACTACAATGGCCTCACCTTCCACCGGGTCATCAAGGATTTCATGATCCAGGGAGGCGATCCCAACGGGAACGGGACGGGCGGCGAGAGTGTATTCGGTGCGACCTTCGACGATGAAACCGCTGGTAATCCTCTCCCGCTTGTGCGCGGAGTGATCGCCATGGCCAACCGGGGGCCCAATACCAACGGCAGCCAATTCTTCATTATCACGCGGGCGGACGGTACCCCGTGGCTCGTAGGGAAACACACGCCCTTCGGGCATGTGGTGAACGGCATGGAAGTTGTGGATGCCATCAGTCAAGTCGCAGTAGGAGAGAGCGAAAAACCGGTGGAACCGATCACCTTCACGGTGGAAGTGGCCAATTAGACCAGTGGATGACTCCTTCAAAAAAACAGGATTGTCCTGTTTGAGCATAGTCACCCTGAGCGAAGCCGAAGGGTGACGTTTACTGTGGAGGTGGTGAATTGAGGAGGTCTGAAGCTCTCTGGAATAGGGCACTTTTGCTTTTTCCTGCGCCATATTAGGGCGTGTGGTAGGATTTCTGCGTTCCTTTCCTAATCCTCAATATTCCCCGCCCGACCGTCCGGTCGTATGGGCGGGCAATCCCTCATCCCTAAAAATGCGCACCCGTTTCGCCCCATCCCCCACCGGCTTCCTCCACGTGGGCGGACTGCGCACCGCACTCTTCGCCTATCTCATCGCCAAGCAGATGAAGGGACGTTTTTTGCTGCGCATCGAGGATACGGATCAGGGACGAAGCGTTGAAGGAGCAGTCGAAAACATTCTCTCTACACTCCACTGGGCAGGCTTGGATCCGGATGAAGGGGTGATGATGCGCAAAGGCATCGTCGCACAGGAGGGAACGAAGGGACCCTACATCCAGTCGGAACGCTTGGAGCTGTATCAGAAGTACGCCCGGCAGCTTTTGAAGGACGGCCACGCCTATCCCTGTTTCTGCACACCCGAGCGGCTGACAAAGATGCGCGAAGACCAGATAGCCCGCAAACAGGCCCCCATGTATGACCGGCACTGCGCGCACCTGCCGAAGAAGGAAATTGAAGATCGTCTTGCACGCAACGAACCCCACGTGCTCCGACTCTTGGTCCCGCACGAGCGCATCTTCACCTACACCGATGAAATCCGCGGGGAAGTAACGTTTCATGGGCACACGGTGGATGATCAGGTGCTGCTGAAGAGCGACGGTTTTCCCACCTACCACCTCGCGCATGTCGTGGATGACCACCTCATGGAAATCGACCTCGTGATCCGCGGGGAGGAATGGCTCAGCTCCACCCCCAAGCACCTGCTGCTCTTCGAGCGATTGGGATGGACGCCGCCGAAGTACGCGCACGTGCCGCTGCTTTTGAACAAAGACAGGACCAAATTGAGCAAGCGTCAGCAGTCTGTGGCAGCCGAGGAGTACATCCAAAAAGGCTATTTGCCCGAGACACTCTTGAACTTCCTCGCGCTCCTCGGATGGAATCCGGGATCGGAGCAGGAGATTTTTTCCCTTTCAGAATTGATCGAGGCGTTTTCACTGGAGCGCGTGCAGAAGGCGGGGGCGATCTTCGACCTGGCCAAATTGGACTGGCTGCAGGGCCAGTGGATTCGCAAACTTCCGCTGGCGGAATTCGCCGACCGGCTGCAGATGCTCACTGCGGAGCGCTTTCCCGAGGCCGCTCATGATGCCCGCTTCAAAGACAAGGCAGCTCTCATCCACGAACGTGTAACTTTTCTCAAGGAAGGACCCGATATGCTCACGTTCTTCTATGTGAACCCGAAAGTTGATGTGGATCTTCTCGCCAATGGGAAACAGAAAGTCACGAAGGAGCTTCTGCCGAAAATCCTGAACGTGTTGGTGAAAACTCTGGAAAAGATTTCTGAGGATGAATGGACGGCCGATTCGCTCAAAGAAAAACTGCTCGCCTGTGCCAAGAAAGAAGAGCTCTCGCAGGGGCAACTTCTCTGGCCGCTCCGCGTCGCTCTCACGGGCCTGCCCTACAGCCCCGGAGCATTTGAAGTGGCCGTGGCTCTCGGAAAGGACGTCTCGCTCGCGCGATTGAAGGCGGCCAAGGCAGAAATCGAAAAATAACAAAACAGAAACAATGTACAGACGTCCCGTCGGGACGTCTCAAAAAACAGAAAACAGCACTCGTTGGGGTTCCGCCGCCACGGGGGGTGAAGGGGAAGGCCATGTCCGCGAAGCGGCCGACGAGACGAGCCGAAGCCTTGGAGGCGAGGCGAGGAGGCACATGGCCGGGGGAGGGGTGGTTGGCGGCGGTGCGCTTCTCTTTGCTTCTTTCTCTTGTCGGGTAGACAAGAGAAAGAAAAGAATCTTCGGGCATCTCCCTTCAGATAGAGAAACAGGATTCATGCTAAGATCCCCCTGACTTCCCCTCTATCCCATGCCCGAAACCGCCGATCTCGAAATCGAACTCAGGACAGAACAGAACCGGGCCATCATCACCGGCAAGACATCGGTGCCGTTCCGCACGTTCGTCGGCCTCGTGCTCCAGCGCAAAGTTTTTCAGCTCTTCAAGCAGTGGGATAAGGAACCCGTGATCCTCTCGAGCGAACTCCTGACGCAGCTCGCCAGCGCCCCGCAAGACAGCCAGGAAAACCGCGCGCATCTCATCATCGTCACCTTGGGCGTGGGAACGCTCTTCGGCATCTTCGTCTTTTCGTTGGGACAGGTGGTGCTCTCTGTCCTGGGCTATGAATTGGGTTCCTCTGACCTCATGCTCATTGCTGGAGGATTGGTCTGTCTGGCCGTGCTCACCGTGGCCCTCGCGCGCCTGCAAAAGCTGGCCCGCGCACAGCGCATCGCGGACGTCATGGAACGCACAGCCTCGTTCCTCTCCAAGAAATAACTGCAGGAGAGGCATAAATGTCTGAATCGGACACTCTTTTTACATAAAAAACAGAAACAATTCACATAACAAACAATGCACAAACAAAACCGGTTGGAAGGGAGGGACGGAAGTGGGGGGAAACCCGTCAAAGATCCCGAGCGAAGCCGAGGGACAGGTTTCCCACCTAAGCTTGGCCGTTAGGAGGGTAAAGGGGGTGTCGGGGAGCTTAGGGAACCCTTCGGCTTCGCTCAGGGCGAGCCGAACAAGGTGCCCTAAGTCCCCTGACGAAAGAAACAGATTCATACATCCTTCAATGAGGGGATCTTCACTCCTTGCCGCCCTGACAAGAGAAAGAAGAAGGGAAGAAACTCAGAAAACGATCATTCCCCTTTCTGTACACTGTATCCGTTATGCAGATCCAGGAACTCATCCCCCTCGGACCCAAAACAACCATGCGCATCGGCGGCAGCGCGCGGTACTACGCGGAACTGCAGACGCAGCGGGACTGTGAAGAAGCTTGGCAATTCGCGCAAAGTAAAGGAATCCCGATGATCGTTCTGGGTGCCGGTTCCAACACGATCTTTGCGGATGGGCTCATCGAGGCACTCGTCGTGCACATACTGGCGTCTTCCATCGAAGTGAGCGGGAACACCGTGCGCGTGGAAGCCGGAGCATCCCTCGCCACCGTCGTGACACACCTCGCCAAGCGCGGATTGGATCTCTCGCCCTTGACCGGCATTCCGGGAACCGTGGGAGGCGCGATCTTCGGCAACGCCGGACAGGGCCCGCAGGGCACGTGGATTGACCATTTCGTGCAGACCGTAACCGTTTTTCTTGCAGGGGAATGGAAAACGCTCTCCCGTGAAGAGTGCGGGTTTGCTTACAGAGAAAGCATTTTCAAACATTGGTCAAACCTCCCTCTCCCATCGGGGGAGGGAGCGAGGGTGGGGGGAATTTTTCGCTGTCCACTCATTTGGAAAGCGACGCTTTCTGTACCTTCGCGCAAAGCAGGAGAAATTGAACAGGATATTGGCGCGCTGCTCAAAAAACGTTCCGTCGCTCAACCCTTCACACGCACAGCCGGTTCTTGCTTCAAGGCGTTGTCCGATGGCACGCCCGCATGGAAGGTGATCGAAGCAGCCGGCCTCAAGGGATGCAAAGTGGGCGACTTGCAGGTGAGTGACCGGCACGCGAACTTCCTCGTCAATGCGGGGGACGGGACATTCGCCGACGCTCGCACGTTGATCGAAACGATCCGCGAACGCACGCAGACACCACTGAAATTGGAGATGCGCCTCATCGGGGAATCCGGTTCACCGTCGGAGTAGGCACCGAAGCCATGATCGACGCTCACAGAAAAACCTGTGACTCCCTCAGCGCATGAAAAAGCCCGCAGATCTCTTGAGCATGTCAATCGAAAGTTGGCCACTGTCTGTTGTCTCGCATGGCCTCCTGAGCCTGCTTCTGAACTTTCTGAGCCTCCAGTCGGATTCTCTGCGAGAGAACCGCAGCGTCGTACCAGTTGAAACTCAGTTCCGGATTGTCCGCGAAGCGACCGAGTTGACGGAGCGCCTCGGCGCGGCTCTCATTGTCATAGAGAAATATATAGAGTTCGCTTTCCTTCCTGAGACCAAGAATATTGACATCCGAAGAACCGAAGCGGGATCCGAGAAGAGGAAACGGGGAATTTTCGGAGAGAGGGGAATTTATCATAAGAAAAGCATCCTCTTCCTCACTCCAGTGTGGGTCAATACCGTACGGACAAAAAACGGGTGAACGCAGAATCCTCATACCAAGTTGCAATTAAAATGATAGGAATAACGGCGTAGCAAACCGCATCTGGAAGCGAAAATTACGAAAATCCAAATAGCATTTAAATTGCGAAGCCGTATCACTTTACGAAAGTCAAAAATTCAGAACGGCAGATCTTCGACTTTCACCTCCGAGGCATACTGGATCTCGGGGATATCCGCGGAAGAGACACCGACCGAC
The DNA here is from genome assembly GCA_028703445.1 of Candidatus Peribacteraceae bacterium. GTDB lineage: Bacteria > Patescibacteriota > Gracilibacteria > Peribacterales > Peribacteraceae > Peribacter. The sequence goes on from JAQVMW010000002.1 coordinate 54,886, forward strand.
GCATCCGACGGAACGGGACCAGATTCATGGGAAGCGCCGCTGCCACGTCGGTCGCGACTGACGTGGCGCTGCGCGCTCGTCTCCACGGTTTCAAGCGCTGCGGCGTTGCGCACGCCCAGGAACGCGCACTGATCGGCAACGATCTCGGTGGTCGTACGTTTTTGGCCCTGATTTGTCTCCCAGCTCCTCGTTTGCACGCGGCCCGAGACGAAGACGCGGCTGCCCTTGCGGACGACCTTGCCCACTTCTTCGGCGAGCGCCCCCCAGATCACGACATTGTGGAACTCCGCGCGCTCCTTGACTTCGCCGGTGGAACGCTCCTTCCAGCGGTCGTTGGTCGCCACCCCCAGCGTGAGCACCTGTTTGCCGCCGGTCGTCGTGCGGATTTCCGGATCGCGCGTGACGTTGCCGACGATGTCGGCGCGGTTCACCGCAGCCAGCGTAAGCTTGGCGCCTTCGGGCGTCGGCTGCTGCCCATCCTTCGGATCGAGCAGGATCATGTCGAGCGCCACGATTTTGGTCTTGCTGCGCTTCTCGTGGGTGGTCTGGTCCTCCCAGGAATCCGTCTGCAGTCGCCCGCCGATGAAGATCTGCGAACCCGGACGGACATACTGGCCGGCGAAATCCGCCATGGAACCCCAGAGCGTCACGGTGTGGAACGCGCGTCCCTGCAGCGCCTCCCCTTTCTCGGACTGAAAGGAATAGGGCACGACCAGATTCAAATCGACGACACTCGTCCCGCCGGGGGTCTGCCGGATCTCAACGGATTGCGTCTGGTAGCCGATGATGTGCACACGATTGAGAGAAAACATGCTTTGAGAGAGAAACAGAAATAAAGGAGGCCACGTACTGCCGTGGAAGGGGAAGGTACACCAGCGAAGAGACGGTGCAAACGAATGGAGTTGAACAATCACAGAGTCTCATTCCAAATGACTATCGCCGTTTCTCGAATCCCTTCGTCCTTCGTCCTCCTCCCTCCTAACCCTCATCCTAACCCTAACGTGGTACGATACCGGCCACAATGCATGTGCGCTTGAAAATCCCCCTCCTCATTGTGGCAGGTCTGCTGCTGGCGACCGCTCTCCTTGCACGTACTGCAAGCGCCATCACAATCGACGAACCCGTAGATTTCACCGCCGTGCAGCAGAATGTGGGCGAAGTGCGGGGGGATCTCGAAAGCGCCCAGTGCGGCGGGTGGGATTTCAACCAGCATGTGCAAGAAAAGATCCCTACGGTCATGGGCGCTCCCGGTCGTAAGGGCATTGTCATGGACAATGACAAACTGATGCCGGAAGTGGCGGCGGCAGGCCTCGCGAAGCGCAACGAAACGACCGGAGCACTGGAAGATGGCTTTGTTTTCCCAAGGTCGGGTCTGGCAACCGGCTGGTCCACGGTGTGCCGTGTGAACGAATGTGGGAACAGTTATCCCTACATTCGTGAGTGTCCGACGGAACCGCCCTGCAGAAATCCGGATGAATGCCGGCAGCTGTGCGCCGACCTCAATGCCTGGCAACGACGCCATCAGTCCTGCACTGCCGAAGAGTGGGACGCCGACGGCAACTTGATACTCTTCGAGACCATGGAAGATACCAGCCCGTGTCGCAACGTTGATAACGGCGACTGGTGCCAACCGGGCGATGAAGGGTGGGTGGCCGTGGATATCATCCTGCAAGACATGTTTCCCAATGCGGATGTGTTGTGCCATGTGGATGAAATGCTCTACTGCTGCTCCAATGGGATCGTGGACGATCGCGAGAACGATCCTGAACGCAACTGCATCAACTGCAACGGAGACGGCCTCCCTGACCGCAATAACCCGGGGTTCGACTTCAATGGCGAAGTGCCGGCGGATCTCGACAAGACAGGATGCCGCAAAGGCAAGAACGCCCCCAACAGCCGGGAGTACGTATCGATCTATCGACGTTACCTTGTCAGCTATAACCGCGATGCGGTACCCGCCGTGCCGCGAGATGACACCGAGCGACACGATGTGCCGGTTGATTGCTACTGCCGGTACGAGGAATTCGATCCGAAGCTTCGCCGCACCAATCCCCCGGATTACCGCTGCGTGATCATGTTGGAAGAGGAGGAGAAACGATTTAAGAAGATGAAGGAAACGCAACTCGGCAAGGGGAAGTACGGCCAGAATTCCAATCTGCCGGACCCCGCATACAAGCACGATGCCGCTCGAGACACGCGCAAGGATTTGTGGGTGAATAACTTCAGCGACGCTTTTTCTCTTTTGAATGGCAAGAAAATCCAGGAATCACCCAAAGACAATCTCTTTCCGCTCCTGCAGCTGGACAATACCGACATCATGCCCACGGCTCAGTTGGACCAAGGGCGGCCGTTTTCAAGCGGCAGCTTGATCCGCTCCACGGACGACTCGGTGAACACGTACAATCCTGGCCGTCGCGTGATCACGGAATGGTGGCAGGAACAACAGACGCAGGCCCACAAACTCTTCACGTCTTCCGTTCTCCGTCTCATTCTGCCGACCCCGGTTTCCGTGGGACTGAACCTGTCAGATCCGTTCCTGACTCCACGGAGCTCCAGTTCGCAGAACGCGCGACCGGCCAATCAGCAAATCATCGACATCCAGATCCGCTCCTCGCCCGAAGATCTGCTCTCCGAAGTGAGCGCCTACCTGCAGAATGGATTGCTCATCCACGTGCGGGAGGAGCCTGTGCCGCTCGTCGTTCCGCTTGCCTCGCCCGTGGAATTGCGCGCGCTCGCGCAAGGCTGGAAGCGTTGGGGCGAGGAGCAGGAAGGTGAAGCGAAAACGAAAGCGGAGATGGCCGCGCAGAAGCTCGAGAGTTACGCGGAGCGTATTGATCAGGTGCGCGCGCTCAGAGGGGAATTGGCCAAATACATCGGGCGGCTGCTCACCTACCAGAGCACGATGATGCGTGCGATCGGCGAGTGGCTGACCGAAAATCTGGAAGCCTGGGAACGCTACGCCGCCGTTCGGCAGCAGAGTCTCGACCTCAAGCCGAAGTGGGAAAAAATCCAACAGAACTATCGCGTCTTTCACGACCGGACGAACATGCCCTGGTGCCGCAATGATCGTTTCACGACACCCACCTACTCCTTTCTCGACAATTGGATGCCAGGACCAGCCGACCCGCGCGATCTCATGTTGAACATCGATGATCCTCCGGCCAACGATCTTGAGGAGGAAAAACTCCCGCGTCTGTCGGTCAAAATGCTTCCGGATCTCGTGTACGACTTCACTGCCCTGCGGGTCTCTACGGGGACTGTCCTGCTGCCCATCCTGACCCCCATCCAGATCCGGCTCAAGCAATCCCTCTTCGACCCGCCCGCTTATTATGAGGATCTCGCACAAGTTTCGGAGCAGCTGGAAGAGCTGAGTAATTTGCCGGATCTCCCTCCCGTGCCATCCATCTACCAGGAAGTCCTGGATACCCTCTTCCCGACGAAAGTCCTTCACCTGTCCTCCCCTTCCAAAGTCAATCCGGCCATTGCGGATCTGCCGCCGGAAATAGAGAAAGTGATGGACCGCATTTCGAAGATCATCACGGAAATGGATGAGACGTATAAGGAATTCTGGGAAAGCATCGTAGAGTATCCGGAGAAGGATATTCCGGACAAAAAGTGGGACTGCCAGAATTTGGATGTGATGCCGTGCATTCACACCGAAATGGACCTGCTGGAACGCTTTACCCGTATCGGAGCCCGCCCTGCCGTTCAATTGTGGGAGGACGTGGAATCTCGTGGCCCGTTGCGAACGGCTGCGCTCAAAGATGCGACGGCGGCGACGGCGCTTCCGAGTGTGAATCTCGTTCCCCCGACCGCCGTACCGCTCTGCCCGCGCGAGGACTGGGCATGTCAGGTCCTCAATGTTGAAAAGACATTCGCGCGCGAGGGCTGGCGCGTGGAAGGAGTGAAGGAGGACACGGGAAAAGAAGACCTCGTAAAACTTCGCAACCGGCTGAGGCAGGAAACGATCCCCGGCAATAGCAGTAGCTCCTTTCCCTACACCGTCACGCCGGATGACATGCTGCCGTCCTTCAACCTCCCCTCCCCCATCACGCTTCCGACCACCCGCTTCCAGCAGAACAGCGCTTCCCCGTAAACGATGATCCGTCGCCCCCTCCTCCTCTGGCTCCTCACTCTCCTCCTGTTTGCCCTTCCGGCTGTCGGCCTGTCGGAACCTGTCGTCGACGCTGATGTCGCACTCTGCCGTGCATTGGTGGAAAAAACCTTGTCCAAGGAACAGCGCCTGTATCGTAGCGTCCTTTTCGGCCAGAAAAAGGCAAAGGATGCGCCTCTCAATGAGGTTCGCTTCGACGCAGACGGCATCCCGTGGATCAAAGAGAAAGAAGATATCTGGCGTTCGGTCTCGCCTGGCTACGAAGATACGGAATGGAGTGATACGCAGATGAATGACCAAAGCGAATTCCCCGCGCGCAAAGGCATTTTCGAAACACGTCGGGTATCCACTTCGGATCTGGTGCCCTACCTCACGCAGACCTACCGCGCTCTGAAGTGCCGTTCTACGATCGTCTGCAAGATCGTCGAGAATTCACTGGGGCAGGAGAGTGCCGAGCCGCAGGAAGTGACAGTGACCGTGCCCGGATGTATCGAGGAAAAACGAAAAACCTTCCCGGGCTGCCACCTCCTGGCGGCGGAACGCAGCAAGGTGGAGGAGGCCGATCTGCTCACCTACTGCCGCCTTGTCCGGGACGGTATGGTGGAGCGCGAGAAGGACCTGCTCAAGATGACGACGGAATATGACGCCTCGTATCGTTCCCTGCTCCAGCTCTCGGGGCAAATGGATGCTTTCCTGCAGGAATTTCGCTGGCCGCTGATGAATTCTCTGCGCAAGACCGCCGAGCTTGTCGGCACGCTGTACCGCATCCCTTGTTTCATCGCCAGTTGTGACGAAGCTCCCCCCGTCAACGCAGAATAATGTCCTCCCGCTCACCCCGCATCATCGGCCTCGTTGTCCTGCTACTGCTGGCAGCGCTCTACGCCGGTATGATCGCCAACTCAAAAAAAATCACTGCGACGAGCGTGGATGTGCTCATGAAGCGCGAGAAGGAGAATTCCATTCTCACTCCCTGTTCCCGTTTCGAAGAGAGTTACGCGCAACTACCTTTCATGGATGGGAATTTTGCACAGTGGCCGAAGTCCTACCACGATGAGGCGGCGGCTGTCATCGAGGAGCACATTCAATCGTTCGTGCGCGCGCCGGAGTGCGCTGCGGCCACGGGAAATGACGTGCTGCCCGCCGGACCCAAATTGCAGGAGCTCGCGAAGAAGCTCCCCAGTTGGAAGAACGCCTCTGCCAGCCAATGGGAGATGAGTTCCGTGCTTTTGGAGTTCCTGCGCGCATATGAGTGCGCTCTCGAGGAACGGCTGTACTTCCTCCATCCGGACGCGTTCAAAGAGCTTGAGAGCATAGCAGAAGATCAGGGAGAGTCCGCGGACATCACGCTTTCACAACTCATCGCGGAAGTATCGGAAGAGGACAGGACAATCGTGAAGGAGCTGGCGGTAGCCCGGCCCACCCTCAATCGCTCACTCGCCGTGCTTGCCGGTTTGAGTCGTCTGCTGCCGCTCCATACGGAACTCCAGTGTATCGAGCGCGCCTCGATCGACATCCGTAATGCGCTTGCGCTCGGCGCGGAAGCCAGTGCCTGCCTGCCCCGCATCTGGAACGCCAAGGATCCGCTTCGCGATTTGTCTCAGTGAACCGCCTCATTGCCTGCACCGGCTTCGCTTTGCTCTTGCTCACCGCAACGAGTGTGCACGCACAGAACCTGAGCGGCCTGCAACTCTACGAAAACATGCACAACGTCACGCTCCAGGAGATCGCGCTGGAGGGCGCCGACGAGCAGATCATCGACTACGTCGCCCGACTGGCGGAACAGGAGCAGATGATCCCTGAAGGAAAAACCACATCGGACATGCGTGAAGCAGTGAAGGCTGCCTTTGAAACCCGGCTCGATGACTTCTGTGAGATGTACAACGGCACGTTCGACGCCTGCCCGCAAACGTACCAGATGTTCCGCGACTGGGGGCGGGATATCGTCGATACGCAAACTCTTTCGACGGATCTACAGTTCATCGCAACAGGCTACGAAACGGGTGTGAGCGGCAACATGGGCGAAGTCTTCACCATCGCGGAACGCACGCTCACCATTAGAAACTTCTGGCGTAGCCAGGATGACACTCTGCTGACCCCCGAGGTGTTTCCGCTCGTGCGGGCGATCCCCCGCCCGGATGGCGTCACGGACGGAATGTATGACAATCTCGCTTCCGCGTTGGGAACGGAGGCACCCGCGGCAATTGTGAACCGTTATCGCTACGGGATTGCTGCATTCGACAAGGAGCCTTGCCGCGAAACCAAGGGAAGCGCGGAATTATTTGAGGCCGTCGAGGAGCGTTCATGCAACGTAGAGGAGAAACTCCGCGCCCTCCGCGATGCTCTGCCTCCCACCGCTCTCGAATTCGATCCTCCTCTCCAACAGGGAGAGATCGTCATTTTTCCGCTCCGCAGACTGGGAATACCACCGAACGTGATTGTCTGGATGATGGCGGAAAACGTGGATGGAACGATCAAGCGGGATGTGGGGCTGGGATGGCGGCTCATGCTGGAGTCGGTGCCAATCGGCATCCTGGGCGGGGAGGACTGCGATTCCAACAAGCTTGGCGAGTCGTACTGCACGGTCGTTAAGCGCTTCTCGATCCGTCCCGGAGGCAGGTACGAAGACCCTCCCAAGGAACCCACGGAGCAGGAAGGAGGGTTGTGCCACCTGCCTTTCGCCCGCGATGGTTACCTCTGCCGCCCGCTCCGCTCCGACCAGTGCAACGCGGAATTGAAAGAAAAAGATCCCCGCTCCATCGTGCTGGCGGCGTGCAAACCCTCACAAGCCAAACAGCCCGTTCAACTCACGGAATCCGGCCCCGATATCTGTCGCACGGGCTGGTGGAGGATCCCGGGCAAGGCTCTCACGCAGTCCTCTTTCAGTTCCCAGGGTCAAACGCCATGCAGCCCGTGTTCCCTGGATATTGCGTGTGAGGGTAGCTGTGCGAACGATGCCTCGGCGGTAACGGACCCCAAGAATGATGAGGGAGTGATCCACATCTGCCTCAACAAGACTTCCCCGCGCTCCCTCCTTCGCTTCAACGTGCTTCATGAACTCGTCCATGCCCAGCAAATGTGCAATCTGCAGATGCATACCGATTTGTTCGATACCGTCGAACGATGCTGTGCCCATGAAGCGGAGGCCTATACCGTTTCTTGCCGCGTACTCGCAGAAGATGGCATCCTGGATGAAGTAGACCTCTCGCTGGAGGAATGCAGGAGCGGACTGACGAATGTGAGTTGTAAGCGCTTCGGAGAGAAGGCCTGCTCTGATTTCGCTGCCGCGGACATCAAAGACAAAATTGAAACAGCGCTCAGAAACTGGGAGAGGGAGTCAGGAAAGGATCTGCCGTCTTGCTATGACCTGACGGGTGAGGGAATGACAACAGGGATGGCACGCTTGGATAGCCGCATCCTCTCGATGATGGAAGGACTGAACGGCGCCTGCACTCCCGGATGCCCGACGAAGTACGAAAACACCATTGGCAACAATCTCTGCTACATCGGCCAGTGCGTTGAGCAGTCTATTGAGCAGTCACGCGTCATTCCGGGCCGCATGGCACTGGTCGTGGGCGATGAATCCTTCCCCTGGGACTCCTGCGCACTCGAAAATTCCCAGGCAGGCGGAATGATTACGCTGCCCGCCATCTCGCCCCCCCTCACGCCCGCCTACAATCCGCGCCTGCTCGTGGAAACGCTGGATCGCGCGCTCTGCCAGTTGAACGGACTTCCCTCTTCCACGCCCCCAATCCTCTGTCAATTCGACTATCAGCGCAGGCTGAATATCCCCACCAGTGACTACGTATCGACGGTGCTCAGCTTCACGTCGCAAATTGAAGAAAACGACACGCCGACTGCCTCGCTGCAGCGCATGACGCAGGGCATGGCCACGCGCATCGGCACTTCGCTGCTTACGCGCTACCTCTCGTGGGCGGGTACCGCCCTTTCCGACACGCTGCGCACGGGCAACCAGCTATTGAACTCAATGGAAAAAACGAAATTCCCGCTTAGTACCTGCCCGCGTATCGCGACAGAGAAACCTGATTTCTGCGCCGCTTCTGCATCTTCATCGCCGGAATGAAACATATTCCCATTCTCCTCGCCGGCATTCTTGCGCTCTCCATCGCCGCGACGGCGAACGCTGCAGGAGATCAGTACGCCGACTTGAAGCCGGTCTCTCCCTACTTGGAGCGAGTGGTTCGTCGCGTACGCGCTGGGCTGGATGCCGCGGGCGGCGGTGATTCCTCCTCTGATCGAGTACTCAAGCTCTTCTGGCTCGATAAAATCACCGGTGCCATCTTGCTCACGGTCGATACGGATCTGCGCATCGTGGAACAGCAACAGGACCTGACCGAAAATTCGCCGTGCCTGCGTATCGATACGCTCATCATCGAAGGATGGATGGAGCGGGCGAGGAAACGGAAAAATGATGCCCTCGATGCGGGGCGCATCTCGGAGGCAACGAAACTGATTTCGATGCAGCGGTACCTGAATAACCGGTATAAAGCACTGCTCCTGGGCGCGAGGGACCCCGTGTATGTGGATGAGGAAGAGGGATCACTCTACGGCTTTGATCCGCCGCCCTACTGGTGTTGCCCGGGCGATGTGGAGAAAGGCGAACGGGATACCACGTGCACGCAGGTGACGGATGATGCAGGGTACTCTGAATGTATGAGCGCAAGGGGAGAAGCCTTCAAGCGGCGTTACGCCTGCGTGCAGGCAGGCTGCACATCAACGGAAACGGGGGGAGCAGATGAAGGGGAACCGTGTCCCTTCAGTACCGACTATCTGCCGCCAACCGGTGTCGGGTATGGATGCGACCTCTCGGTCTTGCAGAACCGCACAGGTGTCCCCGACGGCATCACGAAGGAAATTGAGAGTCTGCAGAAGTTGATCAATGACCGGGATGCCGCAATCGCAGACATTGGAACGGTCAAAGACACCATCGTGAATCTGGAACAGCGTCTGGGTGGAGGAGGAACGGATCTCTCGAATTTCGGAGGAGGAGCGAGTGACAAACGAAAACACCAAGTGAAGAATGGATGCCTTGCGGAAGATGAGAAACTCCCCGAGGGCATCGCCTTCTGGGCGCGCCGCGGCCCTTTCTCGTTCTCGCCGAATGAACTCGTCCTCATGCCGAAACTCTCAATCCTGTGGAATGCATGGGGCAACCAGCGCCTTCCTCCCGCCTATCTGCGCAATGCCAATCAATTGCCCGAGGGAACGCCTGAGCGGGAAGCCGCGGAAAATATGGAAAATAACATGCTCTTTTGGCTGCTCGGCGCGCGTTCGGATGTGCAGCAGTACCTTCAAAAGTTCAGCGTAAGTCAAGCCAAAGAGGAGAGCACGCAGATCGCCAAAACCATCGATGCTCCTCTCCGGGTCATCGAGACGCTCACGCCGCTTCGCAAGGAGGTGCGCGAGCTCGCGCTAGCTGTGCAGACTTCCGACAAGGGACTGCGAAAATTCGTACGTGACTATGCGGCGTTCTTGCGTACTTCCTGCATCTTCCGTCCTTGCAACGAACAGCTGGACCGTATCTTAAAGATCATCTTCGCGGATGAGTGTTTTCCGTATGTGAATGGGGCGGCTCTCGATGAGGACGTAGCGGAAAAATGCAAAAATGCCGCCGGGATCTAAAAGGGAGCAACGGTCTATCAGAGGGGAATTCCCGAGCAGTGCGCCGATATTCTGATACTCTATCATTCCTCGTGGATACCCGCTCTCTATACCATCACATGAAAGCCTCCGACTTTGTTCATCTCCACTGCCACAGTACCTACTCCCTCCTCGAGGCTCTCCCCAGCCCCGAAGAGATCGTGGAACGCGCGAAAGAACTGGACCAGACTGCCGTCGGCATAGCCGATAAAGGCTATGTCTACGGTCTCGTGGAGTTCTACCAGGCGGCAAACAAGGCGGGGCTCAAACCGATCCTCGGGTTCGAAACCTACGTCGCTGCCCGCACGCGCCTCGACCGGGAGACCGGAACCGACACCAAGCGCTACCCCTTGGTCCTGCTCGCGGAAAACGAGGAGGGCTACTTAAATTTGCTCAAGCTTGCCACGCAGGCCGCCCTCGAAGGCATGTACTACAAGCCACGGGTAGATAGCGAGCTCCTGAGCAAGTACGGCAAGGGACTCATCGCCCTCACGGGCCCGATCTCGGGTGCCATTCCGCAGGCGGCTCTGGTGGAAGATGGGGAACGCATCCAGGAACTCACGGAGCTCTATCGATCTTTCTTCGGTAAAGATAACGTCTATTTCGAATTGATGGATCTTCCGCGTGTCACGGGACAAAACGAGGTGAATCAGCAACTCATTGCATGGGCAAAGAAGTTGAATGTCCCCCTGGTCGCCACATGCTCCAGCCACTACTGCCGTCCGATGGACAGCGAGGCACACGACGTCCTGCTCTGCATCCAGAAGAACGCGAACGTCGCCGACCCCACACGTTTCTCGATGCGCGACAGCGACTTCTCTATGCGCCCGTTTGAAGAGTTGGAGCAGGCATTCGCCCACGTTCCGGAAGCGCTTGCAAATACCCGCGCGATCGCCGACCGCTGCTCCGTCGCTTTGGAATTGGGAAAGTACCGCATCCCCCGTTACCCGGTACCGAAGGGCACCACCGAGGAATCCGAGCTCTCCCGCCTCGCGGGAGAAGGCTTCGCACAGAGGTACCCGAACGCCACGCAGGAACAGAAGGAGCGTCTGAAACATGAGCTTTCCGTCATCAACAGCATGGGATTCGCCGGATACTTCCTCATCGTGGCCGATTTCATCAACGAGGCGAAGCGGAGGGGGATTGCCGTGGGACCCGGGCGCGGATCGGCTGCCGGGTCCATCGTGTCCTACAGCCTGAACATCACGACGCTTGATCCCCTGGAACACGGACTTCTCTTTGAGCGGTTCCTCAACCCCGAGCGCATCTCGATGCCGGATATTGACACGGATTTTGCCGACACGCGGAGAGATGAAGTGCTGGGATACGTCCGCGACAAGTACGGCAACGACCGGGTCGTGCAAATCTGCACGTTCGGAACGCTGGCGGCCCGTGCGGCCGTGAAAGACGTGGGTCGCGCCTACGGCGTACCGTTCCTCGAAATGAATGCACTGGCGAAGCTCATTCCCGAACGCCCCGGAACCACGCTGAAGGACGCCATGGAAACAACGGAACTGAAGGCGGCCTACGACGCCAACGAAACCTACCGAAAGATCATCGACACCGCGTTCAAGCTGGAGGGAAAAGCGCGCCATGTCTCGGTGCACGCGTGCGGCGTCATCATCACGCCGGAGCCCACTGTGCACTTTTCCGCGCTCCAGCGCGCTCCCAAGGACGAGAACATCATCATCACACAGTACGAGGCAAAACCGCTGGAGGCGCTGGGGCTTCTGAAAATGGACTTCCTGGGGCTCACGAACCTCACGGTCATCCAAACAACGTTGGAGATCATCCGGCGTCTCTACGGCATGCAGATCGATATGGCGCATTTGCCTCTGGACGACAAAGCCACGTACGAGCTGCTGCAGCGCGGAGACACGACGGGAGTGTTCCAGCTGGAATCCGCCGGGATGCGCCGGTACCTGAAGCAACTTATTCCCACGACATTCAACGACATCACCGCGATGGCGGCGCTCTTCCGCCCGGGACCCATGGAATGGATCCCAAGCTTCATCAAGCGCAAACACGGCAGGGAACAGGTCGCATACCTCCATGCGGACGTGGAACCCATTTTCCGCGAGACCTACGGCATCGGCGTCTACCAGGAGCAAATCCTGCAGCTCGCCCGCGTGTTCGCCGGTTATTCATTGGGAGAAGCGGATCTCCTGCGGCGCGCCATCGGGAAAAAAATCAAGAAAGAGCTCGACGCGCAGCGGGACAAGTTCATCACGGGAGCGGCGAAGAAAGGACACGGGCAGGCACTGGCAGAGAAGATTTTCGACGATGTCATCCTGCCGTTCGCAGGCTATGGGTTTCCCAAGGCGCATGCCGCCGGTTATGCGCGCATCGCGTTTGAAACCGCGTACTTGAAGGCGCACTTCCCGACGGAATTCATGGCGGCGCTTCTCTCCAGTGACGCGCAGCGGACGGACCGCGTGATGATCGAGATCGAGGAGTGCCGCCAGATGAGCATTCAGGTGCTCCCGCCGGACATCAACGAATCGCTTCGCCACTTCACCGCCATTCCGCCGGAAGGAGCCAAATTCCTGCGCGGCACCGCCCAGAAAGGTCTGCCCGCCGAAGCCAAAGGCGCGAAGGCGGGATCTATTCGCTTCGGCCTGAGCGCCATCAAGGGCATCGGGGACAGCTCGGTGCAGCAGCTTATCGCCGTCCGCGAAGCGGGAGGGAAATTTACGTCGATCGAAGACTTCGCTCATCGCGTTCCGTCGAAGGTCCTCAACAAAAAACTTCTCGAGGCTCTCGCCAAATCCGGCGCATTCGATTCTCTCGGGGAGCGACGAACATTAGTGGAGCACTACGAACATATCGTGGACTATGCCAAATCCTGCGGGGATGTTTCTACGGCGCAGCACGATCTTTTCGCTGCGACGAGCGCCAGCATGGATGACGCGAAGATCAATTTCCCGAAGGTGCCCGAAGCGACGGCGCTTGAGAAACTCCAGTGGGAGAAAGAGACGCTCGGCATGTACGTCAGCAGCCACCCGCTCGCGGGACTGAAGAAGTACATCGGCAAGAAGGCGCAACTCATTGCCGACCTGACTGCGAAGGACAGCGGCAAGAAGGTGAAAATCGCCGGCCTCGTCGAGAGCATCAAACGCATCACGACCAAAAAAGGCGAAACGATGGCCGTCATCCTGCTCGAGGACCCGACGGGGAAAATCGAAGTGACGCTCTTCCCGCGCGTCTACGCCGAATTCGCCCAGCTGTTGGAGCTCCCTGATTCGGTGCTCGTCGTGGGAGGAACGGTGGACATGCGAGCCGGGCAACTCCAGATTCGCGTCGATGCCCTCAAGCGTGCTGTCCTCTCCACGATGATCGCGCATGCAAGGGCAGAAGGATTCTTTGATGAGGAAGAGGCGCGCCATGGCCTCTCTATCATGCGCAAGCGCCTCGATGAATCGGAAGAGATTGATCTGGTGGATGAGGAGGGAAATGTCATTGCCGGCGAAACCGTAATAGTGGGTGAGACTGTACAAACGAATGACTTCTACGGACCCTTAAGCGCATGGATCTTGAAGGGAATGCCGATTACGGATCTCCTGCAGGAAGTGGGTTTCACGGACACCGAGGCTCCGAACCCCGCAACAGAAGAGGCAAAGCCCAAAAAAAAATCGACGGAGCTCAAAACCTACTCCACCGAGATTTCCATCCACACGATCAAGCTTCCGGAACGCGCGCCCAAGAAACTCCTGCTCGATTTAAAGCACGTACTCGAGACATTCCCGGGCAAGGAGAAAGTACAGCTTAAAATCGGCGGCCAATTGATCCCGCTCCCGCTCACGATCAACATGTCGACGATTTTGGAAAAGAAGATCGAAGATGTTCTGAGCGAGTATGCAACAACATGACTTTTTTGCATGAACCATCTTCCACGTCTTTCTTTCCTTTCTCACCTTCCTTACTTTCCTTACCTACGATACCCCTGCTCGTTCTTCCTCCGTCTCCACAGGCCATCGATCAGGCTCTGAACATCCTCTCATCAGGTGGCATCGTCGCCCACGCCACCGAGACCTGCTACGGATTCGCCTGCGACCTCACGAATCCCGAAGCTGTGGCACGTCTGTTCGCCATCAAGAAGCGGCCAAAAGATCAACCCGTAAGCGCCCTCTTCCCCTCCGTCGCGGAAGCGAAGAAGTACGTTTCGTGGAACGACCGCGCCGAAGAGCTGGCGGTTCGCCACCTCCCCGGCCCCCTCACGCTTATCCTCCCACGACACTCCAATGCCCCGGTCATTTTCCTCAAACCAGTAAACCAACAAACCAGTAAACCAGTAAACCAAACCGTCGGTATCCGCGTGAGCAGTCATCCCCTTGCCATGGAAATCGCACAACGCTTCGGCAAGCCACTCTCCACCACCTCAGCCAACCTGCACGGACAGCCGAATTCTTACAGCGCAGAGGAGATTCTGCGGCAGTTTGAGATAAAATCCGCCCAGCCCGACTTGATTCTGAACTCGGGCGTCCTTCTTCCTACCCTGCCATCCACGGTCATTGACCTGACCGATGGAAAAGCACGTACCCAACGGAAAGGAAACATCTCGTGATTCCCCACTTCTGTATGCCCATTATGAGCCCCGAACAGTATCGGCACATCGCAGATGAGAACATGCCATCATTGCTGCAGCTGCTGCACAGCGCACGGAACGCCTCAGACCAAAACTGGAAAGAGCACTTCTCCGCACTGTGCGAATCCCCGAAGAAAGCGGATGTCCTGGCCTTTCTTGCCTTCGCCCGCGGAACCACCGACGAACGGACGCTCCCGAAGATCGATATAAATCTCGTGCAGGCGGCTGGAACGGAATGTACGGCATTGAGTAGCCATGTATGCCATATCGCGGATGAGCGTATTGCCGCTGCCATAATTGGACTGTATAAAAAAGCCTATCGCTTAGCTCTTCGTTCTTCTTGCACAATGACAGATCTGCCTGATTCGTAATGCACGAAACAGGTATACTGGCTCCCGCATACCCCCTCCCCTATGGCCAGAAACGAGAAAACCAGCCCACGCGTCGCCCGCATCGCCGCACGACTCATGAAGAGGAGCAAAAGCAGGAAAGTGCGCACCGTTTCGGCGAGCGCCCTCACGCAGTCAGCCGACCGCAGCAGGGCAAAAAAACGCTGAATGAAAAGGGCGGAGCCCCTTTCTTAGACTGCGTAAAGCCGAGTAAGCTTTGCGTGTATGCACTGTCCACGTTGTAAAACCACCGATACGGCTGTGATTGATTCGCGCATCGCGGAGGAGGGACGGGCAATCCGACGACGACGCGAGTGCGCCAAGTGCAACCACCGCTTCACCACGTTCGAGCGCCAAGAGCTCTCGAACCTCATTGTCATCAAGCGTGACGGCACCCGCGAGCCCTACAGCCGCACCAAGCTGGAGCGTGGCATCTGGCTTTCATGCACCAAGCGTCCGATCACGCAGGAAAAGATCGACCGTCTGCTCACGCGGCTCGAGGAAAAGTGGGGCGGAAACCGCAAAGAAGTCTCGAGCGGAACGATCGGCACCGATGTCATGCGGGAATTGAAGAAGCTCGATACCGTCGCTTACATTCGCTTCGCCTCCGTACACCGGGAATTCAAGGACGTACAGGAATTTAAGAAAGAACTGGGGCAACTGCTGAAATGAGAATAGTGACACCTTTGACATCCTTTCAAATGACCGTACTATGCATTTATGCCCCTACATCACTCCTCCATCTCTTCAGAAGAGACCGACAAACTTGCTACCGCTTTCGACACCATCGAGAAAGCAATCCTCTCGTCCCCGAAAGGTATAGAGCAGCAATGCCTTGCAGAGATGCTCGCTGATATTCAAATACAAATGGGAGGAATACTCGCGCCGGAATTGGATGAGGCGACAAAGCAACAGTTCCAACAGTGGAGCAAGAAAGTCAGCGAGACCGGCGGAGTTCTGGGTTTGCTGGAGCATCTTCACCTCAGTCTTCGCATAGCCAGAGCTATTGCTGCCAGATCCGCTCCCTTGAGCGTGCCACCGGAGAGTCTCGCACTGTTCGTTTGTCGCACGGTCTGTAAACTGTGGCTAAGATTTGAGAATCACAATAGTAGCAGGGCACGAGATGAGCACACTGGAATTCAAGCCGATGCACTCGCACGGTTGATCGAAAAGATCTTGCCCTACCTCCCCGAGGGGGATGAGCGCCGATCAGTGCTCGAAAAAGTGACAATGCTCAAGCGCATCGCGCAGGGGGAGGCGATTCGAACTGTTCTCGAGGACACTCTGAAAGCGCGGGCAAAGGATCCGGCTCCTGCCCTAGCCGACGGGTAGTATTGACCCTATACTCACACCATGTTGCGAACACATACCTGTGGGGAACTCAAGATTGAGAACGCCGGCAAACCGGCGACCTTATGTGGCTGGGTGCACCGGCGCCGTGACCACGGCGGACTCATCTTCGTGGATCTGCGTGACCGCTATGGCTTCACGCAGATCGTGTTCGACCCGAAGAATAAACCCATATTCGCAGCCGCGGAGAAGATCCGTTCGGAGTGGGTGTTGAAAATCACCGGAGTCGTCCGCAAGCGCGTGGAGGGTGCCGAGCGCAAAGAGAATCCTACCGGCGGAATAGAGGTATTGGTGGAAAAACTGGAAGTCCTGAACGAAGCCAAGACGCCGCCCTTCGAAATCGACCAAGAGAAGGATGTGGGGGAGGAGGTGCGCCTGCAGTATCGCTATCTGGACCTGCGCCGCGAGCGCATGAGCCGGAATATCGTCCTGCGCCACAAGCTACTCCAGGCCACGCGCCGCTTTTTCTATGATCGCGACTTCATCGAGATTGAAACGCCTATCCTCATCAAAGGCACGCCCGAAGGCGCCCGCGAATACATCGTCCCCAGCCGCGTGTACCACGGTCAGTTCTACGTTCTCCCGCAGTCCCCGCAGCAGCTTAAACAACTCTCCATGGCGGCGGGTTTGGATCGTTACATGCAGATCGCCCGCTGCTTCCGGGACGAAGATTTGCGCGGTGACCGTCAGCCGGAGTTCACACAGATGGACTTGGAAATGAGCTTCGTCACCGCCGAGGATGTGATGCAGATTAATGAAGAGGCGCTCATCACCATCACCAAGGAGCTCAAACCGGACGTAAAGCTCCAGACTGTTCCGTTCCCACGATTCAGTTGGCAGAAAGCCATGGAGAAGTATGGCTCCGACAAGCCGGATCTGCGTTACGGTCTCGCACTCGCGAGTATCACCGATCTTTGCGAGAAGTGCGGCTTCGCCGTGTTTGCCGATACGGTCACCCGTAAGGGCATCGTGCAGGCACTGCGCGTGCCGGGCGGCACCTCGTTCTCACGCAAAGACATCGACGATCTCACGGAAACCGCCAAGATCTACGGTGCCAAAGGACTTGCATGGATCAAACTGGTCAAAGGCAAATACGAGGGCGTGCCGGCAGCCAAGCTTGGCGAGGATCTGACGCAAAAAATCTGCCAGCGACTCCAAATGCAGGAGGGTGATATCGCCTTCTTCGCGGCCGATACGTTCGAAGCGGCCTGCGTCAGTTTGGGAGCCGTGCGTTGTGAGATCGCCCGCCGCTTAAAGCTCATCCCCGAGAACATCTTCGCCTTCTGCTGGGTGACGGATTTCCCCATGTTCGAAATCGAGAAAGAGACGAAGCAGATCGCCGCGATGCACCATCCCTTCACGCGTCCCAAAGATGAAGACCGCGCCAAGCTCGAGTCAGATCCCTTGCATGTGAAAGCAGAAGCCTACGACATCGTGCTCAACGGCTACGAGATCGGTGGCGGAAGTATCCGTATTCACGAACGCGACCTGCAGAAGCAAATCTTCGACATTCTCAAAGTCTCGGATGAGGATGCGGAACGCCGGTTCGGTCATATGCTCAAAGCCTTCCAGTACGGGGCTCCGCCGCACGGCGGCATCGCATGGGGACTCGATCGCATTGCCATGCTCTTCGCCGGTGAGCCCAATATCCGCGAGGTGATCGCCTTCCCCAAAGATCAGAAAGGCAAGGATCTGCTCCTTGGTGCTCCCTCCATCGTTCCGGAAGCCCAACTTAAGGAATTGGGGATCCGTATCGTGGAAAAATAGGCATGCCACGCGCGGCAAGGGAGCGGGCGTAAAAGGCTTTTTTGTGCTACAATATCCAGATATGGCCGAACCTGCTGACCCCAAAAAGGCCGACCTCGCAAAGCAATTGGAGCACGCCCAGGAACTCAAACGTGAGCAGCTGGAAAAGGAAAAGGAACACCGTGCAGGGCGAAAGCAGGAAACCACGGAACGCGGTGAACGTCAGCACATGTTTGCTGAGGCGGAGCTTTTGGAACAGGAACGCAAGAGGCGGGAACTGAAAGAATGGCAGGCAGCGGAAGTGGAGAGAAAGAAAGCTGTTGCCGAGATGAAGAAGAAAAAAGCGGAAGAGCGGAAATTTTGGGAGGACCAGGCGGCGAATCGCGAAGAGAGAATGAAGAAGCGCCGCGCGTATATGAAACAGATGCACGAACAGAACGCAAGAATGATTGGACTGGAACGCCGCAAGAATGCTGCGAAGAAACTTGTAGACGACACACGAGAGAAGGCGGAATGGGACGCCCTGCGTACACGACAGCAGGCAGGATTATGGGCTAAGCAGGAACGGAGCCGGACGGAACAACAGGAGCGCAGAAAACGCGCGGATGCCGATCAGGAAGAGCAACGTCTGAAGGAAACAGCGGATGAGAATGCCCGACAGAAGAAAGCCAAATTGGAAACGCAGGAACGGGAAGCGTTGTCTCGGTTGGACGGTGAAATGCGCCGACTGCGCATGGAGGCTTCCAGCCTGCCCGTGGGCCTACGCGAAGTGGAACTGCGTAAGATTGACAGCGATGAGCGCAGGGAACGCGAAAAAATCGCACAGGACAAGCGCCTGAAACAGACCGCGGTGGATACCGACACCAACAAGCATAAGTTGGAAATCGAAGCGCTCTGCCGCCGCAAGCACGATGACGCGGTGCTCCGCGAGCGCGAAGGCCTACGGATGATTGAACAGGAAGAAAAACGGCGCGGCGACCAGGCAGGCAAAGAGGCGATCCTCAGGGAAGAGGATGCCGCCCGCCGCGCTGATCGCATCGCACGGGGGGAGGAAGAAATCCCTTCATAATCGACCAACCCCCCTAGAGCAGGCATCCCCGCCTGCGACTCAAGGCGTTCTAAGCCTGCGGTTGAAAGAAAAATCCGATAGAATGAGAGTGTGGCCATCTCGGCCACGATCATCGATAAGCCATGGTGGCGGAACTGGAAGACGCACTAGCTTTAGGAGCTAGCGTCCGCAAGGACGTGTGGGTTCGACTCCCACCCATGGCACCATTCGACTCGGTGTTTTGCGCCTCGCTCATGGTCCTCGCCCCTCCGGGACTCGGGCCACTTTTCACAGCGCGAGTCGACAGTGAGCGGAGCGGAGTCGAACTGCCACTCAACTAATGATCAATGGCTGCTTCGTGCCCCGCAGTGACGCGAACAAGATGAGCGTCTACTGCTGGGCAATTCAAATATTCGCTGCAGGAAAACTTGAGCTTGCCGAAGGGGAGCCGAGGGACAATCACGTAATGGGCGAGAAGTGGATCTTCAGCGAAGCCAAGAGAATTGACAGAAATAAAAAAGCATTTAAAATGCTCCGCTACTGTAGCCGGTCTTTGTCACCATCGTGATCGCCCCCACCTACCCTCATTTCCGTGGCGTAGTCCCCGGGAAATTCTTCATCTCAGTTTGTAGGGGAGTACAAACAGGGAATGAGGATACTGTGGGGGAGAGCAACCAAAACCGAAGGAAAGGAAACTACTATGAACCGCGGCACGCTGCACGGAACACCGGATACGGAATACGGTGAGTTTAGAATCCAATGCTGGTACGAGGAGAATACCCTCATGTTCGCGATCAGGGCTCCTCAGGAGCCCAAAAAACGGATGAGAGTCAATGTTGGCGACGGCATCGACGCCACCGTGACGTCTTCGAAATCGGAGACCATTATTGCCATCGATGGCGTTGTGGTCTTCCGGCCCCTCACGTTCCACACTGGCGAGCAAGCCGTCGTGAACCTCGTGCGCAAGCGCACGGGGATCGTCATGATCGACCTCCTCGTGCCGCAATGGAACAGCGCCGTGGTCGAGAACCATGTCTCAAGTGCGTTTTTGATGTCCGGTGACGCACTGGAATTGGCAGACAGCCTGGTCACCGAGGACATGGTGGTCAGACACGCCCACAAACTGGGGCTCATGTCGGGTGGAGAGGCGATCGAGTATGCTCGTCGCCACGGATACGTCCTGGTCCCGCAGGGCTCTGTGATCGTGAGCAAACAACGCCTCTCAGCTCTCGTAAAGATGGAAGCAGAGAACGCCGAGAAAGCTGCCAATGCCCGCGCACCCAGGAAGAAGACGGCCATCGGCGCCCACGCGCCCAAGGCGCAGAAGCCCGCCAAGAAGTAGGCGGACCCGGATCCATGTTCGGGAGAATAATTTCCTACTGCTTGGCACACCGTGCCGTTGCAGTAGACCCAAGAAAAGGGAGCCTCCGGGCTTCCAGGTTGTGCTCCCCCACAACCTTTTGTCGTGCAAATGAAATTCCTCCGCGCCATGTGATGCGCATCCTCACACTCCCACTCTCATATCCAGCTTTGGTTGGAACACCTGTCCGTGCGGCTTTTCGTCGGTCAGGAAGTTTGCGAATTGCCATGTGGAATCATCAACCGGCTGACCTGTGGGCGTCCAGTCGATGGGAACGGAGGGAAGCTTGCCTAGGTACGGAGCCGCTGACTGCAAAATCTCGCGGTGAGGCAGTTGATCGGGTATGTTCACGCCCTCTTCGGGATGGCGGATCATCCAGCGCACTGCCGCCATGACCGACGCCGCCACCTGCAGCGTCGTTGCGTTCTGGCCCGGCACGAGCCTGCGCGCCTCTTCGATACTGAGGATGGAGCCCATCCACCATGCTTTGAAAGCATGCCCCAGAAGCAAAACGCCCAACTCATCAAAACCGCTCTCAATGTCATCGTCCAGAATTCTCCAATTCTCCTGCGGTACGTACTTTCTGTCACGCAGGTCGTCGAGGCTGCGGATGGCTTCCGGACAGGGGCAATAGGCATAGTGCACGGTCGGCCGGTGTGCGGGTGTTCCATCGTCGTTCCATGTCGTTAGGGCATCGGCGAGCGTGAATGCCTCCCCGTGGCGCACGATCATGCCGACGATTTCCTGGCTCGGCACGCGCGACTTAACGCAGGTATTGATGCCGAAACGCTTGAGACAGATCTGGTTGCGGGGTCCGGCTGCATGAGCGAAACCGTCTTCCGGCATCGTTCTCTCGTGCGTACCCCACCCCATCTCGGCCGGCGCGGTTCCTTCTTCGCGGAATCCCTCCACACTCCATGTATTGAGAAATGTATGCGGATCGTGAGGAGCAAAAGCAACTTGCGTGTCGATTTCGCTGATGTGAATCGTCTGCACATTGAGGAGCGCCGCGAGTGCGGCGAAGTTTCCGTACCGCATGGCGTAGTCAATCGCCTCCCGACGCTGATCGCGCGGCTTCTCACTAATGAGTTTCCCGCCGATGTCGAGAAGCGCCTGCTTTGCGAAATGCGACACGAGCCCCGGATTCGCCCCGTGTTCCACGACGGCGGTGGGACCGGGCCTGTCCTTCCAGGAGTGTATTAGCTCGCGAATCGCCATGTGACGGACGTAGAGCGTCTGATCACAGGGACTGGAGTTTTCCCTCCCCTCATAGGGATCCCACAGTTCGACAGTAGTATTGATGTAGAGCACGCCGTTTCTGTGGCACCAATCGAGCAGGTCGGTGCATGCGATGTTCCACGCAAGATCCACAAGCAGGTCGCCCTGCTTCAGGATGGCGGAGAGCTGCGCTCCCATGGTTTCCCGCTCAAGACGCTCATGCCGGAATGTGAGCCCCTGCGGGAGATATTCCTTCAGGTGTTCCCGCTGATCTTCCATATCCATCACCGTGATCTGCTTTGGCGAGACAGCGAGATTTCGGAGGAGGAGCGGGAGCGTGCATTTGGCGACCCCGCCGAACCCGAGCATCAGAATGTGCCCGGTGAAGGGGATTTTCGTCGGTACCATGAAAGCCAGTGTACAGATATTTCAAAGTTTAAAGAGATCTTTTGTCTCCGACATTCCTGATTGTACGGCGCTTCGCTCTCTTAGTCGGACATCACAATCGTGCAGACCCGCTTAGAACAATCTAATAGAATGCCCACCCTTAATCCGCTTGAAAATATTCTGGATGTACTCGGACAGACCTGCTTTTTGCAGTTCCTCGGCAGCACGATCCTGAGTGAAAGCCGCGACAAAAATTCTGTCTGTATCCAATCTGATTGAGAGATTGTTCTGAGCAAAGTAACGTGCCGCATCCATGGCATCTGTTTCTTTCAAAGCTGCTATTTGGGTTCGTACAAGCGCCCTGAAGAGCGGCTCATTCTCCGTGGTTAATCCGGAACCAATACGATCAGTAAGTACCTGATTGAACCTTCGCACTAGATCCCCGTTGGGAACGAGCTTTTCTATGGTTTCAAATTCGTCCGCAAGCTGCTTATTCGTGACACGTGAAAAATCAATTTCTCCATCCGGCCCAATCAGGAACCCTCTTTCTTTGAGCATAGCCTTCTGATCAGTGACTTTGGAAACAAGCGACTCAAGCTGCTGCATAAAAACAGAGGGATCCTTGAGAGTACCCGTTTCTAGATCGATGCCGGAAGCAGCAATATCCCCACCGAGTGCGTCCCATGCTTGGAGAAATTCGTTTATGGTGTGCTTTTGTCCGGCTCCAAAAGACAATGCTATTTCCAGCTCATCCTGAGCGACGGCAACTAAATCAGGCAAAACCTCAAAGAGCATATCTGTAGCCCAATCCTTACCCACGAAAGGTTTGAGCTTTATTTCACATGCTTTGCAGGTTTCCCGCATAGCCTTTACCTGAGCGAGAGTTTGCTGTTGTACATCTTTGATGGCTTTGATTTCCGCATCAAGACGAGTAGTTGTGGCCTGCTCGCGATCAAGTTGCTGCTGTAAATCAGCCACTTCTGACACCACAGTGGTGAGAATTTTTTTCTTATCGGCAAGTTCCTTCTCGTTTTTAGTCTTTTCTTCTCCCTTAGCCCAATTATCCTTTCCTCCTTCCAGAGTTTTCACCTCCTGTTCTGCCTCAGCTTGCCGGCCTTTCGCTGCCGCAAGATTTTTTGCAAGCCCGTTCGTATTGTCGTTCCCCCCATCAATCTTCTTCTGTGTCTCCGCTTTCGTTTTTTCTCTCTCTCCAATAAGTTTCGTGAGATTTTGTGCCTGACTTTCCTTTAACATTTTTCGTACGCTCTCACGCCCCGTGACCACCTCGGCGGCTTTCTGGGCTTCGGGGGTTTTCTCCGCTCCCTTCCCTGTATCCGTCTTCTCCCCCGGCTTCAGCATGCCCTTCATCTTCTCAATGCTGAGCAGAACGTAGCCGATCAGTCCCATGATCTGATTGAACCCGCGCTCCATGGGCGAGCCTTCGAACACTTTCATCTTGGAGGGATCTGTGAAGATTTCCTCGGCATTATTTGTATCGATGCCACGCATTTGGAGCTGTGCGAGCACAAGATTCTTATCTATTTCGGAAGCTTTCGAAGCATCGAATTTCTTGTCCAGCAACCACTTCTTTGCGCCATCCAGCTTGTCGGCGCGCTCTTCGTCAGAGAGATTATTACTTTCCTCTGCAAGGGCGCTTTGGGTTCTTGCAACAAGCTTCTTCGCTAAAGCTTGCCCATCCGGACCCAACTCCTTCCAAAATCCCTCAATCTCTTTCCGAACCTGCGACGTAGCTACGGCCCTTTCCAAACCAACTTTATTCATGAATGCGTTCGCTCTTTTACTGAGCTGGGGACTGGCCTCAGCCAGTTTCTCTCCGCTCAGAATTGTGGCTGCATTTTGGTCAAAATATCTGCGCGCCTCCGGGCTAAGATTACCCAGAGCGCGACTGAATGTTACGGTGGCTTCTCTCATTTTTGGGTCACTCAAAATTTCCCGCATAATTTGTTCTGCCGTCTTCCTTATATCCTTCGGAAATGACGTTAGGGCATCCTGTAGCCGCTGCTCATCTTCCGGACTCAACTGCGGCTGCTCTTTCTTCCCTTTCGACGCTTCTGCGGCCACCGCGACAAGCTTGCCATTTTCAAATTTGAAGCTTACCGGTGATTTCGCCGCCTGAAATACATCATTCACTTTCTTCACTTTTTCGGCTTCCGTGCCTTCTGTCAGTGATTTATAAAAGGCATCGGCAGACTGCTCAAGAGCAGAATGGAACGCTTCCTGAAATTTCTGCGCATCTTTATCCGCATCTTCAACTTTAAACTCCACAATTTTTGCCGCCGCATCGGGGTCGGCCTTGAGCGCGCCCATCACTTCATTCGCCTGCTTTTTCTGCGCCTCAGTTATTTCAGCCACGGGTGCCGCGCCTTCGGCGGGTGCCGCTGCTCCCCCGTCGAAAATCAATCGCTGCTCCTTCTCTACCCTGAATGCGGGATGAAATTGCATGGAAATCAGTGGGTATTGAATGAAGATTCGATGGAAAGTAATTTCTGCTGGTCAGTCTCCGATGCCTTATTCTCGACAAAGTGAATGGCACCGATCTTGAATGAGCGCACTTTGGCATCCTGCTCCTGCAAATACGCGGCATAGCGCCGTTCATACTCCTCCATTGCTTCCGCATAGCGCTCGCCGCGCGCCTTCTTCTGCTCGGGTGTCTCATCCTTGTACTTCTCCTTCATCAGCGGAATCTGATCCGTGGTGAGCTCCGGCTCAATTTCGCGCATGATGCTGTTGTAAATTTCTGCACCGGACTTGGCGGCGGGAATCGCGGGAATACCGGCGGCAGACGGAGGATTTGGCATGGGTTTTGGTGTGTGATCGTTCGTTAGTAATTATACCAAATTTTCATGAATTCCGCCATCCCTTGGTTTGGCTGATGGGAACAGAGAAATACACACAGAAACAGCACACAACATACGGAGGGGTGGCGCGCCACGGGGGGTGAAGAGGAAGGCCATGCCCCGCGAATGCGGGGAGCGCCGACGAGTCGGCTCCGAAACCTTGGAGGAGCCAGCGAGGAGGCACATGGCCGGGCGGAGGGGCGTTGGCGCGCCGGCGTTTTGGCCAAAGCTTTTTCGCCGGAAAAAGGTGGAAGAGAAAAAGTGTGTATCAACTAAAGTCTTGCGCTAAAGCGCAGAGTTTTGACTCACGGGCGGGGACAACAAAATATCGGAAACCCGCCTATGTGGCGGCGACACGGTCGGTTGCGACCGACGTGTCGGCGATAGCGGAGAAACTCAATTCTTCTCTTTTGGCTTCCCGCTGAGCATTTCGACCTCCTTCGTGAGCTCCGAGAGCCACTTGGACTCATCTGCGCCCGCTTTCTTGATGAGTTCCGTAAACGGCAGGTGCAGGTTATTGCCCGAGATCTTCCACTGCGGGTTTTCTTTGAGCAATTGCATGATCTCTTTGGCAGTCACGCGGCCGGCCAGCGTGAGGACGACGAAATCCTCCCGCGCTTCGTGTTCCATTTTGATACGGATTACTCCTGCGTGACGACATACCAATTTAAGCTTGAGAATCGCAAAGAGGTTCTTGACCGGCTGCGGCGGCTCGCCGAATTCATCGCGCAGATCCTCTTCGAACTCTTTCAGTGTCGCCTCGTCTTCGCTGCCGGCAAGCTTCTGGTACACCGAAATGCGCTCCTGCTCGTCCGTGATGTAGAACGACGGCAACATCGCCGAAACGGGCAGCAGGATCTCGGCCGAGATCTCCTCCTCCACCTCGCCCTTCTCGCCCGCTTTCAGTTCCTCTACGGCCCCCTTGAGCATGCGCAGGTAATGGCTCACGCCCACGGTATTCATCGTGCCCGACTGGCTGGCGCCCAATATTTCGCCTGCCCCGCGGATCTCAAGATCGCGCATGGCCACCTGGAATCCGCTGCCGAGTTCGCAGGCCTCCACAATCGCCCTGAGACGCTTCTTCGCATCGTCCTGCAGCTTCTGACCGTGATAGAGGAAATACGCGTAGGCCTGCACGTGGCTGCGACCCACACGACCACGCAGTTGGTAGAGCTGGGCGAGACCGAAGTGTTCCGCCTCATCAATGATGAGGGTATTCGCGCGCGGCAGGTCGATGCCGTTCTCGATGATCGTTGAACTGACGAGGATATCCGCCCTTCCCTCTTTGAACTCCAGCACGCGCGCTTCCAGATCGTCGGCCTTGAGCTGCCCGTGAGCGACGATGAACTTGGCCTCTGGAATCAGCATACGCAGCTTGTCGGCGAAGGCATCGATCGTCTCGACGCGATTATGCAGGATAAAGGCCTGTCCTTTGCGCTTGAGTTCGAAAATGATCGCGTGGCGGATGAGGGAATCGGAATAGCGCCGGACCTCGGTAATGATCGGCAGTCTGCCGGGGGGCGGCGTGGTGATCGTGGTGATATCTCTCAGTTTATGGAGCCCCAAGTTGAGCGTACGCGGGATGGGGGTGGCCGTGAGGGTGAGGATATCCACCGACGCGCGCATCTCTTTGAATTTCTCTTTTTGCTTCACGCCGAACCGCTGTTCCTCATCCACGATCACGAGTCCCAGATTGTGAAATTTCACATCCTCCTGCAGCAACCGGTGCGTGCCGATGACAATATCCGCCTCGCCCTTCCTCAGTTTCTCCAGCGTCTCCTTCTGCTCCTTGGGCGTGCGGAACCGGCTCATCATTTCAACGCGAACATTGAATGCCGTCATGCGCTCCCGGAAACTATGGTAGTGCTGGTCGGCAAGAATCGTGATCGGCGCGACGACGGCCACCTGCTTGCCGCTCTGCACGGCCTTGAAGGCGGCGCGCATGGCCACTTCGGTCTTGCCGAATCCCACGTCTCCGCAGATCAGGCGGTCCATGGGATGTCCGCTCTCCATGTCCTTTTTCAAGTCCTCAATCGCCTTGCGCTGGCCGGGAGTTTCTTCGTACGGGAACGACTCTTCGAACTTGCGCTGCACGTCGGTGTCTTCCCCGAAGCCGAATCCCTTGGCCTTGGCACGCTTGGCGTAGAGCAGCAGAAGCTCCTTGGCGATCAGCTCCGTCTCCTCCTTGGTCTTCTTCATCACGCGTTTCCACTCATTGGTCCCAAGACGCGTGAGAATGGGCTCCTGGCCTTCTTCGTAGACGAATTTGCTGAGTTTGTCGGCCTGATCCACCGGCACGAACAGCTTGTCCCCCTCCGCATAGGTCAATTCCAGATACTCGCGGTTGGTCCCGTCCACTTCCTTCTGCGTCATGCCTTCGAAATGCCCGATACCGTGTTCCATGTGCACCACGTAATCGCCGGGGACGAGCGAGGTGATGAAATCGAGCGCGAGTTTCTGGATGCTGCGCTGCTTGCCCGCCTTTTTCAGTGAAAAAATCTCACGATCCGTGAGGAGGGCGAATTTCAAATCCGGATTCTGGAGCGAGTGCGGCAGCAATTCATCCTCCTCGGCGGAAACGAGGGTGAGTGTGCCCGGGGAACGTTCCTCCTCCGTGGTACAGGGAATATGCTCCTCCTTGCAGATGCTCTCCAATTCTTCCCGCCGCTTAGTCACGACGAAGATCGCCCACTTCTGGGTCAGCTTGTCGCGCACGTCATTGAGGAAATCGCCGAGCGTGTAGAACTTGAGCACGGAGAGGTAGCGCAGATGCGCATGATGCTCGTCGGTTTCGGGGAACGGCGTGAAGCGCAGAGCGGAGACCGTCAGCGGGAATTCCACGTCGTCCTGATCGTCGATGGCCAGAAGCGCCTTGGCGGGGAGTTGCCCGGAAAGAGGAATCATCTGTTCGTAGAGCAATGGAAAAATCTTCATCTCTTTCCCACCATCCTCGGTCTTCGAAAGATCCACCGGGTCGACGGTCATGATCCTCTCAACCCGATCCACATCAAAAGAAACACGATAGGGATGCGCGGATTGGATCGGGAAAATGTCGAACACGTCTCCGATGCGGCGATATTCGCCGGGCGAAAGGTACAGATCCTCCCCGTGCTGATAGCCGCGCTCGATCAGGTCTTCGACGAACTTCGTGAAGTGGATTTCCCGACCAACCGTGAGCGTGAGCGTGCGATCGAGGAGTTCGGCATAACGAGGGAATGTCTGATCCCACGTTTCGCGCGCGCAGAGGAAGACCCTCCTTCGCTCCTGCGGAGCTTCGGAAGGGCGAGCGCCGTTAGCCGATTCCTCCTCCTGCATAAACTGCAGAAAAACCTGCAGCGAGTCGGGCAAGACCTCTCCGTCCTCATTCTCAATGGAGTGCAAGATATGTGTTTCCTGCTCAAAAAACTGCAGCCAGTGTTGCAGGGCATCGGCTTCTTCTTCCCGCCCCGTGAGGAGCAATGTGCGCTGCGGATGCTGTTCCAGAAACAAGGAGAGGAGGAGAGCCTTTGCTGTTTCATTGCTGGCGCCGGACAGCACAAGGCGCCGCTCCTTTTTGAGCAGCTCGGTCAGTTCCCGGTGAGTGTCTCTCCCGAGGAGGAGAGAGGGTTTCATTGCAAATGAGTAAATATGTCAAACCAATGAATGGAGCCCCATGGCAACCGTAGTTTTCCCCGTGTTTCCAAATCTCCTCTCCTTTTGGGAGAGGGTAGGGTGAGGGGACGCTGGGGATGTTGAGAATAGAACATACTCGATACGAGAGCGGTGATGTGGAGCTTAAATTTCGACTCCCCTCACAAAAAATGAGGAGAGAGAACTACGTGAGCAACCGCCTTCTTCTTCCAGGCGATGGTGTACTCAGTATAGAAGAAACTGGCGGAAAATCAAGGAGGACTGTTTAATGCGCTCATTAGATAGTTTTCGCGCCAAATGGTTCCTGGCTCAGGCAGGAAAACAGCGCATGTCGTGCAGCTTTCGTCGTATGACACGAAGAACCAACCCATTCACTTCCCTGAGACGGGTGAAGCGCCACGCACACCGCCAGATCCAGAGTACCGCCTGCTTGTTTTTCCAGAGTAATGCATACCGGCCGGCGTTGATCATCAGCGACGAAAAAATGGACAGTGCCTCTGTTTTGGACTTCCTGCCGTAAAGCAGAAGCAGCGAGAAGCCCCTTGCGCACCACCTCTTCAAGATCATCAAATTTCCTCCTATCCAAACAATGCCTTTCGACAAATTGCCGAACGAGACCTGCCATGTAAGGACGATCCAATGCCTGTCCTGGGCCTATTTCAGATACTGTCATCAGACATTCAATGGTATACGAAATGCCATCCTCCTCCAATCATTACTCTGATTTTCTGAAACCAGAAATCCCATACCCTCCGTCGAGCCTGCAACGGAATTCGCATTCCATTATTCTTCCTGCAACCGCAAAGGCATGATCAGGTGCAGGAAAAGGGGATTACTTGGGAACCGGAAAACGGCGGGATGCATGCTGTCCGTCAGCGTAAGCTCGACTTCGTTTTCGCCGTCGGCATGACTGAGGAAATCCAGAAGATAACTGGAGCTTAGGGCGATCTTGTTCGGCTCACCTTTGATCTGGGCCGGGAAGCTGGCCTCGTCGCGACCCGCCTGTGTCTGCGGCGTCTTCACGTACATGGTTTCCTTCGAAAAATCGAAGGTGAGGTTATTGTTGATCTCCTTCGCGAAGTAGTGCATGCGCTTCACGATCGGCAGGAGCTCGCGCACGGAAAGGCGCACCGTGGTCTTCTGCTCCTTGGGAATGATCTGCTTGTAATCGGGAAATCGCCCGTCGATGAGGCGCGAAAGCAGGCGCGTGGCGCCGATATGCAGTTCGATCTGTTGGCTGCTTAAGGCAACTTCCACCGGCATCAGCACCGGCTCCTGTTTTTCCTTTTTCTTATCCTTCTCTCCCTCCTTTTCCTTGCCGCCCTCCTGCTTTTCCGACTTGCGGGAACCCAGGATGGACTTCAATTCTTCCAAGACTTTAGTAGGCACAATGCAGGAAATATCGATAGTGGAGGCTTTGGTGGGAATTTTGTACTCCGACAAGCGGTAACTGTCGGTTGCCACGAAGGTGAGATGTCCTTTTTCTGCGTGAAGGTACACACCAGAGAGAACGGGGCGGAGCGAGGTTTTGGTGGAGGCGAACGTCACGTGGTGCAGCGCATTCAGGAGGGGAACCGCATCCAGTGAAAAAGTAATCTGCTTCTCAATGGGGGTAATGGTGGGGTACTCGCTGGCGGCCTCCCCGGCGATGAGCGTCTTGGCATGTTTCGACGTGCATTTGAGCTGCGTCCCTTCGCTTGTCTCGAGAAGCACTTCCTGGTCGGAATTGTATTGGGCAAAATTTAAAATCGCTTTTGATGGAATAGTGATGGAGCCTTCATTTTCAATGGAAGCCTCGAAACTGGTGACGATACTCAATTCCAAATCCGTCGCACTCACTTTGCAACGTTTGCCTTCCGCCTCAAGAAGAATGTTTCCTAAAATCGGGAGAGCCTGCTGCCCGCTGATGGCCCGGCTCACGAGAGTGAGAGCCTGGAGAAGATCTGAAGTTTTGCACAGGAGTTTCATAAAGTGGTTTCCAATAGTAAATAATTAAAAGAAAGTATTCTAATAATTCGTCATCATCATAGACTCTCTACTAAAGTTCATCCCCGTCATTGTAGTCTGTGGAAAGTGGGAGTAATAGTTTCATTTTCTTTTCTTAAATAAGCCATTTCTGATTCATGGGGTCTATTCCTAAGCTGTGGAGGAGGTGTGGATAACTTGTGGAGAAGTGGTGGGGAAGATGTGCAGGAAGCCAAACAATATCTTCTTGGCTTTATGGAGCCAAAATACCAAACTTTACGTGCAGAACACCCTCTCATTCCAGAGGAACCCATCCACAGGGCTTTCCACAGGTGTGTGGATAACTTTTTTGCACAAAAAACCCTCCATCCATCCTTTTTATCTTTAAAGAAGCTCGAAATCGGCAGTGGAAAATCCCTGTTCTCTCCAGGAATGAATCACTTTCATTAAGAGAGGATTGAGTGCGTCGATTGCCCTGCCGCTCGCTCTGAAATCCAATAATTCAACTGCTTTATGAAAATCCGTAAGTGCTTTGCCGATTGTCCCTGATACCGCAGCATCTTCCCCCTGATAGCACTGCATCAGTCTTGCACGGAGTTCTGCTCTGGTGCATTGAATGGCGGCTTCGCTGTATCCCTTCTTGCGCATTTGTTCGTGCCAGAATGCTTTCCATTGATTGTCGGTGGTGTAATGCCGAAGCAATGCCTGGGTGGTGTCTGCTCTCGTGTCGATCGGTTCGTCCTCTTGGTCGACATCAGCATATGCACGAGAGAAATCTCGCATGAGCTCGTCTTGAATGGTTTGTACTGTGTCATTTTGGGAGGGTGTCCTATTGGAGTGAAGAAGAATATGGCGGGCAAGGTTCTTGCAGGCCTCGTAATCAGCCTCCGATAGTTCGGTTTCGGGCGGCATAAATGGAGGGCATTCTCGCTCTTTCGCGAGGGGATGCAAGAGTGTGATGCGGTTTTCTATCTTTAAATTCCCTTTTTAAACTCTTTCCGCGTTTCGGGAGACGGGACAGCGGATCTGTTCTCTCTGATGGTCATCTCCCCTCCTTTCATCGAGACGTAACTCTGTTCGGGGATATCTTTATCCACAAGAACGCCGCTCGAGACAAATGTTCCCTGCCCGATCTTGATGCCCGGGTTCAAGATGGAGCGGATACCGAGACGGCAACCATCCCCGATAATGCACCCGAACTTTGTGAGACCGGTCGGGACTTTCTCCTCCCCAATCATTGAAGAGATTTCCTGCTCATCCAATCGTAAATTGCCGGTCAGGCTCCCGCCGCCGAAGGAGACGTTAGAGCCGATCACGCTGTCGCCGATGTAGGTCATGTGCGTCCACACATGATTGCCCAGGATGGAGGCTTTGATTTCCGTCGAGTAGCCCACCACGCAATCCGGGCCGACGGAGCTGCCGCGCACGAGGGCGTTATTGGCCACGATGCTGCGCTTGCCGACGACGCAGGGGCCGACAATCGTTGCATGGGCGAGCACGCGCACGCCTTCCTCCAGAATCACGTTGCCGTCGATGACGGCGGTCGGATGCACCGTGGCGGTCGAATGGATGGATGGCTTTTGGATCTTCTTCAATTCGTGTTGCAGGAGCGCTATCAGGTGCCAGGGATACTTCACGGGGAGCCAGGGGCCTTCGTACGGAACGGCGCGGTAGATTTTCGTTTTGAAGAGAGCGGCGAGAGCCTGTTCGTATCCGTCGTCACGTGTCGGGTTGATTTTCTGGAGCTCGGTGAGGAGATCCGCTGGATTGTTGTGTACGTGGGCAACGATCGTGACGAGATCGCTCGGCTCTTTCCCCGCTCCGGGCTTTTCCACAATCGTCTCGATCCGTTCACCGACAAGCTTCAGGTAGCCACCGGGGAAGTATGTCGTCACGCGCTTGGCGAGCAGGGCACCATCAGTCCCCTTTTTCTGAGCCGCTTCCACAAGCGTCGTGTAGGCCTGCGGTTCCACGGTGTCGTTCCCGCCGACAATCATCACCGCTTCTTTTCCGATGGAAGGCAGTGCGCTCAAGAGCGCTCCGCGCATTCCGAGCGAGAGATCTTCCTGCTCGATCAGCTTCATGTCCGGACAGAGTGTTTTTGCCTGTTCAAGATTATGGTGCCCGCCGACTAATGTAATTTCGGATATTCCCGCGGCATGCAAATTCTCCACTTGAATTTCGAGCAGGGTTTTCCCGCAAATGGGAAAGAGAGATTTCTCGTGAAGCGGCCAGAAACGCTTGCTCTGGCCGGCGAGCAGCAGGAGAGCCTTCATAAAAACAAGTGTACGCTCTAAGGGCTTGAAGGAGCGAGAAAAGGCTTACGACAGTTTGATTGACGAGAAGAACAATAATGTTATTATGTCCATATGCGCAATAGGACCGAAGACGGAATGACAACACAGGAAGCCCTTACTGTTTCACAAAAACCGAACACCCGGCGAGAAAAGTTGCTGCGAGCATTACGAGTGCTGGTTGAGGACCAAGGAGAAAACAGGATTTGGCAGGAGACACACTTTCAGCAGGCTCCGAACGTGGGACCTGCGCTCACCGCGCTGAAGAATCGTCTCTTCGGTATGGGAGAGCAATGTGCGATGGCTGCCCGAAGCGTACTTGCGTCTCACCCGGCAACCCTTTCTCGCTATCCTGAACTCGTCCAGGAAATGAGCATTCACGGTGCTGGGGAGTCCAATGGATTTACAGGTAGACCCTCTCGGCAGGAGATTCTCGATTGCATGGTGTGTGACGGGGGCAGTATGGATGGCTTCCATCCGGATTGGCGTGCCTGGGTGGAAGACAATGCCGATCCTAAGGATGTGAAGGTAATGGAAGAGCAGCTAAGGAATAACGAAGAACTTTGGCTGCGTTTGCGGTGACATGGATGCGATCAGGGGCTTATAGAAGCCAGTTAGCTCAGGGAATAATTTAGGGCTTCGCCACTCGAATATTCCGTGGAATTCTGCTAGCCTCGCCCTCCTATGCAACAACCATCTTCCGCATCACCGGAGTTTGCTATTTTCAAGCCCGAAGCTGCACGAGGGCATGCCGATCATCTTTTAAGCACCCTGCTCGCAACGATACGAACGGGGATTGAGCACTGTCTCCGTGCAGTTCCCGAGCCTGCTCATTACCTTACCAATCCGATCAGGGTGGGAGATCAGGTATTCCACATTCCCGCTTTTCCCAACATGGCAGCGCAGAAAGCGTTACAGGTATCTCTTGTTCAGTTGATCGGCGATAAGCCATTCAACGGTCTGCGGCGGTCGCAAGTTGATGATAGCGCCATTGCGCAGTTTCCCGAGCTTTTCGCGGCACTCTTCGCATGGGAATATCTCCATCCGGAAAGCGAATGGAAAGATGTCATTTGTCATGAGCCCACGCGGGGTACGTGCGGCGAGCAGTATCCGCAAGAGGTTTTCGCGGCATTTCAGGGGTTGCTTCATGGAAGTGAGGAGTCCGGCATCCGGTTTCAGAACGGTGAACGGCAGTTGTGTTTCAACCCCGCATACCAGGGGAGAGTGGCGAGAGTGGTTGCAGATTGTCTGGGTGTAGCAACATCGGAACTCTGCAATGGGCAGGAACCGGCTGCAGTCGCACAGATCCTTTTGAAGAAATTTCCCAATCTTCGAGGTCTTTCGCAACAATCCGAAGATG
The DNA here is from genome assembly GCA_028703445.1 of Candidatus Peribacteraceae bacterium. Lineage (GTDB taxonomy): Bacteria > Patescibacteriota > Gracilibacteria > Peribacterales > Peribacteraceae > Peribacter. The sequence goes on from JAQVMW010000002.1 coordinate 88,848, forward strand.
TGCTCGAGGCAATGGTGGCGGTTTTGCAGGGCAAAGAGAGCCCGGCGTAGTCATCGTGTTATTGTCTCAGAACGAGAGGTCGATCTCCCCTTCTTCCGTCGTGGTGCGTATCGGGATTCCGGCTGCAGAGAGCCGTTCCAAAGCTTCCGGATTCGGATGTCCGTAGTGGTTATCCTTCCCCACCGAGATCACGGCGAGGCGGGGATGAACGGCGGCGAGGAATGTATCCGAAGAACTGAAACGGCTTCCGTGGTGTCCGATCTTCAGCACCTGCGCCGAGACGTCGATGCCGGAAGCGAGTACTGCTTCCTCCCCTTTGATGCTCAGATCCCCCGCGAAGAGGACGGACCCCGTGCCGTACGAGGCACGCACGATGACGGAGGCGTCGTTATCCTCCATCGGAGGAACGGGATTGAGCGGCCAGAGAATGTCGAGCACGACGCCATCATGAAGGTCGATATCACGCGCGGGGTCCGCGGCGACGATCGGCACTCCTTGTTCCCGTGCGGTTGCTATGAGCGCCCTGTATGGCTCCTCATCGTTCTCAATCGCAGGGACGAGGAGCGCGCCCACTTCAAACCTCCGCAGTACTTCCGGGAATGCGGTGAAATGATCGGGATCGGGGTGCGAGAGAATGAGCAGGTCGATGGATTTTGCCGAGAGCGGCAGAGCTTTTCCGAGTGCTTCGAGCGTCGAGAGGTCAGGTCCTCCGTCGATGAGCACGGTTTTTCCCGACGGGCTGATAAGAAACGCACTATCCCCCTGACCGACATCGAAGAACTTCACGATCAAATGTCCGTCAGGGACTTTCTGCAATTCACGAACGAGTACGAGTGATGCGGCGGCGAGGAGGACGCAAAGGATGAAGAGCGGACGCCGAAAGCGAGAAGGCACATCCATAAGGCAGGCCACTGTACTCATTCCTGGTGAGGGGCGCCACATCTCTCTTGGCCTTATCTGCCGGAATTTCCTCCATCCCCATGGTCACTTCCATCCATGTTTTCTCCCCCACCCCTTGCCCCTCCCCCGGTGGGGGAGGGGAAACATTTGGAGTATGCCCTTCCCTTTCCGGGGGAAGGGTTGGGCATGGGGGAAACAAACCAAAAAACAAACATCTCCCCTCTCTCGTGGAGAGGGGGCGAGGGGGAGAGGAAATCCAAACTTATTTCCTTTTTCGCATCTTTCTCCACCCGACCAGCGCGCCGAAGGCGGCCAATCCGAACACGGCGCCCGCCCCGGTCTGCGACAGGCTCTTGGCTTTGGGGGCCGAAGGAGCGGTCATGGCCGAAGCGGATGACACAGAGAGAGAACTTGCGGAGGACGAAATGACCGTAGCGGTTGGGGGAGGTGCGGCCTGCGGGGTGTTCCAAGCGAAGATCGAGCGAAACACGCCGGGTGAGGAATGGCCCTCGGCGTCAGCGACGTACACGATGAGTCCGAAGTTTTGCGGCGTGACGTTTGGGATCTGTACCCCATCAAGATCCCTGGGCAGGAATTCCGGCGCGTTGAATGTCCGTCCGCCGTCGCGGCTCTGGCGCACGACGATGAATGCGCCTTCCGGTGTTGCGGGATCGTACTCCCACTGGCCGGTAACTTTGAAGAGTTGGTTTTTTTGCGGGCTTGCATTCAAACGGAAGTTCGTCACGTCGGGCAGGCTGCCGGGCTCAAGTTGGGTCGTCGCGGGAAGCGCCGTTGTTTGCTGCTGCAGCGACTGGGCGCGAGCGGCGGCTTCCTCCGGCGTAAGACCGGTGGCATGTCCTGCGAAGAAGGCGGTGCGATCAACGGGGTCGAGCGGCAGTCCTCCTTCGCCGGCAAGTGGCTCGGTCAGACGCAATTGGTAGACCACTCCTGCGGCCTGACGCACGGTCTGTACCATGACATTCCTTCCTTCGATGGTGAGCTTCTCAATCGGCAGTGTCGTTCCCTGGGCATCAAGAATGGAGAAAGCGGACGGGGCTTGCGCGGCCTCGATGACCGGAGTCGCCGAGAATGTGAGACCGATGTGCGTGGCGGAGAGTGCCTGGGCAGAGAGCAAGTGAAGGGAAGTTGCTGCAGACGATGTTTGCGGAGCGGGAGAAGAAATGGGAACAGGCACCTCCGTGCTCATGGAGGAGGTGGAGGTGGGTGCAATGGGCTCGGTGACGGTACGGTCGACACGCACTTCTTCCGTGAAGTACGGACTCTCTTCCCCCTGTATATTCACTGCCATCACACTGACGTAGACCGTTTCAAAAGCCTGCGGGACGTTCTGAAGCACGAGACTGGTCGCTGGTCCGTCGGTCGTTTCTACGTCATCATAGTAGCCGTCATTTTCCAGAATGGATTTTTGGCTGAAGTACACGCGATACGATTCGATATCTCCTGGAGTGGGTGCCCATTGCACCAGGATGGATCCATCAGTTTGTGCCTGCGCCTGCACACCGGTAACACTTTCCGGAGTTTCGGCGTGTGCGGGCAGAGGGGCTCCAAGGAAACCGAGGAGCACGAATGCGAGGAGGGCAAAATGTCTCTTCATAGAGGTGTGGTGTGTTTGTAAGACTTAAGACTATTATATCAGATCTCGCTTTTTCCGCCAAGACCGAGCGATTGGCGCTGCAAAGCCCCGAGCAGCCGTACGAGTCCGGTAATCCAGAGCAACACGCCCAAGGCAATGCCCGCGACCGCCAACCCGAGGAACGTCAGTGCATCGTTCGCGAGGAACGGCCGGGAGACCCAGAGCCCAACGGCGAGCAAGAGCGAAAAGACGAACCACCGTACGAATGCGGTGGGAGGGAAGAGGGGTTGGGCATACTTGAGCGTTGCGGGGAGCAGGAGGCTCACGAGGAAAGATTGCACGATGATGGCGGTCGTGGCCGCTCCCACGAAACCGAGATGGGGGATGAGCAGCAAGTTACTGCCGACAGAGAAGAGCGCGCTTACAGCGAGTGTGGCGATGAGGCGTTTCCACTCCCCGTGCACAAGAGCCATGTAGAAGGAGAAGAGGATGAATCCATAGAGGAACATGGGAACACTCGCGAGTCTAAGAGCGGTATCTGCACCGGGATGATCAATGGTCGAGAGATATTCACGCGTGGTCAGCAGTGCGATGAGCGGACGCGGCCAGAGTATCGCGAATAATCCTGCCGTTGTGCCGAGGAGCAGGAGCAAAAGAAATGTTTTTCCCAGCAGAGAACTGGCGTCTTCTCCGCGTTCCTGTCGCTCACTGACGACCGGGAGGATGGAATTGAGCAGGAATGTGGGAATGAGAAACCCCATTTCCCCCATCCGGAGTGCGAAACCATAGTAGGCATTCTGAATCTGGAAGTCATCGCGCAGGAGCGCGATCAAGGTCATATCGAACTGACGGCAGAAGGAGAGGAGCAGGTAAGCGGTTCCGAACGGGAGCGCGCTTTGGAGCAAGTGGCGCATGGTGTGTGCGTTCCATCGCACATGGAAGGTGACGAATTTGTGAGCGAACACATACAAGAGGAGGAGCAGGAGCAGAGCCCCGATACCGCCGATCAATGTGCAGTAGAGGAAGACACTTTCATTCGTGCTCCCGCGGATGCCAAACAAAATGATGACACCCAACATCGTTGTGGTGAGGATGCGCTGGCTGACTTCGGCGATGAACACGTACTGCAGGCGATAGTTGATCTGGAAGACGGATCGCAATGTCCCTGAAAGCAGGGAGAAAAAGGGTGTCAGCGCGGCGAAGGTGATTCCCAGTGGGAGAGGTGTTTCCCTCCACTGAGGCAGTAACCATGCGAAGAGGATGGCCGATCCCAGTGAGAGCGTGAGGATGATGGTTCTAAGAAAGATCAGGGCGCTCAATATCTCCTCTTTTCTGTCCGAGCGGCTCATTTCGCGCACCGATACGGCATAGAGTCCGAAATCCGCCAGAATGCCGAAAATCTGCAGATAGCCGTAGGAGGAATTGTAGTACCCGGCGAGTTCAAGGCTCAAGGCCGTGGCAACGAACTTCACGCTCAGGATCGAGAGCGCTGCCATAGCGACCTGGCTCGAAAGTTGCCAGAGCGTGGAAGCCATGATTTTTTTTGCCACGGAAGGCATCGGGGGAATTGTACCGGTATTCCTCTTCCTTCGCTTGCTCTCTGCAGTACGCAGCTTACACTGTGATCTGCCATGCCGCTCCCCTTCCGTCACATCACCTCGACCAAGCAATTCACACGCGAAGATACCGATGCGGTTCTCAAGGTGGCGGAAAAGATGGAGAATGTCCTGGCGAAAGGTGGCAGCGACCTCCTGAAGAATAAGATCCTCGCCGCGCTCTTCTACGAGCCCAGCACGCGTACCCGGCTCAGTTTCGAGACCGCCATGCAACGGCTCGGTGGTCAGGTGATCACGGCCGACGGGTTACAGTTCAGCTCCATGTACAAAGGCGAGACCATCGAGGACACGATGATGGTGGTCGGCCAGTATGCGGATATCATCGCCATGCGGCATCCCGAACAGGGCAGTGCCGATCGCGCGGCGGCGGTGTGCCCCGTCCCTTTCATCAATGCGGGCGACGGGCCCGGGCAACATCCGACGCAGGCGCTTCTCGATCTCTATACCATTCGCAAAGAGCGAGGGTCCCTCGACGGACTCCACATCGCGATGGTGGGTGATCTCAAGTTCGGTCGCACGGTGCATTCCCTCTCCTTTCTTCTCGGGCTCTACCGCGATGTTCGTTTCACGCTGATCGCTCCGAAAGAGCTCACGATGCCTCCCAAGGTCACCAGTTTCTTCAAAGAGAAGAACATCGTCTTTGCCGAGAGCGAAAATCTTGAGCAGGGGCTCGGCGCAGATGTCATTTATATGACGCGGGTGCAGAAGGAACGCTTCGAAAACAAAGAGGAGTACGAACGACTCAAGTTGAAGTACGTTCTCAAAGCCGATCATCTGCGCAATCGCAAGATTACGGTGCTCCATCCGCTCCCGCGCGTGGGCGAGATCGCAACGGATGTCGATCCCTTGCCCGGCGCCGCGTATTTCCGCCAGGTGCGCAATGGTGTCGTGATGCGCATGGCGCTCCTTGCGATGCTCCTCGGCAAAGCATGACTTCGCTTCTCATTCGTGGAGGCACCGTCGTCCGTCCGACAGGCGATGAACGTGCGGATATTCTCATCAACGAGGGGGTCATCGATGAGATTTTCGTTCGCACGACCGGTCCGCAGAAACTGCTGGCAGCGGATCAGACTATCGAGGCGAATGGACAGTTGCTCTTCCCCGGTTTTATTGATTGCCATGTGCATTTTCGCGAACCGGGCATGGAGCAGAAGGGCACCATGGAAACCGAATCACAGAGCGCGGTTGCGGGTGGCGTCACCACGGTGTGCGATATGCCCAATACCAATCCCCCCACTGTTTCCATTGCGGCGCTCAGAGAGAAAGTGAGAATCGCGGAAAGCATGAGTGCATGCGATATCCGTTTCTTCTTCGGCGTCACGCAGAGCGAACATATTCAGGAACTCCGGCATCTCTGGGCGGAACAGGAGTTCGTCAGCCTTCGTGATCGTTGTTGTGGCGTAAAGCTCTATCTCGATCATTCCACGGGGAACCAGAAAGCAGCGAAAGGTGTTGCCGAAGAGGCATTTCGTACCTGTGCGGAACTTAAAATTCCACTCGTTGTGCATTGCGAAGACCCCGTGCTCAATGCGCGAGCGGCGAAATTGAACACGCGTATGGACATCTCAGCACATTCCCTCATCCGGGCTCCCGAGTCGGAACAACGGGCAATCACCGTTGCCGTGGAGCTCGCGAAAGGAACAGGCGCGCATCTGCATGTTGCACATCTCTCGACGAAGCGCGGGCTTGAGTTGGTCGAGCAGGCCAAGAAGGACGGTCTTGCCGTTACCTGCGAGGTCGCGCCGCATCACCTTTTCCTTTCCACGGAGGATTACGAAACTCTGGGGACTCTGGGGAAAATGAATCCTCCGCTGCGCACGCCCGATCACGGCGAGGCGCTATGGGCGGGCATCGAGAAAGGCACCATCGATTGCGTGGCGAGTGATCATGCCCCGCACACGTTTGAAGAGAAGCAGACTGTGCCGGTTCTCACTGCTCCCAGTGGCGTTCCGGGAGTTGAAACGATGATTCCCCTGTTGCTCACCGTGGCGGCGGGCCGGTGGCCGCATCCGCGCCGCCGCTCCTTCCAGCCAAAGCTGATGTACGCCGATATCCGGCGTCTGTGCTTCGATAATCCGAACCGGATTTTCTCGCTCAGGCAGACTGCAATCGAGCAGGGATCGATGGCGAATCTGGTCCTCGTTCAACCCGAAGAAGAGTGGGAGATCCGGGGTGCGCAACTGCATAGCAAGTGCAGATGGACGCCCTATGAAGGCTGGAAGGTCGTCGGAAAGGCAACGGTTGCCGGCAGATGGTAAAGGCGTGAGCGCTTGGAACACGCATCCTTCGGCCCGTCCGTACCGACCAACGGCCGGGCGGGCTACGCTCAGGGCGGTCTGAGCCTGTCGAGAACCGAGACCCGCGCTTCGCCGCAGTTCATTTCATTTGTTCCAACAGAGCGGATAGTTCCTGTAGGGAGTGGATCACGTGCATGGCGTTTTTGTGTGCCTGGGGCGGGGTGTGTTCCCGTACGATGAGGCAATTGGCCATACCAGCGTCGATTGCCGCCTGAATATCAAAGTCCTGATCCCCGATGTATATGCAGTGCTCGGGGGGGATACCCAAACGATCGGCTGCGAGCAGCAAACTGTGCGGATGTGGTTTGTCATAGGGCTGGCAATCATCAGCCGTGACGATTTCTGAGAAGAAAGAAGAGAGACCCAACCGTCGTTCGATGGCATCGACCCAAATTTTCCACGAACCTGTGACGATGGCGCGCGGGATTTTGTTGTCGAACGAACCAGCGAGAGACTTTGCATCTTCGAACCATGTCACCCGTTCTCCCAGTGTTTTCATGTAGAGATCATTACGGTGTTTGCGGATCTCGGCATCACGATGGCTCAAATGAAAACGTGCGAGGACATCGGCGAGTTTGTGATTCTCCCAGTAAATCTTATTGAATTCCGGCTCGCTCAAAACAAGTCCGAAGTCAGAGAGTGTCTGAAAGTAAGCTTGCTTGTAGAGCGGTATGGAATTGACGAGGGTTCCATCAAGATCGAAGAGGATCGCTTCTACTTTCATACATGTGCAGGAATGGGTTCCGTGTGAGCGTAGCATAGTGAAGGACGAGTAAAAAAAGAGCCCCGGATGAGGAAGCCCTGTTTTTGTGTACCGATGATGTGAGCCGGGATTCTTTATCCCCTGCGTCCCCATGTGTAGGTCATTGGGTAAGTTGGAAATGAAATAAAAATCATTGGAGTGCCGGGGTCAGACCTCCACAATGAGAGGAATGACCATGGGCTCGCGGTCGAGCTTGCGGTCGAAGTAGCGGTAGAGTGCGCCGCTGATGGCGCGCTTGAGCGCTTTGCGGTCGATCTCGCCGCGGGCGATGGCTTCGTCGTAGGCTTTGCGGACCACATCGGAGGCGTTTTTGGTGATCACCACCTGTTCCGATCCATAGATGAGTCCGCGCGAGATGATGTCCGGGTCGCCGACGAGACGCTTGCTCTGGGCGTAGGCGCGGAGCATGACGATGATCACGCCAGCTGAGCTCATCACCTTGCGGTCATTGAGCACGCGCTGGCCTTCGCCGGCGCTGCCGAGTCCGTCAATGATGACATCATGGATGAGGAATTTTTGCTTGCTCTTGCGGGCGTTGCCCTGCTGGTCGAATTCCAGGATTTCGCCGTTGACGAGTGAGTGGATGCGGTTTTCCTCGTAGCCTAGATTTCGGGCAAGGTCCACGTGCGCGGAGCGCATGTAGGGCTCTCCATGTTCGGGAATGATGTGCTTGGCGCGGACGAGCTGGTGCATCAGAAGTAGGTCCCCCTGTTGGCCGTGACCGGTCGTATGGAGCGCGAGATCCGCGTTTGTCTTTACGATGGCGCCTTTGAGGTGCAGGTTATTGATGACCTTTGAAACTGCGCGTTCATTTCCAACAATGGGGTTACTGCTCAGAATGACCGTGTCCCCGGCTTTTATGGAAATATGCCGGTGCGTGCCGAGACCAATGCGCGCAAGACCAGCCATCTCTTCACCCTGGCTGCCGGTGGTAATGATGATCGATTCGCGGTCAGGGGTTTTCTCCATGCCGGGACCCGCTTTGCGGATGAGTCCGCGTGGAGCCTTGAGGTAGCCCAAGTTCTGGGCGATCTCAAAATTCGTCTCCATGCTGCGGCCCGAGATGAAAACCTTGCGGTTATATTTGCGAGCATGATCAATAATCTGCTGCATGCGGTTTAAGAGCGAGCTGAAGGTGGAGATGATCACGCGTCCCTTCGCGTCGCGGATGAGTTGGTGGAGTGTTTCGGAAATTTCCTTTTCACTCTTGCTGTTGCCGGGTTTGGTGGCGTTCGTGGAGTCCGCGACAATGGCGAGAACACCTTTCTCTCCCAACTGTGCGAAACGCTGGAAGTCCGCCGGTGGCTCATTCTGCGGGGTTAAGTCGAACTTGAAATCTCCTGTATGGAGGATGGTGCCGTAAGGCGTGTGCACGGCGATGGCAGCGGAATCAGGGATACTGTGTGTCACGCGCAGGAATTCCACTTCGATGCGTCCCAACCGGACTTTTTGGCCGTAGCTCACGACATTCATCCTGGCTTTGCTCGTAAGGTGCATTTCATCCAGACGCTTCCGTACGAAGGCCATGGTGAGTTTGGTGCCGAACATCGGTGGAAAATGGAGCTGAGGCAGCAGATGTTGTACGGCCCCGATGTGGTCCAAGTGCCCGTGGGTGAAGAGCAGGGCTTTGATGCGGTTCTCTTTTCCTTTCAGCGAAGAAATATCTGGCACGAGATAGTCGATGCCGAGCATGTCTTCGTCGGGGAACTGAAGTCCCAAATCGATGATGTAGAGATCGCCATCCACGTCGATGACAAAACAGTTGCGGCCGACCTGCTCGAATCCGCCAAGTGGATAGAGCCTCAGTCCGCCACGCCGTTGATTTTGTAGCGGCTGTTGCTGTGGTCTCGGGTTGGCATTGCGCCTGAATCCCTCGTTTGTTTTGGCGGCGGCGGAGGCGGGGCGTTGCTGCTGTTCGAAGGAACGCGGAGGTTTCCCCTGATCGCCCATACGAGAGGGAGGGGTGGACTCCACTATGCTCTGCGAGCTTCGTGGGGTGAGAGAGGACGGTGGTTGATCCCCAATTTTCTTCTGTAACCACTCACTGATTGTTTTCATTAAACGGTGATTGAATAAAACGAATGATGTCATCATCGTACTCTCCGGATGCCAAAAAAGCAATCATAATCTTGTCATACATTCAAGATTTTGGCTTGTAGATAACAAATTATTAGTTAATGTATTTGTAATATATGTTCTGATGAAAGGGGGAAGCCGGAGAGCTTGATCATGGAAAATGGGCGCTTGCTCCCTTTGCGCAAGATAGGGTAGCCTGAACCCCTGTATGGACGTGACGGTCCAGACGGGCATAACCAAATCGACGAAGGGGGTTTCCCTCGTCGCTCTTTCATTTGTTTCTTCCCAGAAGGAGCAGGTGTGTCTGCTTCTCGAAATCGAAGCGGATTCCTCCGAGGCGAAGACCACCGAAAAAGAGTGCATCACTATTGTTGAGCATGCGTTACTTGAAACAGAAGGCGGTGCCGCGGAGCGGCTGGATGGCACGCTCAAGGAGCTCAACGGGCTTCTCAAAGGGCTCATCCTCTCCAAGGCAATCGAGGGCGTTCATGCCATTGTGACGATCGTGGATCGCGATCTCCTGCTCCATGTTTCTCATGCGGGGAGCGCCGAGGCCTATATCATCCGTGCCGGAGCAGCGAGCCAGATCACGGAATACACCCGTGGCAAGCCGGTTCCCGCCTTTGTACACATCGCCAGCGGGCGGCTGGAAGCACGCGATACGGTGGTCTTCTCGACGCAGCGACTGCTCAGGGCGGTGACGCCGGCACAACTGGCGCAGCACGCCCAGCGGGGCGACCAGCTGCTGGATGAATTGGTGAATACGCTCGAATCCGAACGGGAATATGCGGCGCTCGGTGTCCTACATGCGAGTGGTGGGCAAATGAAGATCGGCGAGGCACCCACTCGTCCTGCGGGGCGGGCACTGGCATCGCGGCACGACCGTCGTGGAAAAAACTGGGGGGGCATGGCCGTTGTCGCCAAGATCGGTGAACGGGGACGTGCGTTCCTTTCGCTCGGAATCTTCCGTCAGTTCTGGGAGAAGATGAGTGACTGGGCTGCAGGGTTCTTTGCGGATCTCAAAAATCCCAAGCGCAAACGGCGTGCTCATCTTCTCATCGTTGCAGGGGCGCTCGCCGTTTTCATTCTGCTCTGGGTGATGGTGAATCTCTCCACATCCACGGAACGCGGCAAGACGAAAGCCGAACTGACGCAGCTCATGGAGCAGATCGATCAGGAGGTTCGTACAGCGGAGAACCGTCAGCTCAGTGGAGACATCGACGGGGCCAACCTCGTCCTGGATCGTGCGCAGGAGGAGGCGCAGCAGGTGATGAATAATGAGAGTGGTCTCTATCGCCGTGAGGCCCTAGACCTTCTCGATCGCATTCGCACGAAGAAAGAAGAAATTAATCACATCGTGCGCCTTTCACCACGGCCCGGGCCGAATATTACCTCGAAAGATTCCTCGGCGGTTCTGGAAGGCATTGTTGGGACATCATCTATCGAAGCTCTCTACGACAAGGCGAATCTTTACCGTCTTCTCAATACTATTATCGAAGATCCTTTGCAGATCAGTAATCAAGGGATTATTACGGATGCCGTCGCATTGGAGCGGTACCAAACGGTTGTTTTCCAGCTTGCGGATAACAGTATTGTTGAAACGATTGGCGGGCAACCAACGACAATGAAAACAGAAGATCCTGCGGGCTGGATCAGCGGCAAGGACCTGAAGACGTACCTTCGTTTCCTCTACGTCCTCTCACCCGAAAACAATCAGATTTACAAGTATGAACGTCTCAGTAACCGTTACGGCGCCCCAACGGAATATAATGTGAACGGTAAGCTGGAAGGGGCTATTGATATGACGATTGATCAGGCCATTTACGTACTCAAGCGGGGGGGAGAAATTGTGAAACTTTTCCGCGGAGAAGTGCAGCCTTTCACCATTCTGCACTCCCCGGAACAGAATATTCTTTCGACAGTAACAAAGGTTTTCAAACTCACAGGAGGTGATTTCTACTTCCTCGATCCGACGGGATCGCGCGTGATTGTGGTGGCTGATGGCGGATCCGCAGGAGAGGCTTCCTATAAAATGCAATATGTTCTGGAGGGTGACCAGGTGGGGACCCTGAAGGATTTCTTTGTGGATGCAGATGAAACGCGTCTCTATGTCATTGATGAGAAACGTCTCCATGAGGTGGATCTGGTGAAGTAGTTTGGCGGAAGTCGAGATGGAGCCGAATAAGAAGAAGGAATGATGGATGGAGAATGAGGTGGGCAGGCTCTGGATCTCGGTCTATTTTTCATGATTCATTCTTCATTCTTCTAAAAAACGAGAGATACTTCCACTATCATTCCTGCGATGAGAGTCCTCCTCTTCGGAACCTTTGATCGGTTGCATCCCGGTCACAAGTTTATCTTCGCCGAAGCGCAGAAGCGTGGCGAGCTGACGGTCATTATTGCCCGCGATGTGACGGTCCAGCGGCACAAGGGCAAACTTCCCGTGCAGTCGGAGAAAGAACGAAGGGCGGCAGTTCATCATGCCGTGCCGTCGGCGCGGGTGTTGCTCGGCGATTATGATGACTATCTCCGCCCGGTTCGCGAGAACGCCCCTGATCTGATTCTGCTTGGGTATGATCAGGCGCTGCCTCATGGGGTGAAGAGCGAGGATCTGCCCTGCCCTGTGGAGCGCTTGCCCGCCTTCCATCCGGAGCGCTACAAGAGCCGCTTGCAGGGGAATGACTGAAGATTCCCTTGGTGTTGCTGTCGAAAAGGGTGTGGAAGCCGAAGGTTATTTATGCTAGAATGAAGAGATTCCTCCGCCGATCATGGAAACAAACAACCAGCCCAAACGTCCTTCTCTCCTCAAACAACTGCTCGGAGCAGCGGGTGGTGCGGCAGTCGCCCTCCTGCTGTACCAGGGGTACGAGATCGGCGCGCCGGTGGTGACGGCATGGTTGATCGTACCGCAGTCGCAGATCGACGCAGACCACCCCGGAGCGGTGCGTGCGAACAGGGAGATCAGCGAGTACGAGTTCAATCGTCTGGCTGCCAAAGCCAAAGAGATCTACCAGCGTTTCGCCGCAGAGCCGCTGCCTCAGGCGGAGCTATCTCGTACAGGCATTGAGGTGACGCAGCCCCTTGCCGCGCATTCCAGTTCCATTGCACGCGTGGATTTGGAGGATTTGGTTGCGCGGTCATCGGTTTCTTCCGCTTCTTCTTCTGTTTCTTCCGAGGCATCCTCTTCTTCGTCTTTGTCTGGTTCTTCCGTTCCAGCGGAGATGGTGGTTGCCGATGCCGCTTCTTCGGCACGTGCGCGCGCAGAAACTCGATTACAGGCGAAACTTGCCGACAAGAACCTTCCCAGTTCGGGAATCGGAACGTCGCTCGTGGCTGCGATTGCGTTTGGCACTGCAACATTGCTCCGCAAAAAGCGCGGTGCGCGGTGAGCTACCGGAGTGGGATTCAATCCACTAGAGTAGAAGGCAATGGTTGATAGCGATCAGTTTTGGTTTGTTCTCTTCGCGGTACTCGGGCTTGTGTTTGGCAGCTTCGGGACGGTACTCATCGCGCGTGTTCCCGCGGAACAGCACCTGGGTGGTCGCTCGCGCTGCCCACGATGCAAGCACGTGCTTGGCGTCATTGAGCTCGTTCCGCTCCTAAGCTATCTGCTGCTGCGCGGCCGGTGTCGCCATTGCCATCGATCCATCAGTGTTGTGTACCCGCTTACAGAGCTCCTTTCCGCGCTCGTCTTTTTGTGTGCGCTCTTCATTGGGTCATCACCTCTTTCCTCGCTTCTCCTCGCGTTCTCACTGTGGTTGCTGCTGCTTATTGCGATCATAGATGCGCGTACGCAAACCATCCATGATGCGCTGAATTTCTCCTTCATCGTTTTTTCCGCTGCCCATGCAGTGGCCATCGGGCAACTGCAGATTTCCGGCGCGCTCCTCCTGGCGCTCTTTTTCGGCGCACAGTGGCTCGTGAGTCGCGGGCGGTGGGTGGGGAGCGGTGACATTCTGTTAGGCGTTGGCATTGGTTTTCTCTTGGGTGGCTGGGAGCAATCATTGCTCTGTCTTGGTCTGGCGTACATCCTTGGCGCGATGGCGGCTTCGTGCCTGCTTCTCCTCAAAAGAGTCTCTCGCAAAAGTCATATTCCCTTTGGGCCGTTTCTGGCCGCGGCAGCTTTGCTCACGATCATGTTTGGAGATCGGATACTTGGTCTGATCGTTCCAGGACTATTGATGTAAGCTTTTCGCATGAACATCCACAAAAACATCAACAGTACACAAACAAAAACAAAGGAAATAATCGCGCGTAGATGAGCTTGAGACATGAAAAATGGGCACTCGCCCGACAAGAGTTGGGCAAATGCCCAGAATGACGCCATCGTTTACACTATTCGCCCAGAAAACTGGAGCGCCGCCCCCCTCACTATTTTAATGTCCCGTCTATTCGTTCTTCTGAGGACCCCAAAATAGTGAAGGGGAGGAGTTATGTGATGGCTTCAATATCCTACAGAGAAAGTCATCAGAATGTCAAGTCGCCGTAACCTATACAATTTGGCCAAGGGAAGCCATTGGCTGCCGTCCTTCCTTTCCCGCATACTCCTCCCCGATGAAGGTCATCGCCGAAAACCGCCGGGCACGTTTTGATTTCGAGATCCTCGAGACAGTGGAGGCCGGCATCATGCTCACGGGACCAGAGACGAAATCTTGTCGCGCAGGACATGTGAATCTTGCAGGGGCGTACGTCACCGTCCGTGACGGAAAGGCTTTTCTGAAAAATGCGACTATTGCGCCTTACAGTTTTGCGGCGCGCATGCCGCACGAAGAGCGTCGTGACCGCGCACTGCTTCTGAAGGCGGTGGAATTAAAGAAGCTCGCCGCGCGCGCAGAAGAAAAAGGCTTCACGATCATTCCTCTCGCCATGCATGTGGGGCATTTTGTGAAGGTAGAGCTTGGCATCGGACGCGGGCGCAAGAAGACCGATAAGCGCCAGCACATTCGCGAGCGCGAGGTCGCGCGCAAGCTCAAGCAGACGGGGGATTACTGAGGATGTACGAAAGGCATTCCCTTCATTTTCCGCATACTGCATACTGCATTCCCGATGTCCCTTCTCCCCCCGCAAATCACGAAGGCCATAGAAGAATTCAGTAAGCTCCCAGGTATCGGATCCAAATCCGCCGAACGGCTCACATTTCACCTGCTTCGCAGCTCCAAGGCCTCGCCGGAAACGCTCGGCAAGGCGCTGACGGGCCTGAAAGTGGAACTGAAGTACTGCAGGCACTGCCAGATGGTCACGCTGCAAGAAGAGTGTTCCATTTGCATGGATACTTCACGCGACCATGCGACAATTCTCATTGTCGAGAATCCGTTGGATGTCATCGCATTCGAACGCTCCGGATACAAGGGTGTCTATCACGTTCTGCACGGCGTCCTCTCTCCCATTGACGGCATGGGGCCCGAGCAACTGAAACTCCGGGAGCTTGTCGACCGCTGTGCGGACGGCAAGGTGGTAGAAGCGATCGTGGCGACCAATCCGGATGTGGAGGGCGAGGCCACGGCAAGCTTCATCCGCGAGCGGCTCAAAGATACGGTGCAGAAGATCACCCGTCTTGCGCACGGACTTCCCATGGGCGCGGATATCGAATTTGCCGATCAGGTGACGCTGAAAGAGGCGGTGGAGGGGCGGAGGAAGCTTTAGTTCTCTACGGTTCGAGATGCCGTTCCGGGGTTTTCCCATCTCGGGAGAGGCGCATTACATATTCCTCTGCCGGAAGAGAAAAACCGTTGTGGTGTCTCCACACTCCATGCATTTGGTAAACGGCGCAAGAATCCTGAGGAAGCACGGAACCGTAGGGTATGGCCGTATCGTAGCGCCAGGTGACGATGTTCCGAATTCCCTGTTCGCGCGCGAAGTCGCTCCGTGCGACACGGGCGGCAGCAACAATGCCAGCGGCCGAAGATTTTCCTTGAGAACTGGCCGCTAAGCATCCTTGGTTGAGCGTTTCGAACATTGCTTCGCTTTCATCGCGACTGATGAGGAGGATATCCCGGAGATAGCCCTGTTGTTTAAGGTCGCCGAGTCGCTGAATTGCAGGGAAATTTGTCTCCAAATTTCCTGTTCCGTCAATGCCATACAGCGTCACACGATCCTCCCTCATATCATCCGGAACTTGCCGTTCCATCAGTTGTTGAAAGGCGCCGGGATTGCAGCATCCCTGGTACCCCCAGAGGAGTATCTGCCTGTAACGTTCCTGAAATTCCCTGAAGATCCCTTCGGTGGAGGTGCCGTTTCCGATGCCGAGCACCAAGGCCTCGGGCCATACCTTGATCTTTTCCAGCAACCCGATCGCACGCCTTCCCATTGCACGGGTCGCTTCAATGGTGGCTGTCACCATGGAATGATTCGGGATGGCATAGCGGCCTTCATGAAGGCCTTTTTTGCCACCCCAAACCTCAACCAGACGCTTGCGGAAGAGGGCAACGGCGCCCGCGAGAAATGCCCCGGTTTCTTCCGTTGGGATGAGCGTCCCCTCAAGAGAGTCTCCGCGGATTGCCTCTTCCATCACGGCCCATCGTGCGGGGTCCCACTGCCGGATTTCTTGTGGAGCGATGAGTTCCCGCGGGTAGCCGACCAATCGCCCGACGTGACCAAATGCCGTGCCCGCACTCCCCGTTGTCACTTCAATCATCGTGGTTTTTCCCGGGATGATCTTTTCCCCGGGTCTCGTATCCTCCTCCATTTTTTGAAGGAGGTGCACGTAGGTCGGAGCGTAGTGCGTGGACGAGAAATTACCTGCAAAATCCACCTGCCAGATTTTCGTTCCGGGGTATTCGTGGTGATGGTGCATTTCACAGTTCCTCAACGGCCGGATACTGTTCTTCTCAAGGAGGTAACAGTTGAGGCGCGCTTGATTGGAAAGCGCGGTGAGATCGTTATACATCTGCACACGTTTTTGGCCGGCCACTTGTTCGGGATGAGGGTAGCGGTCACGGAATTTTTCCGTGCGATTAAGGAAAAGCCCTTCAAGAGCGCTCATAGTCATAATTGTATTTTGTTTTATTATTACAAATAGTCAAGAAGTGTTATAGAGTGTTATACATGTAAAATATTGAGAATTGCCGATTTTACGGTGATTATGATATAATAGCTATATAATGTAGATTATTATCTACATATGATCCCAGAACTTACAGAACTTGGATTCACGCGCAACGAGGCGAATGTGTACTTCGCTTCCCTCAAACAGGGTGCCTGTTCGGTGCAACAGCTCGCCCATGCCACCGGTCTCAACCGCATTACGGTGCACAGTATCGTCGAGAAGTTTCTCTCTCTTCAACTTTTTCAGCAGAGCATGGAAGGCAAGCGTCGCAGAGTCACCGTTGCATCACCCGAAAGGCTGTCGCTCCTTCTCGAACAGCCCGAAGAAGAACTCACACGGAAGAAGCGTTCCCTCGCGGCGATGTTACCGGCGCTCCAGGATCTTTACCGCCAGAAGGAGCGCGGCCTGCAGATCAAGACCTTTCATGGCGTGCCAGGATATGTGCGGATGTGCGAGGACATCCTGACTTCCAGAACGGAAACACTCGAATACGCAAATATCGAGGCGCTCAATGCCGTGATCGGCCCCTACGTTTTTTCCGATTACCTTCCCAGCAAATATCAGCGGAAGATTCCAACGAAGTTTCTCTACATTGATACGCCTGCCTCGCGCGCATACATCCGCAAGGCATACCTCGAGCGCCCAGAATCATCCCCGGCGGAAGCTAAATTCGTTCCGCGTGAGGAGTTTCCCATGGACAGCTTCTTCGTGATCTACGATCAGAAGCTCGCCATCTTCACGCCCTCCACGATGGACGGGGTCCTCATCCACGATCGGGCGATCTACGAATCACTGCGACCGTTCTTCTACTCCGTGTGGGCGCGGGCAGGGAAGGCCGTGACGAATCGGTAGAGGGACGGAAGAAGTTATGAGTAATTTGGATTAGGATTAGTGGGGAGGCTGAGAAGGTTTGTTAGGTATGTTAGGTTTGTTGGGAGAGGGAGGAGGGGGTGAGGGGAATCCGCATTGATGCCTGAAACCTCTCACTCTTAAAGTTTAGAATCCAGATTAATAACTTGCTGAGCTTCTTGTCGGACACTTTCCTTAATGGGGTCAAAAAGCTCTGCGTCCTGTTCAGGATCATAAGGCACACCTTTGCTCGCGAGCTCACCACCTACCTGAGCGACTGCGTCTCGCCAATAGGGATTGCCCCACCGCTTCTCAAGATCTGCGACGAAACGAGAATGTCTTTCCATGGTTAATGGCGGAAACCGCGGATGCCGGTAAGGATCATCGGTATCTTAAGCTCATTTGCTTTGGCAATCACCTCCTCATCGCGGATCGATCCACCAGGTTGGATGATGGCGGCGATGCCGTATTTGGCGGCTTCCTCCACGCTGTCGGGGAAAGGGAAGAAGGCGTCGCTGGCCATCATGGCGCCCTTGGCTTTCTCGCCCGCCCGCCGTGCCGCGATGATCGTACTGTCCACCCGGCTCGTCTGACCGGCACCGATGCCCACCGTGCAGGCGTCTTTGACGAAGACGATGGCATTTGATTTCGCATGCTTGACGACTTTCCAGGCGAAGAGAAGGTCACGGATCTGTTCCTTCGTCGGCTTTGTGTCCGTCACGCACTTCAAGTCCTTCTCCGTCACCACGCGCGTATCCAGGTTCTGCACGAGCATGCCGCCGAGCGCAGTACGGAACGATGTGATTTCGGCCTCGGGTTTTTGGCAGTGGTTTTCGATCACGCGGATCCTCGGCTTTTTCCGGATGAGCTCCAGAGCCTCCGGCTCGTATGCGGGGGCGATGATGATCTCGACGAAGATCTTCTGTTCCAGGATTTTCTCAACCACCGCTTTCGTACACGTGCGGTTGAGGGCGATGATCACGCCGAAGGCGGACAGGCGGTCGGCGTCGTACGCGCGCTGAAAGGCCTCGGCGATGTCCTTGTGCGAAGCGACGCCGCAGGGGTTGGCGTGCTTGATGCACGCGGCCGTCGGCTCTTCGAATTCGCAGACCAGATTCCATGCACCGTCCGCGTCGAGGATGTTGAGGTAACTCATCTGCTTCTCCTCCTGCTGCAGCACGGTCCAATCCAGCGGGTTCCCTTTCAATTCATAGAAGGCGCCCCACTGGTGCGGATTCTCGCCGTAGCGCAGCTTCATCCGGTTCGTGAGCATTACGCCCGCATGATCGCCGTCCGAGAGCGTGCGGGTAATGGCGCAGTCATAGGCGGCGGTGTGCAGAAAGACTTTTTCGGCGAGTCTCTTGCGCGTCTCCGGTTTCGTGTCTTTGGCATCCTTCAATTCCGCGAGGACGGATGTGTAATCCTGCGGATCGCAGAGCACCGTCACGCTCTCTGCGTTCTTGGCCGCGGCTCGCAGTAAACTCGGCCCGCCAATATCAATCTGCTCAATCATCTCTTCGCGCGTGACCCCGGGCTTGGCCGCAGTCTCCTCGAATGGGTAAAGATTGACGCACACGAGGTCGATCGGTTCGATGTTCAATTTCTTCGCCTCGGCCACATGGGTTGCGTCACCGCGCTTGAAGAGAATGCCGCCGAAAATGAGCGGGTGCAGGGTTTTGAGTCGCCCACCGAAGCACTCGGGAAATCCGGTCACTTTCTCGACCGGCGTTACATTGATTTTGGCTTTCTCCAGGGCTTTTTGCGTTCCTCCGGTAGAGATGATTGTAAATCCGAGTTCGACGAGCCCCCGGGCGAAATCTTCGATACCGTGTTTGTCACTGACCGAGAGAAGGGCAGAGCGAGGCATGAGAAGAAAAGAGCGGATGCAGTCTAGCGTGATGAAGGAGAAAATCAACACAAACAGCTTTCCTATGCGTTGACTGAAGCATTTGACAAAGCTAGATTATGGTTGGATCTGCTGAAAATCAGATCTGATCATTCAGAGTGTCGGCAGGCACAAGGCTCCGAAGATATTTCCCTCGTATCCCCAGAAAGGACACGAACTATGGACGACTTCGGTCACGTTTGGGCGAGCATCACGCTTGCCTTTGTCACGCTAGCGAGTACCGCAAGCGTGTGGCTGTACTAACTTGCCGGTCCCCTTTCCCTCCCGAGTTCTGGATAAGAATTCGGGAGGTTGTCATATTCAAATGAGATTTGGAAAACTGTGCGGAGTTACCAAAATCCGTAGCGGAAGATCGCGATCTTCCGCTACGGGGATGAACAGAAAAAAACAGAATCAGATGAACAGCGCCGCGAGTGCGAGCGTCAAAGTCGAGAGGAGCTTGATCAAGACGTGCAGGCTCTCAAAAAACTCTTCCGGGCGAGATTGTCCGGAAGAGTGGAAGATTCATCCATCAAATCGGCGAGCTGTCAGCCCTTCCGTTTGGGAGAGGCGCGTAAACTCCTATGGCAGAGCACAAGGATTCCGGCGCATCCTGCCATGAGAGCCAGTGAGCCCCACAGACCGAGCGCGGCAAGGTGCCACGTAAGGTTGAGGAGCAACCCGGCAACAAAACAGATGCAAAAGCAGCAGAACAGCACAACAGCAAAAACACGACCAGCCGTCTTCAGCGTTTCCATGGGATAGCTCCAATATTGAAGGATCGAATCCGCATTCGTAAAAATGCACCTCGGTATCGAGGTAAGGAGAGTATAACTTTCTGTGTATGAAAAAGCCGGTTTTACCCGGCCTTTTCAAATCCAGAATCAATGGCTTCAGATGAACAGCGCCGCGAGTGCGAGCGTCAAAGTCGAGAAGAGCTTGATCAAGACGTGCAGGCTGGGGCCGGCCGTGTCCTTGAAGGGATCGCCGACGGTATCGCCCGTGACGGCGGCCTGATGCGCGGGGCTCTTCTTGCCGCCGTAGGCACCCGACTCGATGAACTTCTTGGCATTGTCCCACGCGCCACCGGCGTTATTCAGGTAGGCGGCGAGGATGACGCCAGTGATGGTGCCGACCATCAGGAACCCGGCGGCAGCCTCCGCGCGGAAGATCACGCCGACCGCGATCGGGGCGATGACCGCCACGAGACCGGGCAGGATCATTTCTTTGAGAGCGCCCCGCGTGGCGATATCCACCGCTGCGGCATAATCCGGTTCCTCCGTTCCCTCCATGATGCCGGTATGTTCCCTAAATTGCTTGCGGACCTCCTCCACAATCACGCCTGCGGCGCGACCCACGGCGCGAATGGTGAGGGAAGTGAAGAAGAAGACCACAACCGCGCCGAAGAAGGCTCCGACGAATACGGGAACCTTGGCGAGATCCACGACGGTGATGTGCGCTTCTCCCAGAAAAGCCGAGAAGAGCAGGAAGGCGGCGAGCGCGGCGGAGCCGACGGCGTAGCCTTTCGTCAGTGCTTTTGTAGTATTGCCGCACGCATCGAGCTCGTCGGTGACCTTGCGAAGCTCATCGGGAGCCTTGCTCATTTCCACGATCCCTCCGGCATTGTCTGTAATGGGTCCGAACATGTCCATGGCGAGCACGTAGCCCACCATCGTGAGCATTCCCATGGTGGCGACGGCCGTTCCGTACAGGCCTCCGGCGGAGATGCCCGTCTGCTCACCGCACCAGTAGGAGGCGAGGAGGGCGAGACAGACCGTCAGGACAGAAAGCCCCGTTGATTCCATCCCGATGGCGGTGCCGGAAATGATGTTCGTGGCATGGCCGGTCGTACAAGCCCTGGCGATCGCCTGCACCGGTCGGTGGTCCTTGCTGGTGTAGTAATCAGTGATGTACACGAAAGCGACGCTGGTGAGGATGCCGGCGACTCCGCAGAGAAAGAACCACGGAGCGGCATTCGAGAGTTGGAAGAAGGCGATGAGAGCGCCCACGACTCCCGTCGAGGAACTCGTGCCGAGCATGAGTGCGGAACAGACGAAGAGGATGACGGTTGTAAGGATGGTGGTGATCCAGTAACCGCGCACCATCGCCCCCATGGGGGTATCACCCTCTTTCGCGCGGACGGTGTAGACGCCGACGATAGTGGCGAGCAGCCCGAAGGCGCGGAGCACGAGCGGAAAGAGGATGCCCTTGAGGCCGAAAACAGGGAAGAGCGCGACCCCCAGCACCATCGCGCCGATGTTCTCTGCCGAGATGGATTCGAACAAGTCCGCACCGCGGCCGGCGCAGTCGCCGACGTTGTCGCCCACGAGATCCGCGATCACGGCGGGGTTGCGGGGGTCATCCTCCGGAATTCCTGCCTCGATCTTCCCTACGAGATCCGCGCCCACATCGGCTGCCTTGGTGTAGATTCCGCCGCCGAGTTGCGCGAACAGCGCCACGAAGCTTGCGCCGAATCCGTAACCGACGATCAGCGCCGGAATGCGTTCGGCCGACAGGCCCATGCCGACGCGGTAGAAGAGGTAGAGCGCGCTGATTCCCAAAAGCGAGAGAGACGTGATGACGAGTGCGGACACCGTACCGCTGCGCAGAGCCATCTTGAGCGCGCTGTCGATGCCTTCGCGGGAACTGGCTGCGACTTTCAGGTTGGCGCGGGTCGCCACGACCATGCTCACCACTCCGGCGATACCGGAGAGCAGGCACCCGAGCAGGAACGACACGCCGACCTCAAGGCCGTGTGCCCAGCTCTGCTCTCCTCCACTGAAGCCGTAAACCAGAATCATGAGCAGCCCGGCGGCAATCGCAAGGATCGTAATCGTGCGGTACTGTCGCTTGATAAAGGCACGTGCCCCGAGCGAGATCGCGCGAGCAACCTTCTCCATGGCGGGCGTGCCGGTTGGGGCCGCTTTCACCGCGTTCCAAAATACGAGACTGTAGAGGAGCCCGATGATGGCGATGATGGGGGCGAGGACTTCCAGGAACAGGGCATTCATACGAAAAGGGGAGAAAAGTGTACGAAAGCATCCTTCTGCTTTAAGTGCGCAGGGGGGACGTCGCGCTAGAGACTAGAAGCGGTGTTCCCGCTTCGTCAACTTTTCGCCCGTAAACCTGCTCCCAACGGGCTTTGCTGGAAATGCGGTTTTGTGCTATCATACGTAGTAAGACACACACCTATGCCGAATCCCAAAAAACCCATCCCCATTGCGGCATTGAGCCAGGAAAAGGTAATCCCTTCGACTGTGCAGGAGGAGGTGCCTGCCAAAGGCCAGAATCTGAAGCACATTCTCATCGTGGAAGACGAGCGGCCGCTCGCGCATGCCCTGGAATTGAAATTTCGTCATGAGGGGTTCGATACGCGCATCTGTCTCGATGGCGAAGAAGCGCTCAAGGAGATGACGGAAGGGAAGTACGACGTCATCCTGCTTGACCTCATTATGCCACGGATGGATGGGTTCACATTCCTGCAGGAAATGAAGAATCGTGGCATGAAGACACCGACTGTCGTGCTCAGCAATCTTGGCCAGGACGAAGACAGAACGCGCGCCCAGTCCCTGGGAGCCGTGGGCTACTACGTGAAATCCAACACACCGATCATGGAAATTATCAAACAAGTGCAATCTCTTCTCTAAATGCCTATTTCTGATATCGATCTCGGCGCCGTTCTCGTTCAGCAGAATTACCTCTCTGAAGAGGATCTGAAGCGTGTTGATGCATTGGCCAAAGAGCGGAATCTCCCGCTCCTCTCGCTTCTGTTCGAGCAGGGGCTCCTCACACAGGATCTCTACGAGGGAGCGATTGCGGAGCACTACAAACTGCCGTTCTACGATCTGCAGGCGCACCTCCCCTCCCCCGAAATCATTGCGGAGTTGCCCGAAGAGATTGCGCAGACATACCACATGATTGTTGTGGAACACACAGGAGATCGGGTGACCATTGCCACCGCCGATCCGGGGCAGGAGAAACGAGAGGAGATCGTTCGTCTGAATCTGGGACAGAAAACAGCGGTTCCTTTGCCGGAAATTGACGAAGCGAATACAGAGGGGGCAGAAGAGAAACCGCAACAGAAGAAAGTCGTGCAGCGCTTGCTCACATTGGGCAAGAAGGAGGAGAAATCCGAAGCACCGCAACGGTTCACCGGGACCGTCGCATTCGTCTACACTCCGCAGTCCGGCATTGATGCGGCGTGTCAACACTATCGAAAACCCCTCTCCACGCGCTTTCAGGCTATCATTTCGAGCGAGGGGAAGGTCGCGCCGGAAATTCTAGAAGAGATTATCAATGATGGAATCGAACTGCGTGCGTCTGACATTCACTTTGAGCCACAGGAAAAAATTGTCGTCGTCCGCTTTCGTATCGACGGCGTGATGCACGAAGCGGGTCGCATTCCCAAAGAGCATTATGAGGGCGTGGTGAATCGCATCAAGATTCAGGCGAATATGCGCATTGACGAGCACTACGCTGCCCAGGATGGAGCCATCCGTTACACATCGCCGCACGGTGCCTTGGATATTCGTGTTTCGATCGTGCCGCTCGTCGAAGGCGAGAAAGTGGTGATGCGTCTGCTCTCTTCCTACGTGCGTTCCATCACACTGCTCGATCTCGGTTTTTCCCAGAAGAATCAAGAGATTCTCACCGAAGCCGCGCATAAACCCTTCGGCATGGTGCTCACCACGGGTCCGACGGGTTCAGGAAAATCCACGACCCTCACGGCGCTCCTGAAGATGCGCAACACGCCCGACGTGAACATTTCCACAATCGAGGATCCGGTGGAGTACAAGATTCCCGGCGTGAATCACATTCAAGTGAATCCGAAGACCAACCTCACCTTTGCCTCCGGACTGCGTGCCCTCGTGCGTCAGGACCCGGATATCGTGCTCGTGGGCGAGATCCGCGACGGCGAGACGGCGGATATTTCGGTGAATGCCGCGCTCACGGGTCACCTGGTGCTCTCCACACTGCACAGCAATGATGCAGCCACGGCCATCCCCCGCCTGCTCGACATGGGCGTGGAGCCGTTCCTGCTCGCTTCCACGCTGGAGGTGGTGGTCGGACAGCGCCTCGTGCGGCGCGTATGTCCCCGATGTCGACACAGCGTGAGTATTACGGCGGACGAGGGGGCTAAACTTTTTCCCGGTGCTGAAAAAATGATCCCGGCCAAAAAGCCTCTGACACTCTACCGTGGCAAGGGCTGTGAAGCCTGCAGTTCTACGGGGTATCGCGGCCGTATCGGTATCTACGAGTTACTTCTCATCACTCCGGAGATCGAAGAGCTCATTCTCAAGCGCGCCTCCAGTTCCGAGCTCAATGAAACGGCGGTCAAGGGGGGCATGCGACTGATGTTCGAAGACGGATTCGACAAAGTTCTTGCAGGTGTCACCACGATCGAAGAGCTCCTGCGCGTTGCGGCACCGCCCGCCATCATCTTCAGCTCCACTCATGGCCGAGACAGCGACTGATCCAGCGGCCCAGCCGATCACTCCTGCGCCTGTTCCGGAACAGACTGTCGTCACATTTACGCCAAAACCAGCCCCGTCAAAATTTGCCGCGCAGCGCAAGGAGCTGCAGAAATTTTTTGCGTCGCTCAACCATCTGGGCATGGGCAAGCAGCGGATGATGTTCATCCAGAGCATGGCGATGATGCTCACTGCCGGTCTCTCACTTGTCGATGCTCTGCAGACGCAGTTGCTCGAGGCAAAATCCAAGGCCGTCCGCAAACTCATTCAGGGCATCATCACGGCGGTCGAAAACGGATCGTCGCTCTGGAAGGCGATGGATGACCAGTCACTCTTCTCCCCGTATGAAATCGCTCTCGTACGTATCGGCGAAGAGGGCGGCAATCTGGCGCGGAATATGGAGTATCTGGCGGAACAACAGGAGAAAGACCGCGCGCTCAGAGCGAAAGTGAAGATGGCGATGACCTATCCCGCCATTATCGTTGTTCTGGTCTTCGTTCTCATCATGGGACTCGGTCTCTTCGTATTGCCCAATCTCGTGCAGGTGCTCTACTCACTCAATGTGGAGCTGCCGCTCGCCACGCGCGTCGTCATTACCATTTCGCAGCTCTTCGAGGCGCACGGGATGGTGTTTGCGCCCCTGCTCTTTCTCGCGCTCATCATCGTGTTGCTCATGGGAAAATATACGCGGTTTCGTGCCGTGGCTCAGTGGGTGGTCTTTCATACGCCCGGCATCGGCAGCCTGGCGCGTGAGTCGATCATCGCACAATTCGGCGTGATCCTCGGCGGGCTCCTGCGTGCGGGCGTACCTCTCGTAGAGGCGCTTTCTTCCCTTGCCGAGGTCACGCACACCGTCTCGTATAAGCATTTCTACCAAAAACTGCTGGAGCATGTGAACGCGGGTGACTCGTTCAGTAAGAGTTTTAAGGCGCTTCCGGAGTGCAACCGTCTGTTTCCCATTTCCGTGCAGCAACTCATCGTAACCGGCGAGCGATCGGGGGGGCTTTCGGATGTGCTCATGAAGATCTCCGACATGTACGACAAGAAAGCCTCCGAAACGGCAGAGAAGCTTCCGGTGATCCTGGAGCCACTTTTGCTCATTATCATTGCCGGTGTCGTCGCAGGCCTCGCATTTGCTATCATAGTACCTATCTACAAAGTCGTCGGGAACATCGGTCGAAGCTAATTCTCTTTCTTTTCCCCCTCACAGTATGGCGCACAAAGGGTTTACCGCGGTTGAGATGCTCCTCACACTGGGCATCATCGCGATCACTGCCGGTGTGAGCGTTCCGCTGTACCGTACGTACCAGCTGCGTAGCGATCTGGATACGGCAGTCGAACAAGCCAAACACGCATTGGAGCGTGCTCAGGTGCTGGCGCGCGCCGGTCAGAACGATTCCATGTGGGGGTATGCGGCGAGCGAGGGCGTCCTCTTTCAAGGAGAAGCGTTCGCTATCCGCGAATCGCAGTCGGATGAGCTCTACATCGTTCCTGGTACCGTGCATGTTTCCGGTTTGCCCGAGGTGGTATTTCAACGGGTTTCGGGCGAACCTCTGACGATTGGCGAAATCATTTACGAAGCAGGGAACGGTGAGCGGCGCGTGATCACAGTGGCGACGGAAGGCCCTCCCATTGTAAGCCCCTTGCTGCCTCCGGTTGAGCAACAGTCATCGAGCAGCACTGTGGCAAGCGAAGGAGCGTCAAGCTCCGTGCCGGGTTCGAGCGCCGCGAGTGCAGAAGGGAGTCAGGGAAGCACCGACTCCACCGGTTCGACGGGGAGCAATGGGTCTGACGCCGGACAGGGAGGGACGAGTTCCAGCAGTGCCACGTCGCTCTCGAGCGACAGTGACAGCGCCGCAACGTGCGAAGACGCATTCACGCTTCTGCCGGACGGGACCGTACAAACAACGGGTACCGTGGATGCGACGGTGAAAGTTCTCGGATCGCAGGTGAGCGAGGGGGCGGGTGGAAACTCTGCCAGGATTGTCGTATCCATGAGTACCGATGAGGGTGAAACGTGGGTGTCTCTCTTCAACGGTAATTCCGTCAGAGGTGGCGAAGAAGAAATCGTTCCGAACCTCCCTTCGGGTACGAAGCTGCTCGTACGGGTGAATGGCCGTCACTCCTGGCTTTTCAATCGCACGTTCCTGTCGAATAATTCTGCGGGACACATGCTCGTGTTGCGCAACGGTCATCTGATGCCGTCCGACATGTATAATGCTTTCAACAACACTACCAGTCTCGCGCCGTTCCTTCGCGCAGTCATCGAGAACGGACATGTAAAAATTCATCCGCATGCCATCCTCTTTCTCACTGAACTTGATGCGCTCTGGAAGGGTTCTTCCAAATTTCAGGATGCCGTGATTCAGGTCACATTCGCGGTGAAACCCGGCAGCTGCGCGCAGAGCACAGATCCCAAAGTGAAGATCGTTTTCGACCGCATTGAAAATCAAGGTGCGGGTGATGCGAAGCGGCGCGCGTATGTCGGGGGACAGGGTATTCTCTTTGCAGAGGGCCAGTGGATCCCCCTCTCGACGGCGGGTGTGACGATGGCAGACGATTCTCTGGTAGAGGATGTTCCGGGTATGGCTGTAGAGCGTCGCAGCGGGGTTCTGCGCGTGCTCCTGCATGGTTCGCACATCATCCCCTCCGGCAAAGAAATCGCAGATGCGCGCATCATTTTCGACCGTGCTCAGGTGACTTCCATCGAGGCTGATACCGGACAAAATGCTCCGGAAGCCGTTTCGGATGGAATCGTAAACGACGGGGAAGGAGGCGATGAAGCCACCATCGACGCCGACGGGCGTTCCGTTCTCTTCCAAACACGTGTCACCGCTGCGGATGATGCCATTCTTATCCATTGGAGTATCGCCAGTAGCGCCAGTTCCAGTGCGGCATCGGGAGCAAGTTCGTCCAATGCGAGCGAAGCCTCTTCCGCTTCATCTCAGACAGGGTCAGAACAAGCCGGGAGCGGAAGCAACCTGCCTGCGGATCCTTGTGCCGCAGCCTACACGATGGATGATCGTGGCCGCATTGTTCTCGGAGAGAAGGCGGATGTGGCGTTCATGGTCCTCGGGTCATACGCAACCTATGGTGCCAACGGTCCGATGATCCACGTACAGCTGAATGCCAGTCTTGATGGCGGAAGCACATGGCGTGGACTCTTCAACTTCCGCGACATTCTGAGAGGAGATTCTCAAACGCTCCGTGACGTGCCTGCCGGATCCATCCTTTCGCTTTCGGCGGAAGGCCGCTACTCCTGGCTCTTCAAGCGCGTTGCCAACCTGACTGATCATGCGGATCGCGTGAAGATCCTTCGCCCCGGTTCCGCACTCCCCGCCATCGGATTGCTCTCCACGCCCACGCGCTTACAGTCGTTCCTGCGCGATCGTATTGTCGATGGTCACGTCGACCTCGGTCGTAGACAGGTGCTCGCGCTCGTGGAATTACAGGATTTGGATGACACAGCGGACTTCCAAGATGCCGTCGTCCTCATTTCTTTCAGCAAGTCGGTGAGTGACGGCGTGTGTGCTGATGCGGAAACAGACAGTCAGACAAGTTCTGCCGGAACCTGCTCTTCTTCGTCTTCTGCCTCTTCGCAGGTTGCGGGACACAAGATCAAGATTTGCCATTTCACCACCACTGATCGCCTGCATCCTTCCACGATTGAAATCGACGAATCTGCATGGTCGGCCCACAGTGCCATAGGTGATCGTCTGGGAGAGTGCGAAGCGGACGACGATGGTGACGGGATTCCGAATGCCCAAGATTTCTGCCCGGGGACATTCTTGCCGGAATCGGTGCCGACGGAGTTCATGCTCTTCAATCGCTATGCCCTCATGAGTACCACGGGCGTCTTCCGCGAAGGCCCGCGCAAGCGCGTGAGTTCCTTCTCGCTTGCCTCTACGCGCGGGTGCAGCTGCGAGCAACTGGTCGATGTGGCCGAGGGCGTGCGTGACTACTACTTCGCAAGCGAACCGCTCTTACTCAGGGAGATGAAGAGTCTCTTCCCGTTCTACACGAACGGGGCGCGGCAGTTCGGTTGCGGGACAGCCATTCTGCGGATGACGCGGCCGTAGATGGCGTTTATGCATTGATGAAAGCGGTGCCACCCTGAGCTAGCCGAGGGGTGGCACCGCGTTTTGTATGGTTCATTCCTCGACCCAGTGTATCCCGAGCGGGTCGAGGGGCGCAAAATCATCACGCTCTTCTCCAGAGCTCTCCCTGTATACTGCATAACTGTTCTCCCATTTTTCCGTCCCCAATCCGGCTCGCTTCTGCTTGAGACCATTCTGGGCGTCGCGATTTTTGCTGTCCTTGCCGGTGCCGTGACTGCCGTTCTGTTCGTTGGGCAGGAGAGCACTTTGCAGAGCGGTGCTCAGGTACGGGCAGTCCATCTTTCCTCGGAGGCGTTAACCGCAGTGCATTCCATGCGCGATGCCTCTTTCGATCAACTGACAGTCGGCCAGCATGGCACGTGCATCGGCGCGACGGGTCTATGGGAGTTCTGCGGACAGGAGAACGTGACGGCAGACGGTTTTCACACACTGATCACCGTAGAGCCTCTCCTGGAGAATCACGTGCGTGTAATCGCAGAAACGCGTTGGCAGGAGGGGAATTCTCGATCGGGATCCGTGCTTCTTGCGGAGGAGCTCACAGACTGGCGTGCCGTAAAACCCATTGGTGACTGGACGGCACCGCGGCTCGAAGGTTCCTATACGATCGAAGGTCAGCCGCTCTTCTCCGGTCTCGCTCTCAAGGGGGACATCGTGTTCGCCACCAGCGCGTATGGAGAGGGCGGCAAGGGGCTTCAGGCGTTCGATTATGTTTCGGGCGACGATCCGATGCCCGTTGCCACAGGATTCGATTTGGGTGTTGCAGCGTACTCGGCAGTCGTCGCGGGGGATGTGCTCTATGTTGCGGCGGCCGATTCTTCTGCAGAGATCCAACTCTTTGATGTGACGGATCCGGCGGCTCTTTCGCAGACGAAACGCCTTGCATCTGTGAATCTGCCGGGCGAAGGGCGCGCCCGGTCGCTCGTATTTTTCAATAACACTCTCTTTGTGGGAGCAACGGAAGATGCGGTGGAACCGGAGTTATTCGCTTTCGATGTCACGGATCCCGATTCCCCGCAGCTTCTCGACACACTGCAGGATTCCACGTCGATCTTTGGCGTAAGCCTGCATGAAGGATTCGCCTACATCGCAGGATCCATGGATTCCATGGAGTTGCGCGTCGCAGACATCTTCGATCCTACCGATCTCTCTTTTGCTTCAGGGGAGGGTTACAACCTCACGGATGTGCACGATGCGCTTTCTGTCGTAACAGTGAACGACGATCTGCTGCTCGGTCGTCGTAATGGTGAAGCGATTGATGAACTGGTGCTCTTGGATTTGAGCAACGGCGCGGTTCCCTCTTCGCCGCCCGGGCCGTGGTTCCAGGAGATCGGAGGAAGTGTTCCATCGCTCATAGCGGAACCCGGAGGGCGTTTCGCGTTTATTGCCACGGATAATATTGCCGCACAGCTGCAAGTTGCGGACATTGCAAAGTTCCGTGCCGGCCAGTTCCCCATCGTTGCCACGGCAACCACGCTGACCGGTGGCGGACGTGCCGTAGCCTACGATGCGCAGCGGGACCTCGTTCTGCTCGCCACGGATCGCGGGATTCTCCTCTACCGTCCCGGCCCATGATTCTCCTGCGTGCCCGCTGCGGCTACATCTTCCTCCTGAGCATTATCATGGTCGGGGCGGTTGCCGTGGCCACGTTAGGTTCCCTCCTTATGATTGGTGTGGGTTCGTTGCAAATTGGCTTCACCGTGCGGCAATCCGAACAAGCCCGTTTATTGGCCCAAACCTGCGCGGAGCGGGCACTCCGGGCGCTGTGGGAGGATACGAGTTACACAGGCGTCGAAGAATTGACGTTTGATGAAGGCCAGTGTGACATCCTGCGTGTAGGCGGATCTGGCAACGATGGTCGTTCCGTCTGTGCCGAGGGGCGGGTTGGACCAACCGTACGACGCTACGAGATTCTGCTGGAGCGCATTCTTCCATCTATTCGGGTATCCGTCTGGCGCGAAGTGGAGCAATTCGCTGCCTGTTCTTACCAATGAGTATGCGCCATGATCACCATCGGCCAGGCACGACGCTCGTGGAACTTCTGCTCTTCCTTGCCTTTTTTGCCGTTGTCGGAGGGACGGTTGTGTCCATTCTCTTCGCCACAAGTGACCAACGTGCACGACAGCAGACCATCGCATCCGTTGAGCGTACGGGGCTACAGGCATTGCAGGCACTTCGATGGCGCATTGAACATGCCGAACGGGTCTTAGACCCCCAGAGAGGTTTTTCGGGGTCTGTTCTTGCTCTGCAAATGGCTTCCGAAGCGAATGATCCGCTGATCATCGCTGTCGATAGCGGCTCTCTGATTTTTGTATTGCATGAATCCAAGAAGACCCTCACCTTCGAAGGAATGATCGTCTCTCATTTCGTCGTACGCAATTTATCTCCTTCTGAAGATCGTCCGAACGTGCTTCTCTCTTTCGATCTTGCCGAGGCGTACCCTCTGCCATCCAGTCCAGTTTTGGAGTACGCACAACATTTCGAGATGGCTGTTTCACTCCTCCCCAAAGATGCCCCCGTGGGCAATGCGTGCGGATGCGCATTACCCGCATGTATCGCGGGTATCTATCAGTGGCAGGTGTGTAGCGATGAAGAGTGTGTTCCAGCCGTCATGACATTCCCATGTTCCTGATGAAGATTCCAAAACTTTTTTTTCATCAGTCAATGAAATCAGAGCAGGTAAGGGAAAAAGTTGTTACACTACGATTGAGCATTCTCTATTTTCCATGCTCGTTCTCTTCTTATCTTTTCCCCACTCTTTCCTATGAAGCTCCGTCTCTCTCGTGAGGGGTTCACGCTGATTGAACTTCTCCTTGTCATCGGGATCATCGCGATCCTCGCTTCCATCGTCATTGTGGCGATCAATCCCACCAAGCAGATGGGGGATGCGCGCAATGCACAGCGCCGCAGTGATGTGAACACCATTCTCAATGCTATTTATCAGTATGCCATCGACAACAACGGCACCATGCCGGGCTGTCTTGCGAGCGGAAGCGGCGGCAGCATCTGCGTGAAGGGAAGTAGCTGCACAGGTGTTGTTGGAACTTCATGCGATTTGGATGCCCTCACGACGTCGTACATCGTGGACATTCCCACAGATCCTTCGGGTGCCACTGGCAACGATACGAACTACGATGTCGCTATCACGAACAGTCGCGTGACCGTGAACGCGCCCGAGGCGGAACAGGGTCAGACCATCTCTGTTACACGCTAGTAGAGAACGAGAGTAATTCGTCCGTTTACCCTGCACTCTTGGAGACAAGAGTGCAGGGTTTTGGTATTGCACCTGATATTTTGATGGTAATTCGATAGTGGTAAGTATCGAATAAATATGGTATAATCGCTAATAAGACACATCCCCATGATCAGAGTTCCCTCAAAGCCTATCCGGCCGGAAAACCCCGCGCATGCGGAATCCATCCTTTGGCGTACGATGCGGCAATTCGCACTTCTCGCCACTTTTTCGGTGGTATTATTTTCGGGAGCAATCGCGATCGCCGCCCGCCCGCTTCCCCCGTTCCTCGCCTCGCTCTTCTTCCTGCTCGGGATACTCGTTTTCGCTCTCGCGCTGGTGCTGGCGTACTTCCTCGCAAAAGGACTGACGGAGCCGATTGTATCTTTGAGCCGTAGAGTCGCTCGATTGGGTCCGGATCACTGGTCGTATGAGACTACGAAAAACGGAGTGGATGAGGTGGGAACACTTGATGCCGTGATTGCAGACATGGCCTTTCGTCTCGAACGTGGGTACCAGTATCTTCAGGATGAGGTTGCGAAACGCACGAGCGAACTCAAGGAGCAGTACCTCAAAGATCGTACGATCCTGACTTCCATCCACCACGGCGTCGTGGTGACAGATGCGTACGGCATCATCGTCGATGCTAATCCTATGGCGGTACAGATTATGGGCATGAGCAGACCGGAGGAAGTATTGGGTAAACCTGTCACCGAGGTGTTGCTACTCTCGAGCCATCATCACCCCGTATCAAATGAGGAGCATCCTGTGACGCTCTGTTTGCGTTCTCGTGCCGAAGTCCGGCCTCGGCCGCAAGAACAGGTGAGCGTGGAGCACCCCGATCGCTCCCGCGTCCCGGTCATGTTCGTCGTGAGCCCCCTTCTTTCAGGCGAACAATTGCTCGGTGCCGTTGCCGTTTTCCACGATGTTACGGAGGAACGGAAACTCGATTACATGAAATCCGAATTCATCTCGCTTGCTTCGCACCAGTTGCGCACGCCCCTCTCGACTATTTCGTGGTACGTGGAGCTTTTGCAGACCGACAGTCAAGAGAAGCTCACAGCTACACAGGAGTCCTACGTCGCGGAAATGCGCACTGCAAGCCTACGAATGACGCATCTGATTGACGCTCTGCTCCATGTTTCCAGGCTGGAGGGCGGGGGTATTGCAGCCGTGATGCAGGAGGTGGATATCGCGGCACTCGTGCGGGACACGGCGGAAGACGAGCGTTCCTTTGCCAAGGATCGCAGGATCAGCCTGGAACTTGCCATGCCCGATCAACTGGCGATCGTCACGGATCCCACGTTCGTCCAGATCATCCTGCATAACATCCTGAGCAATGCCGTAAAGTACTCGAAGGCAGGAGGCAGCATTGTCGTTACCCTGCATCAGAACGATACGCATGTCTCTGTCACCGTGCAGGACACGGGTCTGGGCATTCCGCAAACGGAGCAGCGGTATCTCTTCACACGTCTCTTCCGCGCCTCCAATGCGACGAAGGTCGATACTACCGGCAGCGGTCTCGGGCTCTACATTTCGCGGATGCTGGCCGAACAATTGAAGGGGAGAATTTCATTCCTCTCGACGGAGGGCAAGGGGACGTCGTTCACTCTGGAGTTGCCGTTGGATATACAGAAAAAGCCCGATGCAGTTCCTTCCGCAGCGTAAAGAGAGATACGGTCATGAGCCCAAGGGGATTCCCTTCAGGCTCATGATGATGTTTGGTCCCACTCTTCTGTACGCCGGGTTCTGTTCTCCGTGCCATGAAGCGCGGAGAGATGACCATCTCTCTGGGGTCACGGTTACCCAATGACCTCGGCCCGCCTCACGTGTGAGACAAGGCACTGTGCGGAGGAGTCGACGGCACAGCGGAACCACTGCGTGATCCGACGACCCAAATCCTCCTTGCTCCACCTAGAGTTTGCCAACCCAGCACTTTTGCGAAGCAAGAGTGCTGGACCTCGGTGCTCCGAGGCGTTTCACTCCCCGCATCCTTGCAGAGCAAAGGTGCGGGGCTCGTCTCTGTGGCACTGGTCCGTGCCCGCCTTTACCGGATATGTGACGGGCAGGTGGGCGTTACCCACTAGGCGTTCCCATGGAGCCCGGACGTTCCTCCCACGGCGTAGTCGCGGCTCTGCGAAGCAGAGACAGACGAAGCCGGGGCGATCATCCAAAGAGCAGGAAACCCTATTTTCCTGCAGAGACCGACTTCCCGCAAGGAGATCATGAGGAGAAAATGGAGCCTCCTACTGTGCGGAAGTAAGAGTTTCCCTCCCTCGAGGACCGGTTATTTTTGAAATATACAACCTCCGACTTTCTGCTCTTGGTCTCTCGTCTCTCTTTCCTAATTTATATCCTCGTGCAAGGAGCATGCCATTCACCTCTGTCTCCAACTGCCAAAGCTGCTGCAGCGAGATTTCAAACTCCCGCACAAATACAGTCTCAGGAATGGTCCGGGTGCGACGTCCATGATTCGTTTTGGCTTCCAGCAGCTTCAAGACCAATCTATCTGCCAAAACATCTGTGGATTCTCTTTCGAGTAAATCCACAAACATTCCCTTCGGTCCCAAAGAAGGGTTGAGAACGATCGAACGTCTGGGTCGGAGTTGTCCCTCCAGCCGCGAGCGCAATGTCTGGCAAAGACGGAGAGTCGTCTTTTCTTGGCATCTTTGTTCTATAGCCGACAGAGTTGAAATATCAGCCTGGATCTGTTGAGCATTTGTTGGGCGGAGCTGCTCTTCGATTTTTCTTCTCAGTGCACGACAGAGACCAACAATTTCACCATTTTCTGCATACAGTTTTTCAATCTTTTCCAATGATGCAATATCCCGTTGAATCAGTTCGGGCGAAAGAATGCCGTCGTCGGACGTCTCGGCCATAATGATATTATAAATATATATCTGAAAACATCAACATTTATGTTTGGCTTATCGTGGAGCGAAGATTTTGGAGCCTCTTTTAGGGATTTGTCCGGCTTCGTTTGTGGGCTACCATTGCAGATCATCTTGGTCGTGAGGCAGGCCAATCGTGTCGCACATCTGGCGATTATTGAGGCTCACATCATCGTCAACTTCATCCTGCGCGGGTTGCCAACCGAAACGTTGAAGATCGAGAGTGCGTGCATCTACGATGCGACCGGAAATTTCCTGAAGAGCGGCCGTGATCCGATCTCCCGTATTTTTGATGCTTTCGGATTCGGGCGTGAGTTGAGGTGATTGGCCGTTCATTGTGTCGATATGCTCTGCCATAAATGTGGGGGGTGTTAATGATAACCAGTAAGAGGCCGACCTTCCGCGCGATCATAATTGAGCGTCGCACACTGTGCAATCCGCGCTATCTGTAGCAACGCAGGGCAGTGCGGGAATCTTGCTTTGTCCTCCTTCGCTCCTTCGGAGCTACGGAGGACACAGTATCTTCGGCCTCATGCTGCGCCTGCGGCTTGCACTCGACTCGAATTCAACTGTGGAGCCGCTTCTCCCATGTGGGACTGCGATCCAAGCCTTTCGCACGGCGCTCTTCGCGCTTGTGCTCAAGAGCTTGGCTCTGGGAGAGGGATTTGAACCCCGGACCTACTCATTACAAGTGAGTTGCTCTACCACTGAGCAGAAAGAGATGGAGCCGCTTCGGGGATTTGAACCCCGGACCTACTCATTACAAGTGAGTTGCTCTACCACTGAGCTAAAGCGGCACATGTATCGGGATGGCAGAAAGATCAATGTATTCACACGAGCAAAGCCATTTTATCTGACGCTGTGGCAGGCCGCAGCTAGGCACTGAGCTAAAGCGGCTTTCGTGATGCCAGTATAGGGTAAATCCCGCGCTGCAGAGTAGAGGTGTTTCCTCTTGATTTCAGTGTTAGAAATATATAAC
This sequence comes from Candidatus Peribacteraceae bacterium, assembly GCA_028703445.1. Classification (GTDB taxonomy): domain Bacteria; phylum Patescibacteriota; class Gracilibacteria; order Peribacterales; family Peribacteraceae; genus Peribacter. The sequence continues at coordinate 124,561 of JAQVMW010000002.1, forward strand.
ATACCGGTGTTTCCCCTCTTCTCATGACGCTCAAGCACTACACCACTTTCCGTATCATGATTGCGGTCCTCCTTTCCGCATTCATTGCTTCATCCATCGTCCGGCACGACTACTTCTGGCCGATTGTCGCGATGGTTTTGGCCATGCTCATTCTTTTCGCGCTGCGTTCACGCGTAAAAGAGATTCTCGCTGATGAGCGCGATTATGTCCTTGGAGGAAAAGCGGCGCGCTGGGCCATGCAACTGTTCAGCCTTATTGCAGTGATCGCGATGTTCATTTTTCTCAATCTGGGCGAGAGCGATCCCCAGATGACCGTCATCGCGCACGTTCTTGCCTACTCGGTCTGTGCCCTGATGCTTCTCTATTCCGCTCTCTTCGGGATCTTTCGGCGCTTCAATATCCCAGTTCGATGAAGAATCGCATCCGCGAATTCCGCATGCAGAAGAATATGACGCAGGATGCCCTCGCGCAGGCTGCGGGCGTCCGCCGCGAGACGATCGTATTTCTCGAGCAGGGCAAGTACAACCCGTCCCTGGAGCTGGCGCATAATGTTGCGGTTGCACTGGGCCAAACCATTGATTCGCTATTTTCGTTCTAGGATAAGGAGCCCAAGGATATTCGTAGTACACTTTCTCTCGTGAAACGTTCTGAGCTCCTTCTCGGCCTGCTGCGTTTGCCCGTCGACGCCCTGGCGGTGATGGCTGCGCTTCTGCTCGCCTATCGGCTGCGCGAAGCGCAGGTGGACCTTGTTCCCGGCGTACAGCTCCTGGAGCCGGCGACCACGCTCCCCCCGCTCGGGTTCTACACGGATACATTCGTGCTGCCGAGTATGGGCGTCTTTCTCGTTCTGGCGGCGGTCATGGGCTTGTACGCGCTTCGCTCCACGAGGAGCGCCTGGTGGGAAATGGGAGGCGTCATCGTCGCATCGTTGCTCTGGCTCGTCCTTGTCGTGGCGTGGTTTTTCTTCGTCGAGAAGCAGCTCTTCTATTCCCGCATACTCCTCTTCCACGCCATTTTCTTTCTGGTGTTTTTCAGCGTGGCAGGCCGGACAACGCTCGTCTTGCTCCAGCGCGCGATGCTTAGGCTCGGCATCGGCGTGCGCATCGTCGTATCGGTGGGGCGGCACACGATCACCTCTCTCGCCCGACGCACACTCGAGCGCGATTGTCGCTACCGGTACGTCGGACATTTGGAGGATCTGGCGGGTATCCGCCGTCTCGCACATGTGCCTGTCATCGATCTTGTTTTGCAGACGGATCCCAACCCGGATAGCGAAGAGACGGTGGAATTGATCGATTTCTGCCGCAGCCGCCATATCGGGTACGGATTCTTTCCGCCGGTTTTCTCAGATGTTCCGCATCAGCTTCGCATCGAGCGGTTGGGGATGCTCCCGATGATGCGTTTTCAACCGACCCCTCTGGATGGCTGGGGACGCATTGTGAAGCGGGCAGGCGATATTGTCGTGGGTGCCGCGCTTCTCATTCTCCTCTCGCCTCTTTTCCTCCTCCTCGCGCTTGGCATCATCCTCGATAGCGGTTGGCCGGCATTCTTCGTTTCCTCACGTGTGGGCGACTTTGGCAGACGCAGGATCCCGATGCTCAAGTTCCGTTCCATGGTGTGCGATGCCGAGGCGCGCAAGCAGGAACTCAGTCACTTGAGCCACCGCGGCGACGGACCGCTTTTCAAGGTGCACTGTGATCCGCGCGTGACCCGATTCGGGCGCATCCTCCGTCGCTGGTCGCTGGACGAATTACCGCAGCTCTTCAATGTGTTTGTCGGTCAGATGTCCCTCGTGGGGCCGCGTCCGCACCTTCCTTCCGAAGTGGAACACTACACCTCCATGCAGCGGCGTGTCTTCGCCGTGCGCCCGGGCATGACGGGTCTCTCACAGGTGATGGGCCGCAGCACACTCCCGTTCGACGAAGAGGTGAAATTCGACCTGCAGTACGTGGAGGAATGGTCGCCGCTCCTGGATTTGTGGATCATGTGGCGGACGATTTTTGCGGTGATGAAGAAAGACGGAGCGGAGTGAGGCTCTGGATACAACCTCTATCCCCCAGCCCCTTTCTCCATAGAGAAAGGGGAGGATTTCATCAGCAGTCCAACAATTACAAACACATACATCCCCCCTCTCATGTGGAGAGGGGGCTAGGGGGAGAGGTTGGTACATTTTCAAAACAGCTCCATCTGCGGTTTTCCTGTTCCGGGAGCCGTATTCTCCTCGTGCGCGAACTGCCGCAGGTAGGCCATCACCCGCTTGCCGTAGGACTTGGTCTTGAGCCGGTCATCCGTCACCAGCACTTCGCCGTGGAACGTGCGGTGGCGGCAGAAGGTTCGCAATAATCTGAACAGGCGGTGCTCCAGCCGCGGGAGGAAGTAGTCCTCAAACGCATTCGGGTAGTGCGCGGCGCGGCGCGAGAGCACGGTGTGCGACGGATGATCGAAGGGGAGGGACGCGATGATCAGGCGGTCCACGATTTCTGCAGGCAGATCGACATCCTCGTATCCCCACGGCGTAATGAGCCACAGGGCGGGGGCGGGCGCCGCCAAAAACTCCGCCGTCATCCGTTCGAGTCCACCGCTCAGATTCTGGCAGATCATTTCCACTCCCTTCCTCTCCAGCTCCGCCGTGTACTCCACGTATTTCTCTTCAATGATGCGTCGGCTCCCGATCAGGATGACCGATTTGCCGGGCGGAGGATTCCTCAAGAGATCATCGAGCGCGATATTCGTGCGGATCGAAAGAGGGATCAGAGAAGGCGGGAACGGCTGGGCGGCTCGCAGGTCCGTCTGGGGCAGGATCTCGCGCAGGGTGGCGTTGCTTCCGGGCGGGACACTGAGAATCGTCGGGTGCTCCTCGTACAGCAGCGACGAAAGCAGCGGCCCGATGCGCTCCGGCACGGACTGGATCGACTGGCTGCCGCCTTGGCGCTGTTCGATCCATGCAATGCGGTGTGACAGGAGTTCTAAGGTCAGGATGCGTTCCAAATCGGCAAGATCGCGGCGAGGAAGCTCGGGGAGCGCCTCATCGGCGATGAACGGAGCAAGCCGCTCTCGAAGCAGGCGCGTTTCTTTGGTATCCAGGTCCTGACTGGTGAGGTAGCGCACGTCCTGAAACGCACGCACACGCTCGATCCAGAGCTGCAGCAGGTCTAAGAAGCTCGTGAGATCAGCCCTGCCCTCTGCGGCAGCGCGCAAGTGATCCAGCACTGCCTGCCACTTGAAGGCTTTGGTTGCGGTGTCTTCGAGCATGGAGGCATCGGTGATGAGCAGACGCGTTTGTGGGGTGAGGGCGCTGTGTCCGGGGTGATCGGGGTGTTCGAGGATCGAGAGCAATTGCTGATGATCAATCAGGGCGACGTGGGGTGGCGGGCTGAATTGCTGGTGGTAAGTCGGAGTGGTTTCGGTGCAGGCGAGTTTGCCGTACCACACCGCACGTTCCTCACCGTGAACCGGAAGATCGCGGTGCGCGCGCGGGCGGTACCAGCGGATCTTGACGGCGAGCGTTGCTTCATCGGAGGTGAAGGCCTGTTGCAGGAGAAGCGCTTCGGCTGCTTCGGGGTTGAGGAGCAGTGGGGCGGGCATGAGTACTTGCACTTTGTCTTCCGGCAGCGTGAGGCCGCGCACGCTCGCTTCCAGATTCTTCACGACGATCCACGTGGGTTCCTTGGCGGCGAGGGCGGTATCGACGACGCGCTGCAGCGTCTGGGGGGCGAGAGAGTCTTCGATCAGCGTGACGCCCGGTCTTGCGCTCTCCGGCAGGCTCACGCGGTCGCCGCTGGCCTGTTTCTTTCCGCGAGAAGGACGCGTGCCCGAGAGCATCCACTTGGGTCGCTTGCCCGCGGGTACCGTCGGTAGCACCTCGGCGAGGCGACGGTATCCCGGAGAGCTTTGCGAAAAAATTTCAAAGAGGATGCGCAGCTCGTCGGGCGGAAGCTCGTGCAGGCGTTCCCAGCATTTACCGAAGAGTTCGAGTGTGGCATGCACGTCCCCGAGTGCGCGGTGCACGGGGTCATGATTGAGTTTTAAGATCGTACTCACGTAGCCGAGCGAATAACTGGGCAACTCAGGGAAGACCAGCGACGCCAGCATCGATGTGTCGATCCAGGCACGCTCGGTGAGGTCGATGCCCTCTCCTTTAAGCATGCGGATATCGAAACCGACGTTCTGCCCCACAATGAGCGTATTCTCGCCGATTTTGGATCGGATCATTTCGCATACCTGATCAAATGTAGGCTTGCCCACGAGCATCGGCGGGGTGATGTGCGTGAGCACCTGCACGGTCGGAGGAATATCCTCGGGGATGGAGACGAGCGTTTCATATTCCTCCAGAATTTTTCCTTCCTGCACGCGTACGGAAGCAAACTCGATCACGCGGTTCACCCGCGGCACAAAACCCGTGGTCTCGGTGTCGAGGACGACGAAGGAGAGATTCGGGAGCTTCACGAAGTGAGGATACAGAAGAAACAGAAGAAGCAGAAGAAACAGAGAAGTCACTCACTTCCCCGGGTTTTCCTTATCAGACCCACCTTTTTCTCAACCTACCATTTCTGCCGCGAGTGCGTTGATCACTTTCTCGCGAGCTTCTGCTCGTGTTTTACCAGTAGCGGTTCCTGCTGCAGCTAACAGCCTCCTTCCTTCAGGGATTATTCTTCCAGTGCGAGTGTCGTCTACGGTGGAGAATTTTGCAGTGGTTCCCGCCGTGGTCTCCTCATACACAATGCGAACAGGACGCTCGAGCGGATCTCCGTCGATCTTTAATCCGGCGGGGAGTATTTCAGTGTTCTCGGGAATAGCTGCAGGTGTGTTCATAGCCGCACGATGCACTGACCAATAAGATCTGTCAAGGAAGAGAGATCAGAAGTGATACGGAAGCGGTTTTCTCCAGTTATTCCGCGTTCCATTGCATTTGAATGAATCCATCATGTCCGGCTCGGAACAACGGCGCATCCGTTTCTCTGAATCGTTGTGCGATAGAATCGGCGCCAACGTCTTTGAGGATAGCGCACATCTCATCAAGTGTGAGGATACGATCTAAAAACGCGTCGGTGACACGTTGGATGATTGCAGCGCGTGAGCGCTGCTCAGGAGAGAGGAATGATTCGCAGCAAGGACGCGGAGTTTCCATCAACATCATTACGCCGCTTCGGCGGTTCCCTCATCCTTCGGTTCCTCAGTCTGCACCACTTCTGCTGCAGATGCTTCTGCGGGAGTGGCTTCCTCCGGGGCGGCCGTGCCCTTCAGCTCCGACAGCTTGGCCTTGAAGGCCGGCAGTTCCTCGTAGTTGTACATGTCGAGCTCGAAGCCGGTGAGCTCCGTCGCCAGGCGGATGTTCTGTCCTTTCTTGCCGATGGCCATGGGGCGCTGAGCCTCCTCCACGAACACGGCGGCACGCTTCTTGATACGGCGGCTCTGGTCATCGAACCGTTCCTGATCGTTGACGATGATCACGGCGGAGATGGAAGCCGGCTGCAGCGCGGTCGAGATCAGCCTGATGGGGTCGTCGCTCCACTCGATCATGTCTACCCGCTCGCCGTTGATTTCCTCCATGACAGCCTGAATACGCACGCCTTTCTGGCCGACGCAGGCGCCGATGGGATCGATGCGCGGGTCACTGCTCGCCACGGCGACCTTGCTGCGGAAGCCGGCGTCACGCGCGATGGCTCTGATGGTCACGTCGCCGTTGCGGACTTCGGGGATTTCGAGTTCGAGCAATTTGCGCACGAGGCCGGCATGCGTGCGCGAGATCCTGAGCTGCGGCCCCTTGCCGGTGAGTTCCACTTTGTCCAGATACACGCGGATGCGCTTGCCGGTGTAGTAGTGCTCGCCGGGAATCTGTTCCCTCCACGGCAGACTCACCGCCATTCCTTCGATCTCCAGCGTCACCCAGTTGGGCTCCACCTTGGTCACGGTGGCCGTGAGCAATTCATTCTCGCGATCTTTGAACATTTCATAGAGACTCTGCTTTTCGGCCTCCTGCAGCTTCTGCAATATCACCTGCTTGGCGGCCTGCGCGGCGATGCGGCCATAGCCGACGGGGGTCACGTCGATCGTAATTTCGTCGCCCACTTCGGCATCCGGTTTCACCTTGCGCGCGTCCTTCACGCTGATTTCGAAGTTGTCATTCTCCACATCCGATACAACCTCCTTCACGATCAGGATCGTGGGCATGTCTTTGCCCTCATCCAACTCCACGCGGATCTCCTGCTCCTTGTTGCCGAAATCCTTGCGGTAAGCCGTTACGATAGCCTGTTTCACTGCCTCAAGCACCTGTTCGGGCTTTACGCTCTTCTCGGCACAGATTTGGTTGATGGCCGCTATGAATGATGCGCGCATGAGTCAGAGGGGAAAAGAATGGATGCTGCATCTTCACTGAGGCCCCGAGCTTGCCGAGGGACGGCGATGAACGATGCGCGCATGATAGTGGGGGGTAGAAAAAAGCGACCATTCCAGCATTGGAATAGTCGAATGATCAGTACAAAGACATTCTATGCCGTTATGTTGTGAGTGGCAAGGTCATTGGAGAGCTGTTTTGGCTTTCGATAGAGCAGGACGGTGGCGCAATACTCCTCCATTTCCATGGTGGGCAAAAAGTAAAATGGAAATTTCTTTCCACCAAACAATTGTTCAATGCGCTCGCCGATCGGCCAGTGCGCACGTTGCAGCCCGCGTGAGAAGGGATCGATATGAACACAGAACTCCACGTATGGTTTTCGCACATCGCAATTATGATAACTTGCATGGACATAGATCGCATCGATGCCGGGATATTCGGCGGCGATATTCTGAATTTCTGCAAAATGATGCGGTCGGATTTGATCATCCGCGAGTATGCCAAGTGCATCCGGAGCCGGAAGGCGCGTATCGCACAAAACATCGTTGGCAAATGTTGTGAAATTTTGCTGCAATGCCTCCAGAGCCTTTTTGTACAATTCCTCGGCGCTGGGTTGGTCGGATTGTTCAAAATTCTTGGGGTTTTCGCTCCCGTCTTTCATGGGGCCATATCACTCCTTTCCATAAGAATACTCAAATAATTCTACCCGGAATTCCGCTTCGGAAAGGGGCTTTTCGTGAGGTACTTTCTTCCCGGTGTTTCGTTATCCTCTGCTATGCTTTTCGTATGCGCTTGCTCTGGTCGATCACTGCAGCGGCTGCGGGGGTGAGTCTGCTTGCCAAGGTATTGGTGGATCGGTTCCTGATGAATCGCATCCCTATCATCGGTTCCTTTGCGGGGCTTCAGTATTCGCTCAATCCGGGAGTGGCTTTCGGCATCCGTTTCCCGCCCTTTATCCAGGAACTTCTCATCGGTGCCGCGCTCCTTGCGGTTCTCTGGCTCGCCATCCGCTCCACGCGCTCCTTGCTCCCCCCGAGCTACCAGCTACGGGCTACCAGCTACGAGCTGATCCTCGGCGGCGGTATTGCCAATATCATCGATCGCCTGCCGGATGGAGTGGTGACGGACTACTTTCAAATCGGAACATTCCCCGTTTTCAATGTGGCGGATAGCTGTATTTCGATTGGGGTGTTGATGTTATTGATGGAAATGCTGGTCTGGCGAAGATGTAAGACGTAAGACGCAAGATGGGAGGTAGAAGTAGAGGGAACTTATCGCTTTCGCTTATAGCTTACAGCTTTATAACTCGTCAAACCGCTACCACCAGCCGTCCCTTCGCGCTAAAATGCGCCCCTCTATGGATATCCGCTACCGCATACGCGGGGGGATTCCCCTCTGCGGCGACATCGCTATCAGCGGCTCGAAGAATGCGGCGCTCCCGCTCATCGCGGCATCGGTTCTGGCCAATGGCGAGACCGTGCTCCACAATGTGCCGTGGCTGCGCGATATCACCGTGATGCTCAGGATTCTCGAGTTTCTCGGGGCAGAGACTTCCTTTCAGGCGAACACCGTCCGCATCCGGACGCACAAGATCCAGAACCGGAAGATTCCCGCCGAGCTCGTCAGTAAACTTCGCGGCTCGATCGTGCTCCTGGGTCCCCTGCTTTCGCGTTTCGGGGAGGTCGAGATGGCGTATCCGGGCGGGTGCGTGCTGGGCAAGCGGCCGGTGCATGCGCACATCGCGGCGCTGGAGCAGCTGGGGGCGAAGGATCTGAGCTCCGACGAGATGCTGCATCTGAAAGGAGGATTAAAATCCGGTCGCGTGATTCTGCCGGAGTTTTCGGTCACCGCCACCGAGAATGCGGTGATGGCGGCGGCCCTTATAGATGGGGAAGTCCGGATCGATCTGGCCGCAGCGGAGCCGCACGTGCAGGACGTGGAACGGATGGTGGCCGCCATGGGGGCACCAGTGGAGGGCATCGGCACGCACACGCTCCTGATGCGGGGCCAGAAAACCCTGAAGCCCCAAACGCACACGGTCATCACTGATTATCTGGAAGCCGGCGCGTTCATCATCGCCGCCCTCGTGACGAAGGGAAAAGTGCGCCTGCATGGGGCAGACCCCGAACATCTGGTGTCTTTCCTCAGCGTCCTCAAACGCATGGGGGCCATCGTGAAAATCGAAGGCGATCATATCTTCGTGGATGGCGAACTGAGTTCGCTTAAGGCACTGGAGGTCCGTACCAATATCTTCCCCGGGTTCCCCACTGATCTGCAGGCCACGATCGGCGTGGCGATGTCGCAGGCGCAGGGCGTGAGCCGCATTTTCGAGCGTCTCTTCGAGGGACGGATGGCGTATCTGTACGAACTGGAGAAGATGGGCGCGCACATCGAAATCCTCAACGCCCACGAGGCGTTGGTGATCGGCACCACTCTGCTTCGGGGGCGCACCGTTTCCAGTAACGACATCCGCGCCGGCGCCGCGATGGTGCTCGCAGGTTTGTGTGCGCATGGTGAAACCATGATCACCGACGTGCGCTACATCGAGCGCGGCTACGATCGCTTTGACGAAAAGCTCAAATCCCTGGGAGCGGATATCGAAAAAATTATCATGGAAGAAAAGAACACACAGGACGAAGATGCCCTTCTGCCGCTTCAAGAAGGCAAGTTCGCTCCATTAAAGGTAGCGCGGTAAATTTTAAAAGAGAAAAAATCCCACTCAGACCGTCTTTTCGTCCCGGGTTCTTTGCACTACCATGTCTCCGCTCTATGGCGACCATCACCTCTCTCGGCGGCCTCACTCTGCAGTGCACGTTCGGCAAGACGGATTTCATCATTTTTCCGGCGACGCAGGGCAAGGCGGGTCCCGAAGGCACCGTCACGCTCTTTTCGCATCCCGATGAGGAACCTGCAGAGCGCACCATCAGCTGGCCGGGGGAGTACGATTTCAACGGCATCTACGTCCGCGGCCTCGGCCACGAAGAGGGGCGCCAGGTTTCGTATGTTGTCAATGCAGACGGCGTGCGCTGTCTCTTTCTCTCCACCCCGATTCATGCGCTCAGCGATACCGAGCTGGAGTGGATCGGCGACATCGATGTCTTAGTCCTGCCGGTTGATGACGTGAAGATCGTGCAGAACCTGCTCGATGTCGTGGATCCGCGCGTCTTCATTCCGCTGGCGAACAAGGATGACAAGGCATTCCAGGAGGTGCTGAAGATCTGCGGGGCGGTGGGCAAAGAGGCGGTGGACGAGTACAAGGCAAAGGGGCTTCCGGCCGAAGGGCGCGAGGTCGTTTTGCTGAGGGGGAAGAAATAGGGTTTAGGGTTAGGGCCTAAGGTTAGGAGAAGACGGTTCTCGTATTTTGCGTACAGCACAGTACAATGGCGGGTACGGTCCTATAGTTCAATGGATAGAACTGCTGCGTCCTACTTGCCCGCCGTAGCCGGGCGTAATCAGGAACAACAAAGAAAGACATGTGTTACCATTTTCATGTGACCCCGTAGTTCAATGGATAGAACTGCCGCGTCCTAAGCGGTCAATGCAGGTTCGATTCCCGCCGGGGTCACCATCAGGCAGCCGCACTATGAAGGCGAAGGCGGGAGCGGTGGATGCAGGTTTCCGCCTACGCTTCTCGTTCCTCTCGGAGCTTCGGCGGACAGGCAATTCCTGCCGGGAGTACCAGAATTCATTATCGAGAAAGATGTGATCCTAATTGACATAATTAAATAATAATCCATAATATTCGTATGGATAATCACCTCTCAGAGAATACTTTTGGTTGTATGAAGCGCCTAGCTGATATCGCTGCTCATACAACCGATCAAAAATTTCGAGTGGATTATCAGGCGGAAGCGATGGTCTTCATCAGAAGAATGGTCGAAAAACACGGGCAGGAGCTCGCCAGCTTACTTCTGCTCGGCGAATCCATTCCTCAGGCTGGAAAACAAACGACATTAGAAAAAGCAGTTCAATCGGCGACTGAGGAACAGCAAGTGTTGGATGGGAAATCAAGGCTGTTTCTTTTAAGAGAAGGTAAGGGAATCAGTCAGAGGAAAGCTGCGAAACAGATGGGAATTCCGGCGAACAGGTTCCAGAGGCTCGAAGCGGGCATCCAGGAACCCTATGCGGTGGAGATGCCAAAACTAGCAGAGTTCTATGGTCTTTCTTTGGATGATTTTGTTGCCGTTTATGCGGGAACAACTATGGAAGAAATTTCTTTTGTCGATGTTGGAAAAGAGGGAGCTTTCAAAAGATCACCTTCGGAGGGAGAGGAAACACACCGAGCAAATGCGACCAAGTTGGCCACCCTTCGTTATAAGGAGGACATGAGTCTGAGAGGAGCGGCGGCGGCGGTGGGCATCGCCGCATCAAAATTTCAGCGATTGGAGGTTGGAGACCAGGAATTGACCGCTGTCGAAATGATGAAGTTCGCTAAATTTTATCGCATCTCTATTGCAGAAATCGTTTCCATCTGCGCAAGCCTGTCCAAGACACGAAAGTAACCACGATCATTACTTCAACGCACTCCCTAATTCCATTTTCATCTTCTCCGCCGCCTTCGCCGCGGCCTCTTTTCGGGGTGGAGCGAATCGGTGAATCAGACAGCTATTGGCTCAGATTTTGTTGCATCCCAGAAGCGCTTGATGCTTGAGCAGGAGCTCTCGAGAAAAAACATAGAGTGTCGTATTGATGTCACCAGGGTCGCCGTCATGCATCCGATCCACTGCACTTTGGAGCGAAGAGAGTTCCGTGCCGAAAATTTCTTCCGCGAATGGCCCCGTAAGAGCATCATTCATTTTTGCCTGCAATGGCAGGAGGGGTCCATGATAGTCTTGGAATTGTTCCACAAGGGCGCTGGCTCTATCGAGCACTGTTGTTTCCACTGTCTCCATAAGAATGTGAGATAGGAAAAGAGATAGATCTACTCTAGATCCTCCTCCTGCGGAGTCAATTGAGTATTACATCGCCGCCTTCAGTTCTTCTGCCATTTTTTTTGCCGCAGCGAAAGCCGCTTCCTTCCAGTCCTTCCCCTTCGAGGCGAAAATGATGCCGCGTGAGGAATTGACAATGGCTCCGTTGCCATTCACAAACCCGGCTTTGGTGTCCGCCGCCGTGCCGCCCTGCGCGCCATAGCCCGGGATCAGAATGATGGCGTGCGGCATGAGACTGCGCAGGTATTTGAGCTCCTCGGGGTACGTTGCTCCCACCACCGCGCCCACGGCGGAATAGCCGGACTCTTTGCCGAGGGAGGACATGCCCCAGCTCGAAACCAACTGCGCCATGTGCTCGTGCACGGTTTCATCTCCAACGGGAAGGTCCTGGAGTTCCCCGGAACTCGGATTGCTGTTCTTCACCTGAACGAAAATGCCTTTGTCATTCTTCATGCAGCGCTCAATGAAGGGCTTCACGCCGTCGGAGCCCATGTAGGCGGTGACGGTGAGCGCGTCAATCGGACTGTCTTTGTACAGGTACGCGTCCGCGTAGGCATCGCAGGTACTACCAATGTCGTTCCGTTTGCCGTCGGCGATTACCAGAAGTCCCTGCAGTTTGGCGTAGGCGCACGTCTCCCAGAATGCGCGCATCCCCTCCCAGCCCAGCACTTCGTAGTAGGCCATCTGCGGCTTCACGCAGGCGGCGATATCCTTTACCGCGTCGATGATGCCCGTGGAGAAATCCAGAAGCCCTTTGGCGTCCTTTGCAATTCCTTCCGGGAGCTTGCCCAAGGCGGGATCGATTCCCACGCAGACGGGGGATTTTTGAGTGGTCGCTTTTGTGAGGGAGTCGGCGAAGTGCATGGTCAAAATGGTACAGAAGGATGCGCTTGTATTCCATGTGTTCGCGGGCGTCGGTGCAGTCATTGACAAAGGACACGAAGAAGCACAAATTTTACCCCTTCCTTCTTTGTCATATGGAAACGTTGTCGCATCAACCGGAGATCGGAAACCAGCTCAGGCAGCACGTTCCGCGGCTTACGGAGCTGGGTATGGAAGTTCTGAAGAGGCAGCGCAGGGACCCTGATGTGGATATACATAACTGCCACGATTCGGTGGAAAAGCTTTCGTCCACTCCTCCCCACCATTTTCTAAAGAGAACGTGGGAGTACCCTGTCTATGATGAAACGAAGGGGAAAGAGGATCGCAGAGTGTACGTTGAGTACGTGCACCGTACCGAGATCCCGGGACACAACGAAACGGACACACTCACGCTCGAGCTCAGAATCAACAGTACTCGATCCGCCTGTGGAGCAGTCTTGTGTGCCTGTGGGGCGATTCTGGAGAAGCAGGCCAGTCAGCCGGTCACCGATTTTCAAATGACGGGTATCACGGTCTTTTCGCGGGGAAATGGGAGGAGGCTCCTCACCCTCAAGGCGGATACGGAAGTTATGCAAGATTCTGAAATTCTTTCGGCGATGGAAGATGTGCTCCGCGAGATCATTGTAGTCCTCGAGCGGGCCATCGTCGGTCCCGAACACCGTGAGGCGATTCTCGGTCCCATCCGGTAACTGCTAGGATAGGGGATAGGGAGTATTTTCTGTCAATCCGGCCAAGCATCGGTTGAATCAATGAATTTTGGAAATCGCAGAGAAGACCATTCCCATCCTTCCGGATCAGCAACAAGCCCATGGCTCCAGGCGTTGTATTGGACATAGGTGAGGGCATTGGATCGCTGTTCAGCGCAACGGATGCGTTCGTCGTGGAAACTCTTCTGCCAGCAAATGTCCTCATTTCCGCATTGCATAATCCCCGTAGCGGAAGATCGCGATCTTCCGCTACGGAATCTGAAAGCATGTACATCTTTAATGGCATTTCGTTTAAACGAATGCATAAATGAACTTAATCCCTTCGGTCCTGGACACACAACGATGTGCAGGTGATCGGGCAGAATACATAAGGCATACACCCGTGCATCATGCATATTCCTTGTCATCACAAGATTATCGATAAGGATCTCTGGAATTCCAGTGAATGTACACCAGGGGATCTTTCCCTTCGTGTTTGTTGTGATGTGGAATGTGCCATGTTGCGAGATATGTTTCTGTGTCATGGCTCACTCATCAATATTTTGTCGATACTGCAGCGCCTCCGCCACGTGCTCGATCCCGATGTGTTCCGCATCCGCCAGATCGGCGATCGTCCGTGCGACTTTGATGGCGCGGTGGTAGCCGCGTGCGGAAAGCCCCATGCGATCCACTGCCTGCGAGAGGAGCCTCTGGGCATCCGCTTTGAGCGGACAGAGGGCGTCGATCTCCTTCACGCCCATTTCTTTGTTGGTGCGGATCGCGTGAAGAGCGAATCGCGACGCCTGGCGCATGCGTGCCTTGAGCACCCGCTTGAGGACGGCGGCTGTCGTATCGCCGTTCGTCTTGGCCGGGCGCTGCAGGTCATCGATCGGCACGGGCTGCATGTTCACGGTCAGGTCGATGCGGTCTAAGAGCGGGGCCGAAATGCGCCGGTGGACCCGTTCTTTGCTGCCTGCGGTAAAGCGCGGCGGATTCATGGCGGCAATCATGGTGAAGTCCGCCGGAAAAGTGACAGAGCCCTGTGCGCGCGTGATGGTGATGCGGCGGTCCTCAAGCGGTTGGCGGAGCACTTCGAGTACCTGCGCCGGAAACTCCGCGAGTTCGTCCAAGAAGAGCACGCCGCGGTGGGCGAGACTGATTTCGCCGGGCCCCGGCGTCTGCCCGCCTCCGACGATACTGACCCCGCTCGCGGTGTGGTGTACCACGCGGAACGGGCGGTTGGTGATGAGGGGCACCTCGGGCGGGAGCAGGTTGGCCACGGAGTAGATGCGAGTGACTTCGATGGATTCCTCCTGCGAGAGGGGCGGCAGGATCCCGCGGAATGCCCGCGCGAGCAGCGTCTTGCCCGCGCCCGGTGCTCCGCTCAAGAGCACGTTGTGCCCGCCCGCCGCGGCGATCTCGAGTGCGCGCTTGGCGTGCTCCTGCCCGCGGATGTCGGCGAAGTCTACGATCTCGGGATCGATGTTCGCCGCGCTTGAAGCCGGCGCTGAAATGAGGGCGGGCGCTGCTTCACCCCTGAGAATAGAAATAACTTCGCTGATGTGTTCCGCGGCGATCACTTCGACGCCCGGAATCAACGCAGCCTCCGATCCATTGACTGCGGGAACGACGAGCCGCTTGATTCCCATCTTCCGGCACGCGATGGCAGCAGGAAGGATGCCGGTGATGTGACGCAGGCTCCCGTCGAGCGCGAGCTCGCCTAAGAATGCCGTCTTCGCCAATTCATCTTCTGGCAGAGTGATGGATCCGTTGACGAGCAGAATACCCAGTGCGATCGCCAGGTCGTAGCGCGGACCGGCTTTGCGCAGATTTGCGGGTGCCAGATTCACCGTGATCGTGAGTCCGGTTGAGAAGTGGTACCCCTGTGCACGCAAAGCGTGCCTCACACGTTGTTTACTTTCCTGCACAGACATATCACCGAGGCCCACGATGAAGATCTTGCCCTCGCCGGGGGAGGAGCCCACCTCTACGGTGATGCGCTCGCTCTCGAGTCCGATGGTGGCAAAGGAGGTCAATTTCGTGAGCATGAGAAGAGGAAAACCTCTACAGGTGTACTATAGTCCACCCATCATGTCGAGTGGAAAAGCTGGACGAACGTACACCTTATCATTACGGTGCTATCCACTCTTCCGTGGAGCCATGACGACGAACACCGACACCGGGCTTAAGGGCGAAGAAATCGCGGCACGTTACTTACTGTCGATCGGATATGACATCCGCGGGCGCAACGTTCGCGTCGGGCACGACGAGATCGATATCATCGCGCACGATCCGGTCGACGACGTGATCGTCTTTGCCGAGGTGAAGACCCGCTCAAAGCTCCTCAAGGATTTTCCACCGGAACTGGGAATCGATTGGCGCAAGAAACAGCGTCTCATCCATGCCGCCCGCGCATGGGTGCATCGGCATCACTACGATCGCGGATACCGGATGGATCTTGTCAGCGTAGAAGAAGGAAAAGTATCCGGGCACTTGAAGGAATTAGATTGGGATCAGTAGGGTATTGCAAACGGAATGTGTGCCGCAGAAACGTCCCGTCGGAATATTTCTACGGCTGCTACAATGAATGACAATGGGATCTGCCACGCCATTTCTCGATTACGGCATCGTCGCGCTCTTCTTCCTCATTATATTTCTCATCGGCGTCGTGGATCGCCGTCACATCACGCTTGAGGATTACTGGGTGAATGGAAGGAAGACGAATAAGTTCGTTTTGGTGGCGACGATGCTCTCCACGTTCGTCGGAGCGGGGACCATTTTCGGAGGGGCGGGGTTCGCCTTCGCGGGGGGCGGATTAGCCATCCTGGCCGCCGCCGCTTCCTACGTTGTGTATTTCTTTCTCTTCTCTCGCTTCTTTGCGGGCCGCATCAAGGAATTCGGTGACCGGCACCATGCGTTTACGCTCCCGGATTTCCTGGAGATCCGTTTCTCGAGGAATGTGCGTCTGGCGGGAGCGATGGTGAATCTCGTAACCTGGGCGCTCTTTCTCGCCTCGCAAATCCTGGCCATGGGAGCGTTCATGGCTCTGCTTACGGGGGTGAATCCCACGGTGGGAACCATTCTTGGCGCATTGGTTGTCATCGCGTACACATCGATTGGGGGACTCCGGGCGGACATCCGCACGGATGTCTTCCAGTTCTGTGTCATGCTCGTTCTTCTTCTCTTGTTCTTCCCTCTCATCGTCGTTCGTGGAAACGGCCTATCCGCACTCACGAGCCTGCCGGTTTCCTTCCTCATGGGATCGACATTCGCCTCTCCCACTGTCTATGTGCTGATGTTTCTTTTTCTGGGAACCGGGGTATTCACGAGCGCCGATATCTGGCAGCGTGCCTATGCCGCGGATACGCCGAAGAACGCTCGATGGGCTATGGCCGTCTCGGGCATGCTGCTCACGCTGTTCTTCGTCATGGCTATCTTCTTCGGTGTCTACGGAAAGATCCTCCTGCCGGATGCGGATTCCAACACCATCGTGCCTGCTCTCATGCAACTCCTCCTGCCGCCCGGCCTCTTTGGCCTTGTCCTGGCGGGATTCTTCGCGGCCATCCTCTCGACGGTGGATACGGTCCTGCTTCTCACGAGCATGACGCTGGTACACGATCTCTACCAGAAGTCGTTGAAACGGGAACTTTCCCCCGCCACGGTTCTGCGGCTGAGTCGGTGGGTCACGCTCTTGACGGGTCTTGTGGGTCTTGCGGTAGCACTGATCGTTTTCGATATCGTTCACCTGACCATCGAAGCTGTCAGCTTCTACATCGTGCTTTCCCCTGCGATTGTGTTCGGCTTTTATGCAAAGAAAAAATCAAGCAGCGCCGCGTTCTGGAGCATCATTCTCGGCTTTATCGCGACTCTCGCCTTCTTCTTCGTCGATCCCGTTCAAGCGTTCATTCCCGGCCTCATCGTGAGTTTCCTGACGTACGTCGTTCTCTGGGCGTTCGAGCGGACGCCAGCAACTTCTGTGAACATCTGAGGTATACTGCAGTTGTTTCTTTGGCTTTATGCTCAATGTCCGTGCCTTCGCCCTCACCTGTGGCATCTTCTGGGCGGCGAGTTTGATGCTCATTGCGGTTCTTACCATGAAGACGGGGCTGGGTTTAAGCTTCGTCAACATGGTGTCGGAGGTGTATCTGGGATACGGCTCAACCCTCGTGGGGGCGTTGCTCGGGGCGGTGTGGGGATTCCTCGATGGTTTGGTCTGTGGGGCGATTTTCGCCTGGCTCTACAACAAAATTGCAGGGTGAGCGTTTTGTCATGAAGACTAGACATGCGCAACGAAGGGAAATGTTGGCCGAAACCAACGCATCTGTTCCGTGATGCATCCATAAAAGGCTCTCTATGAAGCCAAAAAATAAGACCTCTTGAAGACAACACCGACTAAAGTTAATGTCAAGCCTGCTTATCATGGAGCATTCGAATGCGGTTCATGGGCAGGAAGAAAAAGTGCTGGATTCATCCTTCTACACATTGATTCTTGGCGATATCAAGCAGGCCATCCGTGATGGCCGGGAGGATGAGTATGAACATCTGCGGAGATGTATTGTGGATGCGAGCAAACAATGGGACGTGACTGATCGCGAGGCAAATGTGCTTCTGCGTACTCTCGATATCCTCAAGGTGACGGACGAAGAGGAGCGTCTGAAGTTGATGCTCGAACTCACACCCGACCTTCTTTCGCCTTACGAGCGCAGGCAGGCGGAACTGGGGCACCAGTTTCGTCTGTCGAACGGCAGGCAGCACATCTGTTTTTTTCTCCAGGCCAATGCTCATTCGTTGTGTGCCGAGTGCATGAAATCCACGCAAGACGGCTGTACCGAAGTTTGCCCCGCACGACGCACGGAAACCCCCGTTTCCGCACAGGTTACGGAACAGGAACCGATGCTTGCATAGGCGCAAAAAACCACTTATAGTATCCGCGACATCACCGCTCTATCCAGAGAGGCGCTGAGGGAACTGGCCCGTTACAAAGCGCCCCCCAACCACCCCAACGGGGGAACGGTGGGACCTCCAGCCCCTAACGGGGGAAGATAGCCCACAAGCTTACGCTTCCACCTAACAGGGAGGCGGCCTTCCATAATTCCTAACCCTACGTCCTACCCCTACCCCCTCATCTCATGTCCCACCTCTTCACTTCAGAGTCCGTGACTTCCGGCCATCCCGACAAGCTCTGCGATCAGATCTCTGACGCAGTGCTCGACTATGCGTTGAGTCATGATCCCGCTTCCCACGTGGCGTGCGAGTGTCTGGCGACGACCGGTCTCGTGGTGGTCGCCGGCGAGATCAAGACTTCGATCTATATTCCGATTGCCGAGGTCGCGCGCAAGACGATCGAAGAGATCGGCTACGACGATGCCGCGTTCGGCTTCGACCACAAAGCGTGTGCCGTGGTGGTGAGCGTGGGCGAGCAGAGTGCCGATATCCAGCTGGGCGTCGATACCGATAAGAACAAGGACAAGGAGCAGGGCGCGGGCGATCAGGGTCTGATGTTCGGATTCGCCTGCGACGAGACGCCGGAATTGATGCCGCTCCCGATTTCCCTCGCGCACCGTCTCACCAAGCGCCTTGAGGAGGTCCGCAAATCGAAGTTGATTCCCTACCTCCGTCCTGACGGCAAGAGCCAGGTCACCGTGCAGTACAGCGATGATGGCAAACCCGAGCGTCTGCAGTGCGTGGTGATCTCGACCCAGCACGCGGAGAGCGCTCTCCATGAGCAGATTGAGGCGGATATCACGAAGCATGTGATCGAACCGGTGTGCGGCAAGTACCTGGATAAAGATTCTGTCCTGCACATCAACCCGACGGGACGTTTCGTGGTCGGGGGCCCTCCCGGGGACTGCGGACTCACCGGACGCAAAATCATCGTCGATACCTATGGCGGCTACGGCCGGCACGGCGGCGGTGCCTTCTCGGGCAAGGATCCGAGCAAAGTGGACCGTTCCGCGGCGTACGCGGCCCGCTGGGTGGCCAAGCATATTGTGAAGGCGGGTCTGGCCCACAAGTGCGAAGTGCAGGTGGCCTACGCCATCGGCGTCGCACGCCCGGTTTCCATCTGTGTCGATACCTTCGGCACAGGGACGTACTCTGATCGTGTGCTTGAGAAGGCCGTAGAGCAGGTCTTCGACCTGCGTCCCGCTTCCATCATCCGCGATCTGGATCTGCTCAAGCCCATCTACCGCAAGCTCGCCGCGTACGGCCACATGGGACGCGAGGATCTGAAAGTGAAGTGGGAAGACACCCCGCGCATCACCGACCTTCTCAAGGCCGTGAGCGAGGCGACCAAGACGTCAGAAGTACACGCGCCCAAAGCAGGAGCGATGGTGCGCTGATATTTTCTTTTCCCCTCATCGCCATGACCACTCATCCGCATCTTACTGTCGATGAACTCAGCCCGGAAGAAGTGGAACGGGCGTTCGTGCTTGTGCAGCAGGACAAAGATCCAAAAGATATTATTCATGCTCTGAGAGGCCAAGAGGCACAGTTGCTCGACCCCGACCAGTTTCCACGTGATGTGCAACGGCGGCGCCAAGAATTGCCCCACGCGCCGGAGTCAAACGGGAACGAGACCGACGATGAGGCGTGATGCGCTATCATCGCGACATGGCTTCGCGGCTTCCCAAGATCATCTTCCTCCACGGCAATGGCGGGGAGGGCGTGGGACATTACTGGTTCCCGTACGCGGCGCGTGAATTCAGTAAGCTTGGCTTTGAAGTAGTCGCGAAGGATTTCCCCGATGCGCATTTGGCGCGCAAAAGCATCTGGCTCCCTTTTCTCGAGCATGAGTGCGGCGCGGACGAGCATTCGATTCTCATCGGGCACAGTTCGGGCGCCATCGCGGCTATGCGATGGGCGGAGAAGAACCGTATTTACGGATCCGTGCTCGTGGGTGCCTACTACACGGATACGGGGGTCGAGAACGAGCGACTGAGCGGGTACTTCGATGACCCGTGGGACTGGGAGTCGATCAGGAAGAATCAGAAGTGGATCATTCAGTTCGCTTCCGCCGATGATCCGTTTTTTCCCGCGGAAGAGCCGCGGCTCGTGAGCCGAGAGCTCAAGACCGAGTACCACGAATTTACGAATCGCGGGCATTTCTTTGAAAAAGAGTTTCCGGAGCTCGTGGAAGCAGTACGAAAGAAGCTTTTCTGAATGCGTTCCCCTCTCCCTGACCCTCCCCCTGTGGGGGAGGGAAGCCCTGAGATGCTCATTGGCACTTTCATTCGAATCACCACTCAAACACAATCAGGCATCCCCCTCTCCCTTTGGGAGAGGGTTCGGGGAGAGGGGAACTGCGAGGCTTTACTCCCCATTCAGTCGATACCTCCTCAACGACTTCAGGTGCTCTTTGTAGTTCGGCATCACACCGATAACGGCAGCCCAGAAGGCGCGGGAGTGATTGGGGTGAAGAATGTGTGCCAGCTCGTGAATGATCACGTAGGTGCGCAGGTGCTCCGGGACGAAGAGGAGCACCGTATTCAGCGTGATCCGTCCCCTTCTCGTGCAACTGCCGAAACGGCTGTGCATGTGTCGCAGCGTTACCTGCGTGACGCGGGCGCGGAACGTGCAGGCATTGATTTCCTGTGCCAGCGCTTCCATGCGTGGCTGTTCGGAAACGCTTAAGAGACGCCACAAAAATTTTCTGAAATCAGAATCCGTGCTCTTCGGTCCGCGCCGCACCATCCATCCCTGTTCCGTCTGTTTCGCGGATGTCCGGCTCCCTGTTGTGACATGCAGAATCAGCGTGGTTCCATCTGCAAAAGGGATGGGGAAGGTGCCGTTTGCGTGGAGAAGGGAGGCAAAGGGATCAATGACCTGTGATGCACGGTGATCGGCGAATCGGCGAGCCATGCGCCTGAGCAGGGACGCGATGTGCCGCTCTTCTTCTGAAGCACTTAAGCGACCGGCGAGGCGGATCAATACGCCATCACCCTCGAACGAAGCACCGGAGGATCGGTTGTTTGTTCGCTCGATGCGGTAGAGGATTGGTTGCATAGAAAGGTCGCAGCGGAGATTCGCGAATCTCCGCTGCAGAAAAGGTTATTTTGTCAGCCCCTCCATCGTCGTCCCCGGATAATAGTACTGCAGGATCTGCTCCGCGGTTTTGCCCTCGTTCGCCTGTCCCTTCGCCCCGCAACCCGACATTCCCACTCCGTGTCCGGCCAGCGGCAACCCCGTGCACCACGGATCCGCCTTGCTCACGAACACTTCCGCGAACGGGAAATTTTTCCAGCCGTTCTCCGCGGGTGTGCGCGTGCGGCCGTCATCCGACGAGAAGTACGCCGCCTTCACGATCCCTCCGTTGACGGTGAGCACCTGCCCCGCAGTAGTTTTCACTGCCCGCACCCAGCGGGGGTTCGCCCGTTCCGCGCTCATGCCGGCGTAGGACTGAAAGCGGGCGGGGGAATCGTCGCCGTCATACGGCATCCCCGGGAATTTGCGATTCTGACCATCCAGGTAGAACGCGGCGTAGCTCCGTGCGGCGATGGCGAAGGCGCGCTGCTTCTCGTAGGGTTCCGTATCAGGCTCTTCCGATAGGCCTGCCAGGTACTGCTCCAGATCCACATCGTTGATGAGTGCGGCCTTGCCGCCGATCACCGTGCAGGTCACTGCTCCGCGATAGTGATTCTTCAGGGAGGCCAGGTCGTAAGCACTGCACGAGGCTGCACCGGTTTCGCGGGTTGTGAGGCGGATGCGGATGAGGGGCGAGGAAACAGAGGAAGCAGAAGAAATAGAGGATTGGGTGGCACGTTGCGCTCCCGGGGTGGGGATATTGATGCGGTCTGTTTCTGTCGAGGTCATGGGGACGGGCTCGGAGACGGGGCTCCTCGTGCGTCTGCCCTGAGCATCCAGCGTGATCGTGACGGGGCCGATATCTACCGAGTACGTCGCGGGGATTTCGGGCACCTGGATGCGAAGCCTGATCGTCTCCACTTCACCTTCGTGGATGAGCCGCGGGGCGAAGATCTCTTGCCGTATGCGCATGTTTTCCTGATCGAGGAGTTGCCAGATGCCTATGCGCTGGCTTGAGCGCATTACGGAGGCGATGCGGGCGCGGCGCTGTACGGATGAACCTCCGGCACGGAAGAGGAGCGACACCGTCACCTGACTGCCCGGGCGTACGGGAACGGAGGAATCCCCGATCACGGTGAGTGTCGGGGCGGTCAGATCGATCTTGAGTGTCTTCAGGCGCTCCGATCGGCGCGCATCGGTGCGATCGACGTAATTCTCGTTCAGCGGAGGGGGGAAGCTGACGTGCGCGGTGATGTCACCATTGGCGACGTGCTGCCGTACCTGATTGAGCACGCCAGCGAGGAAGTACCCCGGGCAGGCCGTAGAGACGACATCGCGATGGCCGACAATCACCTCTTTGGGATCCCCATGGAATTTGATGGTGTGTTGCGGATCGAGACCGTAACGATTCGTCAGATTCTTGAGTAACCACTGCAGGCTCAAGACCTGGATCTGGCTCGGCTCTTCCGTTTCGAAATTTCCCATCAGCGCCACGCCGATCGTGCCCACATTCGCGCAGTAGGCGTGGCCACCGATCACATTGTCACCTCCGGCGCGTCCCTCGTAGATCGTCCCGTCCTCGTCGATGATGAAGTGATAGCCGATGTCGCCCCAGCCCAGTGTCTTGGCATGATAGAGGTAGAGCGCGCGCATGCGCTCCAATGGGGTCCTTGGGTCATCGCGCAGTGTCTGAGCCGTGTGGTGCACCACGATCATTTTTACGCTCGGCGAGTACGACTGCGGCCACCTCAGTTTTCCCCCCTGCGCGTTCTCTTTAACTGTGCGTGCCGCCCGAAACTCCTGCGGGTAATTTTGCTGTGCTTCGGTGCACTGCTTCACGCGCTCGGCGACAGAGTTGCCTTCGTCGGCGGGTACCTGATTCTCCGCCTGCTTCTGCTCCTCCGAAGTTGTGAGCAGGAGCGATTCATCGGCGCCCCATTCACTGCGGGTGAGGATGCGGGGAGCGGCCGAAGCGGACTGCGCCCATCCGATGGTCAGGCAACCGATGGCCAGCGTGATGGCAAAATTCCTTCGCATTGCTTGAAGTATACCGATGCAGCACCTAACTTCCGCTTGCCGAAGGAGAAGCGAGCAGGGCCTCGTACGCATCCACCATTTTTTCCAGCGGAAATCTCTCGCGTGCAGCGCATTTGCCCCGGTGCGCGATGGATTGGCGGAATGTCTGACTCTGCATTTTTTGCAGTGCGTCTTTGAGAGCGGGCACGGATTCTGCAGGAACGACGAGTGCCTCTTCCTCCTTCTTCAGATATCCCGCCGTGCCACAGGCATCGGTCATGATCACCGGCGTGCCCATCCACCGTGCCTCCAGGGGCGC
>JAQVMW010000011.1 GCA_028703445.1 Candidatus Peribacteraceae bacterium
GATGAAACTCGCCATTGCACCGACGACCACGTGCAATACTCTCCTGCAGAATCGCGCGCAAATCGTGAGCACCAATCACGCGGCAGTCTGGAGCAATACCGTGAGCGATACGATCACGTGCGCCCAGAGTGGTTCCAGCAGCAGTCCCTCTTCCTCTTCCAGCTCATCCAGCTCGTCCTCTGTGGCAAGCTCCTCAAGTTCGGCAATCACCTACAAAGACTGTGCCGGTCCGAATGGAACCATCATTTCGGTTCCCGTCAGCCAGATGTGTCCCACATTCTCTTCGAGTTCTTCTTCGAGCAGTTCTTCTATTCCCGCATACTCCTCTTCCAGCTCATCCAGCTCGTCCTCTGTGGCAAGCTCCTCAAGTTCGGCAATCACCTACAAAGACTGCGCCGGTCCGAATGGAACCATCATTTCGGTTCCCGTCAGCCAGATGTGTCCCACATTCTCTTCGAGTTCTTCTTCGAGCAGTTCTTCGGCGGCCTCCTCTCTCGACCCCATTATTCTGGATAATGCTCAATGCGGCGATGCCTCGGTTGCACAGTACCCGTGGAGTTGCCAGACAGCACTCGACGGAACACAGCGGTCGACATTCTCGATTGTCGGTTCGGAGGCCGAACGGCAGAGCAACTGGTTTACGTCGCATGAAGCGGCAGCGGTCGGAGGCTCCTCCACGCTCCACTTTCCGCATTTCGATTCCCACACAGAAGACACCAGCGCACGGTGGTTCATCCCTCTGGGATTGCCCGGGGGCCTGTACCATGTATATGCCACGTGGGTTCCTGCCTGGTATCTAGGAAAGACGGTCAACTTCACGCTGAAGAGTGGCACGAACAGTTTGCTCTCCGGCAGCGTGGATCAAACAAGTGCTCCCGCAGACGCAGCTGCCGATGGCAGGCAATGGAAGAAGTTGTTTACACAGCCTGTTCGCATTGCTCCGGGGCAGGATTTGCGTCAGTGGAGGGTCGAGATCGCGCCCACGAGCAATCAGGAAATTATGAAAGCGGATGCAGTGATGCTCATCCGCATAGGGGACTGAACGTCTATGTACACGCCCCGTGTCTGACAGAGAGGCCGACGAACGTCGGTCTCTTTTCTAAAGGTCGATTATTGTTTGACACAAGCCAAGACTGTCCTACACTTGCACCGTGAATTTAGGAACGTCCGCCTTCGGCATGATGCACATGATGATGCACGCGCTGCGAGGGCGTGAGTTGGCGTAAAGATCTTCCCAACTTGCGAATAAGCCCTCGCACTCTGCGAGGGTTTTTGTTTTTCACGTCTCCATTCCATGAAACTTTTTATCCTCTACCGCCGGACCGAACGCATGTTGATGCGGGATAGCCGCTGACTGTTCTATTTCTCCCCATCCCTCCCACCATGCGTACTCCCATCCTCGAATACTTTCTCTCCGACACATTCGGCAGAGCGGAACCCGATCCGCTCAGAGCCGAAAGAGATCCCGATGCACTCCTCGCAACTGACCTCGCACGCCTGGCCCACGTGCTGGAAAATGGTAACTCTGCTCAGATTGAGCGGTTCCATGCTCATGAAAAGATCAACACGAACGGAAGACCCGCCATCGCACCCCACCTGGCAAAGATGCTCGTCGAGTGGAACGATCGCTACCGGGAACTCCTGGAACGACACGATGTGTTCACCGGGCTCTTCGTCAACGACGCGCCGCGTGATCAGGACGCCGGCGGAGACCCGTCCGAGTTTTTCATCGTCGAAACGGATAACCATGCTCGCATCGTGGGCACGCCCATCACCGCACTCGGGACCATTGCCC
Organism: Candidatus Peribacteraceae bacterium; assembly: GCA_028703445.1. Lineage (GTDB taxonomy): Bacteria > Patescibacteriota > Gracilibacteria > Peribacterales > Peribacteraceae > Peribacter. Next base: position 1,796 of record JAQVMW010000011.1, read on the forward strand.
CCCACGTCGCCCACGTCTGGAAAATTCCCAACACAGACAATGGCGGCCTCTGGGAAGACGGCACGCAATTCCGCTCCGCGACCGCGCATCGGGCGCTTGATCGTGACCATCGTTTCCGCGCCGAAGTAGTCGATCCGAGCATCATCAATGCCCAAGATTCCCTCCGATCGCTGAAGATTCGGTTCATCGACACCTACGGCAATATTGTCTGCTATGGAGGAGAGCAGGCAACAACCGAACACATTGCCCGTTTACTACTTGCGCTCTCGGAGCAGCAACAACGACGCATTCGCATCACGATTGGAAATGTCACGCGCGAAGGAGAGGCCGCGCACAGTCTCGAAGACGGTCGCCCCGGAACGCTCGTCGCGTATCCAAACGGAGGGAATCCCACTCGGCCGCACATCGATATCGCGAGAAAGTGGTCTCCGGGTGACCGCACATCCGCCTTCGAACTCCTTCAAAGACCGTCCGAGGGCAATGCGGATGTGCGCATCGAGACAATTCGCTCCTCAGCATCTCTCTTCTCAACCTTAACCCTTCCTGCTACACTCCCATAACGAACATGGCCGAACCCCAATTCCGCACTCCCAAGGGCACACATGACGTCCTCCCCGAGGAACAGCGCTACATGACCTACATCAAAAAGGCCGTGCGTCACCGCGCCCGCCAAGCAGGCTACAAGCGCATGGATCCCCCGATCTTCGAGGACCGCCGTATTTTCGAGCGCGGTATCGGCGAACACACGGATATCGTCGAGAAGGAGCTCTTTTCTGTTCTGGGCAAGCGCAGCGAGGAACAGACGGACAAGTCGGAATTCGCGCTCCGCCCGGAATTCACCGCCGGCATGTGCCGCTCGTACATCGAACACGGCATGCAGCAGCTGCCTCAGCCGGTGGAGCTGTTCGCCATCGGCCCGTGTTTCCGCCATGACCGTCCGCAGAAAGGCCGCTTCCGCCAGTTTCACCAGTTCGATTTGGAGGTGATCGGCCTCAAGGATCCCAGCCTCGATGCGCAGCTGATCCACGTGGTGACCAAGATCTTCGCGGATTTGCGGATCCTCGACCGCCTCACGCTCCAGATCAACAACATCGGCACGGCCGAAAACCGCACCGCATTCGTGCAGGCGCTCAAGGATTTCTTCATCGGCAAGGAACGGAACCTTCCGGAACTCGATCGTGAACGTTTGACCACAAATCCCCTGCGCCTGCTCGATTCCAAGGAAGAGGACACGCAGGTCCTCCTGAAGGGCGCTCCCCTCTTCGAGCAGTTTTTGAGTGACGAGAGCAAGCAGTACCACGCCACCCTGCTCGAGTACCTCGACGCGCTCGGCATCGCCTATGTACCCAATCCTCATCTGGTGCGCGGCCTCGACTACTACACCCAGACCGTCTTTGAATTCTGGGACCAGACGACCGGCGCGCAGAATGCGGTTGGAGGAGGAGGACGTTATGACGGACTGATCGAGCTGCTCGGCGGCAAGCCCACGCCCGGCGTCGGGTTCGCCGGCGGGATGGAGCGCATTATCTGGCACATGAAGGAGGCGGGCGTACAGGCCCCGCACAAGGATCAGGTGGATGTTTTCGTGGCGCAACTCGGCCCCGAAGCCAAGAAGAATTGTCTGCTCTTGATCTCGGAGCTGCGCGAGAAGGGCGTGCACACCGTCGGGGCGCTGGGCGAAGCCAGCTTGAAGAGCCAGATGCGTCTGGCCGACAAGTTCGAGGCTCTGTTCGCGCTCCTGCTGGGCAAGATGGAGGTGAAGCGCGGAACGATCATCCTCCGCGACATGAAGAAAGGCCAACAGCAGGAGGTACCTTTCGACGGCATCGTGGATCACGTGATCACGCTCCTCGGCGAAAAGAATCTGGATACGTACACCTTGAGGGACCAGTTCGCGGGACCCACCGATGATTAATGAACGGTAAGAATCGTTTATGACCCAGCCGCAGGTCTTCGACCTGCGGTGGAATCGATTATATCCATTCCGATTCTGCAACATCCCATTTTCCCGACGCCGATGACCATGGATACGCTTCGGGGATCAAACATAGACCGGCTTTCATCGGATTAAGATGGATATAGGACAACGCTGCTGATGGATCTTCGACAAGACGTATGTGAAAACGCGACTGCCAGAGCGGCGCAATACCGACTTGAAAGGATAAACCCATTTTATAGGTACGCAGAAGAGATGATACGGATCCTGGTTCGGGAACTTGCAGGAGAAAATGGCAATGATCCGGCATGATGACGAAACCGAACAGAGAGAATGGCATGCGTTCCTGTACACGATAGAGATGTTCGACCGCCTCGCGCGCCAGCACGGGATCGGCAAAGAAAGGATTCCGTCGGTATGTGGCCGTCGTCACCAACATGATTGCGCCATTGCGAATGGGATGGCGTTGCGTCAAAGGGCACCATCCTACTCCGAAATAACCGCGGGTCGAAGACCTTGAATCCGCGGGTCGAAGACCTTGAATCCGCGGGTCGAAGACCTTGAATCCGCGGGTCGAAGACCCGCTCTAGGGTGATGGGTCAAATATCCAGGTTCTTCACCGTCTTCGCCCGTGTCTGGATGAACTTGCGGCGCGGCGCGACCTCGGACCCCATGAGCGTCGTGAAGGTGGCGTCGGCCAGCTCGGCATCCTCCATGGTCACGCGCATCATGCTGCGGGTCGCTGGGTTCATGGTGGTATCCCACAGCTGCTCGGGATTCATTTCTCCCAAGCCTTTGTACCGCTGAATGCCCACGCGCGCCGCCTTCTTGGGCTCCTCCTTCTTCGGCCCCGCCTTCATGAGCGACTTCATCTCGTCCGTTTCCTCGGCCTCCGCGTCCTCGTCCGCCTGCTGCATGTCTTTCTCTGCTATGCCCCATGCCTTCAGCGTCTTCGTCTTCTCGTCGTCACCGTAAGCGTAGACGATTTCCTTGCCGCGCTGGATCTTGTAGAGCGGCGGCTGGGCGATGTAGATGCACCCGCCCTCAATCAGCTCGGGGAAGTAGCGGAAGAAGAGCGTCAGCAGAAGCGTTCGGATGTGCGCGCCGTCGACATCGGCATCGGTCATGATCACCACGCGGTGGTACCGTAACTTGCTCAAATCCTTCACTTCGCCAATCCCGACGCCCATGGCGATGATCAGCGCCTTGATTTCGTTATTGGCCAGCATCTTGTCGAGCCGCGCCTGCTCGACATTGAGGATCTTTCCACGGAGCGGCAGGATGGCCTGGAACTCGCGGTTGCGTCCCTGCTTGGCCGAGCCGCCTGCGCTGTCCCCCTCGACGATGAAGAGCTCGCATTCGCTGGGGTCACGACTGGAGCAATCCGCCAGTTTACCCGGAAGGGTCATGCCCTCCAGCACCCCCTTGCGGATCACGGAATCGCGGGCGGCGCGGGCGGCTAAGCGTGCGCGAGCGGCGAGAGTGCATTTGGCGACGATATCCTTGGCCTCACCCGGGTGCTCCTCGAAATACTCAGCCAATTTATCGTTCACTACCGTCTCGACCGCGGTCTTCATCTCGGCATTGCCGAGTTTGCTTTTCGTCTGCCCTTCGAACTGCGGATCCTTCAGGCGCACCGACACGATGGCCGTCAATCCCTCACGCACGTCGTCCGCCGACAGGTTCTCGTCTTTCTCCTTGAGCAAACTCTGGGAACGGGCATAGGCATTGATGGTGCGCGTGATGGCCGCCTTGAATCCCGTCAGGTGGTGGCCGCCTTCCGTGGTGTGAATGTTATTGGCGAACGTCGCCACCATCTCCTGGAAGGACTGCGTGTACTGCAACGCTACCTCCACGTAGCCATCGGGAGTGTCTTTCTCGAACCAGATGGGCTTGCCGATGACGTCGCGCGACTCATTGAGGTGCGACACGTACGCGGCAATGCCGCCCTCGAAGTGGAACCGGTAGAGGCGCGGCAGCTTTGTATCCTCCTCGGACCGCTTCTCGCGTTCATCCAAGAGAGCAACCGTGATGCCGCGCGTCAGGTACGCCTGCTGCCGGAGCCTGTTCATGACCGTGACGAGCGAGAACTCCAGCGTGTCGAAGATCTGCTTGTCGGGCCAGAAGCGGATCAGGGTGCCGCTCCTCTTCGTCTCACCTTTAGCCTTCACATCCGCGACCGGCTTGCCGCGCTCGTACTCCTGCACCCACACTTTGCCGTCACGGTAGACCTCGGCGCGCATCTTGACGCTCAGGGCGTTCACCACCGAGGAACCCACGCCATGCAAACCACCAGATACTTTGTAGCCGCTGTCATCGCCGCCGAACTTGCCTCCGGCATGAAGAGTCGTCAGCACGATCTCGAGCGCGGATTTCTTCATTTTGGGATGGATGTCCACCGGGATGCCGCGGCCGTTATCATCCACGCTCACGGACCCGTCGTCCTGCAGGGTGACGATGATGAGGGTGGCATGCCCGCCCATCGCTTCGTCGATGGCATTGTCCACAATCTCGTAAACCAGGTGATGCAACCCACGCTGATCCGTGGAGCCGATGTACATGCCAGGCCGCTTGCGAACGGGCTCCAAGCCTTCTAAAACCTGGATGTTCTCTGCGGTGTACTGCTGTTTTGTACTCGCCATAGAAAGATTACTCAAGGAAAGATGAGATATGGCTGAGCATAAATCCGACTGCGGTATTCGAGATTCCTCTGCCCCTCTCCACCTCAGAAGGGGGAGAGGCTGGGTGAGGGGGATTCAAAGGAAAAATCGAATACGTAAATGCTCAATATCTTGGTGGATTCTAATGAGAAGAGACGGCGGTGGCAATGCCGAAGAGCTTTTTAGCTGGTGAGCTGATTAGCTTCTTGGATTTTGCGAGGAGTGTTCGGCAGGTGCGTCCCTTTTGAGGTTCTATGGAATAGAACTACACAACCGTGTGTGCTGGTTCAGCAACATTCCTAAGAAGCTAAGAAGCTCCAACCTAAGAAGCTTCACAACTCCAGTTTCTCCTTGCAACCACCTCTCCTCTCCCTTACCCTTGCACGGAAATGGCTATCCATGCTCACAGACACGGTGAAGAGTCCAATGACCGTCTTCAACAGCGGTTCAAGGGGCAAGTGCAGCGCACAGGGCTTTTACGGCTTCTGCGCGAGCGTGCACGTCTTAAGAGAACCCCCAATAAACGCATTCTCCGTATGCGCGCCCTCAAGCGCGAGGGATACAGGGCGGCAAACCGCAAGAAGAAGTTCTACTCCAATATGTAAGCCCATCAGCGCAGGAAGCCTCCTGCGCTGATGATCAAACCTACCGTCTCGCCGCTTTGAGGATCGCGATCGCCCGCGTCATCTGCTCATCACGTTCCGCCGTTGGCACAACGGTGTCCGGCGTAACCCCCACGCCATCAATCGTGTGCCCGAGGGGCGACAGCCATTCGGCGATCGTGAGCTTGAGACTGGATTTGTCCGTAAATTCCAGGACCTCCTGCACGGTTCCCTTGCCGAACGTCTGTTCGCCGATAACAGTCACGCGCTTGGCATCCTGCAGGGCGGCGGCGACGATCTCGGATGCGGAGGCCGATCCGCCATTCACGAGAATGACAACCGGAACGGAGGCGTCGATCGTCGGTTCATCCTCCGTCCTCTCGGTGCGATCACCCGTTCGTGAGCGGATGATGGCAACGGAAGACCCCTTCGGCAGGAAGTTGCTGGCCACGATCGTCGCAGCATGCAGCAGACCACCGGGATTATTGCGCAAATCAAGGATGATTCCTTTCGGATCCTGCTCCTGCACATGCTGCATTTCGGGACGCAGATCGGTCTCGGAGAGCTTGCCGAACTGCATGAGCTTCACGACGGCGATCTCCTCCTGCCACTTAATCTCGATTTCGGGCACTTTGATCGTGTCGCGCGTCACCTGCACATCAAACTCGACACCGCTGCGGCGGATGCGCAACTTCACGATGGAACCCTTGGGGCCGCGCACGTAATCCACCATCTCTTCGTAGGGCAAGCCCAGAATGCTCGTGCCGTCCACGGCGATGATCTGGTCATTGGGCTTGAGACCCGCCTTCTCGGCCGGTGAATTCGTGAGCGGAGTGGTGATCGTCAGCACCCCCTCCCGATCCTCCACCTGTGCACCAATGCCCGAGACCTCCCCCTGAATGCGCGACTGGAATGCCCGTGCTCCCGCAGGGCGGTAGAACGTGGAGTACGGATCGCCGAGACTTTTCACAATCGCCTCGGCTGCTTCGTATGCAGTGGCATCCGCATCGATCTTTTCTGAATAGAGATAATCCTCTTCGATGAGGTTCCACAGTGCTTCCAGAATCTGCGCCTTCGGCAACGTACTCGTGCTCGTGGTTTTTTTACTGGGCGTGAAACGGATCTCCACGGTAGGAATGGTGTCCGTTTCGTCCTCCTGTTCCCCTCCCTGTCCCAGAACCTTGCGCAGAAACAGACGCGCCTCCTTGCCCGTCAGCACTTCCTGCACACCAAAGAGCGTATTGGACTGTGGTTCCATCCATCCTTGGTCCACGGCCACCTGCACCGCTTGGGCAAGCGCATCACTGGTCCGTGCATCACGATACTGTGTCGTAGCTTTGGCCGTGAAATGCTGCAACGAAACGATTATCTCGAGCGCCTGGCCGCGGGTGATGGGCTGACTCGCAAAGAGCTCTTCTCCGAACGTTTTGAGCGCCCCGGCCGCATACGCCGCTTTCACTTGAGATTCCAGGTCACGGGGAACACGCCGGTACGGCAGAATAGCTTTCTCGTTTCCGGTGACCCCAAGTACCTTCACTGCCGCTCGGATGAATTCCCCACGCGATACGGGTGCGCTGTCGGTCATGCGCAACACATCCGAGACGGGGACAGCTGCCGTCGCAGCGAGCGGAAACAGGACACATCCGACAGAAAGCAAAATGGACTTCACAGGGGAACGGAACAAGCGCATGAACGAGGGGGAATGGCACGAGGGCGCGGATTGAATGTTCACGCCTCGAAAGTGCAGGCATTCTAGCGATCATGCGTGCAAGCAACAACAGCGTTGTCTTAATGTGCTCGGAGCGAGGGCTGTGGCAACAGGAATTCATGGAAACAGGAATGCAAGAATACAGGAGAAAGAATTCAGGCATTCAAGAAGCCAGGAGCAGTGGCATTACTGCTTTTCGCATACCTCGCATTCCCTGTAATCCTTGTCCTCCTGTACTCCCACCTTGTACGATTCGCAATCCTGTATTCCTGTCTTCTTTAACCTACTCTCACGAACGTATCCGTAACCACCAGCTGACCGTGCTCCTTGTTGTTTTCGTTGCGGAACAAGAGCGTACTCAAGATCCAGAACCCGCCCAACACGTAGAAGAGCGACGGAATGAGGATGAGGGAAACCATGTGCAAATACGATCCGCTCTCAAAACCGAAGAGCTCGCCCAACGTGCGAGGATTCCCCGGCAGCAGGTCGGGCAGCGACACCATGAAATTGAAGAGCCCGTGGAGCACGACCGCGATCGAAAAGCCCGTGAGGATCATCTGTCGGCGGAAGACCGGTTTTTCGGGAAGACGCAGAAACGCCCACGCCACTCCGGAGAGCAGAGAGGTTTTCCCCTTGCGACGTGCCTCTTCCAGCGTGGGACCGGCGAAGATGGACAGACCGAGGAAGTACCCCAAGACTCCGGTGGAAACGATGTGCACCATCGTCGTCAGGATGGAGCGTCCGATCACATTTCCGGCGAAGCCCCCCCAATCCGCCGTGGACGGGGCGAGCAGGTACTCGCGCACGAAGGAAACGAAGTACGTGGGGTTGATGACATTCTCCGCGAACGCGAATCCGATCGCCACGATGATGCCCAGCGAAACGACGTCATTGATGCTGCGGAAAAACTCCGTCCCGCTCTGCTTCAAGACCCAGAATTTGCTGGCTTCTTCGATCAAGCCGACGAGCAGGAACGCCAGGAGGGTAGAGAGCAGGGTGGCCTTCATGGACGACGACTCGACGATTGCCCCGGTTACCAGTGCGCTCGAAGAACGCGTGAAATTTTCGGGCACAATGCGAAAGAGCAGGAATTGCAGCTCGATCCCCCGCCGCACCAGCGCGTCGTAGAAGAGGATGGGCGCCGTACTCAGCATGCCCGAGAAAAACATGAGCAGCACCAAACTCATTCGTTCCCAGTGGTACTTGAGGAAGAGCGCGCACCAGATCACCGCCGGAATCAGCGCCACGCCGATCGCCAGCAGGTGCGCCATGCGCTCGACGCCTGCCTCCTGCCACAGCAGGTGAAAGACGACCCAAAAGATGAACGTGCCGAGGACGGTCGCCTTGATGTGCGCGATCCACGGGCCAAAGAGGAAACGCCACGCGAGTGCGATCCCCACTACTCCAAGCGCGGAGAAGAACGCATCGGGACCCCGTGCGGTGTCGAGGATCGTGCGCTCGAATCCGATGAGCACAAAACTCAGGATCGTTCCGAGCACGATCGCAAAGACGTATTCCTTGGCGTGTTTCCACCGCACCAGTCCCATGCCGGCAATGCCGCACGCGACCGTGGCGAAGAGGATGCCACGCTTCAGTCCCGCCTGCCCCTCGAACGGCGCGATCGTTCCAAATGTCTTGATGGTGAGAATGAGCAGGATCACCGTTCCGAAGATGGTTGTCAGCATCACCTTCAGTGACGGCAGGTAGGGATGCCGCTGCTCGATCGATGAAAGCGGCTCCACATCAAGGAGCGACACGTTCAGGATGCCGATCCACACCCGCGTCAGCAGCACCGAGAGCACGAGGAATGCCAGGAGCATCCCCATAACCATGAACGCGCTCTGCCCCGCCTGGGCAGCGGTTTCCTGTGCGAGCACGACCGTCGGCAACAGAGCCACCGAGACGGCTGTCATGGAGAAGCCCATGCGACGGAGAGAGATGTGCATGTGTTTGGTTTATTATACCACTTTTTTTGATTGTTGCATACAGCGAAACGCAGACAGGAAAATTGAGAATGTAGAATGCAGAATGTAGAATTTTGCGTGTTTCTTGCTGTTTTTCATTCGTCATTCTTCATTTTCCATTATTCTACATTCGCTCATGCCAGCCACCTCCCTCGATCAACTCGTTTCCCTCTGCAAACGACGCGGATTCATCTTCCCGGGATCCGAAATTTATGGAGGACTGGCGAACACATGGGATTACGGGCCGCTCGGCGTTGAACTCAAGAATCGTGTGAAGCAGGAGTGGTGGAAAACATTCGTGCACAAGAGAGCGGATATGGTGGGGATGGACGCGTCGATCCTGATGAACCCGAAAGTGTGGGAGGCCAGCGGACACGTGGGGAACTTCAACGATCCCCTGGTGGATTGCAAGAACTGCAAAGAGCGTTTTCGCGGCGACAAACTGCTCGAGGAGAAACTGGGCGTGGCGGCCGCGGCTGTTCTGAAACTCGATCAAGTGCAGCCCATGCTCGTCGCCGAGAAGATCCCCTGCCCCGCCTGCGGAAAAGTGGCATGGACGGAAGCCAAGAAATTCAACCTCATGTTCAAGACGCAGCAAGGCGTGATCGAAGGGGAAGGCAACGACATCTACCTCCGCCCCGAGACCGCGCAGGGCATCTTCGTGAACTTCAAGAACATCGTGAACACCATGCGGCCGCGGCTTCCGTTCGGCATCGCGCAGATCGGCAAGGCATTCAGGAACGAGATCACCCCCGGCAACTTCACCTTCCGCACGCGGGAATTCGAACAGATGGAAATTGAATATTTTGTGGAACCGGGTGAAGAAAAGAACGTTTTCGACGAGTGGAAAGAGGCCGTCTGGAATTGGTACACGGGACTTGGCATCGGGAAGAAGAGCCTTCGTGTACGCGAGCACGACAAAAAGGAGCTCAGCCACTACAGCTCCCGCACGGTCGACATCGAGTACCAGTTCCCGTGGGGATTCGGCGAGCTCTTCGGTCTCGCCAATCGCGGAGACTTTGACCTGAAACAGCACGAGAAATTCAGCGGCGAGGATCTGACGTACACCGATCCCGATGATCCGACCAAAAAGTTCCTGCCGCACGTCATCGAGCCCAGTTTCGGCTGCGATCGCACCGTCCTCACATTCCTGCTCGAGGCGTACACAGAGGAGAAACTGGAAAACGGCGACACGCGCGTCGTCATGAAGTTTGATCCGCGCCTGGCGCCGGTCGATATCGCCATTCTGCCGCTCAGTAAGAAGGAACACCTGATCGCCAAAGCACAAGAGCTGTACAAAAAAGTTACTCAGGAAACGGATCTTGTGGTGGATTTCGATGTGACGGGATCCATCGGCAAGCGCTACCGCCGGCAGGACGAGATCGGCACGCCCAAGTGCATCACGGTTGATTTCGGCACGCTCGGGGAGGACGAGAAGCAAGGCACGAAAGACACTGTGACCATTCGCGACCGCGACAGCCTGAAGCAGGAACGGCTTACGATTGGGGAGCTCGTCCAAAAACTACGCGGCTGACCGGCGCATCTGTCGCACCGCAAGGAGCGCATTCAGCGCGAATGCCGTCAGCGCCATCATCGGAATCGTGATATATCCCAGCCTGAAGATCTGCGTGTCAAAGCAATTCGTCGTGAGATCGCTGCACGTTACGGCAAGCGAAGGGAAAAGGATCGCACTGATCTGTCCTGCGTACTGATGAATGGAGAAGATCATGCCGATCAGACAGAGCGTGAGGATGTACCGGGCGATCCGACGATCTTTGGAGAGAAATGCGACGAAGAGCAACGGCACCTGCGGGTACATGAAAATCCGCTGGAACCAGCAGTCCTTGCAGGGCGTCCATTTGGCCACTTCAGAGAAATACAGACTGCCGGATGTTGCGATGAGTGCAATGAGAAAGAGCAACGAGAGCCCGTGGTGATCCAGCAAGGCCACGAACCGGCAGGGACGCTTCTTCCTGCCCGTGACCTCCGCAAGGATGGCCAGAAGCAGAAACGCTGCCGCACCGTCGCCGATGAGCGTTGCGTAGGAGAGCAGGGTGACGACGGTGTCGGTGGAAAACATGGGAAAAGGGGCAAGGAGGAATCTTACGGCAAAATCGCCGTGAAAAGGATTGCCGGGCATCCGGGACTTCTGTATAAATGTCACGCACTTTTGACCGATCGTCGCGGTCCTGGTCCCGAAGGGACCACCCTGAGTGAGCCCCGCGCATGCGGAGCGAATCGAAGGGTGTCGCCCCAATGGAACTCCTCCGCACCAGACGAAGTGACGTCAAAGCCCTTCGACCCGCTCAGGGCAGGGGAAGCCAAGGATCGTATCACCGACTGCATTCCTGAACCTCACCTGAGGTCCGAATCCCCCTACCCCCTATCCCCTACCCCCTATCGCATGTCTCTCCCGACGGAAAAAGAACTGCTTTTAGCCGCCTGCCACATCGGCCACCCCAAGAATAAGTGGCATCCCAAGATGGCGCCGTACCTTTACGGCGTGCGCAAGGGCATCCACATCTTCGATCTCACGCAGACCAGGGCTCATTTGGAACACGTGGTAGAGCAGATGAAGAAACTGCAGGCAGAAGGCAAGATCATTCTCTTCGCCTCGACAAAGCAGCAAAGCATCCCCCTGATTGAAGAAATCGGCGAGACGCTGCACCAGCCCACAGTGACCAAGAAATGGATCCCTGGCCTGCTCACGAACTGGACCACCATGAAGCGCCGCATCAAGTACTTCCTCGAACTCAAGGAGTCCTTCCGCTCCGGTGAAATCGAGAAATACACCAAGAAGGAGCAGACGATGCTCCGCAAGAAGATGGCCAAGCTCGAGATGGCCCTCGGAGGTGTTTCAGGCATGACGCGCGTCCCCGATGCGCTTTTCGTGATCGACGCCCTGCGCGATCGCGTGGCGGTGCTCGAGGCGAATGTGCTCAAGATTCCGGTGTACGGCATCTGCGACAGCAACGTGGATCCCCTGCTCTTTAGGGAATTCATCCCGGCCAACGATGACGCCGTGAAGTCCATCGGCCTCGTCCTCGCAACCGTTCGCGACGCTCTCGGAAGTCCTTCGAAAGAACGCGTGCCCGAGCAGAGAGAAGGAAGAGAAAGCGTCATCGGCGTGAAGTCCTGAGTCTTCAGTGCGAACCCCTACCCCCTAACCCTACCCCCTTATCCTATGTCGTCCCCCGTCTCCGCCTCCGCAGTTGCCTCGCTTCGCCAGCGCACCGGCGTTTCCATGATGGAATGCAAGAAGGCGCTCGATGAAGCGCAGGGCAACGAAGACAAGGCCATCGAAATTCTCCGTAAGCGCGGCATCGCGCAGGTTGCCAAAAAGGCGGCGCGCGACCAGTTTGAGGGCTTAGTCTTCCTCGCGCAGAAAGCAGACAAGGCCGCGCTGGTTCTGCTGAAGTGCGAAACGGATTTCGTGGCGCGGGACGAGAACTTCCGCAAAGCAGGAGCCGCGTTTGCCGAGACTCTTCTCGAAAAAGGTGACACCGGCCTGAAATCTCTGGCAGAGAAGATGATGCCGGAGCTCGTACAGAAACTCGGCGAGAATATCTCGCTCGGGGATTCCCATCTCGTCACGGGAGGAACCCTCGGCACCTACCTGCACACGAACAGCAAGATCGGCGTCGCCATCACGCTGGAGGGTGGAACAGCCGAGAGCGCCCGTGACGTCGCCATGCACGCCGCCGCCATGAATCCGACGGTCACGCGTCCAGAGGAAATGGCGAATGAGAAAGTGGAAAAGGAGAAGGAGATCTGGCGCGAGCAGCTCAAGAAAGAAGGCAAACCCGAGGCCATGTTCGACAAGATCATGATCGGCAAGGAAAAGAAATTCCGGGAGGAGAACGCCCTCTTGAAGCAATCGTTCGTGAAGGATCCGACGAAGACCGTGGAGCAGTTCCTGGGAACGGCGAAAGTGACCGCTTACGTTCGGCTGGCAGTTGGATGATGAAATAGGAGGTCTAGGGAATAGGGAGTAGATTTTAGCATCTTGAATGCTCCTACCCCCTACGCCCTCTCCTGAGGGCAAAAATTGTACCTACACAAACATGGGAGAAAGGCCTATAATGGAAAGTGATGTCTCCACTCAGCATTCTCATCGCCGAAGATGATGCAGTTCTCCGCGAGGTTTACGTGAAGAAGTTCTCCATCGCCGGATTTAAGATTCGCGCAGTGCAGGATGGTCAGGAGGCGATCCAGGAGATTGAAAAAGAGAAGCCCGATATCGTCATCCTGGATCTCAACATGCCCGTGTTGGACGGGTTTGCGGTTCTGGAGCGCTTCCCGCGTGCCCAGCGCACATTCCCGATCATCGTTCTCAGTAATTTCGGTGACACGAAGAATAAGGAACGCGGCATGCGCTTGGAAGCTGATGATTTCTTCATCAAGAGCGAGATGACGATCAAGACGCTCATGGAGAAAGTCTCCACACTCCTCAGGGCGAAATAGGTGTGGCAGGAATGAGACTGTAGATGTTGAAGAAGTCGCAAAGGTGAGAGAGGTTTTTTTAATACCCTCTCAGGCTTTCCTCACCTCTACGACCTCTACAACCCCGAACAATCCCTCCCTCGGAAGGCAAATTCGTGATAAAATGGTAAGATACGTCAGAAATGGATCTTCTCTACGCCCTCCTCGGCATTCTCCTTTGCGTCGCAGCCATCCTCGCGACGCTCTGGTTCCTGCGTTCTCTGCAGGATCGCAAGCGCGAGCAGGGCATGGTATTCCTCCAGCTCTTAGTCCCAAAGAAGGAAAGCAAAGAAGATAAGGAAAAGGAGTCGGAAAAGTACTCCTCGGGGCAGGATTTCAAGGAGGTCGTGGGCGTGATGGATCATCTCTTTCAGTCGCTCTACGCCCTGTACAACAGCAAGCCCGACCGCCACTGGCGTGGTCAGACCCTCTTCTCGGTGGAGTACGCGGCGCTCGGCGGCGAGATCCTTTTCTTCATCGTCTGTCCGCGCGAAACGGTCCACCTGATCGAGAAGCAAGTCACCTCCTTCTACCCCGATACCATCATCGACGAGGTGGAGGACTACAACATCTTCACGGATCAGTCCGTCGTCGCCGCTCAAATTCTCTTGCCGAAAAAACACTATTCGTTCCCCTTCCGGATGTACCAGGAGCAGAAGAGCGATCCTCTCAACACCATCACGAATGCCTTCTCCAAGCTGGAATCTGGCGAAGGGGCGTCCGTGCAGTTCGTGCTGAAACCGGCCGCTCCGGGGTGGCAGAAGAAGCTTCAGAAAGCCGCCGTGAAGATGATCAATCCCAAGAAGCACCAGGCCAACTGGTGGAACCCCATCACCTGGATCGGGGCGATCTTTTCGATTCTCACATCGAGCGAAGCCACGCTGGACATCAAGTCAGAAGCGGAATCGACAGGCAACCGCGTCACGCAGATTCAGGAGGAGCACAGCAAGATGCTCGACGAGAAGGCTACCAATCCGGGATTCGACTGCGTCATCCGACTCATCGGCTCCTCACAAACCGCCGCCAAGGCGCAACGCGTGCTGGATGGCATTCGGGCGGCGTTCGCGCAGTTTGACACGATCCGCGGCAACAGTTTTCACACCCCTCTCTACATGAATCAGGATGCCATTGTCCGCGCCTTTGTGCGACGCTCCCCCTATCACGGATTCCTGCGCTGGCTCGCAACACCGCGCATGATCGCAGGAACGGCCGAGCTCGCGAGCTTCTTCCATCTGCCGAACACCAAGTACAATAAAGTCGAAACAATCAAGTGGCAGAACTTCAAGATTGCGCCCGCCCCCAAAGACATTCCGGAAGAGGGCGTCTACCTCGGACTCAACAGTTACCGCGGTGAGAAGCGCAAAATCCACATCAAGAACGAAGACCGTTTCCGCCACTTCTACATCATCGGACAGACGGGTACGGGCAAATCCTCGATTCTCCAGATCATGGCGCGCCAGGACCTGCACGCCGGTAATGGCCTGTGCGTGATCGATCCGCACGGATCGCTGATCGAAGACCTGCTCCCCTACATTCCGCGCGAACGGGCGGACGACGTAATCTACTTCAACCCGGCCGATACCGAGCGTCCGATGGGCTTAAACCTGCTCGAGGGCAAGACGCAGGAGGAGAGAGATCTCATTGCCCTCGATGCGATGAACATGATGGTGAAAATGTTCGGCAACGAAGTCTTCGGCCCGCGCATTCAGGACTACTTCCGCAACGGCTGCCTCACCCTGATGGAGGACGAAGAGGAAGGTGGGGCCATCACCGACCTCGTGAAACTCTTCACGGACGAGGAGTGGCAGAAGTACAAGGTCACGAAGGTGAAGAACCCCATCGTGCGCTCCTTCTGGGAGAAGCAGATGGCCATGACAGGACAACGCGAGAAGCAGGAGATGATCCCCTATTTCGCCGCCAAGTTCGGCCAGTTCTACACGAATACACTCATGCGCAACATCGTGGGCCAGACGAAGAGCGCCTTCGACATCGCGGACGTGATGGATAACGGCAAAATCCTGCTGGCGAACCTCAGTAAGGGCTTGGTTGGCGACATCAACGCACAGCTCCTCGGCATGATCTTCGTGAGCAAGATGCAGGTGGCCGCCATGCGTCGGCAGCGCGAGGATGCCCAGAAGCGCAAGGATTTCTTCCTGTACATCGACGAATTCCAGAACTTCGTGACGGAATCCATCGAATCCATTCTCTCCGAGGCGCGCAAGTACCGCCTCGGCCTCATCCTCGCACACCAGTACATCGACCAATTGGAGAAGGAGAACAAGCTCTCGGGCAACGTGAGCCTGAAGGGAGCAATCTTCGGCAATATCGGCACCATGATGTTCTACAAGATCGGCCCGCAGGACGCCGAGGTCTGCGCGAAGGAAATGGCACCCGTCTTCTCGGAACAAGATCTCGTCAACATGGATGCCTTTAAGGGATCCATGAAGCTCTGCATCGATGGCAAGCCCTCCCGCCCCTTCACGATCGAGGTCCCGCGACCATGGCTCGATACGACGTACACGAAAGACGCTCAGGCCGCCGAGGCCTTTAAGCAGCTTTCGCGCCTGACCTACGGCAGACAGAAAGATTTCGTCAACAGAGAGATTTTGAGGCGGATCGGATAAGAGAGGAACGACGAAGGCAAAGAGTACAAGGCATACAAAGAAGACAATGAATTCATTTTGAGAGAGTGTGGAGAAATTTTCCTTGTACTCCTTGCCTTCCTTGTAATCATTTTATCTTAGATATTTCCCATCTATTTGCCATTTCATGGCATTTTGATTAATATTTGAAATATGTTATAATGTTCATGTCACATCCACATCCTTTCCCCTCCTCTCTATGGTGTACAGCAGAAATCTTGTCGTCGTTGCGCTCTGCGGTGTGCTCATCGGGGCACTCGCCAGCATCGGAACGATGCAGTATGCGCAAGTCATCGCCTATAGCGGCGTGAATCCGAATACCGCACAGACGGAACCCGGCATCGAAAAACAGGTCAAGAGCTGCGTTAATCCGCGCAGCATTATGCAGAATCTGTTCAGCGGCCTCAGTAAGCAGCGGCCGTGCCCGACCGTAAGTGGACAAGAGACACAGGACACGGAAGAAATGCATGGCGCACCGACCGTTGTCGAACCGATCAATGAGGATTGTGCCAAGACTGCCAATGCCCGTCGCCGCGCAGCCTGCAACGCAGGAACACGTCTCACGAATGAGACGAACCGATAATTGCCGTTCTTTCCTTTTTTACTTCCTTCCTACCCCCCAATGGCAAATCGAAGAAATCTCCTCGTCATCGCACTCGCGAGCGTCCTCGTCGGGATGGTCGCCGGAGTCGGCGTCCTCCAGTACGCCGAGGTCGTCGCCTTCGGCGGCGCAGATCCGAACGTCGCCAATGAGAGTGTCCTCAACTCGCGAACTTCTCGCGTCCGAATACACAGCTTCTGGAACATCCTGAGACGGACTCCCGTCGAACGAGCCGATTCTGAGGATCAGAATTACGGAGCCGCTCCGAATCTCCCCGAGGCTCAACCAGGCTGCGAGGGCCTCACCGGTCAACGCCTCACGAAATGCAATGCCGGGACCAAAGTCATGAACGAAACGGCCCGCTAAGTTCGCTGTTCTTTCTTTTTACTTCTTTTATCTCCCACAATATGGCAAATAACAAAAATACACGTCTCGCCGTTCTCGTCGGCCTGCTCGCCGGTGTGCTCATGGGCGCCGGTGCAGTGCACTACGCGGAAATGACCGCCGACCTGCTCATCGCGCGGACAGACTTCAACTACCGTAGCGCGCGATACAACGAGACCCTCAGTAATGAGGGCATCAGCCGCGGCACCGGCCTGACAGGTGCCCGCCGTCTCGATTGGAGAACCGATGAAACGCGCACCGAGAAAGTTCCCGCCACCGTATTGCATGGTGCAGCCATCGAGAAGCTGCGCTACTGCGCTGGCCAGAGCACTGTCCGCCGGTCCCAGTGCATCATCAACGCGGCCAACCAAATCCTGGAGGATGAGGCTAAAGCCGAAGTCACAGAGTAGTCATTCACAGAAGCAACACTCGAAAGAGCGGGTAGAAGTACTCGCTCTTTTTTTTGAACGTGGAGGACAAACCTTCAGCCTTCGCCCTTTCGGGACTACGGCCGACGAGCCGGTTTTTCCTCCACGAACCACTTTTTCCCTAATAGGTGTGGCTCCAGCGTGGGACCCGCGAGACCCACGCTTCGCCACAAATTATTAAACGAATCTTGTCTTCATTACGAGTAATGCGCAGTATACGTCGGTGAGTTACTACATCATTCTCCGCGGACCTCTCGGATGTGGCAAATCAACTATCGCCCTCGTACTTTCCAAAATCCTCAATGCGGCATATGTCTCTCTCGATGAAGTCTTGGCAGAGAATGGATTAGATAAAGTAGATCCAGATGCAGAGTGTATCCCTGTGCTTAATTTTATTCAGGCGAACAACAGAGTCCTGCCCGAAGTTCAAGCACAACTCCGCAACGGGAGGCACATCATCTTTGATGCATGTTTCTATCATAAAGAGGCCATTGAACACATTCAGCAACATCTGGCATTTCCCGGATATATATTCACGCTTAAAGCTCCACTGGATATATGCATTGCGAGGGACAGAAATAGAAGTAAATCCTATGGCGAAGATGCTGCGCGAGCTGTCCATCAGCTCGTTTCACGATTCGATGAGGGAATCATCATCGATGTCACTCAGGCGCTGGACGATTCTGTACAAAATATTCTTTCTCATCTCCCCTCCCTTCATTAATCACAGCGCGCCAAAGGCGCGCACAAACAATCGTCGCGAAGTGATGGGTGGCTTCAGACGGGACCCATCACTGGAGCGACACCGCTAAGGGAAAGGAGGGCTCGTGGGAGGAAAACCGTAGGTTTGCCTTCCACGAAATTATCTCACCGCCACTGCAGCTCCAACAGGCAATGTATGCACCAAGTAACGCTGCGAAATACTGTCCGGCGGCCAGCAGGTGTAGAGGATCAGTTCCTCGCCGTTGCCGTTGTCGTTGAAGGGAGAGGTATCCGCGGCATCAACCGCCTGCTTCTGCGTCACCTCATAGGTATAGAGCGATCCGGAATAGGTGATGTACACGCGATCCCCCACATTCAGCCGGTTGATCTGACGGAAGATCTTGGTGTACTGCGACAGGTCCCACGGGTAGCCGCTCGAGTGACCGTAGACCATGATCTTTCCCCCGGCGCCGGGATAGCCGAAGAGGTGCCCCACCCCGTACTTGAGCGGCTCCAAGATGCCATTTTTCGAGAAGGGATCCTGGGGATGCGTGATGGTGAGGTCTTGGATGCCGATTGAAGGAATGGAAATGGCAAAATACTTTTCCGATGCGTAGGGAAGTGCGGAAGTTGACGTACTTCGTGGAGATACCGGAACCGTCGCATAGGTGACGGCGACAGGGGGAATGGCTGCTGCAATGACCGGTTCAGCGCCCGAGAACGAAGCGACGTTCGTCTCGCGAACAACGGAGAGACGGTACGCCATGTCAAAGAACTGCCCGCGCGTGATGGCCGTTCCCAGGCGCAGTCTTCCCTGATGCATGATGAGATTGCGACGGATGGCGCCGTTGATCGCGGAGGTGTACCACTGCTGGCTCTGATTCTCGATGAACGGCGAGAGCGTGGCATTGCCGCCGAGGCCGGTCCCCTCTCCGACCGTCCGCATGAGGAGAGCAACCGCTTCTTCCACCCGCAGGATCTGACCGGGCCGCAGTGATCCGTCCGGGTATCCGGTGATGATGGATTTCTCGAAGGAAGCCTCCACGTACGGCGCGTACCACTGTGCCTGATCGATATCCCAGAAGAGCGGCATCGCGGGAAGATGCCCCTGGTACCAAGCGATACGATCCTTCGTTGTGCGATCGAGACTGAGGATGACTTTGAGCGCCTCGGCGCGATTGAGTGGAGCGTTGGGCCGCGCCAGTCCGTCCGCATACCCCTGAATCGCCCCCTTTGCCTTGAGCTCGCCAAAGGATGTTTCGTACACCGTCCCCGCCGTATCCGGGAACGAAGCTGCAAGGATGTTCTCGGGCGCAGCCACGAAAAATACCGACAGTAGAACGCCGGTGAGGAGTCGCTTAAACGTCATGAAAGTCAGGAGAGATATGATAAGTATTTTATAAAATTTGTCAATCTAATCCCGATACCCGTATCTTTTGGACATTTGCCCGTAGAACCTCAATAATCCAACGTTCCATGGCTCTCCACATCGGTATTGTCGGCCTGCCCAATGTGGGCAAATCCACTCTCTTTAACGCGCTGACGCACACGCGCGGCGCACAGGCTCAAAACTATCCCTTCTGCACCATCGAGCCCAATGTGGGGGTGGTGGAAGTGCCGGATGTGAGACTCACAAAACTTGCGGAACTGGTGCATCCCAAAAAGATCATCCCCGCCGCCATCGAATTCGTGGATATCGCCGGACTCGTGCGGGGGGCGAGCAAGGGCGAAGGACTCGGCAACCAATTCCTCGCCGCCATCCGCGAGGCGGACGCCATCTGCGAAGTGGTGCGCCTCTTTGAGGGAGGCGACATCATCCATGTGGAAGGATCTGTGGACGGCAAGCGTGATCGCGAGACGGTGGAAACGGAGCTCTGTCTGGCGGACTTGGACGTGCTCGAGCGACGGGTCGAGAAAGTGCGCGGCGCGGCGCGCACGGGTGACAAAGAGAAGCAGCGTGAATTAGTCCTCACCGAGAAACTCCTGGCCGTTCTGAAGGCAGGCAACTTTGCCAGTAGGGCGGAACTCTCGCCCGAGGAACGGTTCTTCGCGCACTCTTTCCAGCTCTTAACACTCAAGCCTGTGATCTATGCCGCCAATGTTTCGGAACAGGAGCTGCACCAGATGAGCGCCCGAAATGCCCGTGCACTCCTGACTCTTCCGGAAACCGCAGAGGTCATCATCGTTTCGGCCAAGATCGAGGAGGATCTACAGGATCTTTCGCCCGCGGAAGCACAGGAATTTTTGAAAGACCTCTCGGTCACTTCTTCCGGATTGGACCAGCTGATCACCGCCGCCTATAGCGCGCTCGGCTACGAGACTTTCTTCACCGCGGGACCGGATGAGGTGCGTGCCTGGACGATTCACAAAGGTTCCTTTGCCCCCCAGGCGGCCGGCGTGATCCACTCGGACTTCGAAAAAGGCTTCATCCGCGCCGAGACGATCGCCTACGAGGACTACGTGACCCTCGGAGGGGAGCAGAAAGCTAAAGAAGCCGGCAAGATGCGATCCGAAGGAAAGGAGTACATCGTGCAGGACGGGGACGTGATGCACTTCCGCTTTAATACGTAAGGAGGCCGACGACGCCAAAGAGACCGAGGATGCCGAGGAGGAATTTTTCGCGCCCTCTTGTTGAAAGGATATACTGATACTCAATCTGTCTGGAACTCGTCGGTCTCGTCGGCATCTTCTGCTTCCTCGGTTTCCTCCCCTCATGCCCTTCATCACCCGCCAGGAACCATTCACCTGTGAACACTGCAGTGCCCAGGTTGAGCCGTTGAAACATGGAAGCTGTCGCAATCACTGTCCACGATGCCTCTGGAGCAAGCATGTGGATGATCGCGGTCCGGGAGACCGGGCGGCAACCTGCGGCGGACTGATGGAGCCCGTCGGCGTGGACTTTCGCGGCCCCAAGGGCTGGATGATCGTCCACCGGTGCGAAGCGTGTGGAAAATCGATCACCAATAAGTGTGCTCCGGATGATGATCAAGCCAAACTCGCGGAACTCCAACCCTGATTTTTGAAGTAATATTTTGTTCAAGTCTTTAGGCTCATGCAAGGGCTCTTTTTGATTTCCACTTGAAATACTTATACCGGGAGTCGTAGGCTCTGCAGCCTCATGCGCTGGTTTCTTGTCATCTGTGCTTTCGGCCTTTTGTTCGTCGCCATGTAATCTCGGAAACCAATCGAACGGTTTTTTGCGGCACGATAAAATCGAACAATGGAACAATTCTTCCCAATCTCCAATCCCCAATTAGGCTGCCTTCTTGAACTGCCCCAGATACTGCTCGCTGAATTTCTGTGAAACCGGAACCGCTTCTCTCACCTTGCCTTCGGGAACGAGGACAAGCTGATCGACGTGGGTCTCAGCATCGGGTTCAACTGAGATGGCAAAATCCCCTTTGGTGAGTGCGAGCGTAAGGGCGCTCGAGAGATGGAGTGAATGGAGAACGGACGGAAGCCCGTTCAGTCGAATATCCTCCTGAACCTGTGCGCGGAGCGCTTCGGCGAGCTTCGGTTCCGATTCCATGGCAAACTTGAGTTCTGCGAGGAGCTCATTTCGTTCCATTTCGCGTTCCAGATCCTCGGGACCCTTCACCTTCTCGCGCAGTCGCTCATACTCGGCCGGACTGCGCAGTCGCTCGCGAATGCGCTGGCGTTCCTGTGAGGGGATACGATCAAGCCAGGAGTCGGACATGGACGAAGGATACCAAGGAAACAGAGGAAGCAGAAGAAACAGAGGAAACAGAGCTGAAAGCTATTGCTTCGCTCCGATCAACTTTCCTTTCGTCTGCAACCATTCGGGTCTGTTACCCCACTTCGCAAGCAATCTGACTTTCTCTCTCTGTTGATCAAGCATACGTGCAATGTGTTGCATTTCGGGTATCTGAACCAGACCGAAGCAATCGAGGAAAGAAGGATCGATATCCGTCAGATCAATCGTCGGAATTTCTTCCCCCATCATCCGTAAACCTTCGATGGCATGACCGATTTCCGCGACCAATCTCACCACAGGCATAATTTCTTGAACCCATTGTTGCTGCAGAGCTGAACGCGCTCTCAGATCCTCAATGGCACCAATGATGCTTCGTCTGAGAGCATCCGGGTCTTTTGGATCAATTTTTTGCCTTCGCTCCTCGCTGAGAGTTTCGATCATATTTATATTTATATATAATTATTCTGTTTTCGTCAATCCACTATGAAGAAGAGGGCACAGTTGTGTCCTCCTCTGCTTCTTCTGTTTCTTCAACTACAGCCGGATGTCCCTCCGCAGTCCAGACAGACTTCACAGCTTCCATTCCTCTTCACACGGACACCGCCGCAGCCCGAGCAGACAGAACCGGTGAATCCCTGCCGGCGTGCTGTCTCGATGTGGGAGGACACGGGAGGAGTGAAGCGCGAGAGATCCTCTTCTTCCAGGGCAGTGTGCGACACGCTCGCGAATCCGCCCGCCTGGGCGCCCTCGTCCACAATCGGCAAAGACATGGCAAAGGCATCCTTGCTCTTGCTCCCTTCGCGGTACGCCTGCTCCACCAGCTCATGATTGTGGTAGCGCATTGCGTTATCTTTGGAGAGAAACTTGAGCGCGAGCCAGCGCCCGAGGTAATCCATGAGACTCTTGACCATCGGAATCTCTTTATTGGTCGTCATGCCCATGGGTTCGAAGCGCGTGCGGACTAATTTCTCACAGAGGACTTCTAAGGGCACGCCGTACTGCAGGTTCATGGAAAGCGACAACGCCAGCGTATCCATCACGCCCGAGAGTGTAGAGCCCTCTTTGGCCATTTTGATGAAGATCTCGCCGGGTTTGCCGTCTTCGTACAAGCCGACATGCAAGTACCCTTCGTGCCCCGCTACCGAGAACTTGTGCGTGAGGGAGGGACGCTCATCCGGGAGCTTGCGGCGACGCGGCACCTCTTTGACCACGATCTTCTCGACCACTTCGCGGCGAACGACCGGCTCTTCCTGCTTCTCTTCTTTCTTGGCCTGCTCCCGCGTGCGGGCAGCGAGCGGCTGGCTCAGTTTGCATCCGTCACGGTAGAGGGCATTGGCCTTGAGCCCGAGCTTCCAGGAAAGGAGATAGGCACTCTTGATATCTTCGACGGTCGCCTCATTGGGCAGATTGATGGTCTTCGAAATCGCCCCCGTAATGAACGGCTGGACCGCTGCCATCATGCGGATATGTCCCTCCACCGAGATCAGGCGCCTGCCGTGCTTGCCGCAGCGACTGGCGCAGTCAAACACCGACAGGTGCTCGGGTTTGAGATGCGGGGCCCCCTCCACGGTCATCTGCCCGCAGATAACGAGGTTCGCCGCCTCGATCTGCTCCTCGGTGAACCCAAGGGCGGTGAGGAGATCGAACGACGGATCGGCGATGCGCTCGGATGGGAATCCGAGACGCGTGAGCACGTCCTGACCGAGCGTCCACTTGGTGAAGACCGCCCGGAAGTCGAAGACCTGCGGCAGGCTCTTCTCGATCTTGGCGATATCTTCGTCGGCCAAACCTTTGCGCTTGAGCGAATCGCGATTGATGAAGGGAGCATCTTTGAGACTCAATGTCCCCAAGACGTACCGCAGAATGTCATGCACCTGATCCTCGCCATAGCCGAGCATATGCAGCGCCGGTTCCATCGACTGGTTCACGATTTTCATGTAGCCACCACCCGCGAGCTTCTTGAATTTGACGAGGGCGAAATCCGGCTCGATGCCCGTGGTGTCGCAATCCATGAGAAGCCCGATGGTACCCGTGGGCGCGATCACCGTGACCTGGGCATTGCGATAGCCGTGCTGCTCGCCCATGGCCAGTGCGCGATCCCAGCACTCCTTGGCCTGCGCGAGGAGGGCAGGCGGGGCCAGGCGCTGATCGATGCCCACTGGTAGGACCGCCAGACCTTCGTACTCCCGTGCGGGAGCGTCGTAGGCGGCGCGCCGGTGATTACGGATGACGCGCAGCATCGCGTCACGGTTCTCTTGGAACTTCGCGAATGCACCAAGCTTCTCGGCCATCTCGGCGGAAGTCGCGTACGATTCGCCCGTCATGATCGCCGTCAGCACCCCCGCCCAGGCGCGCGCCTCGGAAGAATCATAGGCAAGACCCATCCGCATCAGGAGCGCTCCAAGATTGGCGTGGCCGAGCCCCAGTGTGCGATAGAGGTAACTCAACTCCGCGATATCGCGGCTGGGGAACTGCGCCATCAGGACCGAGATCTCGAGCACGATCGTCCAGAGCCGCACCGCGTGTTTGAACTCCTCAATTTTGAAGTCAGCATGTTCTTCGTCGTAGAACTTGAGCACGTTGAGGGAAGCCAAGTTGCAAGCCGTGTTATCCACGAACATGTACTCGCTGCAGGGATTACTGGCATTGATGCGTCCTGCGGCAGGGCACGTGTGCCAGTCATTGATCGTTGTGTCGTACTGCACGCCTGGATCGGCGCATACCCATGCGGAAAACCCGATCTTCTCCCACAATTCCCGCGCCCGGAGGGTCTTGCAGGCAACGGGCTTGCGGCCATCCTTTTCGGCACGATGTTTCTCGGTACGCCAGACGAGCTCCCAATCCTGATCCTTTTCGACGGCCTCGAAGAACGCATGCGGAACGCGGACGGAATTGTTGGAGTTTTGCCCCGAGACGGTCTGGTAGGCCTCGTCGTTGAAGTCGGTGGAATAACCGGCATCCGCGAGCGCCGCGACTTTTTTCTCCTCCTTCGACTTCCATTCGATGAATTCCACGATATCGGGATGGTCTAAGTCGAGGCAGACCATCTTGGCGGCCCTGCGCGTGGTACCGCCCGATTTAATGGCACCGGCAGCGCGGTCGCCGATCTTGAGAAAACTCATGAGCCCCGAGCTCATCCCGCCGCCCGAGAGCGGCTCGCCCGATGCGCGCAGCTTTGAAAAGTTCGTGCCCGTGCCGGACCCGTACTTGAAGAGGCGCGCCTCGCGCACCCACAGATCCATGATGCCACCCGGATTCACCATATCGTCGTTGACCGAAAGAATGAAACAGGCATGGGGCTGAGGATGCGTGTAGGAGTCGGTACTCTGCTTCACTTCACCTGTTTTGGCATCGGCGTAGTAGTGGCCCTGCGCGGGCCCCGTGATGCCGTAGGCGTAATGGAGCCCCGTGTTGAACCACTGAGGACTGTTGGGCGCGGCTATTTGGTGCACGAGCATGTAGGAGAGCTCGTCCTCGAAGGCTTGCGCATCCTGTGCCGTCTCGAAGTACCCCTCCTGCTGACCCCAGTGCCGCCAGCACCCCGCGAGACGACGGATCACCTGCCGGACACTGCGCTCGGGACCCGTGATGACGTTGCCATCGGCATCGTGGAGCAGGTTCCCCTGCGCGTCGACCTGGGGCGTCCCCGCACGCCGGAAGTACTTGCTCACCATGATGTCTGTCGCCATCTGACTCCATGCCACCGGCACTTCTGCACCATCCATTTCAAAGACCACCGACCCGTCGGAATTCTTGATACGACTGGTACGCCGCTCGTAGGTCACCTCTTCCAGGGGATCAGAGCCTGGCGTCGTGAAAAGACGCCGAACCGAGAGCCCTCTGCCACGGTGAAACGATCCCAATTCCGCCTTGTGACGGGAAAGGGAAGATACGTTGGAGGACGGGGAAATTGGTTGCATGGAGAGAAGGGCGAAAAGGAAGAATGACACAGCATCTTGTGTGTCACCCCGTGCAATCACACAAGATATTGATAGTCGTGGTCGTGGTCAAATTTCTGCCCCGTACGATTCTCGACCAGACTGATCGCAAGAAAAGGGCGTTACTATCCCACAAAATTGCAGGTGGTGGAAGATCTTGTCATGATGAGCGCAAATCATTTCGCAAAGGGAGTAAAGGAGAAATAGTTCGCGCCCCCTTCACGATGCGCTCTGCCGTATGATGACTTTATGTATGTCCTTGTTCTCAGCGCCGGAACGAATCAACCGAGCAACAGCGAAACACTCGCTGACGCATTCATTGCAGGCATGAATGAAGAAGGCGTAACGGCGCAGAAGCTGCGCATCGCGGATCTCGCCATCGAGCACTTTTCGCTCAGACACTACGAACCGCACGCAGCGGAAGAAGTTGATGTTCGGAAGGTGCGTGAAACCCTGCAGGGAGCAGCCGGACTCGTCATTGCCAGCCCCATCTGGAACTTCGGTGTTCCGGCGCACCTGAAAAACCTGATTGACCGCTGCGGGAGCTTCGCCCTCGATCGTCCTCAAGGTCACGGAAATCTGAAAGGACTCCCCTTCTTCCTTCTTCTCACGGGAGGAGCACCCGCACCCGCATGGAAAACCACGCTCAAATCCGCCATCTCGGGCATCCCGCTCGCGCTGCAGTACTTCGGCGCCACCCATGCCGGCACGCACTTCGAATCCAAATGCACGCCCGGCCGCGGTCGCTTCGGTCTCGTGGTCCACGAACGGCCGGAGAGCCTCAGACGTGTGCGGGAGGCAGGAAGAGCCTTTGCACGCATTGCACGGAAGTTTGGACAGGATGGCTCGCTCCCCCCGAAGCTCGCCACGACCAATATGCTCCGCAGTCTCCTCCAGAGAATCCTGGGAAAATTCCTCTAGAGGGTTACTCGTTCTTTGCGCCCATCAAAACCACTTCTTCATCGATGCAACCAGCTTCCTGAAAGCTCTGCCACGTCTTCGCCCCCCCTTCGATGAGGACCGAGGCTATGCCGTGGAAATCCTTTGTGGGGGCAGTGAGAACCTTCCAGAGATCCGAAAGATCGAATCGACCATCCCGGAGCTGAATTTCCGCAATCCTGACTCCCCTCTCCTGAAGTGCCTGCCGTTTGGCGGCATCACTCCCGGAAGAGGTGATGACCACCGTGCCGGATGCGCTTTCGCCGATCACCACCCTCGCCGTAAGCGGAAGACGCAGGTGTGGATCGAGGATCACCCGCAGCGGAGAAGGCAGCTCAAGCCCGAAACGAACGGTGAGCTTTGGATCATCGGCGATGACCGTCTGCACGCCGACGAGGATGGCGTCGTGACGGCCGCGCAGCCACGCGTGCGTCCAGCGATCCTGCTCACCGGAGGTGATCTTGAGAGGACTGCCGTCCGGCCGAGCAATCGCTCCGTTCTTTGTCCGGGCACTATGGATCGTCACCCACGGGCGCCCTTTCGTGCGGAGCGAAACGAAGCCGCGATTGAGCCACTCGCATTGTGCACGCGAAACGGGACCCGTGACGCGGATCCCCGCCTTGAGAAGGCAGGCAATCCCCTTCCCTGACACATGAGGATCCGGATCCACCATGCCGAAGATGATATGTTTGATGCCCTTATCGCGGATGATATCGGTACAGGCAGGTGTTTTTCCGAGGTGGCAACAGGGCTCCAGATTCACATAAAGCACATCTTCTGATCTAATTTTTTGATCAAAGTTTTCGAGGAGTCGTCGTTCGGCGTGCACCTTGCCGAATCCCTCATGAAAAGCCTCCGCAATGATGGTGCCGCCGCGGACGAGCACTGCCCCCACAAGCGGGTTGGTGCCGACTTTGCCCCGGCCCTGTTCGGCGAGGGCGAGACAGCGATGGATGAACTCCTCATGCATGACTCCAGTATGACACAGGGGAATCCCATGATCTTCAGCTTATTCGGCAAAGAAGTCTGGATTCTGTACCAGATATGCACGGATGAATCTCTTCTGTTTCGGTTTTGCCCGTTTCAGAGCTTTGCTGATGACACCTCTTTTAAATTTCGTTTCAAGCTGTCTCAACGAACCTGTGTTCGCATAGAGCACACGCATCGCCCTTACCAAATTCAATTCATCATTGATCTCTTTTCTGGTGAAACATTTTTGTATGAGAAAGTTTGAGTAACAATCCTGATATTCAGCAAAACTCCTCCAGTTCAAGTACTTCCGTGGCCCGAATATTTTTTTATCGTCGTCGCTGGCGCAACGCAGGGCAGCAGAAAAGATTCCGCCGTCCTGTTCAAAATTCAAGAGACGGACAAGCGGACACTTCGAACACCCATGCGTACAACAGGATGACGCCTCAACATCATAGATGAAACGGTAGCCGCGCCAGTCGTCCAAGAACACCGTCACGAACCCGTCGAATCTCCCTCGGAGTTCCGCAAGCTTCTGTTCGGCGATGCTGAGAATGGATTGATCTATGTGAGAAAAAGGAAAAGGGGTCTCGCAGAAGCGAGACCCCAAACATGCGCACAGAGATTTCATTTGCAGAGGAGTGGAAGCGGGCAGAGCGGATATCCTCCAAACGGGTCGCCTGTAGCTTCCACGGTGGCCCGGCAACCACCCCGGCACTGCTCCCAGCGGTCACACGATCCGCAGGGTTGCCCCACACTCGTTCTCGTCAGCGCCTTGCGCGCGCAAATGAGCGGCGACTCGTACGCCGTCCGAATAGGATCCGGGTCATCGATGTGTGCAAGCACCACATTGCTGTTGGAGCAAGCACGGATGGTGCCGTCCACAGCGAAGTAGAGCCCGCTATCGAAGAAGCGGCAAGAACCGAACATGTGCGGCATGAGCAGTTGATCGACGGACAGGATGCTCCCGGAAGAACCATCCCCCGTCCGCATCAATGTCCGAACAAGATCCGCCAGTTCCTGTGCCGTTGGCGCCACCTCGAAGTAGTGCGGTCCCAACGGAACACAGGAACCCATGATCTCGACGTCCATGCCGATCCCGCGGGCCCGGCAGAACTCAATGAAACCCGGCACCAGATGAAGATTCTTCCGGCGCATCAGATTCTCGAGTCGGAAGAACGGTTCCCGGTAGCCCGCAGCGAGAAGGACATCAATCCCCTTGATCATGCGCCCTGCCATCTCCACGGTGCTTCCAATCAGCTCGGCCTGGAGCGCCATCTGCTCTGGATCACCGGGATCCGCGATATTGAGCTTCCCCGTGATGAACACGCCGCGTTCCAGAAGCCAGGAAGCCCTGTTTGGATCGATCTCGACCATGTTCGTGAAGATCCAGGGCTTAATCTCGCGTCGGAGCAGTTCTTCGATGTAGAACGGAAGGGGGGGCCATTGAAGCGGCTCCCCGCCCAGAATGTCCATGGTTTCGAGGTTCCGACCAAGGTACTGTTCGGACAGATCGAGAAACCGGATGGCTCTCTCGAGCGACATCTCACCCTTGTTCAGGGCATGCCGTTGTGTCATGTAACACCCCGAACAGTGGAAATGGCATCGGGTTGTCGATTCCATGATGCCAAAACGCAACCTACGCTCCTGAGACTGTGTAACCTGAGTCATTGCTTTGCTCCGCGAAAGAAGGACAGAAAACAGGCACTCCCGTTTCGGGATTCCGCAAGAGCGGACATCCGTCCGAAAACTCGGACAGAAAGGCCTGATACTTCCATAACATCATCTCTGTGCTGTGAAAGAACTAATTCTCCCGCACTGCGAGATCCGCATGCAGCGGATTTCGCCTGTCCAACGGACAGAGAAAGAATCCTTCCCGCTTGCGCGAGGAGGAGATGAGGTCGAACGTCTTCAGCGACGGTTTACGTCTTCGACACCATCCTCTCCCCGCGAACGGGGGAAGAATGATGTCCATGGGTCTTCAAAACGGATTGATAGCCGCCTTCGCCGCCGTTCAGGAATCCTGCGACGCGGGTCACAGTGGCCGTACTGGAAGGAGCGCACTTCGCCGCCTCGCGGTAACTGACGCCTGCAAGGAGGAGTCGGGCCACCTCCAGACGCTCGCTGAGCGCCTTCAATTCGGCAAGCGTGGCGACGTCGCGAAGGAAATCTCCGACTTCCTTTTCGTTCCGACAAGCAAGGAACGCCTTGCAGAGCCGCAGGAAAAGCGGATCAGATCGCCAGGTGCCTTCGGTGAAACGGCGTTTACTCATTGAGAGAAAAATGGAAGGGATACGGTGTGCCTGCACGCCGTAGCTCGGCTGCCACCACGACAATGAACAACGACATTCACCGAACAATCAAAAGATTACACGCCGAGCGAAGGTGTGTCAATGTATTAATACAATGATTTTCTCTTCAGATGCCCTCAGCATTTTGCGAGAAGGACATAACCATTGTCCACTTTCGCAAAAAAATCCCCACTGCTCCTCGGTCTAAGAGGGGCAGCGGGGGGAACTCTCTCCTGCCGGCGATCAGGATCTCTGCTAGAGGGTGGCGAGTGCGTACCCCACGATTCCCGCGAGGACGCAGCACATCCCGTTCATCAATGAACGGAACAGTCGCTTTCGACTTACGAGGAAGTCGACCGCAGCCCACCCAACGATGAGCCCGACAACCGCCAAGCCTGTCCACCATTGCGCAGTGGAGAGGCTGTCGTTGTAACTCGCCCACGCCTTCTCGCTGAGGAAACCAGCAATGGAGGCGACCGTTACAAAGATCCAGCGATCCGACATCATGGAACCTCCAGAAATGAACTGGAATTCCATCCTTGGAAAGAGCACACGACGAACACATCCCTGTCGTGTAATGGACACTATAAACCTATACTAAATATTGTCAATATCCTGCCAATTTCGCCTTTTGGCACAAAATCCTCATCGTTTGACCACTCCCACCCGCTTGGCGATGACCTCGGCAGCGACGTTGCCCGGAACCTTGGCGTAGTGGCTGGGTTCCATGGAGTAGCTGGCACGACCCTGCGTCAGAGAGCGCAAATCGGTGGCGTAGCCGAACATCTCGGCGAGCGGCACATTGACCTGGATCGTCTTGGCCGTCCCGCGATCGCCCGTGCCCTGAATCACGCCGCGACGGGAGTTGATGTCGCCCATCACATCGCCCAGGAATTCTTCGGGTGTGACAATCTCGACCTTCATAATCGGCTCCAGGATAATCGGATCAGCCTTTCTGGCGGCATTCTGGAAGCCGATACTTGCGGCGATCTTGAAGGCCATTTCGGAGGAGTCCACGTCATGGTAACTACCATCGAGCAGCTCCACTTTCACGTCCACTACCGGGTACCCGGCCTGAATGCCACGCGTCATACCCTCCTGGAAACCTTTGTCGCAGGGCGAGATAAATTCGCGGGGAATGCGGCCTCCCACCACCTCATTCACGAACTCGTACCCCTTGCCCGGCTCCTGCGGAACGATCTTGAAGATCACGTGACCGTACTGTCCGCGACCGCCCGTTTGCTTGATGTACTTCTCCTCGTGTTCCACCTCCTTCTGAATCGTCTCGCGGTAGGCCACCTGCGGCGTGCCGACGTTCGACTCCACTTTGAACTCGCGACGCATGCGGTCGACGATGATATCGAGGTGCAACTCACCCATGCCCCCGATGATGGTCTGACTGGTCTCGTCATCGGTACGCACAGAGAACGTCGGATCCTCCTCAGCCAGCTTCTGCAGGGCCATGCCCATTCTCTCCTGATCGGCCTTGGTCTTGGGTTCCACGGCCATGTGAATGACTGGTTCCGCGAACTTGATGGACTCGAGCCGGATGGGGTGATCCTCTTCGCAGAGCGTATCGCCGGTGCGCGTATCCTTGAGGCCGATCACCGCCGCGATGTCACCCGCCTCGACCTCCGTAATCTCGGAACGGTGGTTGGAGTGCATGCGGACGATGCGCCCGATGCGTTCCTTGGTGCCGGAGCGCGAGTTGATCATGTACGTGCCCGCCTTCATCACCCCCGAATACACGCGGACGAACGTGAGGCGCCCCACGAACGGATCCGTGGCGATTTTGAACGCGAGCACCGTGACAGGATCATCATTGGAAGCCTTGCGCTCCTCTTCCTTCTCGGTATCGGGATTGGTGCCCTTCGCAGACGGGACGTCGAGCGGAGAGGGTAGATAGGCCACAACGGCATCGAGCATGAGCTGCACACCCATGTTCTTGAGCGAGGAACCGCACACCACGGGGTAAATCTTGTTCTTCACGGTTCCCACCCGAAGACCCTTGATAATCTGGGCATCGCTGAGGGCATTATTCTTGAGGTACTCGTCCAAGAGGTCGTCATCCGCCTCCGCAACCTTTTCCATCAGGACTGCGCGGTATTCCGACACCTCGTCGTTCATGTCCGCCGGAATGGGGATCTCGACGATCTTTTCGCCATGTTCGCCCTCGAACTTGTACGCCTTTTTCGCGATGATATCGACGACGCCTGTGAAATCTGATTCGGCACCGATGGGGATCTGGATGGCGACGGCATTCTTGCTCAGGCGATCATGGATGCTCCCGAGGGACATGAAAAAGTCTCCGCCGGTTTTGTCCATCTTGTTGATGAACGCAAGCCGCGGAACGCCGTATTTGTCCGCCTGGCGCCATACGGTCTCGCTCTGGGGTTCGACGCCCTGGCTGCCATCGAAGACGACGACGCCTCCGTCCAGAACGCGAAGACTGCGTTCCACCTCGGCCGTGAAGTCCACGTGCCCGGGAGTGTCGATGATGTTGATCGTGAAGACCGTGTCCTTGCCCTCAACGTCCTTGGCCTTCCAGCTGCACTGCGTGGCCGCGGAAGTGATGGTGATGCCGCGCTTGCGCTCCTGCTCCATCCAGTCCATGGTCGCCTCGCCCTCATGCACCTCGCCGATCTTATAGTTCTTGCCCGTGTAGAACAGGATGCGCTCGCTCGTTGTCGTCTTTCCGGCGTCGATGTGGGCGATAATGCCAATGTTTCTTAAATTGTGGAGATCCATCGTTTAGGAATGAGAAAAGAAAATAGAGATTCCGACCTGCCCCGCACCGAATGAGCGGAGCGAGTTCTGGTGCGGGGTATTGCGGAGATGCTTGATGTCCATGGAATGGAGAGGAAACGGGTACAGGTGAAACGTGCATCATGAGCGCAGATGCAGTGCATCCGCGTCAAAGTGCAAAAACTATAGGGAAAATGGTAGTGTGGTGCAAATATTCAGGAAGGAAAGTGGCGCAGAGCTGATTATTGACAATTTATATATAAATAGTAATTTAACCTTATGCTCAACGAACCAGAACTCACGACAGGGAAAGCGCTTCCCTGGAGAGGAACGTCTGCAGAGGGTGAAACAATGGCAAGAATTCAGAAAATCATTGCGGAACACCGTGCCTCTGGAAGGAAGAGGGGCAGCTCATCCAATGAGATCACTTGCGATTTTGCTGCGCCAGAAACAGATCCTGTCGAGGACGGCGCAGACAGAACGAGATCCGTCAATCATCTCCAGAAACAACTGGCGGAGCTCGCCAGTGGACCAACGCAGAACCGTTACGTGGTGGACTGTGCGGCATTAGGAATAAACGGCATGGATGGCGAAGAGAGCGTCAGCGCCCTCATCGGATTCTGGAAGCGCCTCGGCAGTCCCCGTGGCAAGATCGTGATCCGCAACGCGTCGGATCGGCTCCGCGACTCTCTCAAAATTAAAAATCTCCTGAATGGAATCTTCACGCCGGAACTTCCTGAAACCGGCACGGCAGAAGAGCCCGCCGAAGAATAGGACGCTCAAGCGAGTCCCCGTTACTTTGCCAAATGCGCGAAGGCTTTATTCGCTTGGGCCATTTTTAATACGTCTTCCTTCTTCTTGACCGCTGCGCCCTGCCCCGAGGAGGCATCTAAGAGTTCCAGGCCGAGGCGCTGCGCCATGGGCATGCCCTTGCGGCTGCGTGCCGCGATGAGCAGCCAGCGGATCGAGAGCGTCTGCTGCCGGTGCGGGCTCACCTCCACCGGCACCTGGTACACGGCGCCGGCCACGCGCTTGGGACGCACCTCCACGAGCGGCGTAACGTTGAGCAATGCCTTATTGAAGACCTCAAGCGGGGCATCCTTCGTGCGGGTCTTCACCACCTCGATGGCATCCCAGAAAACACGGCGTGCCGTGGACTTCTTGCCGCGCTTCATGAGGCAGCAGATGAACTTCTCGATCAGAGGATCGGAACCTTCGGGGATGAATGATTTGATGGGCTTGGGCATGGCGGGAGAGGAGAGGGAATCAGGAGAGTCTTGAGTTTCGAGTCACGAGTTGTGAGTGACAAACGATGATCGTAATGAGAGAAAAGAGAATAGAAAGGGTAAAACCCATAACTCAAAACTCATAGCTCATGACTTCTTCGGTCGTTTGGCGCCGTAGCGGCTGCGGCCCTGTCTGCGGTTCTGCACGCCCTCGGTGTCGAGGATGCCGCGCACGATGTGGTAGCGCACGCCCGGAAGGTCTTTGACGCGACCGCCGCGCACCAGCACCATGGAGTGTTCCTGCAGGTTGTGGCCCTCTCCCATGATGTACGCCTTCACTTCATGACCGTTGGTCAGGCGCACGCGGGCAATCTTGCGCAGGGCGGAGTTCGGCTTCTTGGGGGTCATCGTCGTGACTTTGATGCACACACCGCGCTTGAACGGAGCGCCCTTGGGCAGCGGCACAGCACGCATGTTGAGCGTGTTCCAGGTGTACTGGAGCGCAGGAGATTTGGACTTGCGTCGCCGCTGTCTGCGTGGGTGCCGGATGAGTTGATTGATCGTAGGCATGCGGGGTTAAACGAGGGAAGAAAGCCGATCGAGGGTACTTCGAAGCAAAAGGGATGGCAAGGAAAATCAAGCCGCTTGCGGCGTTTCGGGAGCATGTTCGTGTGCCGCGTGCTCAGCAGCTTTCTCCGCCTTTTCCGCTTTTTCGGCCTTCTCGGCTTTCTCCGAGAGGTAGCGCTGGCGGTAGACCTCGCCCGTGGGAATGAGACGTCCGATGATCACGTTTGCCTTCAGATCCTGCAGGTTATCAACGCGACGGGTGGTGGCAGCCTCCACGAGCACGCGGATCGTCTCTTGGAAGGAAGCGCCGGCCAGCCAGGAATCTGTGGCCAGAGCCGCGCGCGTGATGC
The DNA here is from genome assembly GCA_028703445.1 of Candidatus Peribacteraceae bacterium. Classification (GTDB taxonomy): domain Bacteria; phylum Patescibacteriota; class Gracilibacteria; order Peribacterales; family Peribacteraceae; genus Peribacter. Next base: position 36,645 of record JAQVMW010000011.1, read on the forward strand.
CGAGGAGCAGACACTCGAAGGTCACGTGCTTGCCCTTACCCTTGTGCTCTTTGTCGATGCGACGATTCTCGGCTTCAACGACGCTGATATCCACCGTGTCGCCCGGCAACAGATCGGATTCGCCCGCATCGATGATGCGGACCTTAGAGAACATCTTCTTCACGATGATCTCAAGGTGCTTGTCGTTGATGGTCTGCCCCTGTGAGGCATAGATCTTCTGCACCTCCTGGACGATGTACTTCTGCACGGCATAGGGACCTTTCTTCTCGAGGAGCTCATGCAGGTTGAAGTGCCCGATATTCAGCGGGTCACCCACCTTGATCATGTCGCCCGTCCGTACGCACAGCGATTCGCGCCCGCCGAATTCGTAGGTGCGCTCCTGAATCTCGCCATGCCGCACCTTGACGATGCCATTCTCCACACCAGTCACCTTGCCCGTCACCGTGGCTTTGACCGTGGAACGATCCATCACCGACCGCGCGAGCACGGTGCGCTCCTTCACGTCCTGTCCTTTCTTCACGACAATCTCGTGACCGGCGGGAATGCGGTAGCTGTCCTCGCCCAGCTCCTGGGCGAACACGTGCACCTGCGTCTTGCCACCTTGGTGTTTCACCTTCACCTGTCCGGCGATATCCGCGAGCACGGCTGGCGTGCGCGGACTGCGCGCCTCAAAGAGCTCCTCCACGCGGGTGAGACCTTGCGTGATGTCCGAGCCTTCCGCGACTCCTCCCATGTGGAAGGTGCGCATGGTCAGCTGCGTGCCCGGCTCTCCGATGGACTGCGCGGCAATGATGCCGACCGGCGTGCCGATCTTGACCGTGGCGTTGTCGCCCAAGTCGCGTCCGTAACACTTCTGGCAGATGCCCCGAAGCGTTGCGCACGTCATGATGGAACGCACCGCCACCTCCTGCACCTTGTGCTGCTGGATCTTCTGCAGGAGCACCGCATCGACCTCGTCGTTGCGCCGTGCCAGCGTCTCGCCGTTCGCGATCAGGTCCGCCGCGACCGTGCGACCGAAGAGCCGGCTCTCGAACTTTTCGCCCACCTCCTCGGATTCCTTGCGTGAGATGGTGTGGGATGCGATGGTGCCGCAGTCTTCGTCGATGATGAGAATATCCTGCACGGCATCCACGAGGCGGCGCGTGAGGTAGCCGGCCTCGGCCGTCTTGAGCGCGGTGTCGGATTTTCCCTTGCGACCTCCGTGCGTGGCGATGAAGTACTCGAGCACCGAGAAGCCGTCTTTGAGGTTGCTTTGGATCGGCAGCTCGATCGTGCGGCCGGAAGGATTCGCCACGAGACCTTTCATGCCGGCGAGCTGCGCCACCTGCCCCCAGTTTCCACGTGCGCCGGAGTCGATGACGTAAGTGATGTCGTTCTCTTCAATCGCCAGGAATCCCTCGGTCATCCTGGCTGAAATTTCGTTCTTCGTCTTCGACCAGACCGTGATGGCATGGGTGTACCGCTCATCATCGGTCATGAGCCCCTTCCAGTAGTACTCGTTGATCATGCGTACGCGCTTGTTGGCCTCGACCAGAAGTTCATCGCGTTCCGGAGGGATACGCATGTCCTGCGCGCCGATGGAGATGCCCGAGAGCGTGGCGTACTCGAAGCCAATATCCTTGATGCGATCGGCCAATTGCACCGTCTCTTCGCGCCCGATTTTGTCGAGTGCATGCGCCAGAAGTGATGAGAGATCCTTCTTGCGCATCGTCTTGTTAATGAATCCAAGCGCGGGCGGCACGATCTCCTGGAAACGCAACCTGCCCACCGACGTTTCGACAATCTTCGGTTCTTCGCCGAGAAGTGCAGTGCGCACCTTAATCTTTGCCTGCAGATCCACCACTCCCTGCGTGTACGCGAGGAAGGATTCTTCGGGAGAGGAAAAGATCATTCCCTCCCCTTTCTTGCCGGCGTGCACCTGTGTCAAGTAGTAGCAGCCAAGCACCATGTCTTGCGCGGGATTGATGATGGGTTCGCCGGCGGAGGGCTTGAGCAGATTCTGGTGGGCCGCCATGAGCGTGGCGGCTTCGTGCTGCGCCTTGTCGGAGAGCGGCACGTGCACGGCCATCTGGTCACCGTCGAAGTCCGCGTTGAACGCGGCGCACACGAGCGGATGCAGACGGATCGCGAGCCCCTCCACGAGCTTGGGCCGGAATGCCTGAATGCCGAGGCGGTGGAGCGTAGGCGCACGGTTCAGGAGCACGTACTTGCCCTGAATGACTTCTTCGAGAATATCCCACACCTCCTTGCCGCCATCCTGCACCAGTCGCTCCGCACCCTTCACGTTGTGGGCCAGCTCGTCGCGGATCAGGTGCCCGATCACGAACGGTTTGAAGAGCTTCATCGCCATCTCTTTGGGCAGTCCGCACTGGTGGAGTTTGAGTTCGGGACCCACGACGATCACGGAGCGACCCGAGTAGTCCACGCGCTTGCCGAGCAGGTTCTGACGGAAACGTCCCTGTTTGCCCTTGAGCATGTCGGAGAGCGAACGCAATTTGCGGCGATCACCGGCAGTGAAGAGCGTCTTGCCCGCGCGGGCGGAGTTATTGAGCAGCGTATCCACGGCCTCTTGCAACATGCGTTTCTCGTTTCTGCAGATCACTTCCGGCGCACCGATGCTCATGAGCTTCTTCAGGCGATTGTTGCGGTTGATGACGCGGCGATAGAGGTCGTTCAAGTCCGACGCGGCAAAGCGCCCCCCGTCGAGCTGCACCATCGGACGCAGATCGGGTGGAATCACCTGTAAGCGCATGAGAATCATCCACTCCGGCTTGATGTTGGCCTTCTTCAAACTCACGACGAGCTTCATGCGCTTCATGAGTTTCTTGAGCCTCTGTCCGCTCGCTTGCGTGCGCTCCTTCGCAAGCTCTTCGTGGAGCGTATCCAGATTGATGTTTCCCACGATTTCCTTCAGGGACTCCGCTCCGGTGCCGGCGCGGAACACGTGACCGAACTTCATGTTGACCTCGCGGAACTTGAGCTCCGAGAGCACGGCACCCACATGCAGGTTCTTGAGATCATCCAGCGCCTCGCGGTGATTGGCCTTCAGCGTCTCAAGCTTGTCGGCGTACTCCTTGTCGAGCGCATCCAGCTGGGCACGCGTTGCCTTGGATTCATTCAGTCCCTTCTTCGCCTGATCGTACTCGTTCTTCACCTGCTTCTTCCGCTGTTCCATGGAAGCATCGAGCTCCTTCTCGGTTTCCTTCTTCTGTTCCTCTTCCACCGAAATCACGATGTATGCCGCAAAGTACACGATCTGCTCCAGGGTCTTGATGGGGAGATCGAGCAGAAGACCGATGCGACTGGGAGAGCTTCTTAAAAACCAGATGTGCGTGACCGGCACGGCCAGATTGATGTGCCCCATCCGCTCGCGGCGGACGATCGAGCGCGTGACTTCGACGCCGCACTTCTCGCAGACCACGCCGGAGTAGCGCACGCCTTTGTACTTGCCGCAGAAACACTGAAAGTTCTTGGTGGGTCCGAAGATGCGCTCGCAGAAGAGGCCATCCGGTTCGGCGCGCTGCGTGCGGTAGTTGACCGTTTCGGGCTTGGTCACTTCGCCCCTACTCCACGCGAGAATATCTTCGGGGCTGGCGACAGAGAGCGCGACGGCATCGAAGGAATCGGTTGCGGCGGAGATCTTGGGAGCGGGCATGGGAGATAGGGTTAGGAATAGGGTTAGGATTAGGCGGGAAAGATCAGCTTTTCGCGTACAAAAGACCGCAGCCCTTCCTTGCTATTCGTCATAAATAGGGGAAGGACTCCGGCGATTTCGCAGAGATTTTACCTTCTCAAACTGCCAAAGCAAGCAAAAGAGATGCTTTATGGGCAGTTAGCTCTTCTTCTGCTCGAGTGCGGCCTGCATCCTCATGAGTTTCCCTTCCCACCCACTATTATTCCTCCATGCGGGCACCATCGCACGCCTCACCTCGAGATCCGTCTCAATCAGGGCCAGCAAGCGCTTAGCCTCTGGAGCATTCATGGCACCGAGTGTTTTTGCATCCTTGATCCCGATTGCGTTATCGAGCCCGATGAGCACGTCATTGAACATGCGACGGAGTTCCCGCATGCGATTGCTCCCGTAGCCTCCTTCCTCCAGTTCGGAATACTTCCGGAGCAGTTGAAATTCCTCCCTGGTGAGACGGACGGCCTCCTTCACTGTCGGTTTGGATACATTGGTCTGCACACGCTCGCAGGCCTTGTCCGTCACGTCGGCGAGAGCGCTCCTGAGCGCCTGCAACTGAGAGACCATGGTCATCGCACGATTTTTAGACTCCGGCGTGCGATCGGCCGCAAAGAAGCGCTTTGCCTGCACGGTGGCGTCGATAGTGCTTCGGATCGTATCGGCATTGCCGCTCGCGAGCGCATTCGCACACTGCTTCAGGAGCTGACTCTGGATGATCTGCTCCTGAGCGTCGATTTCCGTCTTCAGGTTTTTCATCCTCTTCGGATCGAAATTCGTTTCTGCACGCGTGGCGAGCTCCGCCTGCATCTTCTCCACATACGCTATGCGTTCGAGGTGCGTCCCGGATCCCACGCCTTTTGCAGTCTCCGTCTCGGCATCACGCACGCGCGCCTCCGCCAAGAGCACCTGCATTGCAGGCAGATCATTCTCGAGCATTTGCATCCGCAATGAGGATCGATCGCCACGCTGCCAGAGAAAACTCCCTTCGGTACGGATTTTCTGGATCGCGTCCTGAATCTCCGGCACCGTCAGACTCTTCCGTGCCTTTTCCACGGATCCATCAGTTGCGAGAGTCAGCGGTTTGTGCAAGGCATCCCGTACCTTCTGCAATTCTCCCGGTACAGCCGGTTCCGCGGAATTGAGTATGGCAATGCGCGCCGCCCCAGCGGGACCCTGCGGGTACTCGGCGAGGAACTTGAGTTCCTGTTTGATAATCCGCTCCTGCTCCTCGGGCGCACCCGGCCTCGCAGGACTGAGGATGTCATCCGTCTCCTTTTTCACAATATTCCACATCTTGCCTGCCCACTCGGTCTCGAGGTCATTGAGGTGGGTCAGGCGCGCGTCATCGTGCCCGTACTTTAAGAGGTACTGCTTCTCGAAGTGGATATTGTCGAGCAGCGCGCGCACCGTATCGCGGTCCGCATGGAGGCCGCGCTCACGAACCAGATCTTCGAGAATCTCCGTCCTCTGCCGCCGCAGAAACACGATGCGTGCATTCATCCCGTCGGTGCGCCCCTCGAACTGGTTCTGAAGGTGAAATCCCTCCATGTTGATCGTCCTGAGCGTGGCATCGGCCTGCGCGACGAACTCCTGTTTTTCTTTGTCGGAGGGGACGCGACGCTTCCCCTCTACCGCCTTGTCACGGTTCACCGTGGCGATAGTCAGAGCGCGCTCAGCATCGGTAACGGGCTTGCGCACCGTATCCGCCGCTTTCTTCGCGTCATCGTATTCCTTCTGCAGCGGTGCCAGCTCCTTCTTGAGAGTTGCTTCCTCCTTCTTCTTGTCCGCCAGATCCGTCTGGAGCTTCGGAAGCGTTTTGCTCTTCGCTTCGAGCGCTTTCACAACAGCGGCCTGCTTCTTGATAGACCCCTTCACTGAATCATCAAGATCTTTCACATGTTTCTCGAGATCTTTGATGTCCGATTCAAGTTTGTAGATCTCTTTGACCTTTTTAATCCATTCATCACCCTCTTCCGTATATTGTTTTATTTTCTCCGCCTTTTTGAGATCAGCAGGATCAATTTTTGCAATGCGACCCCGCACCCACTCTTTTTCTATCCAATCATCAGAAGTATGCGTACCCAGCGGATTCAGCCCGGCACGAGCGGCTTCTCGCACCTTACCCTCTAGCTCCTCCTTCTTTTCGGAAACACTCTTTTCCGTGTCTGTTTTGTCCTTTTTCAGGACATCCAGCTTCCCCTGCTCCGTCAGCATGTCTGTCCCCGCCGTCTCGGCCTCTGTCACTTTCGTCTGCAACTCCTGAACTTGCGCATTCACTCGCACACGATCTATATCCTTTCCATCCCACGCTTTCCGCGCATCCTCTTCGCGTTCCTCCAGCGCCCCCAGACCCGCACGCGCAGCTTCATCCTTCGCCTTCTGAAGTGCCTGCTCGGCTTGTGACACTTTCTCGGTAAGCTCACGCTTCACCTCCGGTCCGAAGACCGCCTTGCGGCTGGTGCCGTACGCATCAAGTGCCGCCTTGGTCCGCTTGTAGTAAATGCTCCCTGCGGTCTTCAGGTACTCCTCGTGATCCGTCACTTTGGTTTCGTACTGCTTGAGCACATCTTCGAGCCCAAGCACGAGCGTGTAGCGGTTCCACTCGTTCTCTCTGATCATCTTAATTTTTTCCGCGTATGCGGCATTCAAACCCCTCGCCAGATTCTCGTACTCCTTGCGCACCCACCCCTGCGTTGCATCATGGCGCTCTTTCAGGCGCTGCAGTATCTCTGTCTTGCGGGCACCTGCGCCCTGGAGCTTCGCAATGTATTCCTGACCGTTGCGGCGCATTGTGGCATCCCGGATATCTGCATTTTTGGCCTCTTGATCGACCTCCCATCTGCCATATGCATTCTTGCGCTGATACCGGGCATCACTCGCGGAAACATCACGTTCTTCCTGTGAACCACCTGGCCAGCGGTCACCACCGAAGGATTCCGGTCCGCGCGGAGCACCTGTTCCTTCAGCAAACCTGATCAGGCGGGACTCTTCGGAATGCCAATTGTTGGAAGAAAAGATAGACATGAAATTGTCAGGATTGATCGGAAAGTTTCTGTTCAGCGCTCCTCATCGACTGCTCCTGTTCCGTGGTCTCTTTGGCTTTGCGCTCAATGTTTTTCTCTTGTTTCTCCGCAGAGACGATCACCTGATCGGCCCCGGCCAGCGCATCATGTCGACCCTTCTCGGTCACCTCCAACTTGTCATTGAGATCCTGAAGCTTGGTGAAAAACGTCCCACGGTCTTCGTCCGAGAGCCCCTCGGCAATCAGAAGCGCACGCTCGGACTGCCCCAGAGGGATCGCCGTGAAGGCCGAGAAGCCTTTGAGGAATGCTTGAAGATCCAAGGGATATGGGTGTTCTTTCCTACTATTATAACAGAAAGGCATTCCTCCCTCAATGCGTTGTTTTAGCCCAAAAATAAGCCATTTCTGGCTCCCCTACCCCCTAACCCTAACCCTAATCCTAACCCTAATCCTAACCCTACTTCACCCCCTCTTGAATCAATTGCTTCCCCTCCTGAATTTTTTTGGCGCCTTCCTCAATCTTCGCAGCCCTTTCCTGTAAATCTTCGACTGCCTTCTGCGCGCTCTGCACAGCCGCACGGCCGGCCTCGACGGTGCCCGAAACGGTTTCACGCGCACCTTCTATGGCCATTTCCCCTTTCTCGATGAGTGTTCCAGTCCCTTGTGCTTCCCGCTCGCCACGTCGGTCGCGACCGACGTGGCTCGCAGTACCGGAAACCGTTGCCCACCAGGCCCGCACCCTTGATTGCTGACGTTCAACCGGCGCGCAGCCGGAAAGGAGGAGAAATACACTCGCAAAGCAAAATGCCCAATACATCGAACACTTGCCTCGCAGCTTCTCAATCTCTCCCCCTAACCCCCTCTCCACAAGAGAGGGGGCATGTCTATGTTTGCATTCGTCAAATTGCTTCAGAGGTACTCCCCTTCCGCTCGTGGAGGAAGGGGCTGGGGGATGGAGGTTACTCACACGAAGAAAGGAAAGAGATCACGCGATATCGGTACCGGTGCTGCCGCTCTGCTGCCCCACGCCGAACTTTTTGAAGAGCTGCTCGAACGAACCGTCGGACTGATCCAGCGCCTCGTGGAGCATCTTGACCTCGTGATCGCTCAACTTGAGCGAGGAAGAAACATTCTGACGGGCATCCGCTTCGATATGCGGCGCCCCCAGCTTCTCGATGCCCTGCAGCGACGCATGCAGGACGATGTAGGCATTGCACGTATCGCACTTGAGTTGCAGCAGCATGGCATTCTCGCTCACCACGCGCACCGCGCCGAAATCGACCGGCACCTGCTTGCCGCACTGCGGGCAGCGCATCTGATTGCGGATCCGAAGGAGAATTTGCTGGAGCGTGTGGGGATCCAATTCCATCACTGCAAGTATAGCACGGAAGGGATCCTGATTCAAAAATATCCGGTAGTGAGAAGCAGGCTTTACATAGCCACAAGCACGAGAGGCAAAAGAGGTCAGGGAAGCCTGAAAGGTTGGAGAGGTCTGATAGCGATGTTATCTCTGAAGAAAATTCGTCATACCTCTTTGGGCACTCCTCACTTCTCCAACCTCTACAACCTTCCACAACACTGCTACACTTCCGTTCCGTGCCCCGCCCTCCTTCGTCTCCGCTCAGGACAAGCCCACGGATTTCGCGCAAGATGGAACCTGATATGAAGCAGGAATCTTCCGTGCGCGTGCACCGTGCTCCGCAGAAGAAAAAGCGAGTTGTTGCCCGCCCGATTGCCCCGGTACCCACCCCCACAGCAGTCCCTCTTCAGGAAACGGGACGGCAGGGATTCACGCTGCACGCCGCTGCGGCGGTGGCCGCCATCGTCGCCGTCGTCATGCTCTCGCAAGGAGCGCTGAGGGACGGCGCATCATCACTGAAGGCGGATCTTCTTTCGGGTGACCGCGTCGAAATCGGCCTGGAACACGCGAAACCCGTCACACTCTCCCTCTCGTTCACCACGAACGGATCGAAGGGAGTTGCCGACATCCGCCACGATGCGCTCGAAACGGTATACGTCAGCCTCCCCTCTTCGTGGGCCAAGCGCGAAGTGGGCGGCGTGCCGTTCGCGGCCGTCACGGCGGACCCGCCGGCCCTCGGCTTCACGCGATGGAGCGTGCCAACTGGCGCCGTCGTTTCGTTCGATGTGACTCCGCCCGAAACGATCCTGCTCCATAACCCCTCCGGCATCCCTGCGGAAATAGAACTCACCCGCGTCGATTTAAAAAAGAATTCGGTCGAACGGGATATCATCCTTGTCCAAGAAGGATCTGCTCTTTTATGGTAAAGGTACACCTTCCTCTCCCCCTTCCCCCCTCTCCACAAGAGAGGGGGAATATGTACTGAGAAAAACGTGCTCCCCTTCCTCCCATGGAGGAAGGGGCAAGGGGATGGAGGAGGTTGCGGGAGCAAAGAATGAGAATAATCCCCGCGGTTTACCATGGAAATATCAGATGCTTCCGTAGAGAATATTCACGTGAAAATCCTCCCTCTCTCCACCCCGATCCTCAAGCGCGGTGACGACCTCGCCGCTCTGCTGACCGCTGCAGGCACATTGCTCGAGAACGACATCGTCGTGGTTTCGTCGAAAGCCATCGCCATGACGGAGGGCACAGTGATCGACCTGAAAAATATCCACCCGACGGCGGAGGCGGAGGAATGGGCACAGAGGAGCGGACGGTCGGCCACATTCCGTCAGGCCGTGCTCGATGAGACAAAGCGGCTCCATGGCAAAGTGGCAGGCGGGAGCGCACTCGCCATGCTCACGGAGGTGAAGCCCACGGGACTCAAGGGAACCCTGCTCGTTCCGAACGCAGGACTGGACCAATCCAACGTGCCCGATGGCTTCGCGATCGGCTGGCCACTCGATCCCGTCGCATCCGCAAAGCTGCTGCGGCAGCGCCTCCAGGAAAAAACCGGAAAACGGATCGCAGTGGTCGTGAGCGACAGCTGCTGCCGGCCGCGGCGGTGGGGGGTGACCGCCTTCGCACTCGTCGCGTGCGGCCTCGATCCCCTCTCGTCCCAGATCGGCAGAAAGGATCTCTTCGGCCGCCCGCTCACGATGACGGTGGAAGCGGTCGCGGACCAGCTGGCTACGGCCGCCAATACCGTCATGGGCAACGCCGACCAGTCGATTCCCGCGGCGATCATCCGCGAACACGGACTCACCTTGAGCGACTTTGAGGGCTGGGTAAAGGGCATCGAGCCGGAGGAAGATCTGTTTCAGGGGGCGTTCTGACGACGATTGCTGCCTCACCCCCCAACCCCCTCTCCCCACCCACCCAACGCCAACGGGAGAGGGGGCGTACTCATTCTGTTTTCTAAGCTTTTTCGGAACAACAAACGTGTTCCCCCTCTCCATGAAGGAATCGTGGTAGGGTTGGAGAGGGGGAGAGGGGGTGAGGCAAAACCCCTACACGTAGTCCTCGGAATGAATCCGCTCTTTGGGAATCTTCCATTCCTGCTCAGCTTTGATCCGGACGGCCTTGACCATCTCGGGTCCTCCGCACACGTAGATACTGCGCTCCGGAAGATCGGGAATCACTTGAGATGCGACATCTTGCAGGTGACCGGTGAGTCCTTTCCACCCTGCAGAAGGCCGGCTGAGAGAAATATGCACATGCACATTCGCATGTCCCTTCGCGATCTCTGAAAGCTCTTTGGCCCAGAACAAATTCTCTTCGCTCCGCACGCAGAACAGCAGATCCATCGCCCTCGTGTCACCCTGATACAGCGCCTCAACCAGTTGTGAGCGCAGCGGAGCGATGCCGGAGCAGGTCGCGAGAAACAGGAGCTTCTGCTCACCCGCAGGCTCAAACCCTGCACCACTCACTGCGTTCGGGTACGGGGCAAGCGTGAACTTGCCCAGCGGCCCCTGCAGTTTCACTTCATCGCCCTCCTTGAGCATTTCGGAAATCCACCTTCCGGCACGTCCGCCCTGCTTGATCTTGGCGACGAAGAGCAGCTCCGGTTCGCTTGGGGCAGATGCGATGGAGAAGGCACGACCCTGTACATCGGATACCTTGTCGACAAGCGGCACCTGAAACATCACGAATTGCCCGGCCTGAAACGAGAAGCCTTCGGGTTTCGCGAGCGTGAATTCATACACGTCATGAGCGATTTTGCGGTGACCGGTGCAGCGGGTGGAGAAGGTGGGGGTGGGCATGATCGCGGAATACTCTGACAGAGAGCTCGAAGGAAATAAATGAAATAGAAGAATGAAAGGAAATAGAAGAAAAAACATCAATCCTTTATTTCCTGTATTTCTTTTCTTTCCTTTATTTCTCGTTGTTCCTCTATTTCTTTTCGTTCCTTTCACTCCTTTATTTCCTCCACACGTATTCACAACTTCAACTCACCTGACTCAATCATCTGCAGCACCTTGGGATACCACTCTTTCTCCAGCTCCTGCACGCGCTTCTGGAGCGACTCCGGCGTGTCATCGGGAAGTACGGGGCACGTCTTCTGCAGCAGAACCCGTCCGGTATCCACGCCTTCATCCATGAGATGGATACTGACGCCGCTCTCCTTCTCTTTCGCAGCCAGAACAGCATCGTGCACATGGTGACCGTACATCCCCTTGCCGCCATGTTTGGGGAGGAGCGCGGGGTGCACGTTGATGATCCGGCTCTTCCATGTCTGGATGAACCACGCACTGAAGATGAACATCCAGCCCATGGCAGCGATGACCGTCTCCTTGTCCGCCCCCAACGCAAGAATGGCTTCGTGCACACGCCGGTCGAAATCCTCACGGGATTCCCCTTTCGTCATGGGAACAATCTTGAACGGGAGATTCGCCGCCTTCGCCTTCTCAATACACGGACGGTCCGGTCTGTCCGTCACGAGACCGAGACATCGTGCTGTGAGCTCGCCGCGCTTCTGCGCATCGAGGACGGCCTGAAAGGTGGTGCCGCGGGAGGAGGAGAGGACGACGAAGTGCATAAGGGCATTGTACAAGAAATATTGCGGAAGTCTTTGCCTGGGCTGGCCTCACCCCCTATCCCCCTCTCCAAACCTTCCACGATTCCTTCATGGAGAGGGGGCACACGCTTGTCATTCTAATAATGCTTTGAAAACAGAAAGAGTACGCCCCCTCTCCCTGCAGGCGTTGGCAGGATGGGAGAGGGGGTTGGGAGGTGAGGCAACAAGACAAAAACAACCCACAAATCCCCTACCCTAGTACCTTCACAAATTCATCGAAAAGATAGTCTGCATCTTCTGGCCCCGGAGTAGCTTCTGGATGAAATTGAACTGAAAGGAATCGCCCCGACTCGTGGCGGATCCCTTCCACCGTCCCGTCATTCGCGTTGGTGAACCAGATGTGCCAGTCCTTCGGCAACTGATCCGGCTTGACCGCGAAGCCGTGGTTCTGACTCGTGATGATGCATTTCTTCGTGGGCTTGCCCTCGCTGTCGTGCTCGATGCAGGGTTGGTTCACCCCGCGGTGGCCGTACTTGAGCTTGAAGGTATCGCCGCCGACGGCGAGCGCGAGCAGCTGATTGCCCAGACAAATGCCGAAGGTGGGCAAATTCTGCTTCAGGCTCCACTGGATCTGTCGGATCGTCGCATCGCATTTCTTGGGATCGCCGGGACCGTTACTGATGAAGACCCCGTCGAACTTGAGCGGCGAAGATGCGAGATCATAATTCCACGGAACGCGGTGCACCGTGACTCCCCTCTTGAGAAAACTCCTCAGAATGTCGTTCTTGATGCCGCAGTCGAAAACAACCACGGCCTTGTCGATCGCATTCTCATGAGGTTCATACGTCACGGGTTCCTTGCAGCTGACTTCTGCAACCAGATTCTTCAGATTAGGATCCGCAATGTCCTCCACTTTCCACTTTCCACTTTCCACTTTCCGTTCCGCATTGTCGCAGACAATGCGGCCAAGCATCACCCCATGCTCACGGAGCTTCTTCGTGAGGGCACGCGTATCGACTCCCGTAATCGCGGGGATCTTGTGGTGCTCCAGCCATCGTGGAAGCGAACTGGCCGCGGCCTGATGACTGAAGTGCTCACTCCCCTGCGCCATGATGACCCCCCGCACATGGATGCGCTCGCTCTCAAGGTTCTTGGCAAATCCGTACTCATTCTTCTCCTCGGTCGGCACACCGTAGTTGCCGATGAGCGGATAGGTGAACACGAGAATCTGCCCCTCGTAGCTGGGATCCGTCAGGCTCTCGACATACCCGGCCATGCCCGTGTTGAAAACCACTTCGCCATCCGCGTCCACCGGTGCACCAAACGACTCCCCCGCGAAGGTGGTGCCGTCTGCGAGAACGAGAGTGGCCATGTGTCGGAGCGGAGGGTACACGAAGTGTCTCCATGACTCCACAATCTCATGCAGAAAACCCCCAGCGACATCCATGCCGTTGGGGGCAGTTGATACATGTCTGAGTGTATCAAGCGGTTTGCGCCTTCAGGCGCTCGGCCTCCGCGCGATCCTGCGCGGCTTTGTCGGCGTCGCCTCGGGCCTCATATGCCTTGGCACGCCACTCGTACCTTTGAGAATCCTTCGGATCCAATTCAATCGCACGGGTCAGATCTTCGATGGCCTGATCGTAGTTTCCTTTCATGCGATGGGCCTCTGCGCGCGAAACCCAATCCTCTGCAGTTCTCTCATCTGGAGGAATCCAACCCCGTCTACCTGCAGAAACACTGACCTCATTTCGATTGAGCCAAATGACAACCTGCACACCGACAACAATCACCATCCACGTGATACCACTCCAGAAGCAGCATCCAGTAACAATGGTCGCCGGAGCCACATGCGAATAGACGATCGCCAGCACACCGGGCATGCACCGAAAGACTGAGATGAAGAGGTCCGCTGTGAAGGAACGTTCCATCCTGGAGAATTCCTGCGGTGTCGGCGTGTGAACTTGGATCCGGTCGCTCAGCGTGGAACTCAGGACGATGCCCATAATCAGCATGAGCGCCGCCCATCCAATGGCAGACCACAGGAGGGACGGATGCGGCCAGAACAGGACGTACGTAAGGTACGCACCGATGGCCGGAGAGAATGCGATGGAGAGCCGCAGTAGCTGGATGAGCAGCCATGCCATGCGCACGAGAAACATGCGGACGTACACTTCAATCGAGAGGTACATCCTCTTGCACCACTTGGCAAATGTCTCCATCACCTCCAGCAGCACCTTCATCGCGACTGTCGCCAAGAAAGTAGCAAGCCAGCACAACTCTTCAATGAGACGTAACATGGTTCATTCCTCCGGTTTGGAAACAGGTTTTGTACCGATACTGTGAAAGACCGCATTACCACTCAGACATACTCGTTGCGATAGCTATCTTTTACATTTATTCAATTAATAAGCTTATTCATTTACAGTCAATAACCAGTTAATTCTCATCAAAACATCAATATTCGTGGCTTTATGAAATAATCGTTCACCCGATCTTGCGACCAACTTTTTAAATCTCCGCTCTCTCAAGCATTGTGCGTTTTCTACGCATCAAATTCGCAATTCTTTAAACAGCATAGAATCGGCCCGCAGCGATATCGATGCCCTGACCGACTATATTCGCTCCATCAGCATATTTTCATGCATTTCCCGAGTTCTAAAACGAATCCGAACACCTAGGTAGATCTTCTACCCTTGTGTTCCTATGACCCATCATTGCAAATTGTCCTCTGAGGAACGCTCTGTTCTTGCTGCTTTGAGAGAGCAAGGATTG
>JAQVMW010000019.1 GCA_028703445.1 Candidatus Peribacteraceae bacterium
CAATCCTTGCTCTCTCAAAGCAGCAAGAACAGAGCGTTCCTCAGAGGACAATTTGCAATGATGGGTCATAGGAACACAAGGGTAGAAGATCTACCTAGGTGTTCGGATTCGTTTTAGAACTCGGGAATAATGGCAAATTAATGAGAAACAGTCATTTCACTCATTTCTTCTGCTCTTCCTCGTTTTTCCCCGGAGTGTCCTTTTCTCCGTTGTCCGGCTTGGTCTTCAGAGCAGAAGGCGTTTGCGTTTCTTTTTCCGGTTTCTCCTCCTCAGGCGGAGGCGGAGGAGCAGGTTCGGTCGCAGGGGCTTTAGGTTGTTCGTACTGTTCGTGTTCCACGGATGCTCGCGGTTCTGCCTGCGGCGTTTCAGCAGGGGCCGGCGTCGAAATATCGATCGTGCCCTCCGTCGTCGGCATCACGGACGGTGCGCTCTCCGGAATGAGGGGTTTACGCTCACGGTTCTTCTCTTCGCGTCTGTAGTTGAGCATGGCCGCCACTTCTTCCGGCTTTGTCGTGATGATGGATTGCTCCTTCGGGCTTGCGACGATCTGAATTGCCACGTGTTTGTTGCCGGCGAAAAAGAGCCCCTGTCCCACGTCCGAGTTGAGCAGCAGGTACTTCTCACCGTCCGTCAGGTAGAAGAGCTTCTGCAGGTTATCCACGGCCGTGGCGGACTGCTTGAGCAGGATCTGCAGGGCGGCGTTGGTGATGATGGGTTTTCCGTAGGGGGAGTTCACGAAATCCTCCACGTCCTGCGTGATCGTGGTCACACCCAGCCAGTACTTGCGGGCGCGCTTGATGAGGCCGTAGAGGAAGCGTGCAGAATCTTCATGCTGCATCAGGTTCCAGGCCTCGTCGATGACGAGGAAGCGCTTCTTGAAGTCAGCACGGATGCGGTTCCACAGGAAGTTCAAAACGACGTACATCGCGATGGGCCTGAGCTGCTCCTCCAGGTCGCGGATCTGAAAGACGATCATCGTGTTGTCGAGTTCCACGTTCGTCGGCTGGTCGAAGAGTCCGGCGAAACTGCCTTCCGTGTACTTCTTGAGCGTCTGGGCCATGTGCTCGCCGCCTTCCGTGGTCTTGAGCACGTCCACGAGGTCGCCGAGCGTCGGAGGCGCGATCTTCGCAGGATCGGATGTCGTGAGCGTAATGCCCTTGAGCGCGTAGGTGTCGAGGATCGCCTTGTCCAGGACGCCGTCCTCGGCTGGAGTGAGCGTGCCGAGCATGAGCTTGAAGAGCCCGTGGAGCGTGATGGCAGCGGAGCGCAGTGTTTCGCCGGTCAGCGCCTCGTCTCCGCGCACGGCCTTGGGCAGGTCGAACGGATTGATGCGGAAACTTGACTGGAGTGAGAGCGGGATGAAGGTGCCGCCCACCGTCTTGCACAGTTCCACGTACTCGTTCTCCGGGTCGATCACGAAGACGTCGGTCCCGAACATGAGGGAACGCAGAATTTCCAGTTTCACCGTGAAGGATTTTCCTGCGCCGGAGGTGGCGAACACGGTCGCGTTCGCGTTCGGGAGGTCGAACCGGTCAAAAATCACCAACGAATCGTTGTGGCGGTTGATGCCGTACAGGATGCCGTGGTCATCCGTGAGGTCGGGGCTCGAGAAGGGGAAACTCGTCGCAATGGGCGAGGTGTTCATATTGCGGTTGATGCAAAGTTCGTCCAGGCAGAGCGGCAGGGTCGAGATCCAGGCGTGTTCCATCTGAAACATGGCCGGTTTCGTGAGCATGAGTTTGCCGCCCAGGATGGATTCCATGTCTGTCTGCAGCTTCTTGAGCTTCACCGTATCCTCCGCGTAAATGGTGATGTACATGCCGAACTGAAAGAGCTTCTCCCGGCCGCGTGCCAGAAGATCTCGCAGTTCCTCGGCGTCCTGCAGCGCCGCTTCGAGTGCGGGATCGCGCACGATGCCGCGCTGTTCCAGCATGCGGATACTGGAGCGCATCTCGGCCACTTTCTTGCGGAGCATTTTCATGATGGCCTTGTTGCTTGCGGGGTAGATGTAGTGGGAGATCTCGAGCTGTGCGTCGAAGTTGAGCGTCTCCGAGAGCCAGTTGGGGAAGGCGTAGTTGGGCCAGTTGTAGACGAAGAGCGTGCGGGAATGCAGGTCATTCAGGATGAGCTCATCGCGCTTCACCTCCATGCCGGCCGGAGCGATGATGTCGAGGGTCTTCTGCAGTCCCTCCTCGTAGCGTTGCAGAGCCACCCGCTCATCGGCCGTGAATTCCCGATCACTGTCTTTGGCATTCATCATGGCGTCTTCGGCGAACTTCTGGATGCCCAGGAGCTCATCAATCGCTATGAGGAGAAGGTTTGTTTGTGCCGGTTGGGAAGGGGAGATCTGAGAGGGCATAGAAATCATTAAATTATAGCAAAATTTGCCTTTTGAGGCAATCCAGGCCTTCGGCTCCAATAAGCGCTCTACTGGGAAGTTTCCCGGACCATTCCCAGATCCTCAAGACCCTTTGGATCGGTGATTTGGAGCCCTGAGAGCAGGAGTTCCCGATTTGCATCAATGGCAGCAAGGCGCTTGTCGGCAAGGGTCAGGAGATTGGTGAGTTGTTTCTGCGAGGATTTGGTCTGGCTCTCTTTCAGCTCGGTTTCCGAAAGGGCAGCTTGCGCCTCTGTCAGTTCCTTTTCCTTGATTCCGGCCGTGGAGAAATCTTTGGCTTTCACAGCTGCCTTCTGGGCACGAGTGATGTCGGAAACCATCGTGCGTTCAGCTTTCTTCTGCGTGGAAATCGTTTCGAGCGATGCATCCAATTCCTCGCTGCGTCGTCTGCCGTTTTCCGTTGCATTGGACAGTGCCTCGACGTAGCGATTCAGCGCCTCCAGACGGTTTTCACTGCGATTCAACAGGTCGACGACATTGACGGACAGCGCATCTCCAAGTGTCTGGAGCAGGGTGAATGTCTCGTCACCCAGCGGTTGTTCTTGCGACCGGACAATCCGCAACATTTCCTCGATTCCCCGTAGAGCGGATTGTGTGGGCAGAAAGAGCCGCTGAGCGAGATAGAGAGAGGCAAAAACCCCAAGGGTGCCGCTTGGACGTGGACTCCCCGGGCTTTTGATGAGGGAATCCAACACAACCGTGGCGCTCTTGCCTCCGCTGACCGGCGGCGGGAGAGTTTGCACACTCGAAGAGGCGCAGCCACTCAAGAAGGCAGCGGTCAGAGCCAGGAGAACAATTCCTTTCTTCACGAGAATGCATTGTAATCCCTGTGCATTCTTCAGCACAACAGAGCTCGGTTTTCCCTTCGCCGAACACAGAAATTTTCCATGAGCGAAAAGTCGTCATTTCGGACACATTTTGTGTTCAAAACATGAAGATTTTTTGTATGCAAGATCAAATTTTGTTTTCAACTCGCATATGAAGGTTTTGGTGGTACATTTGCGTCGATTCCTGATCATAACTTTTGTTCATCATATTATTTTCCATCCATGTTCGAGGAGTTAGCAGAAAAGGCAAGAATTGCGCTTTATGACAAGTATTCTCTCGGGGATCTCGTTGTTCCGTGGAGGCGTCCGCAGGAGAGGGCACATGGCGATGCAGCGACAACTGTTGCGCTTCAATTAGCCAAAAATCTCAAAAAGAAGCCGCAGGAGGTAGCGCAGGTTCTCTGCGATGCACTGAAGCAGTGTGCATCCGTCGAGAAGGCGGAGGTGGCGGGAGCGGGCTACGTCAACGTATGGCTCACCCCCGAGGCGCTCATTCGGGAATTGCAGACCACCGAGACGGCCTGCGCGCAGTGGCCGACCCGAAAGGGCGAGGGTCCCGTGATCATCGATTACTCCCAGCCGAACATTGCGAAGCCATTGGGCGTGCACCATATTCTCTCCACCGTCGTCGGACAGTGCCTGTGTAATGTGCACCGACATCTCGGGTATGAGGTCATCGGATGGAATTACATCGGGGACTGGGGCACACAGTTCGGGAAACTTGCCGTCGCATGGGAGAAATGGGGCAAGGGCAAGCCCGTTTCAGAGCATTCTTTGGATGAGCTCCTGGAGCTCTACGTGCGCTTTCATGCGGAGGCGGAGAAAGATAAAACACTGGATGAAGCGGCACGTGCGGCGTTTCTGAAGCTGGAGCAGGGCGACAAAAACCTTCGTTCTTTCTGGGAGGGCGTTGTACAGGTGACCAAGGCCTCACTCTCTGCGATCTACGAACGGCTCCATGTGCGCTTCGACCTGGACATCGGCGAGAGTTTCTACGAAGACAAGATGCAGCCAATTCTGGAAGAGGGGAAGAAGAAGAGCGTCTTCGTCAAAGGAGAGGAGGGTTCGCTCATTGTGATGTTCAAAGAAGAGGAGAAGTTGCCGCCGTTTCTTGTGCAGAAAGGAGACGGTGCCACGCTCTATGCCACGCGCGATCTGGCGCAGATCCGCTACCGCATCGACACGTACCATCCTCAGGCGATTCTCTATGTGGTCGACGTGGCGCAGCAGCTCTATTTCCAACAGCTTTTTAAAACGGTCAGTCGCCTCGACTGGAAGCTTCCGCTTCTGGAGCACGTGGTCTTCGGCCGCATGCGCTTCAAAGAGAAAGCCATGAGTACGCGCAAAGGGACCGTGCTGAAATTGGAGCACGTGCTGGACGAGGCCGTTACTCGTGCCAGGGAGGCGATTGCCGAACACCGCGATTCCATCCAGACCGACGACGAAAATGCGCTTGCCGAGATGATGGGAACAGGGGCGCTCGTGTACGGCATCTTGAGCCAGAATCGCAAGATGGATCTGATTTTCGACTGGGAGAAAGTGCTCGCGCTCGAGGGCAACAGTGCGCCCTACTTGCAGTACACACACGCACGGGCGTGTTCGGTGCTGCGAAAAGCGGGATCCAAAGATGCGCCGTCTCTGAGGAATGTAGATGTGTTCACGGACTATGTGTTCACCGAACATGAGCGATCACTCATCGGAATGTTGCTGCAGTTTGCGGATGCGCTCGAAGAGGCGCGAGCACAGCGCATGCCACACACACTTGCGAATTATCTCTATGGCCTCTGCCAGGAGTTCAATTCTTTCTACAATGTTGAACCGATTCTCAAGGCCGAAGGAGCCACGAAAGCTCTTCGGCTCTTTCTCACGTCACTCACAGCCCGTGTCCTCAAGACCGGCGCCTTCCTCCTCACCCTGCGTGTTCCTGAACGCATGTAATCGCTTTTCCGCCGCACCCGCGAAGGAGTGCTTCTCGATCTCTCTCCCTCCCTCTCTTCCTACCCCCTACCCCCCAGACCCATGTCCCGGTATTATCAGCCCCCCCGTCGTTCCATGGCTGCCGTCACCACCCGTTCCTTCATCGCATTCCTCTTGATTGCCTCCTTCGGCATTCTCTTCGCGGGATGCGGATCCGCTTCACAGGTGGACGAAGAGGAATTCTCCTTCACCGCCGAGGATCTGGCACGGTTCCGGGAACTCGCGCAGCAGGCCGACATGGTCGGATCGGGGACAACGGTTGCGGAGACATCGTCGGGAGTCGTGATGGAGCTTGCGGCAGAGCAGAAGCTTCCCACGGAGCCGCCGGTACTCGACCTCTCGCTCGTGAAGACGTATGACGCGGTGCGAACGGGTCCGGGACTCACGAGCAAGGATACGTACCAAGTCACCAATGAATTTCTGAACGTGCGCTCCGCCCCGAACGTGACATCATCGCAGGTGGCGCGTTTGCTTCGCGGTGAGACGGTGACCGTGCTGGAATTCATGGATGCGGCATGGGCGAAGGTGCGGCTGGCCGATAACCGCGAAGGGTACATCTCTCAGCGCTACATCGCCAAGATCGTGTCGGAGGAGCAACTCAAGAAGGAGAAGGAGGCGTTTGCCGGCCAGTACTACGTCAATTTCGGCTTCGTGAACGTTCGCAAGGGAGCAGATAGTGACAGTGAGAAGCTCGGAGAACTTCCCGGGCAGGCCTTCGTCAAACCCGTCAGTCATGACGAGAACTGGGCGCGCATTTCGTTCCAGGGCAAAGAGGGCTACGTGGCCATGCAGTACCTTTCGCCATTCCTGCCGAATTTCCTCGTGCGGCAGAACACATTCACATTGCCGATTCTGCACTACCGTCTTTCGCAGCAGGGCTCGCTCGATGCACTCGTACGGCATCTTCCCAAGCTCAAGGCGGAAGGGGTGTCATTCATCACGATGGATGAATTTGCTGATCTGCTTTTAAAACAGCAGGAGAAGGACATCCGTCTCCCGCCCAAGGCCGTTGTCATCGCGGTTTCGGACATCACTGCTGAGAACGTGCGTGAGGCTTCGGATGCGCTGACGGCGGCGAGTGTAAAGGCCACTCTGTTCATTCCTTCGAAGGAGCTTGGCTTATCCGGCATCACCGAAAAAACGCTCCTGACCCTTCTGGCCAACGGGTTTGATTTGGAATCGGGCGGGCACACGGGAGATGATCTGCGGTCGCTGACCAATGCACAGGTGGAGTTGGAGCTGACGCAGAGCCGTAAGCTTCTTGAGGAGTACACGCATGGAAAGGTACGCATCGTCGGCTATCCCGAGGGCGGGGTGAACGAGCGCGTGGCTCAGTACGCGGCACAGGCCGGGTATCTGCTCGGCGTAGGGGTTGCCCCGGACCGGTCGTTCCAGCGCGAGCAGCTCTTACGGCTTCCAAGCTTCCTCGTGTCACCCACGGCGACCGACCAGGAGGTGTTGACGATGGTGAAAGGTTCATGAAAGAGAAACCTGCGGTTTCCCTCTCATGAGCTCTCCTTTCCCTTAAAAGGATGTGCCTCCAGCGCGGGAACCCGCGCCCTTCGACGATGCTCAGGGCGGTCTGAGCTTGTCGAAGACCGAGACCCGCGCTTCGGCACGATTATTTCATTCCATACGAGAGCTTTTCAAAGGCTTCTCACTTGCTGCTCTGCAGATCAATCATCTGCAACACTTCGTCGTTCTTGCTCAAAAAGCTAACAGCTAAAAGCTACCAGCTACTTCTTCAGTTTCTGGTTGATCGCGTTGAATTCCTCCATGAAGTCGCTGACGGCGTTCTGCTGCGCCACTTTGCCGGCTTGCTGTGCTGCCATGGAAGTAATCTTTTCGAGGAGCTGGTCGCCGTACTTGATGGTATACCACGTGAAGAACACGACGATGACAATCGGGATCAGGCTGAGGACGCTCCGAATGAAGCCACCGATTGTGCGCATGCGGTCGCGACGATCCATGCGCTTAAGAATCGTGAGGATTTGCTCAAGCGAGTCGGGTTCTTTGATGGAAGGGGAGGGGGGCATGGGTGCAGGAAAGTAAGGAAGGTCAGATAGGTACGGTAGGTACGGCAGGGGCAGCCCCCTGTGGTTGCGGCTTCAGAATCCCCGTTTCCACTTGCGGACGAGTTCGAAGGCGCGGGTGAGATAATAGCGCGCACTGAGCGGGAAATCCATGCAGTGCGTCAGGGGCAGCAGGGAGCCGCCGAATCCGGTCTTGAAGAGCGTGACGCCGGCGAAGGGGTGACGATTTGTGGAAGGCAAACCTAGCGGTTTTCCTTCCACGGACCATCCTTTCCCTATGTTGTGTCCTCCAGGTGCGGGGCCCGCGAGACCCGCACCTTCGGACGATTCTTGTTGCATTGGGGCTATGCCCCAAAAATTATAGACATGGTCACCGCGCTTGAGCGCATCGCGGATGGCTGTCCACTGCAGCAGGTAACTTGCCGGGATTTTTGAAAGGCGATGCGTGGAGGCGCCGTGGTGGTAGCTCGTCTCGCCGAAGACGTGCATGTGGATGGAAGCCGCAGCCACTTCGCCCTGAAAGCGCGCGAGGTAGAGCGTGCATTCCCCGCGCTCCGCGAATCTGCGTACCTGGGAGCGGAAGAAGGTATTGGTGTACGGGGTGAAGCCGTGGCGCTGGCGGGTCTCTTCATGCAGCGCGATGAAGTGTTCGATCTCGCGGTTCGGATCCCTGGAAGCTTCGACGGTCACGCCATCGCGCTCCGCGCGGCGAATGAGATTGCGCGTAGTCTTGCGCATGGCCATGAGGAGTTCTTCCTCCGTATGGGGAATGCTCCTCACCCCTGGCCCTTCCTTTTGCAGTTCAACCTCTCCCCCTAGCCCCCTCTCCACGGGAGAGGGGGAATGTGTGTGTTTGTGGTTGTTGGATTGCCGAGTGGCATTCTCCCCTTCCTCTCGTGGAGGAAGGGGTCGGGGGATGGAGGTAAAGTCAAAAGAGAAAGACCATGGATCCGGTTGCACGAGCGGCAGGTACCAGAGGTATTCGGCGAGCAGGTGGAGAGGCGAAGGCTTGGATCCAGTGGGAGGCCAGCCCTCCTTCGCTCCTTGCGGAGCTACGGCGGGTAAAAACGGACTCATGCGGATGAAGGAGCATTGGTGCGCACGCGCTATTTTTGTGAGTTCTTGAATGAGGGAGTCGAGGGTGAGTTGAAAGTTGAAAGTTGAAAGTTGAAAGTTGATAACCGGTCCGTAGGGAATCATCAGGTGGCGGCCGCGCTTGGCGGGCACGAGAATCGCCTGACAAATGGCGACAATCCTTCCTTCATCCCGTACTTCCAGACGGATGGGTTCCTGGTTCGTGTCGCGGTACACCTCGCCCATGGTCCAGCTCTGCAGGAAAGGCCGGAAGGGTCCCTGAGCGAGAAAGGAATCCCACTCCTGCTGGTTTTTGGCTTCCTGAATAGTCATCGCCGCTATTCTAGCTCAAAACAGTCCACGGGTTACAGGCTTCTTGTCATACTTCCGCAAACGGTTTACCCAAGTGTTCCAATTCTCCGCTCTTCCGGATTGTTTTCCATTGCCCGGGCTGATTCCAGCTGTCTCTGCAGTTTTTCTCGCACGGCATGGCGCTCGAAAGGGAAGAAACCGACGAACTCCTTGTACGTCTTAGCCGTGGCTTCTCTCCAGATAATGCCCGTTGCTTGTTCCGACCAAATCGCCACATCTTCGTTCTCTTCCATGTTCTTCATCTGACGACGAATGCCCTCAATATCTGCGGTTTCTTGCATTCCTTCCATACTTTCAATCTATCAGCCACCAAGCCAAAGGCAAGTGGTTCCGGTCGGTTTTTGTCTCTATGGATCGTCTTTGAAGGAGGTTAATGTTTCTATGAGTCTCTTCGCATCCCTCTCCGTCATCGTCGGGTGTGTGGGCAGCGAGAGAATCTGCTCGCAGGCCTGTTCGGCTTCCGGATCAAGGCCTCTCTTATAGCTCACTTCATCTAGGGCCGTTCCTGCGGGGCATACGACGCACCCGGTCCATCCGTCATTGAGGTGGATGTTCCGCTTCTTCAGCGCGTGACGGAGGACATTCGCACCATGCACGAAGAGCGGGAATTTCTGGAGGGGGAGAGAGGCATGGATTGATTTCGGAATAGTGATTTGCCGGTTCGTGACAGTGGAAAGTGGAAAGTGGAAAGTGGAAAGCTGGTTATGGATTTCGGAGAGATAGAGAGCGGTCAGTTTTCGCCGGTGGTCGTTGATCTTTCGCAGGCGCTTGAGTTCCCCGAGGGCGAGAGCTGCGCAGACATTGGGGAGGCGATGAAGCGTCGGGGACATGCAGCCCTGCTTCTCCTCTTTTGTGAGGATGGGCACGAGCGCGCCAAGGGTGCGTGCGAGGATGAGCAGGCCTTTTCCGAGTCCGATCCCGTAAAGGGGGCGTGCGATTGCGTACACGAGTGGATAGAGGAGGAGGCGCTTGATCTGTAGGAGAGACAGCGAAGCGGCTGCCCCTTCTTCGGCCGTGAGCCTGACCGAGACATCGGGACGGCGCGAGAGGATGGCGCCCCCCGTGATGCCGGAAATCGCCTTGTCGCGGCCGAAGCTGAAAAGCAGAAAGTCACCATCTTTTCCGATGGTCGCCGGTCCCGATTCATCGGGTATCACGTGCGCGCAGTCTTCAATCAACAGGAGTCCGTAACGATCACAGAGAGCTCTCAATTTGTGTGTATCGGAGGGAATGCCAAAAGTGTGCTGACAGATGATTGCCTGCGTGCGGGGCGTCAGGCGGCGCTCAACGTCTTCCACTGACAGGTTCAGCGATTCACGTTCGATGTCGGCGTAGACCGGCGTCTTGCTGGCCGCATGAATGGCGTTGGGCACGACCACGCAGGTGTACGCCTGCACGATCACTTCGGCGTGCGGTGGCCCTTTCAACGCCTTGAAGAGAGCGGCCAGCGCCTCGCGTCCTGAGGCGAACAGAAAAACGTCCGCGTCAAACTTCTGTGCGAGCGCGGAGCGAAGAGCCTCGCGTTCGGAGCCTTCCTCCCACTTCCAGGGCTGGAACAGCAGCCCTAGAGTACGCAACACGTACCCTGCGTTCACGTGCGGGGCGAAGGTGTGGTGGATGGGATGGAACAGGGGCATAGGATTAGGGCTAGGGCTAGGGTTAGGGTGAGGATTTGGGAAGGAGACGGCGGACGGTTTCTTCAGGGATGCGGCCGACGCAGACGAAGAGGGAGCCGGGCAAAACTGGCAGTGTTTTCTTCGAAAGGATTTCCACGGGTTTTCCGTATCCCCGTGCGAAAGAACGCGCATGTCTGGGGTGCGAGAAGATGACGCGCGAGAAGACACCGACCGCCTCCACACCCAATTGCGCGTGCACGCGATCTTCTTCCTCTCCAAGTTCGATCAGACCGCTCGTCAGCAGCACTTTCTCTTCGGCGGGCTGTGCTTTGGCCCATCCGATACTCGCCTTAAAACTGGCATGGCTCGCGTTGTGCGTGTCGTCGAGCAGGGTCACCATACCGATCGTGCGAACCGAGAAGGTGTGTTCCGGTGGGCGGAAACTTGGGAGTCTGCGTGCAATCTCCGGTCGCTTGAGACCCAACACTTCGGCAGCCGCCATTGCGAGGAGGATGTTCGTCACGTTGTGCGTGCCGTGGAGCGGGGTTGTGATCATGGTGTTGCCGACGCGGAAACGCAGTCCCGTCGCGGTCTCCTCAATGTCGAAGGCTTCCATGTCTGCAGGACCTCCCGTGCCCACGGTCACGGTCCGGCAGCGGACGTGCTCCCGCAGACGTTCCGCGAAGGGGCTGTCGCCGTTCACGATGCCGGCTCCTTCCGGCGGCAGGGCGTCAAAGAGCTCCGCCTTGGCCGCGAGCAGTTTTTCCTGCGACCTGAAGAGGGCGATGTGTTGCGATCCGATGAAGGTGATGATGCCGATGAGCGGGCGCGTAATGTTGCAGAGACGGCGGATTTCGCCGCTGCAGTAGGCGCCCATTTCGACGATGAGAATTTTAGGGACGGATGTGCCCGAGAGTGTCCGGGTGATCCAGCGCGCCACGCCGATTTCGGAGTTCACGTACGCGGGGGTGGCCACGGCTCCCTGATCCTTGAGGAGGTTCTGTAAGAGTTCCTTTGTGGTCGTCTTGCCCACACTCCCTGTGATGCCGATGACGATCAGGTGATCATGTCGATCCCTCGCTCTGCGGGCAGAGCGCATGATGCGGCGCTTGAGGAGGAGATCAATGGGCAGGAAGAGAATCCACGAGAGGAGGAGGGCGAGCGGCGCAAGCAGCGGAATCGCCGCGAGCGCAGGCAGGTACTCTGCCGGGAGGAGCAACATCAGGAGTGCGGTGAGCAATACGAAGAATGCTGCTCCGCTCACGAGACTCAAAGCCTTGGCCGTCCACACGGGACGTGGCTGACGGTTCACGGCGAGGCGGATCACCGTGAGGATCGTCAGGAGCGAGAGTATGCCCGTCGTCCACGTGTCGTACGGTACCCACTGGTGCAGCAGTGCGGGCAGAGCCAGCAGCAGGATCAGTGGTTTTAAGAATCCGAATGTTTGCAGGAACAGGCCTTCGCTCCTGAAGTGTTCGCGCAGGCGGTCGATCCGCCACTCTTTCACCTGCCAGAGCGTTCCGAACGTCAGGAGGGGCGAGAGGGCGGCCGTGAGAGTGAGGAGGACGAGCAGTAAGGACACGGGACTGGGATTAGGGATTGGAATATTAGGGATTAGGGAATCGGGATTCGGACTTCGGAATCAGATACGTTACAGATTATTTCAGATCG
>JAQVMW010000012.1 GCA_028703445.1 Candidatus Peribacteraceae bacterium
CGGGGAAACGGAAGGTCGAAAAAGAGTAAGCTCAGGAGATTAAGAATTCATTAAGATGCTGCTCAAATCTTCAAATAGCAATTGTATAGACATATATCAGATTTTGTCATATTTAAAATATATGTCAAATATTCTCTGCAAAATTTATTGGTTCTCCGTTACGCAACCTCCTGCACCTCACAACCTTGTGCATTCAAAACGTGTCGTACCCGCTCCACACTTTCTTGATTTGCCTTCTCCACGAGAACGCGTACCAGCAACTGACCCCGTTCATTCATCCTCGAAACATGCACCCGCATGCCGCACGAAGACAATCTCCGCTCCAGTTTAACATGGCTCTCCCCGGTGCGAACCGGGATGACGCAAATCTCGCCTTTGTCCGAGTGCTCGACTTGCATGCATCCCCATTCTAGACCGAACACGAATGCAGCAAATTATTACTGAACATAAATTGTACTCACATAGTCGACTTTTTATTTTGCCGAAGAGGATTTTTTGAATTCCAAAAGTGCCGATTTCACAGCATCTTCAATGGGCCGCATTTGGATCCCCTCCCCCTTCAGTTTCCCTGTTGCGAGGATACAGTTGCTCCGCCCGACTTTGGTTACCTGCGACTGAGCGGGAAGCGGCAAGTGTTCGAAGGAATGACTGGGATCCACAATCTCCTGATAGAGTTCCATGATGCGATAGGGCGAGATCGTTCCTTCATTCACCATGTTGTAGATGCCCGTCGCACGCCGCTCGATGAGCTTTTTGGTCGCTTCGAGAAAATCCGTAAGGCAGGTGATGGAATTCTCCTCATCATTCACGCGTGCGTACTTCGCAAGTTTCGTGATGAGGTTTTTCGGATGTGAAGAGCCATCGAATGGCATCCGCAAGCGCAGAATGAGAATGCCCGGGAATTCCCGAATAGCACGTTCGCACAGCGCTTTGCTTCGCGAATAGAAACTTCCTGTGAAGTTCGTTTCATCCGTCTCGGCAAATCCCCTCCCCCCGTTGTCCCCTTCGTAAATGCAGCCCGAGCTCAAGTGCACCCAGTAGATCCCGCGTTTGCCGCACTCCTCCGCAAGCACGATGGGACCGAGCACGTTTGCATGCATCGTCTCGAGCTTGTGATCTTCGCACCAGTCCACGTTGGGTGTGCCCGTCTTCCCTGCAGCATTGATGACGACATCCGGCTTTTCGCGATCGAGCACCCCGGCTACGGCGGCGGGATCGGCGATATCCGCGGAAGGGACTACCGCATCGGGATAGATCTGTAAGAATTGCTGACCCATGAATCCCCGGCCGCCGAAGAGGAGGACTTTCATGATGGCATCCTAGCGACTGACCTATCTTCATGCCAAAGAAAAGGGAGGGAGTAGTTGGGAGTTGGTAGCTCGGAAACAGATCCCAAGCTACCAGCTACGAGCTACCAGCTACCTTCTGTTGTTCCCTCTACAAAACCCGTCCCGACACGTCTACAATCCCAACATGCCCAGACACCGTCGCACACTCAAGCGGCCCAGAAGCAGAAAACATGCGCCCGCGATCGAGATGAGTCCTGCAACGCGCAGACAGGTGAGCGGTGTCGTCCAATTCATGCTGGGCATGCTCATTCTGCTCTCGCTTCGCGAACAGGCCGGTTCCGCTGGCAGTGCCGTGCGCACCGTACTTACGTTCTTCTTCGGCAAGTGGAGCATCATCTTCCCCGTCGTCCTGATCGTCTCTGCACTCCTGCACTTCTTCACGAGTGAGGATCACTTCAAGACAAAACGGTCCGTGGGTCTGGTGCTCTGCCTCGTAACCTTTCTCGGACTCATGCACATCGGCGCGCCCCTGCAGGATATTGCGAACAAAAAGGAGGAACTGGGCGGGGCCATCGGCTTCCTCGCCAGCGTGCCCTTCTTGCTCTTCTTCTCGCGGCCCGTGGGCTACACCGTCCTCGGAGCATTCTTCTTCATCGGCGTCGTTATCTCGTTCGAGCCCAATGTCGGGGCGATCTGGCAGTTCATCCGCGACCTCACGGCCAAACGCGAAGAGCTGAAGCCACGCGCTCCCCGTGTCGTACGCACCGAGGAAGTGAAGAAGGAGAAAATCGAGGAAGAGGATCTCGTCGAACAGGATCATGACGCACCTGAACTCAATATCGTCCGTCCGGCCTTCGCGCAAAAGGAGAACAAGAAAGCCCTCGCCAAGAAGATCGCCGCCGAGAAAAGCGAGAAGAACGTGAAAGCGAAGATCAAAGATATCCTGCAGATGAAAGATACGCGCTTCGAGGAGTGGACGTTTCCGGGATTGGAGCTCTTGGAAGACACGCACAGCGAGCTCGCCATTGATGATGAAGAGCTGAAAATGCAGGCCAAGAAGATCGAAGAGAAGCTGGAGGAATTCGAAATCTCCGTGACCATGCGCGACGCCCACCCCGGTCCCACGGTCACGCAGTTCACGCTTTTGCCCGCCGAAGGCGTGAAGCTGAGCAAGATCGAGAGCCTTAAAGATGACCTTGCCCTCGCGCTCGCCGCGCCGAGCCTGCGCATTCAGGCACCCATCCCGGGCAAATCGCTCGTAGGCCTCGAGATGCCCAACAGCAAGCGCACCACCGTCCACCTGCGCGAGATCCTCGAGAGCCCGGAATTCACCCAATCGACCTCGCAGCTCTCGCTCCCGCTCGGTCGCGATGTCGGCGGATTGGCCGTCGTGGCCGCCCTCAATGACATGCCGCACCTCCTGATCGCCGGTGCCACCGGTTCGGGCAAGTCCGTGTGCATGAATACGTTCCTGACGTCCCTCCTCTACCAGAATGCCCCGAACGAGCTCAAGTTCATCCTCATCGATCCCAAGCGCGTCGAGCTGACTCCCTACGACGGCATCCCGCACCTGCTGACGCCCGTGATCTCCGAATCCGAAAAGGCCCTGCAGGCGCTGCGCTGGGCCGTGGCAGAAATGGGCCGCCGTCTCCACCGCTTCTCCGACGCCGGCGCGCGCAATCTGGATGAGTACAACGAGAAACAGACGGACGAGGCCTCTCTGCTGCCGCGCATCATCATCGTGGTGGACGAGCTGGCCGACCTCATGATGCGCCAGTACCGGCGCGATACCGAGACGATGATCGCCCGCATCGCCCAGATGGCCCGCGCCGTGGGGATGCATCTCATCATCGCCACCCAACGTCCGAGCGTGGATGTCATCACCGGCCTCATCAAGGCCAATATTCCCACGCGCATCGCCTTCCGCACGGTAAGCTCGGTGGATTCCCGCACTATTCTGGATGGTGTCGGTGCCGAGGATCTGCTGGGCAAAGGGGATATGCTCTACATGACCGCCTCGACGCCGGATCCCGTGCGCATCCAGGGAATTTTCGTGGGGACGAAAGAGGTGGAGCGCGTAATCAACGCGGTCAAGATCGCCGGCGGCGGACGCATCACCGAACAGATCGCCCTCGCCGAAGAAGACGAAGAGGGCGAGCAGGGAGAACAGAGCCTCTCGCAACCGTATGCGCAGATCGATCTCGATGCCGATGACAACGGCGGCGATGACCTCTTCTTCGAGGCGGTGAAAGTGGTGCAGGAAACGGGCAAGGCCTCGGCCAGCCTGCTGCAGCGCCGTCTCTCGGTCGGGTATGCGCGCGCGGCCAAGCTCCTCGACATTATGGAACAGAAGGGCCTCATCGGCCCGGTGGAAGGCGCGAAGGCGCGGAGGGTCTACATCGAGAAAATGGCCACGCCCTAATGGATCTTCTGATCGGTACCAACAACGCAGGCAAGATCATCGAGATTTCAGAAGTCCTGAAAGGGCTCCCGATCCAAATCGTGAGTCCAAAACATTTAAAGATGAACGAGACGCCCCCGGAAACAGGCAAGACCTTCGAGGCGAATGCCATTGAAAAGGCCCGCTTCTACTTTGAGAAAACACAGCTGCCAACGGTCGCCGATGACTCGGGCATCATCGTGGAAGCGCTGAAGGATGAATTGGGAATTCACACGCGCCGCTGGGGCGCCGGACCGCAGGCAACGGACAGTGAGTGGATCGCGCACTTTTTGGAACGAATGAAAGAGGAGGAGAACAAACGCGCCGCCTTCGTCTGCGTGCTCGCCTATGTGAATCCTCTGGGCGTCACCTATACCTTCGAAGGTCGCTGCGAAGGAATCATCACCCCCACGCTGGAGGCGGACTATCTGCCGGGTCTCCCGATCTCCGCCTGTTTCAGACCGGAAGGCCATTCTCGCGTATTCTCAGCCCTGACTATTGAACAAAAAAATAGTACGAGCCATAGGGGGAGAGCGACGCACCTCCTCGCGGAACACTTGCGAACATCCTTCTAGTAATTCCAAGATTGCATCTTCATTGCGACCACAAAAGGAAAGCGGGATACTTGACCAAAGAGAAAAAATAGTCTTAAATTTCTTCTCACCCGCCCTTCCCATGTCTCCCATCAATCCCGAGGCAAATTTTCCATCCCTGCCGGGGAACGAGCAGAAAAAACGGCGGAAGTCTGCCTCCAAACCAGTGATCCTACCGAGCCAGATCAGGAACACTATCGTCGAACGCATGAGAGCGAATGACTTGGGCAGCAAGGAGGAGGTGCGCCGCTATCTTGCTGAAAACCCCCAGCACGATCTCTCCATTGCCGATCTCGGAATCAACACCCGCACGACCAATGCACTGGGCAAGTATCTGGAGATCACACAGGTTTTGGAGTTGATTCATTGCACGAGAGAGGAGGTACGTGCAGTGCCCAACATCGGAGAGGCGGGCTTACGAGAACTTTTAGACGTTCTCGAAGCAAGAGGGTTCATTCCTTCTCAAGCCCACGCCGCTCCTTCCGGTGCGAAACCGTCGCGGAGAACGGCAACCGAGAGGACAGGAACCGGCAAATCTACAGCGGATTGAAATCCTGCACTATGGCGTTCTCCGCTCTTCTTCCTTACCCAACGCATTCTGGCACATGGGTGTCTGCACCGTTTCTTCAGTCTGCCCGCGCGCCCACCGAATGAGCGATAGGACAGTCGTCTTCAAGGGCTGACCTCGGGATGGGAGCAGGAAGACATCGATAGCCTCCAGCATTCTGGCTCCATGTCTTCTTTCTTTGAATGGCATATACAAGGAAGAAATGACGTCTCGATTGTAGGATCACAACGCAGTGAAATCCAGCGCCGTGATCTTGGCCCAGACTTGTTTGATGAGCGCCTTCAGCTCGTTCACTTCCTGCTGCGTGATTTCAAAACTGATCTCCCGCCGCGCCTCATCCTCATTGCCGATGAAGTCTAAGGTAAAGCGCTTTGCCTCGTGGATGAACTTGGGATCCGCGTCACAGAGGATCTTGTAGAACGCAAGCTGCCTGAAGAGATCTTCCTTCTTGCGAATGGCATCCTCCGTCTTCTTGGTCTGGCCGGTCTTGTAATCCAGAATGCGGCACTCCCTACCATTGGGCTCGAAGAGGTCGATGCGGTCGACCTTGCCCTTGATCGGCACGTCATCCACCACCGCATGGAATGTCCGTTCCGTCGAGAGCACGAGTGGAATGTCGGAGGAGGTCTGTTCGCCGTACCGACGCACGATATCCCCGCCAATCAACTGGTAATGCTCCAGTCTCTCGCGGGTGAGGATTTCTCTCTTCAGATGCTTCTGAAAGGCATCCACCAGCGCATCAACCGAAAATGCTTCCCCTTGTTGCCATGCGACGTTTCTTTCTTCCAGAGTCGCATGGACCGCGGTACCGAATGCCATGGCAGGTTTCTTCTCACTGGGCATCTGGAGCAGCTGCTCCCAGAGAAATTTCTGCGGACCGTCCTCTTTGTTCAAAAACACATTGAGGGCAGTGACGGAGAGCTCGTACTCCTGCAGTCGTTCCTCCAGGAATGCGCGAAAAGCCGTATCAATCACAAGCGTCGGCATGCGCAAGGTCTCGACGGGTAGCGGCAATTGGTCCTGGGACAGCGTGATTTCATCAACGTTCTCTCCCGCTTCCGCGACGAAGCTGCTCACCTGCGCATCGCGCATCTGAGCCCCGCTGCGGTACGTCTCGGGAAAGGTAAGAGCCAGTGACCGTCTCGCACGCGTCATCGCCACGAAGAAAAGCCGGCGTTCGTCCTCCTGTCCGGATCGCTTCTCCACCTCTTTGTCGATGCCGATGATCAAGTGATCGGGAAGCGCGAGAGAATTGCCGCTGTTTCTGTTCCCCCAGTTGCGATACCGGACGTCTGCCATGATCACCAAATCGAACTCGAGCCCTTTGGCTCCGTGTCCGGTCATCAGCTGCACGCCATCCTGCGAAAGATGCGGCAAGTCATACTCCAGTCTCAGTTTCTTCTCGTTCATGTACTGATCGATATCAAACAGGAGTGATGCAAGCGACATAGCTTTCACTTCGTAGCATCGGCTCTTCACGTACTCGTAGAACGCGTGCAGTCCTGCAATGATGCGTGGATCCGCCTGCTTGGCACCCATGGAGGGCAGAAGACCCGATTCCGTCATGATATCCGCAACGAGCGCCGTGAGCGTGACGTTTGGAATGCTTTGATTCTTGCTCATAATGAACTCGTGCGCCTTCTTGACAGTCGAAGGAAGCGATTGCTCCTTCAGTAGATATTCGTGAAGACTGACTCTCTCTTTCGTACGTTTGTACGTGCGGAAATCCATGAACAGTTTCCCTAATTCCGCCGGATGGCAACCGAAGCACGGGAGAGCGAGTGCGCCGGCAAGCGTGCTGGAGTTCTCCGGCTCATGAATGGCCCGCAGAAGCATAACCGCTTGCAGGACCTGCGGATGCTGGACCAGATCCTGCTTGGCAGCCACCACAGTGGGAATGCCGGCGGCCGTCAGCGTGTCTGCGATCTCCAACACTTCCTCATTCTTGCGGCAGATGACCGCCATCTCCTTCCAGGGAGTCCCCGCTTTCTTTCCATTCCGGAGGATGCCCACGATTCCCGCATACTCCGTACTCATATCGGGATAGCGGATGAACTGCGGTTTGGCGCCGTCCTTCTGTCTGCCAGCGACAAGATCTTTCTCAATACCCTTGATCACATGCACCAGACGTTCCTCATTGGCAGCAATCACCGCGGAGGCAGCATCCAGAATCGGCTGGGTGGAGCGGTAATTCGTCGCGAGCGTCATCACCGCCGTCCGGGGGAACCTCTCGAGGAAAGACTTCATATTTCCGATATTCGCTCCCTGGAAGCGGAAAATCGCCTGATCATCGTCTCCGACGACGAAGATATTGGGATCCTGCTGAACGGACGCATATGTCGTCAGCAGATCGAGGAGACGGTTCTGCGCGCCGTTCAGGTCCTGAAACTCGTCAACCAGAATGTACTGGTAGCGCACCTGCAGCGACTCGAGCAGCCATTCGTGCTCCTTCAGCGCCTGAAGCGCGACGAGCACCATGTCATCAAAATCGTACCGGTGTGTTGCCGCCAGTTCCCCGATGTACGCCTGGTAGACCATGATGAATTCCCTGAACTGCTGTACCTTTTTCAGATCATCCTTGTACGCCTTGCTCGTGAGGTCCCTCTCCCTGCCCGTGGGCGTCTGCTTCGTTTCCTCGGCATAGACATCCACGTAAGGCATCAGGTCGTCGGGAGTGATCCCCTCTTTCTTCATCTGCGTGATGCGGTCCAGGACATCCGCGGCCCGATCGTGCTCCGCGACGGGCATGTAGAGCTCGGACCGCTGCCCAAGCTCTTTGATCGCTCTGCGGACGATCTGCAGTTGCTCGATGTTACTCACCTGCTCCAGTGCACGAAAATTCACGAACACGTGCGGGTACTGCTGAATCAGGTCATTGCAAAAGCTGTGCACGGTGCTCACGGTGACCCCGTACGCATCGCTTCCGATAATCTGCCGCAGCCGCTCGCGCATTGCCTTCGCCCCGGAAGTGGAAAAGGTAAGGCAGAGAATGTTCGTCGGGCGCATCTGCGTGCGTCGCAGGATATTCGCCGTGCGCATGGCCAACACCTCCGTTTTCCCCGTCCCCGGTCCGGCCACCACCATCACCGGCCCCTCGATCGTCTCGACAACACGCTTCTGCTCTTCGTTTAATTTGACGAAGCGCTCCTCAAACGCCTTGGATAATTGCGTGCGAACGGCCGCCTTCTGCTTCTTCGGCATGCGGAAAGCATAGCACCGCTCTCGGCAATCACGTCCATGCTTGTCTGCCCCGAAGCGTCTTCGTGCCGTGCGCAAATGCAGAACCCGACCTGTTCTGAACCGACTGTCGGCAGCCGCACCGCCTCTGTCCCACCGCGCAAGTCAGCTCTCCGACTTCATTCTCCTCTCAAAGACTGAGTATATGCGCTACGAGCGATCTGATCCCCGCAGCATACGGATGCCTGGCATCCTCATCCGGATGACGTATGGGACAGGCGAAAACACCCACTCCCTGTTGCTCTACGGGTAGAACGGTCTCCACACGCAAAATGCCCGGATCTGCAACGATAGAATTCCCCCTCCACTGGCCGTCAATACGCCGCACCTGCAAAATGACCTCGCCCCCGACCAATTGAAAGAACTGCTGCGCATGCGCAGCACTGAAATGGATTTCATGAGTGTGTCCATCTGCTGTTCGCAGAAAAAGGACGGATCCCTCCGAACGCACTGCCGTTCCTCGGATGATCAGGGATTTCTCCTTTTGATCGGGAGCATTCTCAGTACATTGACAACCTGTCTTTTCCATCTTTAGATCTATGTTACCCTTCTCCTGCTCATTTTCAAGACTCGCCAACGGCCACGAAATGACAATCCGCGTATACTTCTTCACGGCGCGTTTGCCAACAATGTTTCGGTCGGGAGGCGCGCCTTGATCACCGTGTCCGCTCCATCGCAACGCGAATACCGAGAGCAATTAAGAGCCCGCCGAAGCAGCGCTCCACAATATGCTGGACCGAGAGGAAACGGGTACGGACCATGCGATGAGAGAAGACCGTCGCAACAAATGAAAACCACAGAAGCGTCATGAGCGACATCCCGATCCCATAGAGAACCTGAACCCACAGAGGCGTATCTGGCCGTATGACCTGCGTGAAAAGCCCCAGGAAAAGAAGAGTGACTTTGGGATTAAGAACGTTGGTGAGAAACCCAATCCTGAGCGCCGCAAGCGGCGGCAGATGCCGGTCGACGGGCGCATCATTGTCTTGACGCTGCATGACGCGACGTGCGTGGAGGGACTTCCATCCGATGTAGATCAGATATCCCGCGCCGAGATATTTAATGATCGAGAACAGGAGGACGGACCGCGAAATGATGAAGCCAATGCCGACGAGCGAGTACGTGACGTGCACCAAAATCCCCAGGGCGAGTCCCAGCGCGGAATAGATGCCTGTCCGTCGCGAGTAGATCAGGCTTGAGCGGCTGATCATCGCGAAATCTGGTCCCGGACTCACGAGTGCAAGGAAGAAGATCACGGCAACGGCGAAGAATTGAGAGAAATGGAACATCGCAGCGATCAGTTTACCAGCTCTTCAGCTCATACGCGCAGTGATCGCACTTCTTGAAGGATTTGCCCTCGCGGATGACATCGACCAGCGTCCCCTTGCGACACTCGGGACAGAGCTTGCCCGTGAGGAACGTCTGCACCGGCGAAAACCCCACGCGCTTGGGGGCGCCGCCCGCCTCGCGGATGGTCATGGAGCGCGGGTGATCGCGCATCTTCTGGAGCACCTTGGCCTCGATCTGGCGGATGCGCTCGCGCGTGACACCGAATTCCTTGCCCACCTCCTCCAGCGTGTGCCCGATGCCGTCTTTGAGGCCGAAGCGCATTTCGATGATCTTGCGCTCTCTGGGCGTGAGGAACTCCAGCATGGCGTGCACGTTCTCCTTGCGGAGCTGCCGGTTGGTGGCGTCAAACGGGTTCACGGCATCCTCATCCTCAATGAAGTCCCCCAGCTTCGAATCCTCTTCCGATCCGACCGGAGACTCGAGCGAGATGATGTCCTGACTGATCTTCTGAATGTGGCGGACTTTCTTGATGTCCATTTCCATCTCTACGGAGAGCTCCTCCACGGTCGGCTCGCGGCCGAGCTCCTGCACCAATCGGCGCTGCGTGTGGGTGAGCTTATTGATCGTCTCGACCATGTGCACCGGAATACGGATGGTGCGGGCCTGATCGGCAATGGCACGAGTGATGGCCTGGCGGATCCACCACGTGGCGTACGTACTGAATTTGAACCCGCGGTCCGGATCGAATTTCTCGACGGCGCGGAAGAGGCCGATATTCCCCTCCTGGATCAGGTCGAGGAACGACAGTCCGCGGCCGATGTACTTCTTGGCAATGGAAACCACAAGACGCAGGTTGGCTTCCGCCAGTTGCTGCTTGGCGCTGGCATCACCCTTGCGGATACGACGGGCGAGCTCGATCTCTTTGCGCGCGTCGATGAGCGGCACGCGGCCGATCTCCGACAAGTACATGCGCACGGAGTCGTTGCTGATCTCGAGCAGGTCCACCTCGCGCTCGCGGCGGCGCTTTTTCTTCTCATCATCCGAGAGATCTTTGTCGTCAATCTCGATGCCAGCCGTGGCTACCACCTGCATGGCATCTTCCTGATCGAGCTTCTCCACCTTCTCATCCGGTTCAAGGTCTTCCCCTTCCTCGTCTTCTTCCACGTCCGATGCGGCAATCTCCGTCAGATCCTCGGTGGGTTCGGGAACGGGGAGCGCCGCCTTGCCCGCGCCCTTCTTCTCCCAGATCAAAACATCCTTCACATCGATCACCTGAATGCCCAGATCCGTGAGGAGCGTATAGATCTCGTCCAAGAGATCCACGTTCTCCTCCGCGTTCGGGACCACGGCCATGATTTCCTGATGCGTGACGTAGCGCTGTTCGCGCCCTTTCTTAATCAGGTGCTTCACCGAAGGAGGAAACTTGGCAAGATCCTCCTCAGTGGGTTGAGGAATAAACTTCCGCGGGTGGGACGCCATGTGCGAGCAGTATAGGCAATTTCGCCTAGACGCCAAGAGAAATCTTCACGGGATGGCCACCTACGGTGTCCCTCCCGTGAGCCCACCCTTCCCTTATTCGATGCGGCTCCAGCGCGGGAACCCGCGAGACCCGCGCTTCGCCGCGGTTATTTGTGCCCCGGACGAGTCGCCTGGAGCATGAAAACACTGTGCCGAAGGCAAGCTTTGCTTGCCTGGAGGCACACCGATGAAGGGAAAGGATAGTTCATGGAAGGAAAACCGCAAGGTTTGCCTTCCATGCCTATCCCGCCATCTTC
Source organism: Candidatus Peribacteraceae bacterium (assembly GCA_028703445.1). Lineage (GTDB taxonomy): Bacteria > Patescibacteriota > Gracilibacteria > Peribacterales > Peribacteraceae > Peribacter. Next base: position 11,193 of record JAQVMW010000012.1, read on the forward strand.
GCAAGCTTCAACACCTGCTGGTACTGCGTCGAGAGCTGTGCCTCTTCGACGGCGTGCCCCTCGGCATGAGCCTCTTTGAGGCGCTGCGCGATCTGCAGTTGTTTGAGCCGCAGCGTGATGTGGTTCGCACGCTGACAGTTCTTTCGGATCTCGCGGGTCGCCAGAGAATCGGACCAGTCCTGAAACCCGTGCATCTCGCAGAAGAGCTGCAGAATAGCCGTGCGCTCGCGCTGTTCCGTCGTGAGGGTGAGCATGGCTACATCGATCTTTCCCTCGGGAGCAGATTTAAGAGCTTCGTAGAGCACACTGGCAAATCCCTCTTCCGGTGGGATCAATTCCGGCAGGAGAACGCGGTGCTGCGGGTAAACTAAGAAGAGTCCAAGCGCGATTTCGATCGGCGAGAACTGATCCGACTTTTCACTGATACTACTCGCTGTCTCGGGCACGTGCGGACTGAGGCGCGGCAAACGCTTGAGATCATCACGAACCGCTGTCTCGGTGGAGCCCAGTGCAGCAGCAATGCGCCCCATGTAGTGCCCCTGCTCCACCGAAGACACCAGCGCATCGAGGAGCGGCAAGAGCCGCTGAAGTGCCGCGCGCTTGCCCTGCACCGAAGCAGTATCGCCCTTGGTGATCTGCTGTAGTACAAAATCGATGTACGGGACGCCGCCATCCAAAAGAATTTGACGCAGGGTATCGGGATGTGCGAGCGCGGCTTCATCGGGATCCTTTTCCTCAATCGTAACGGCCTGCACCTGAAACCCCTCGTGCGCGAGCAGCTGGAATGCCCGCTCCGACGCATCGCGTCCGGCCAGGTCCTGATCAAGGCACAACACCGCCGTATCCGCGGATCGCTTGAGGAGTTTCACATGTTGCTCCGTCAGAGCTGTGCCGCTCACTGCGACAGCGTTCGTGCACCCAACTTTGTGGCAGGCCAGAAGATCGAAGTATCCCTCCACGAGCACGACAGCCTTTCTCTCTCGGATCGTTTCGCGCGCCCAGTTGAGCCCGTAGAGCACGGCGGATTTGCTGTAGAGCGACCCCTCGGCGGAATTGACATACTTGGCGTCCTCTTCACCCATCGCCCGCCCGCCGAAGGCGACCAGATTGCCCTGATGATCGAAGATCGGAAACATCAAGCGGTTACGGAACCGGTCGTAGATCCGTCCATCCTGGAGATCTTTCTGAACCCCGAGGCCGGCCGCCACGATCTCGCTCCTGCTGAACCCCTGTTTCAGCAGATGTTCATAGGTAAGTGAGAAGGAATCGGGCGCGTAGCCGAGGCCGAAGAACTCGATCTGCTCAGATGGAACTTTGCGCCTCTGGATGTACTCCTGCGCCCGCGGACTCTTCTTGAGTTGTTCGACGAAGAACGCTTGCGCGGCCTCGAGACAGGAACGCAAGCGCTCCTTTTCATCCTTGGGCAAACTCACACGCTGAGACCGTTCTTCCAACTTCACGCCGGTCTTCTCGGCCAGATCTTTGAGCGCCTGCTTGAAATCCACCTTCTCGATCTCCTCGTAGAATTTGAAGATGTCGCCGCCCTTGCGGCACGCGAAGCAGTAGGCGATGCCCTTGTCGGGGGAAACCTGCAAACTGGGATGCGAATCGTTGTGGAACGGACAGAGAGCGACGAAGGTCCGCCCCTTCTTCTTGAGCTGGCAGTACTGAGCGACCAGTTGCTCGATCGGCAGGCGCGCTTTGATTTCGGAAACCTCGTCCATGGGGAGAAGAGTATAGCCTGAAAAAGGAATGGGCGAATCCGCTTGTTTTTCGGGACACTGGCAGGAGAATACCCCGCTGACCGCTCTTTCACAGCACCGTTCATTCCCCCATTGATCAGTTCTCTTGAAGACATGGATGTTCCATGCCACGTGTTCCGTTTCTTTGGTTCGTTCCCACGGATTGAATTTACAACATGGTTGAGAGCTGATGCCGTGGGGGAAAGGGAAAGGAGTGTTCCTATGTCTACGCTCAGATCGTCCAGAGTGTTTTCTTTCGAAACGCAAGCCATTACCGACATCGTGCGACAATGGATTGCGGACGACCCGCGCCGAGAGAACGGGCCCGTCGAAACCTTCGTCGTACGTCGCGAAGAAGTGACGCACGAAGAAGCGCAAGATGCCGCCCGTCTCTGGTGGGAGAACCACGGTGCCATTCCCAATCAAAGCGAAGAAGTTCAGAAGGAGGAATACTGCGCTGCGAGAAAACGGCTTCTGGAACAGCCGCTGGGCCTCGTGCAGATCATCATCGGCCGGAATTTCATCGGAATTCCGATGATCTGGGCCGCCTCTTGGGGAGACTCCGCACTCCGGGAGCGGGTGATTTGCAACCTCCTCCAACAACCCATTGAGAGAATGCGCAGCATCAATTCCAGCAGCACGATCAGCAGCACGATTATCCGTGCCGTGGTGATGCCATGGTGCAACAAGGACGTTGCGACGGTAGTAAACTCCACCAAGGGATGGTGTTGCATCTCCATCCTGGAAGGGGGCAAGGTGTACTTTTTCCAACACGACCACGCCTGAAGCATGGTCATCCTCCTACGGCACCCCGGCCGCTTCGCTCATGGATGAGTGGAGCGGCCAGTTTTAAGTGCTTCCGAGTTTGACCACCCACCGCGGCAGGCGATTGAGGAGCGTCCCCTCCTTCGCCAGCCCGAGCCCGAGGGAAATCCCACGGAACCGGAGGATCGTATCTCCGCGAAGTGAAGCATCGACGGGAATATCTTTGCCGGAAAGCAGTGCATCGAGCTCAACCTGCGAAAGCTCCATCACGCCGAAAGTAGCCAGATGTCCTCGCAGCGATGCAAGCTCGTTCGTGATGCGGAAACGCCCGTCGGGCAAAATCTTCGCGAAGGGAATACCCATGGCATACTCCGTGACCGGAAGTGGGAATCCGTATGCTTCCTCGCCCGCAAGAAGAAGCTGCTGTCCTTTCTCGATCAGGCATTCCCCGGGCAGGAGAAAATTCGCACCGAACTGTTCCATGAAGAGCTTGGAAACCGCCTCGGTCTTCTTGCGGCCGAAGGGCAGAGCGATCCGCTGATACATCTCGAGCGGTTCCACCTCCCGTGTGGATTTCACTTTCTTGAGGACCGCACAGAAGAACCCCTCGGTGTCGTAGGTTTGGGGCCAGAGACGAAGAAATGGAAAGTTGAAAGTTGAAAGTTGAAAGTGATTTGTATTCCGCAACCACTGTTGCACACGCATAGAATCTTCGATTGCACTTTCCATTTTCCACCCTCCACTTTTCACTCCGTCGTCTCTCGGGTCGATGACCTGCAGACAATCACCAAACTTCTCCAGTATCGAGAGGACGACGGCTTCATTCTCCTCAGGCGTCAGGGTGCAGGTGGAATAGACGATGCGCCCTCCCACCTTCGCCGCATGGATGGCAGCCTCGAGAAGTTGATACTGCAGACGCGCCGCCTTCTCGATCGAATCCGTGGAACAGTACTGAAGTGCCGTGGGATCTTTGCGCGCTGTTCCCTGCGCGGTGCAGGGCGCATCACACACCACGCGATCGAAGCGTTCCGTGAGGTGCTTGCTGAACCACTGGCCGACCTTGCGCGTGATGACGACACTCGTCGCACCCGTGCGCTGGAGAGCGTCATTGAGAATACGGAGCCTTTTCTCCTGCATGTCGTTGGCGATGACGATGCCTTGCCTCACCCCCCAACCCCCTCTCCATCCCACCCACGATTCCCGCATGGAGAGGGGGCGCACTTTCTCCTGCTCATAGGCTTGTTCAGTCACAAAAGGAACTCCCCCCCTCCCGTTGGCATCTGGTACGGAGGGGAGAGGGAGGGGTGAGGCAGCAGCAGCGATTCGTGCTGCGATCTGCGTGGTCTTGCTCCCGGGCGCCGCGCACAGGTCCAGAATCGCCTCGCCGGATTTGGGATCAAGAAGTGCAACCGGCAGCATGCTGGCGGCCTCCTGCATGTAGAAGTGCCCAAGCAGGTGCCGGATATCGCGACCGAGGGCGACAGAGAGATCGGTGCGGTCGATGAAGAATCCCTCCGCCCACCACGGAACCGGCGTCAGGGACCATCCTCTTTCCTTTGCCCACTCTTTGAAATCAGCAATGGAGCACTTGAGCGTGTTCACGCGCACGGATTTGCGCAGCGGTCTCTCACTCGCGGCTTTGAGAGCGGCAAGATCGGTGAACGGCGCGTAGCGATCGAATGGATGAACGGACATGGGCGGATTCTAGAGGAAGCGCGGAATGAGCGATGAAAATTGACGTGGACTTCCGCTGCTCGACAGAATGACAGAAGAGTACAATGACCGCATGGAAACCACCCACCGCATTTCGATCCATTCTCCGGAAGAAGACGAACGCGAAAAAGCAACGGAATACGTGTTCCGCCGACTCGCCGCACTCCAGCAGTACGTCCGCAAAATCTGCTTCGGAAAGGATGCACCCGACGAACGCAATGCACTTATTCGCAAGCAGGCCAGTCTCGTAGACAATTGTCTGGGCAAGGCAGCCAGTGACTTCTGCGGGGACCTCAGTACGCCACCGGAAGAAATTGACTTGGCCTGCCTCAAAGATCCGGCAGTGTGCGAAGCCATGTTGACACTGGAAGAAATGGTCAGTGCCACACGATGTCCTCACCTCGAGCGCGTGAAGTTCGCGTCTTTTGGTATTATCCGGAAACGGGAAGCTGCGTGATTGGCGTGTATACGTGTATAGTAGAAAGTGATTTTTCCCCTCCTTCTATGGCCGACTCTCACACCTACCCACGCGACTTCTTCCTCTATCTGCTCGCCACGGTGACGCTCTACGTGAGCGTGATCAGCGGGCTCATGCTCCTCTTCCAGTTCATCAACCTCGGTTTTCCCGATCCCCTCGACTACGCGGAGGGAGTCCGCGGCTCCATTCGCTGGGGGGCAGCCATGCTGACGATCCTGTTTCCCGTGTTCGCCCTCACGACGCGCTTTCTGCACCGCGATCTGACGGCCCACGTCGAGAAAGCGGAGTATCGCATCCGCAAGTGGCTTTTGTACCTCACGGTCTTCGTGGCCGCGCTCGTGGTGATTGGCGACCTCATCACCCTGCTCTTCAACTTCCTCAACGGAGACATGACCGTGCGCTTCCTCTTAAAGATCCTCGCCGTCGGACTCGTCACCGGCCTCGTGTTCGGCTACGAGCTCTGGGATGTGCGCCGGACGGATTTCCGGACGACATCCGGCAATCGCACCATGAGCTGGAGCCTCGTCGGAGTGGTTCTCGTGGTGATCGTCGCCGGATTCTATTTGAGCGGCTCCCCGTTCGAACAGCGCCGCATCCGCTTCGACCAGCAGAGACTCAGTGACCTGCAGCAAATACAGTACCAGGTGATCGACTACTGGATTGCCAAACAGGCGCTCCCGACAGTGCTCACCGATGTGCAGAACCCGCTGATCGGTTTCGTTCTCCCCACGGATCCCAACACGCACGAAGCGTACGGATTCGAACGGCTGGGTGCCCTCAAGTTCTCGCTCTGTGCCACGTTCGACGCGACATCGGAATCGGCAAGCAAGAACCGCGACACCTATCCGGTGAAGCAGGGCAGCATGGATTTCTGGGATCACGGAACAGGAAAAGTGTGCTTCGAGCGCACAATCGATCCGGACCTCTACCGTGACAGGACGAGCAAATTCCAGCCCGCGCCAGTGGCTGCGCCTGTGCAGTGAGAACGCCATTCATCCTCTCCTGCACATCACCTCCATCCCCTGATCCTTTCCTCCACAAGAGGAAGGGGAAACATGAACATTCCCCCTCTCTCGTGGAGAGGGGGCTAGGGGGAGAGGTTTGTCTCTACACCACCAGGCTCACGAGTTTCCCCGCCACATAGATTTCTTTCTTCACCTCTCCGGTGAGGAACTTCTGCACGTTCGGGTGCGCCTTGGCCTTGCTGAGGACATCCTCCTTCGAGGCACCGGCATCCACTTCAATCTCGCCGCGTAGCTTTCCGTTCACCTGAATGGCAATGATGTGCGTCGATGCCTTCGTGAGCTTGGGATCGAACATCGGCCACCTCTGCTCGATGACGAATCCCTTCCCGCCGAGCGATTCCCAGAGTTCCTCCGCAAGATGCGGAGCAAGCGGAGCTAAGAGTAGCGTGAATGTCTTGGCGGTTTCGCTGCTCACTCCCCCTTCCTGCTCCAGCAGGTTCAGCAGTTCCATGAGCGCGGAGATCGCGGTATTGAACCGCAGCGCCTCGATATCCTCCGTCACCTTCTTGATCGTTCGATGAAGTGAAGCGAGCACCTGAGATTGATCAACTTTTTTGTTCACATTTGACGTAAACATGGCATGAATCCGCTTCACGAAGCGATCTATTCCTTTTATCCCCGTGTCGCTCCAATCCCCTCCTTCGGTGAAGGGTCCCATGAACATCAGGTACATCCTGAAGGCATCGGAGCCATGCCGCTCGACGAGACTATCCGGACTCACTACGTTGCCCTTGCTCTTGCTCATCTTGGCTCCTTTGTTGGTGATCAGTCCTTGATGTACTAATTTTTTGAACGGTTCTTCGTGCGATACGAAGCCAAAATCCTTGAGTGCCATCATCACAAATCGTGCGTAGATCAGATGCATGCACGCGTGCTCCGGCCCACCGATGTACATGCTGACCGGCATCCACCTCTTTTCGATCGTGGGATCGACGAGGTGCTTCTCGTCGCCTTCCGCAAGGTAGCGCAGATAGTAGTAACTGCTACAGACGAAGGTATCCATGGTGTCGAACTCGGGCGTCCAGCCTTTGCCAAAGAGTTTCTCGGTGCGCTCAATGAATTCTTTGCTCTCCGTGAGCGGGGATTTGCCCGTCGGCTTGAAGGCGACATCCGTCGGGAGCAGCCACGGCAGGTGCTTCTCGGGTACTGGGTGCGGCTTGCCCTCGGGATCGTAGACAATCGGGATCGGAGCGCCCCAGTAGCGCTGACGGGAAATGAGCCAATCGCGGAGGCGGAAGTGCACTCGGACCTGTCCGTATCCCTTGCCCTCAATGTAATCGATGATCCTCTTCCGGGACTGCTCCCAGGTCATGCCAAGAGCAACTTCGGGAACTTGAATGATGCCATCCGGTTCCCGATAGAACACTTCAAAGTTCTTCACTTTTTCCGCTAATGCGGGATCCTGCGGCAGGAGCGCGATCTTCAGCGGAATGTCGTACTTCTTGGCGAACGCGAAATCTCTCTCGTCATGCGCGCTGCAGTTGACGATTCCCGTTCCGTAATCCGCAAGGACGTACGAGCAAACCCAAATGGGCAGGTCTCCGGTTCCGAAGGGATTATCGACATACCGTCCCGTAAAAATGCCCTCCGACTCTTCTTCGATTTTGAATTTCGCCGCGAGCTTCTTCTTCCGAATTCTCTCCACAAACTCCATCACGGGCTTTTCGTACGACGTGCCGGAAACGAGCTTCGACACCAGAGGATGATCCGGAGCAATGACCGTGAACGTCTGTGCGAGGAATGTCTGCGGAATGGAATCATAGACTTCAAATTCAATATTGAGATCTTTGACGCGCTCCTGGAAGTTGATCCCCTCGCTCCTGCCGATCCAGTTCTCCTGCATAATTTTGGTTTTCGCCGGCCAGGCGAGATCCTTAAGCCCGTCGAGCAGACGTTGCGCAAACTGCGAAATTTTCCAGAACCACTGGTTCAGGTTCTTCTGGATCACGGTGGTGCCGCAGCGGTCGCATGTGCCGTCCTGCGCCTGCTCATTGGCCAGCACCGTCTGGCAGCTGGGACAGAAGTTCACGGGAGCTTCTTTCTTATAGGCGATCTTATGCTCGTACATCTGCAAAAAGAGCCACTGCGTCCAGCGGTAGTACTCGGGAGTGGAGGTATTGACCATCTTGGACCAGTCGTACATGCATCCCATGCGCTTCAGCTGCTTCACCATCGTCTGCACGTTCGTGCGCGTGGAGGTGTCGGGATGGATGCCGCTCTTGATGGCGTAGTTCTCGGCCGGGAGCCCGAAGGCATCGAACCCCATGGGCGTCATCACATCCTTGCCCTTCATCCGCATAAACCGTGCCGCGCTGTCCGCAGGCGCAAAGTTGTACCAGTGTCCCACGTGCAGCTTGTCCCCGCTGGGATACGGAAACATCACGAGGGAGTAGAACGGATCTTTGGCCTTCTTGAGATCCGTTTCGAAGATCTTGGCCTCCTCCCACTTCTGCTGCCACTTGGCTTCGATGGCGGACGGGTCGAATTCCATGCCCGATACTCTACGAGAGCTGTCCCTCCGTGAAAAGACCGAAAACCACTCTTGCGGAGCACTTCAACCGTCGTAGACTTCTGCACTTGAAACAGAAGAAATGGAAATCTCTTCCACATTGTCTCCGGCAAGCGCATTACTACTCGAACGAGCGGCCAGCGATGCTGGGGACATCGAGAGAAGATGCACTTCGGTCATCGATCTGCAACCAAGCGAAATGGTTCTGATCGACGCACAGAAAACAAACATCGTTGAAGGGATCAGCGACTTGCGTCATCGCATGCATGAAGTGTTCTCCAGCAAAGAGATCCGGACGTGGATGCATAGAAGGGACCACGTTGTCCTTGAAGATACAGTGGAGGAATTTCCGAACCTAGTCAGGCAATTCGACAAACCAGATGAACTCAGTAGCAAATACCCCAAGGTTTTCACCACAGCCCGGAACAATGCCAGGTTATGTGCCCTCCTTCTTCAGGCAACACGTTGGAGTGTGCGACACAGCCACAGTGCGCAATCACGCCCCATCGAACATCCTCTGCACATTGATGATCCGAGGAAGCGCGTTCACATACGCTGGATGATCAACGAAGATTTGCCCAGAGTCCTCGAGATAGACGAAGAGAGTTTCGAGGATCCATGGCTTGAGAAGGATTACAAGCAGAATCTCTGCACGCGCCATTGCATAGGCATGGTGGCAGAGGCGAATGACCAAGTGGTCGGGAGTATGGTGTACGAACTACATAAGCATGTGATTCCCATCCTGCGTCTCGTCGTCAAGCGAGAAGAACGACAGCAAGGAGTGGGGTCGCAGATGGTACATTTTTTGCGCAAGAAGCTCTCTGTATACGCAAGGCAACGCCTGCTCATTGAGCTCCCGGAGGAACGGGACCGCAGTGGTATGAATTTCGCTTCTCATCAAAGATTCCTTGCTGTTGCATTAATGCATGAGAGGATTGCCGGGATGCAGGACTCTCTCCTTTTCGAACATCCCTTCCTGCCTCTGAATCCTTCTGCTCAGTATCCAGAAAGTGGCATGGGCGCGCATGCGGCATGAGTGATTCCATCAGAGACAAAAGACGGATTTAGGCCTCAATAACGATGGGAATGCCGTATTGCATGATACAATCGGATGCAATCCGTTGCCCTGAACGATGCCTCAACTCCCGACTGTTGCCATCATCCCTCGGCTACGCTCGGGACCTTCGGTCGGCCTTCCAACTCCCGCTTCCATCCTATGACAAAGCTCCCCACTGTCGCGATCATTGGCCGCCCGAACACGGGCAAATCCACGCTCTTCAACCGGCTCGCCGGCGAGCGCAAGGCAATAGAAAGTGAGGTGGCAGGCACCACCCGCGACCACGTGGCTCACCGCATGGAAACGAAGACAGTGGATTTTCTGCTGCTCGACACCGGCGGGATGGGTGGAGGAACCCTTCGACGCGGCTCAGGGCAGGCTGACGACAAGGGCTTCGAGCAGGACGTGCACCGGCAATCGCTGCTCGCGCTTGAGAACGCCGACCTCATCCTCTTTACCATCAACAGCCGCGAGGAATTGACGAAGAGCGACTACACCATCATCGATTTACTGCGTAAAAACCGCCGCCGCCACGTCCCCGTCATCCTCGTGCCGACGAAATGCGACAATCCCGAAACGATCGAAGACAAACTGGTGGAATATCTGTCGATCGGGATTTCAGACATCGTCATTCCCGTCAGCGCACCGCACGCCATCGGCACGGAAGAGCTGCTCGACGCGATCACGAAGGAATTGAAAAAGCTCCACTTCAAGAAGCAGGAAAAGGCGAAAACATCGGACCCGCCCAAAGTCGCCGTCATCGGCAAGCCGAACGTGGGCAAGAGCTCGCTCATCAACGCCTTCATGTCCGATCCCCAACGATCCGTCTCGCCCATGCTCGTCTCGGATATTCCCGGCACCACGCGGGACGCCGTCGATACGATCATCCGCTTCAATGAGCAGGAATTCCTCTTCATCGACACGGCCGGCATCCGGCGCCGTACCCATGTGGAGGAAGGCATCGAACACTATGCGGTGCTGCGGAGCATTCAGGCTCTGGAACAGTGCGACGTGGCGCTGCTCGTACTCTCGGCTCTGGAGCCCGTGAGCCACCAGGACCAACGGCTGGCCGCACTGGCCATCGAAGCGGGTAAGGGCATGATTCTGCTCCTCAACAAAATCGACACGCTCAAACCCGAGGCTCGCGCAGTGAGGATCGCCGAAGTGGAGCTCTCCCTCTCGTTCTGCCGGTTCGCCCCCCTGCTCCCCTGCTCCGCTGTTACCCGCGACGGGCTCTTGAAAGTTTTCCCCCTGATTGCGCAAGTACAGCAGAATCGTCTGCGCCGCATCCCGACGAAGGAACTCCACCGCTGGTTCACGGATGCCGTCTTCGGTCAGCCCCTCAAAGTGCTCTCGAAAACCAAGCACTTAACGCAGGCCGACGACGTGCCGCCGACGTTCGTGCTCTTCGTCAAGCATCCCCGGAATATCCGTCCGAGCGAACTTAAGTTCCTCGAAAACAGGCTCCGCTCGATGTTCGACTTCACGGGAACGCCCGTGCGGTGGATCACGAAGGGAGGCCAGTGATGAACAGGCGCTTTCCTGCCTCACCCCCTATCCCCCTCTCCATCCCTGCGACGATCCTACATGGAGAGGGGGCATACTTTTTCATTGAAAAGAGTTCTGAAACAGAAAGAGTGCGCCCCTCTCCGGTTGGCGTTGGTCGGTGCGGAGAGGGGTTGGGGGTGAGGCCAATCACCGCCAATCCTTCACCCCGACTTTCTCTCCTGCAGGTGAGGCGGGGCTTCGCGATTGCCCTCTGAATGGTCGATCACGCGACCGTCTTCGTGAATAGGCAGCGGAAACGCGCGGATGACGACCTCCAACTTATCGAGCAGTTTGACCGGATCGTCGTCGAACACCATGTTTGGCGGAATCGTACGCAGGCACAGCTTCGTGATGATTTCCTGGATCGCATTGCTGATGCCGCCGGTATTGGTGAGCACACCCATGGGCCGACCCTCGTCGTAGGCAATCGTGAACTCATTCAAGGTGCCAATGCCACCACTAATGAAGACGACACCATCGCTGGAACGGATATTCACGACATCACGCTCCATGAATCCTTGCCCTGTGAAGATCATCATGTCGTTTTCGAGCGGCGAGTGGTACTCGTTCACGTGCTCGTACTCCGAGAACGCCGGAGAGATCCCGAGCGTGAATGCCCCAGCTTCCTTGGCCCCCAAGAGCGCGTCGTGCGGGAGTCCCGGACAGGCACCGTTGATGAAGATGTACCCGCGCCTGCCGATTTCCTGCCCGAGTTTCTTCGCCATCGCGCGCGCATGAGGATCCGAAATCTGCGGCCCACTGGCCGAGCCCATCACGCCGATCTTGAGCTTGTGTGCGGGAGTCATCGAAGAACGAAAGTATGATATCGGTGTTTCTGTAGAAGTGGTACGAAGAATATTATACCACATTATTTAGAAAGACATAAGCTATAAGCTTTAGGCCATAAGCAGATGCTTACAGCTTACGTCTTACGTCTTATGTCTTACGTCTTACGTCTTATGTCTTACGTCTTACGTCTTATGTCTTACGTCTTATGTCTTACGTCTTATGTCTTACAGCTATTGCAAATACCGCCTCCGGTTCTCATTGTGCTCTTCATTCGTCGTTGCATAGTGAATGATGCCTTTGCCGTCATGCAGGTAATACCAGTAGGGAGACTCCTGCGATTTGAGGGCAGCGAGAATGCTCGAAATGCCCGGACTCGCGATAGGTCCCGGTGGCAACCCCTTCACCTTCCGCGTGTTGTAGGGACTCTTTGTCTCCAGATCCGACTGCGTGATCGGCTCGGTGGGCTTTTCGAGGATATACCGAACACTGGCATCCACACCGAGGGGCATGCCAGCCTCGAGTCGCTTCCAGAGGATACCTGCAACAACCGGCCTCTCCACATCCGTGCGCGTTTCCGCTTCGACGAGCGAAGCCATGGTAATGATTTCGTGAAGAGAGTGACCCGAGGCGGCGATCTCGTCCTTGTGTTCCTGAACCACGCGCGCGCGGAAGGTTCCGAGCAGGCGCTCGAGGAAAAACTTGGGCACAAACTCCGCTTCATTCACGAAGTAAGTTTCGGGGAAGAGATATCCCTCTAAGCGTCCGCCTCTCAGGGCAAGCCCCTTGGATGCAGCGGAAGGAAGAAAGTCGAACGTCGAGAAGTCGCAGCGCCTGAGACAGTCCAGGACTGCACCGGAATCCGCAAGCCCCTTGGATGCAATCAGCGCGTCAATATCCGTCACCGTCCATCCCTCCGGGATCGTGAGTGATATCTCCTCCGACTTGCCCAAGCGAAGAACGTTCGCAATCTCTTCAACGCTCATGTTCGGCCGGAAAATGAACGTCCCCGCCTGCACGCCTGCCTCCGCACCATTGAGCTTCATATACAACTTGAAAGCGGGAAGCGAGCGGATGAGTCCCTTCTCATGCAACAGCGCTCCCACCTGCCCAACACTCATCCCCTGCGAAACCTTCACGCGAATCGCTCCCGTTCCACCGAATGGAGAGAGCTCATGCAGATACCACGCGTACACGACAATGCAAAGGCCGATGACGAGGAGAATGAGCTTCTTCATATGGCAAGTTTACTGTCCGATACCCTTCATCCCCTGCTCCGTCGGGAACCCCATCTCGCCCATCACGCCCTGCATCTTCTCGGCAGAGACGACTTGCGCCTTCTTGAGCGCACGATTCAGACAATCGGCGATTTCGCGGCCAAGTGTCTCGCGATTGGCATCAGGAGCGATCTCGATACTGACAACCTCCATGTCCGCCGAAACGACGACTTTCACTCCCCTCCCCTCCGCCTCTACGTGGATCTTCTTTAATTCCTTCTTCACCTTCTTCGCCTCGCGCTGCATGCGGAACATGTCCTTGATTTGAGAGAATGATGGCATACGAACAGGGTACAGGAGAGGGAGGCAATCGGAAAAAATTTTCCGGATCTTACGGAACACTGAGTCGTCTCCTCTTCCAGTAGCGCACGACGAGCCAAACCGTTCCCCAGATGGGCACGAACACAATGGCCCAGATGACGACGTTCACGAGGAACTTGAGCATATCGAGGAGCGCCGCTGCAGCCGACTTCGCAACCACGAAGGGACGCCACTCGTCCCCGGAAACAACGACGGGGAGCGACGCCTCGTCCGTCGCAATGGAAACGGTAACGGAGGAAAGTTTCGCGGATTCCTCCAGATACTTCTTGCGCGCCGTCAGTGATTCGATGTCACCGCGTACGCGTTCAATCTCCCGCTGCACGGCAAGCACATCCTCCGTTTTGCGGGCATCTTTCATAATCGTGAGGAACTGCCGTTCGCTGGCCTCCAGGTTGGAGAGCCTGGCCTTGAGGTCGACGTACTCCTCGGTCACATCTTCACCGGAAACCGATTCGCTCGCCACACGAAGCGCCTGCTGCCGGATGAAGGCGAGGGCGGCATCGAGCTTCTCGGCAGGAATGCGAAGCGACACCGTGGCACTCGGGGCCATGCCCTCCTGCGTCTGCACCTCGGCACTCACCACAAACCCGTTGTTCTCTTCGGTGTACGTCTTGAGTGCGGACACCGTCTTCTGCACATCCGATGCAACCAGAGACATCCTGGCAGAACGGAGGATGACGCGCTCCCCCTGCTGCACATTCGCCGATTCCTCGTGGACATTGCCTACTCCAGCCGAACCGGGCATTGCATCCCATTCGCGCGGCATGGGAGACTCTGGCGGAGCGTAAGCGCCGTCATATCCGTACTCCTGCGAAAGGGAGGTTTTCGTCACCGATGCAGGGAGGACATTGGCAACCACAAGAATCACAACGGCGATGAACGCGAGGACGAGGACGAGCGCGATTCCGCCAATCCAGAGCAAAACTTTTTTCATGGGCAGGGGGTGGAATGAATTGGGGCGATTGTAGCACCGCAGTTCTTGACAAGATATTAATAATCAGGGGACGATGCACTCCATTTTTTCCCTCTTCGCCATAATCAACGAACCTCTCATCCACAAGCACTACACGGATATGCCGCTCCCGGAACTGGAAAGCCGCTCCCTCCAATTGGATGCACAGCGGCAGCACATCGGCAAAGGACAAATGCCGCACGGCATGAGCGTGTACCGCCGCCGCCTCATGAAAGCGCTCGAGGTGAAACGGGCGGAACAGGCCGCGCAGCAGGAGCGCTACATGCGTTCCCAGGCACGTTCCGTCAATACCCGCCTGACGCCGCAGCAGCGCTACGACAAGGGCAGCCGGCAGGGAAGAATGGATGCGTTGGATGGGCTCTCCAGCCGCAGTGCGAAGATTGATGATGCCGAGGAGCGCCGGGGCTACAGGGACGGCTATCTCAGCGCGCAGGCCTCGCAACGATCCGTATCATCCGGTGGCCGAAGTGTGTACCGGTACTAGAGCATCATCGCATCATCCATTGGGTGTTGAGTATTACGAATGATGTATTACGTATTTTAGAAATCGAATACGTAACACCTGATGTGCCATACAACTATCACCGCGCCATCCCAATTCGCCGTCAGCTGTAAATCAGTGCCTTCACGTGCGGAAGCGATTTTTCCGCTGCCTTTTTTCCCGCCTCCCAAAACGCTTCACCCTTGTCGAAGCGGAAGAGCACGTACGGCGGTACCGGACTGATGAGCACATCGCACACCGCCTTGTCCTCTGCGATTGCCTGATCCCCCGCCTCGAGAAACTCGCGCCAGCCCGTCGGCAGAAACGTGCGCAGCGTGTCGTACGTCGGGTGCGTGTCGGTCGCAACGATCCGATCCGGATGGAAGCGATCCTTGAGCGCGCGTGCCGGAATGGGGCCGAAGTGACACAAATCGACGAAGGTCTGGCCCGCAATCTCGACTGGCGAAAATACCACCGGAATCGCACTGGTCGCCGCAAGGGCGTCCACCAGCCTCGTTTCGGGCGGAAAGACATAGTGTGATACCGCATTTTCAAATTCCTGCCGGAACGTACGCCGCACGATGTGCGACCAGGCGATGCGCTTGTGCACTTTTCCGGCAACGCACACGAAGGGAATACGGCAATCGCCGATCGTGGCATCGCCGAAAAATGGCCGCATCAGCCGCTCGACCTCATGGCGAAAAATCCCACTATGCAGGCCATGCCTGAGCGGCAGGTCGCTGAACCGCGCGACGCTCACGATGGTGAGCTGCCTCACTGCCTCATGTATGTGGTCCAGCGAAATACCGAACGCGCATCCCGCAGCGATGATGGCCCCCATGCTGCTGCCTGCGATACAGTCGGGTTTCAGCCCCTCACGCTCCAGCACTTCGAGTACGCCGCCATTCGCGATGCCGAACGCCGCTCCGCCGGAGAGGACCAAACCCCAGGACATGTGGGCATTTTCCTCAGGGAAGTACGAAGATGCAATCGTGAACCGTACATTGGCGGTTGACCATTGACGATTGGCGATATGCCGGAATACAAATCGCCAATGGAAAAATCGTCAATCGACAATTCTTTTACCGGACCATCCCGATCCGATCTCCGATTTCCTGATCGACGAACACCTTCTTCCTGCCGTACTTCATGCGGCTATACTCCTTGATGAGACCGGCCAGCTCCTCGTTTCTATCCGATTCGTCCCAGATCGTGGCCATAGAGAAGGGACGTGAAGGAACGTTATTGATCGAAAGCTTCATGTAACAGTTGAAGTTCGGAATGCCGATCACGTCCTGCTCCGAAAGATCGGGGGCGAATTCCTTGGCCATGTACTCGGCATCCTCCGCGCCGATCTTGAAAGAACTGATGGAACCCACGTTGCCGAAAACGGCGTCGCGGAGCTTGGTGTTTGCCTGCCCGTACTCCTCCGTCTTACCCACGAGCTGACCGATGAACTGGTGCGCCATGATGAGCCCCAGCTCGTACTTGCGCGCCTCGGAGAGGATGGTAGCAAACGCTTCGGTGACGAAGTTCTGGAATTCGTCCACGTACAGGTAGAAACGGCGGCGCTGCTTGCGCTGGACATCGGCGCGGGAGAGCGCAGCCATGTTCACCTTGTTGACGAAGATGAGCCCCAGCAGCTGCGCGTTCACGTCGCCGATTCTTCCTTTGCTCAGGTTCACGAGGAGCACCTTGCCCTCATCCATGATCTGCCTGATCTGGAACGCGCTCTTGGGTTGCCCGATGATGTTACGCATCGTCGTGTTCGTGATGAAGGGACCGAACTTGGCCGAGAAGTACGGGATCATCTCCTCCTTCTCGCGCGCGCCCGTCTTTTGGATCTCGTGCTCCCAGAAGCTCCGGACAACGGGATTCTTGCACTTGGCGACTTTGTAGCGCTGGAACTCGTCATCCACGAAGAGCCTCGGCACATCGATGAGCGTTGCCCCCTCCTCTTCATCATCCATGAGCGTCAGGCAGCCGTTGCGGAAGTAGTGCTGGATGCGCGGACCGAAGATCTCGTTGCCGAAAAGCTTGATGAAAATCTCCATCGCATCGAGCGCGGCGCGGTCTTTCTCTTCGGGCGTCTTGGCCTCGAGCAGGTTTAAGCCCATCGGCCGCTCGGTGTCGGCGGGATCGAAGAGGACGATATCCTTGGCGCGCTCCTTGGGGGTATGAGCAAGTGCATCCTCGATCAGATCGCCGTGCGGATCCACGATGCACACCCCCTCGCCGCGCTGGATATCCTGACGGCTCATCCACGAAAGCAGCGCGGATTTTCCCGTACCGGATTTTCCGATGATGTAGTGGTGGCGGGTACGGTCTTCGGGATGGAAACGGATGGGCGTATCGACGGCACGGTGCTTGTTGATGCCGATGAGGATTCCCTCCGCGGGAATATTCGGGGGAGGCGGCAACACGCGATAGCTGATCCACTCGATGATCGGGATCTTGTTGTAGCGGCTGTCGGGGAAGTGGAAGAGGCCGGCCAGCTCCTTCTCGACGAGCATGCACCGCTTGTGCCAGAACCCGTTGATGCGCCGCTTCCAGAGCTTGTAGAGAATCGGCGCGTTCCAGGCGAGCGGGAAGAAATTCGAGAACATGCGATGGTCATCCAGGTAGTTGCCGTAGATATCTTTGTACGCGTTGAAGGCGACCTGCAGATTGTTGGTGATCTCGATCGACCGCTGCCACGTCTTGGCCGCGGAGGCGATGCGGATGGAAGCGTAGTAGAAGCTCATGCCTGCCTTTTCGCCCATGCGCTTGTAGAGCTCCTCCTCCGGCTGAATCATGCGCACAAAGGCATCGCCGCGGCTGGCGCCCGGCGCCATGGTGCTGTCGCTCCCCGTGGCCACACTGCCGAAAATATCGAAGAGGAGCCCCAGCAGCGGAATGCGGCTGAACCAGTTCTCCTTTTTCCCTTTGAACTTCGTGGAGGCGAACCGTTCGGTCAGCTTGCCAAATTTCTGTGAAGACGCCGGCATGAGCACGATCTGCACGCCGGCCGTCTCGTCATCCTGCATTTTACTGAGCACGTTCGCGATGCCGTTGAGCGGATCGTCCTGCATCTGCTCGTAATATCGCAGAGGGAAATTAAACGGCTTGTCGGTGATCATGTTGTATGCCGTGAGCTTCGTGCCCTTGGGCCACAGATTGGGCGTGGGACGGAGCGTGACTTCAGCATTGGGATAGAACGCCGTGATCTGCTTCTCGACAATGGATTGCAGCTCCGGCTGCGTCACGACGTAGAACATCAGGAGCCCCTTCTCCACGTACATCTCGAAACTGATCGTGATGTAGCGGAAGAACCAGTACCGGAGTTCCTGCCAGACCGTAAGGCTCTGTACTTCCCAGAGCGCCCGATAGAGTTGTTCCATGATCGCAACTTTCTCTTTGAAATCCTTCTCGGTGCGCTTCTCTTGATCCACCTTTGTATCCGACCTGGGCAACGTGATCTTCATCATCACGAGTGTCCGTGATTTCCAGACGGCATAGAAATATCGGAAGTTCCACTTCGTAGTCCTCCACAAAACGTACGCGCCCACGATGAGACCGGAGTTCAGAAACGGATTTGAAATCCACCAGTTTCCGCATGCACTCCATGCACCGGGTACGACCGAGACAATCGCCAGGGTTGCGATCCAGAACACGGGCCAGAAGAAGCGTTCGAGGAAGGAAAACACAGAGTATGAAATATTCAAGTTATTATACCAGATAGCGGCATTTTCCGCTTAGCCCGAGGAATTGTTACATTGATAAATTGTTACATTGTTATTTTGTGCTGATCTGGCTTTCTCTTGCCAACAATGTAGCAAAATAGCAATTTAACATTATAACCATTCAACCATGCGTTGCGCACTCCCAAACGTCCATCTGCATCTCACGCACCCTGCCATCGACCGTTCCGACGCGGAAGACGAATGGACCCATTGTGGACGGTGTCAGCGAGAACACCTCACCGGGATTCACCCAGTCTTCGATGCGCTCGACGGAACCATCCGGATACAGGACGGAACGCACGACGAATGGACGGATGGAAGTCAGGGTCACCGGCTCACCGACGGACGACATGTTCGGCACGCCCCGATCGAAGCGCACGTCCCGCGTGATGCGCTTTTGGTAGCGACGCAGAGTACCATCGCACGCGTCGACGAGTGCGCTGTCCCCCAGCCGCTGAAACTTTGCCCGCGCGACGCCCTGACTGCGGGGGGCGATCCGCGTGAAGGCCTCGAGGCTCAAATCCATGTCGCGCCCATCCACGTACGGCCCGCGGTCATTGATGCGCACGATCACGCTCTGATCGTTTTCGGTATTCGTCACCTTCACGAGTGTATTGCAGGGAAACGTGCGGTGCGCCGCCGTGAGCGCGTTCATGTCGAACGGTTCCCCGCACGCCGTTCCCTTGCCTTGAAACTTCTCGGAATACAGGCTGACTTCGTGTTCCTCGGAAGCGAGCAGGGTATCGAGTGAAGCGGCCATGGCCAGCAGTGTGTCAGAGGATGACACAGGTACCGACAGATCCTGCGATGTATGGATGAACGGGTACTGCTCAAGAAGCTCTGGCACAGCCTCGGGCGTCATCGCATCAATGTCCGTCACGTTGCGCGTGCGAAAGAGCCAGAGCACGGCATCAGAGAAGTTGAGCGGCTCGTCAGGGTGGAATAGTTCGCCGTCTTCGAGAATACCGCGTGCTTTGGCATACGTGATCTGCTCGCTTCCGCGCTCCCCTTCCGGCACATCGGCGAAGGGTTGTTCACTGGTAGGATCCGGATCGCGACGGATACCCTCCCAGATCATCAAAAACCCGTCGCGGCGCGTGATGCCGCCGCCTTCACCCAAGACGGAAAGTGGCAAAAGACACAGCACGACAAACAACGCGAACCGGCGCATGGGGACATGTTGCATGAGAAAATAGAGAAGTGCAATTGACGCTCACGGTTAGGGATAGGGTTAGGGTTAGGATTAGGGTTAGGGTTAGGAACAGGGTCAGGAACAGGGTCAGGAATCACAAATAATCCCTAACCCTAGCCCTAAACCCTATAGTGCCCTCCAGCCTTCGCTGCGCACAAGTAAATAGGCCTCCTGCTGCTCTTCCGCGCGCAGGCTCTTGAGTGTCTGAGGACCCACTGTTCCAGCACCGCTCCCGCCCTCTGCGGCCACGAGTTGCCGGTCGATCTGGTACTGAAGCACGGCTTCCCTGGTCTGAAGACCGAAGTACCCGTTCACTTTTTCGGACGGAAAGTATCCGCGGTCGGCAAGCAGGCGCTGCAGGAGCGTCACGGATTGACCGCTGTCGCCTTCACTGAGGAACTGATCGAGATTCTTGCCCTTTTGATCGAGGAGCACTTCCACACGATGCAGAATCATCAGACGGTCGGCCAGATCCGCAACGAGCTTCTGGTTCCACTGTGTCTTGAGTTTGCCACGCGTGAGCGGCCCGATACGTCCTGCCCCCGGATCTTCGGCCGTCCCCACCAGCTGCTCGCTCTGCTGGAACTTGAGGATCGCTGCGGCCAGCGTGTCACTGTAGACACCGTTTGTTCTGCCCTTGTAGTAGCCCAGAAACCGCATGGTTCGCTGCGCCGTCCGAATGACCGATGCCTTCGCACTTCTGTCCACATTCTTCGCAACGGGCGGCGTGACATCCGCCCGACGGACCGCGGCCGCAAGGGTCGCGGCGGATCGTTCACTGAGATGATCCGAAGGTTCGGTCAGTCCGTAGGCAGCATTGAAGCGCGTCAGAGCATCCTGCGTTGCCACACCAAAGAGTCCGGTGGGAGCCTGATCGAAAAATCCGGTTTTGCCCAGCGAGCGCTGCAATGTTTCGACGGAAAGTCCGCGATCCCCCGCCTTCACCGAAACGGCAAGCAAATCCTGACCGCGCACGAGAAAAGGTTCGAGCCGGTTGAGGACAGCCGGAAAGCTCTCGAGTGAAAAACTCACTTTTGGCTGAAAACCGCCGACTTCGTACACCGTCCCGCGTACGCGCCGAACCCCAAAAGCGAGTGCCCGCGCCAGTCCCTCCTCGCCATGGCCCACCCAGATATCGAGGCGATGCGCGCCGCCCTCAAGTTCCGTTATCGCCCCGCCACGGTCATGCACCGCAAAGCGCCCGATGCCGGGCAAGGCAACGACGGTGCCGAACGCATAACTCGCCGGTGCCGCGATCATGCCGGGATACACCTCAGTGCCGTCGGCGCCGTTGGTGCCCTCGCCATTCAGAACTTTGTCGGCACGGTACCCGCCTTTGACGTAGCAACACTGTCCGGGCAACGGCGAGTAGTAGGCCGTGAGGATGAAGTCCTGCTCACGCGGAAGATCCTTGCTCACCCCCGCCGCCATGACGGGCGCCACGAAGGCCAGCGCCGCGATGAGCACCTTGAGGTGCTTCGGCAGTCGTGCGACGCGCGTTCGGTAGAGCGGTGTTTGTTTGATGTGCATTTCTTCTCATTATAGCTTTGATCGATGTTTCTGTCCGCTGATCGGAAGTGGCGAGAAATGGTTACATTGTTAAATTGTTAAATTGTTATTTGCATTTAACATAACAAATTCCGCTTCACTAGAAGCAAAAACAATGAGCAATGTAGCCATGTAACAATTTAACCATTAAACAATTTGCCCAT
Organism: Candidatus Peribacteraceae bacterium; assembly: GCA_028703445.1. Lineage (GTDB taxonomy): Bacteria > Patescibacteriota > Gracilibacteria > Peribacterales > Peribacteraceae > Peribacter. The sequence continues at coordinate 32,494 of JAQVMW010000012.1, forward strand.
GGACATGGAGAAATGCCTTCTCACTCACCAACAATAATCTCATCTTCAAGACGTATGCCGAACTTCCCCGGAAAGTACACGCCCGGTTCGATCGTGACGATTTCGGATGCCAGCAAAACTTCATCGGGGCGTTTTTGACTCAAGGTCACTCCCTCATGGATCTCCAACCCGACCCCATGACCGAGCGAGTGGCTGAATGCTTTCTCGACTCCGTGTTTTCTGAGGATCGAACGCGCCAATCGGTCGAGCGCGTGCGTCGAGGCGCCCGCCCGCACCATGCGCTCCGCTTCCTGTTTTGCCTCCTGGACCGCCGCGAGAGCATGCTCCTGCTCCTGCGTTTTCTTGTCGGTGAAGAAGACTGCGCTCTGGTCGGCACAGTACCCCTCGAAACGCGCGCCCACGTCGATCTGCACGATGTCCCCCTTCTTGAGCGCATGCGTCGTGGGGTGGTGATGGGGACTGCTGGTGTGCGGCCCGAACGCCACGATCGGGTCGAAAGCGAGATGATCCGCATTGAGTTCACTCGCCCACGCACGGAGCTTCCACGCGATTTCCCGCTCCGTGACTCTATCACGCAATGCAGAAGGAACGCGCTTCAGAAGCTCACGAGTGATCTGCTGGGCACGGCGAAAGCGCTTACGTTCCTCATGATCCTTTGCACGACGGAAATGTCCGATGACCCCGTGCTTCGGGAAGAACCTCGTCGAACGAAATTCCTTTCTCCACCTGTCTCCCTGAGCAAGCGTGACCGTCTCGGCCTCGCACCCGCACACCGCAACGCGCCGAAGCATCTTGGCCAGATCATCCATCGGACGAACCAAACATCCGGTAGTGACACTGATCGCCACTTCGTGGTAACGAGAATCCACGAAAAGAAGCGTCTGACGCGGCGTGATCAGCACGGCACCCGCACTCACCTCCGCCCCCGTGAGGTAGCGGATATTCGTAAGATTGGTCACGAGAAACGCAGGGGTTTTGGCGTACTGAAGAAGAATTCGTGGCGATGAAGGGCGCATGGAAGACGAATGGCAAAAAGACGAAAAGTATGCTATCATAAAACGTGAATATAAAGATTCTCACCACCCATCTATGAGAACCCGCCTCTGGCTCTGCGCCGCTCTCCTCGGATGTTCCCTCGCCTTACTCCCCGTGCTCCCGGAAAGTCCTGTCCTTGCGCAGGTCTACAACGGACCCGGTCTTGAGCAGGGGGCGGATAGCTTGGGCGTATCGGGGATTCATGGTGGAAGCCTGCGAGGAACGATTGCAAATATCGTCAACAAAATTCTCACGTATGTCGCACTCATCGCCGTCATCATGATCATCATTGCCGGCCTCTACCTGATCTTGAGTCTCGGCAATGATTCAGCGAAAGACACGGCCAAGAAAATCGTGCTGTACACCGCCATCGGTTTAATCCTCATCTTGATCGCGAAAGCACTCGTCATGTTCTTCGTCAGTCTTGCCGTCTGATCCCTATGCTATCCCTCCGGTACTCCCTCACCTCCCTAGCTCTTCTTCTCCTCCTCCCGCGGGTCGCGACCGCTCAGGGAGGCGCGCTCGGCGATGCCAATGAAATCAGTGTGGGTGGAGGCGGAGAAAACCTGCAAGGAACCATAATCAATATTACCATGAAAGTTTTGAGTTTCGTCTCGCTCATTGCCGTCGTGGTCATCATCATTGCCGGTATCTGGCTCATCGTGGGTCTGGGGGATGACAGTGCCAAAGAAAAAGCAAAGAAGATCGTCATCTACACCATCGTGGGACTGCTCCTCATTCTCGCTGCCCGCGCGATTGTCATATTCGTCCTCGGCTTTGGATTATGAATATTGTCCCCATCTATCAGCGGCTCGGCATCGGAATTGTCCTCTCGCTCCTCTGTGGCGCCGCATCCGCACTGGCTATCGAACAGGATCAGCCGTTCCTCATGGAATCGTGGACGCTCGCCCCGGGCAGCGTGTTTGAAATCCTCGCCGTCTCTGATGTTTCAGACCGCCAGGTCGCCTGGTCGCTCACCAAGGCGGACGGCTCGTTCGTGCAGGCAGATCGCGGGCCGCTCTTCCGCGAACGATTCGCGGAGGCAGGGGATTTTCTGCTCCGCGGAGAAGTGGCCGCAGCGGACCAAACGCCGATCACGCAGCGCACCTTTGCCATCCACATCGTCCCGGGAATGTTGCCACTCGCGACAGGAACCGGAGGGAGCTTCATTGCGGCAGATCCCCCATTCGATGCGAACGGCATCTCCGTCATCGGGATGAACCTGCAGACCATCCTCCTTCACGCCCAGCCGGGGACCGTGCAGCTCAGTATCGATGTGCATAGCGGAGCGGATGGGAATGGCGACGGTGATTCCACGAATGACAATGACAGCCGCGGCACATTTTTCGAGTCAGACGGCTCCGCGCTGCGCCTGTGGTTCACGGACGGTGTGACGGAGCGTACGCTGACCGTTCGCGGGAATGGCACTGCCGGTCCCGCCACCCAGACCATCCGGCTGTATGCGGGCAGCGCTCCCGCTCCTGTGGAACCCACGGAAGAGAACCCCATCACTTCCCCGAGCGGACTTCAGAATGTGCTCATCGAAGATCGCGGCAACGGCGCCTATGGCTTCTCGATCGACTCTGCCGCGCTCTCCACGGAAGGCCGCGCGATCCTGCTCTACTGGGATTTCGGCGACGGGCAGCAGAGCATGCTTGATCGCCCCGTGCACACCTACGCACGGAACGGCCAGTACACGGTAAATTTGCAGGCACGCGATCTCGCAACCACGGAGGAAATACTCCGCATCACCGGTCTGCTGCCAGTGAATACCATCCAGATACCGGAACAGACCTCGAGTATGCAGCAAAGTTCCGCAGTTTCTTCCAAAACCTCTTCGTCCACGACGTTGTTTTCCCGCTTCTCCCTCCGTTCAATCGCGACGATCGGCGGCGGTTTACTCCTCGCCATTCTCGTAGGATTCGCCATGGTGACGATTATCGGCAAGATCGTGCAACGGAAATTGGACAGGGAGCCTCCTCCTCCGGAAGGCAAACCTGCGAAGAAATCCCCGCCATTGTCCGGACTCCCCTCCCTCGATCAACCCCCGCCACTGTCGGTCGCGACCGACGTGGCTCCGCCCATGGCCATCCTGAATGTTTCGTCCATGCCAACACCCGAAGAGGAGCGCGAGACTCCTGACGAAGAACCTGTTGCGACACTGAAGGACACAGTTGAAACAGGACCCTCCAAGTTGAGCGAACTTACGTTCAAGGAGGAAGAGGCACCGGGCTGGCTCAAGCAGGGTCATGAGGAGGCCGAGAAGCGCGGCCACACCGTTTCGACCGCTCTTCCGACGCCCGAACCCGAGCAGGATGAGAGTCGTCCGCTTCCTCCGTGGCTGGAACCGACTGTGGCTGCGCCCGCCGAAATGACCCCGCCTCCCGCTCCGACGACTCAACCTGTCCCCGCAATTGAGCCGGTTGTCACAGAACCCGCGCCCACTTTGGCGCCCGCGGAACCACCTCCGCCTCCAATGACGCCACCCACACCGGTCACACCTGCTCCAGCTCGAAAACCAAGCATGCCGATACAACCGCCGATTCCCACCTCTCCGGCTCCCACGGTGGAACCGGCCGCTGTCGCGACTTCTCCCACTCCGGCAGCAGAGAAAAGGGAGATTTCCGAAGCTGAACGGGAACGACGCCGCAAGAAGCGCGCACGCTACCGCCAGAACAAAAAAGTGCGCGAATCCACCTCTGCCGAGGCTACGGCGGACAGGGAGACAGCCGAACAGAGTGAAACTCCGCAGGAACCGTCCCCGGCAGTGGAACCGCAGCCGGCAGAGTCCACTCCCGCGCCGCCGCCGGCAAAGAGCACACCGACGAAGAAACAAGAATCTCCCGCGCCACAGGCTCACGAACAGCTGCCTGCCAAGAAGGCTGAGGAAACGGATGCACCCATCGCGATCATCCGCGCGGACAACATTTCGCAGAACCAGCAGGGCGAAAAGAAATCCTGAAGAGGCTATATAAGCTCAGCAATGTTTGGTACTATGCGTATGCTGGCGGGTCGTCATACCCGCAAGCAGTGTTCACTGGTCTTTCGTTATTGGTCTGCGATCTGCCATTTCAACCGCCTTGTGGCGGGCCACGGCGGTCGCGACCGCCGTGGCGGGCGTAGCTCAGTTGGTTAGAGCGCCAGGTTGTGGCCCTGGAGGTCGTGGGTTCGACACCCATCGCTCGCCCCACTATCCAACTCAAAACACAATTGAATCCGTCTGTGCAAGTATTCGTCATAAATACTGCCTCTGATTGAATTTAGTTATAAATGAGCTGAAAGTGGAGTGTTGGATGAAAACGCCGTTTTGATGTATAATAACTTCGTTATACCCACATTCACATGACGAAACATTCCTTCTGGTTTGGTACGCTTGCGCTGATCGTTTTCAGTGCGTTGGGCACTCTCTTCACTGTCAGGGGTCCGTTGACGGCCATGACGGCGACTCCGCCCGAATCGGACGGGAGTTATGTCATCGAAGCCGACAAACGCTTTGAGGGATTCATGACATCCGGCAACGGATGGACAGCGGTGAATACCGGTATCTATGGCTCCTCCATGCGGAACGCCGGAACGGATCCGAACGCCTATGCGCAGTGGACGTTCATCGATATCCCTGCAGGAAAGTACGACATCTATGCCACGTGGGTTGCCGGTGACAAAAATTCTATGAAGGTGAACTGGAAAGTGAGAGAGACAGTGAACGGGAAAGACGTCACACTTCTTCCGATTTTGACTGTCAATCAGATTCTCAGCCCCGCCGGTGTGACGATGAACGGGGGAGACTGGCAACGCATCGCCACGGTCACCCTGCAACAGGGAAAGAAGGTGAAAGTGCACATCTGGAATACGGACAGCGGCAAGCCATTCTCCGCGGATACCGTCCGGCTGTTTCCCGAGGGAACTCTGCCGGTGGTGACTCCTCCTTCCACGCCTTTCCCCGCACCCACGCCTCCCACCCCAAGTTCCATTTCTGCGACTTCCACTGTGGATGGAATCGAACTGACACTGACGCGCGTGAACCCGTCTGCCGACAAAGTCATCCTCGGCGGAGAAAGAGCGGAGTACGAAGTACTGGTGGCGAATCGCCGCAGTTCTTCCGTACAAGTGGAGATGGGGATCAAGGCATTTGCCCCCCCTAATGGGACGCATTTTCCCACAATAGGTGTTCATCAGTCAGAGAACGGCACTGTGAGCAAAAACGTACTTCTGCCTCCCGGCTGGGCGATGAGTTTGCGCGTTCCGTTTCAAATCCCAACAGGGATGCGATGTGGTCAGAATTTTATTGTCTCCGCAAGCGCGCGTGCCGTCGACATGCAGAACGAAGCGTTCACGCGACTCTTCCAGAAGGTTCTCTGTACGGTTCCAAGCGAGGTCCCTCTCCCGAAAGGAGCTTTCATCGTGGACGACGCGCAGACAGATCGCTTCTCCATTTCGAGAAACCTCGCTCCGTATGAGTTGGCCGTTGTCCAGGGGGATGCGTATGGCGGCAGTTTTCATTATGCAGAAGAGAGCCCCCATTATCAGGATATTATTAGCTTACAGTGGAATTTCGGAGACCTGCCCTCCAATGCCTACGATGTGTACATCACTTGTCCGGAATGCTTTGAATCTTCTCCTTCCATCAATGACGTGACCGTGAGCGATAGTGTTTCCCCTCTGCCTGGTGGTGCGGGTTGGACAGTTACCGACTCCTCAGCTAAGACAGCACAGATTTACAGTGGAGGGATCTTCTGGCAAAGGCTCGGAAGGGTTACGCTAAAGAGCGGAAAGGAAACCGCCTTCATGATTCACGGAAAGCGAACAGTCAATGCTGATGCCGTAATGCTTGCTCCGGCAACGGATGTGCCTATGGGCCGTCTTGTGATCACAGCCAAACCTGTGCCACTGGCCCAGACGGAGACGGTGAAGATCGGGACACTCGAACGTCCCATTCTTTCCGTAACACTCAGATCGGAGAAGAGAGAGATCAGTGAAGATATCGAAGTGACACAATTGCGCTTTGGCACGGAATGGCAAGAAAGAGCATCGAGAAATATTGAAAGCCTGGAGGTCTATGATCAGAAGGGAAAGCTCCTCGCCGTTGCCCCCGGTCACCCGAAGAACAATACCGAAGGAGGAAACAATGCCTATGATATCGATCTCTATCGGGCAAAATTTGCACCGGGAAAACTCGTCATACCGCGCGACAGTGCGGTAACGCTCACCGTTCGCCCGCGCATCTGGGCCAATACCATCGCGACTACCGTTCCGCTTCGCGTCGGCCTCTCGCAGGGGGCGCAATCGGATCAATACTACTTCGGAACCAGCGATGAAGATGCGAGTGAAACCCTGGCGCACGGACGCACGTCGAACATGGAACTCTCCGAGTATGGGAGGATCATTATTCAGAATGGCAATGCGGCAGTCCCGCCTGATCCTTCACCCGTAACGCATGCGACGACAATGGAGATCAGGGGGATACCGCTCACCGTCGACGGCTCTCCCATTCCGCTTCCGCCTGCAAAATACGACTACAGCGAAAAGTGGAGAACAGTCGGCACCGGCTTGTACTTCGAACATGCCGTCCCTCTCGGACGTTTCCAGTTCATCGCTCCCACGCGGGGAAACGGAGCGTACAACGGAGAACAGTGGATCTCCGAACGCGGCCAGCATTTCGACTCGGTGGTCCTGCAGCATGTGAATTTCTCCATAACCGCGCACAACCTCGCTCTCCTGCCCAATGCGTTCGGCATTGCGGAGAATGGACAACCCGTGGGTCTCTGCGCCGTGGTATCCGGCGATGGAGCATCGGCAAATACCGTAGCGGATCTCCCGATTAATCGAGACTACATGGGTTGTATATTTGGCTGTCAGAGCGAATTCTCTTCCCTTCCGTGGGAATCGACGATGCCTCGCTGTAACGAAAGATGTATTCCTGTGTTGTACCAAACGATCACATCATCCGATGCTTCCCCCGTCATCGTCAACGGCGTTACGCGTATTCGATGCGACATTGCGCCGGGAAACATCTTCGTCAACGGCCAGGGTACTTCCACCCAGAGGGTTACCGGTCTGCAGATCCAGCGTGGCACATCCCGAACATTCACGCTCTGGGGACAAGTGAAAAGCCCGCAGATCAGCTCGAACCTGCCATCATCGCTATCGTTCTCCGTTTCCGAAATCGGAGACACTCTCTGGTATGACGGTGAAAATGATATCCGCTACATCTCCGGCGGCATCTTCGGCAATCCAAAACATAACTGGGGCAGCAAGGTGCCTCCTGTACGCTCAACACTGTTCGTGCAGAAGGAAACATCCTCTTCCTCCAGCTCCTCGATTGCCTCTCTTTCCGATACACCGCCGCAACCCGACAAGAGCTATGTCATCGACGATGCCGATCCACAGGGGACGCAGGCGTTCAGCACGAGCGGCGGACAGTGGTTTCTCGCCGCCGGGGGATACCAATCCAGACAAAGGCTGAATGACGGATTCAATGCCGCCGCAGTCGCCTACTGGTTCTTCCGCGGCATTCCCGCAGGATCGTACGACGTGTATGCCACATGGGCGGGCGAGGCCGGCCTGTCGCAGCAAACGCACTTCAAAGTGCGCGAGACCATCGCAGGCAAGGAAACCGTGCTCCTCCCGCAGGGAAGCACGCTGATCACCACCGATCAAACGCAGGAACCACAGGGAATTTCATGGAACAGCCGCCCCTGGCAGAAACTCGGTGCCATCACCGTACAGCAAGGGACAAAGGTGAAAGTTCACATCTGGAACACAGAAGCGGGCAAGGAATTCGTGGCCGATGCTATTCGGCTCGTACCGACGCAGGCCCAGAGCAGCAGCGCAAGTTCGTTGTCTTCCTCTTCCAGCTCATCCAGCTCCTCCTCTGTGGCAAGTTCCTCAAGTTCGGCAATCACCGATAACCCACTCCCGATTCTCCAGATCTCCAAAGTGCGCACCGTGCCCGGTGCGGGGATTCCGGTGGCTCGCGGTGACCAGATCCGCTACCTCGTGACCGTTAAGAATACAGGGAACGGCACAGCGAATGGTGTACAGGTGATCGATCCCATTCCCTCGTATC
>JAQVMW010000003.1 GCA_028703445.1 Candidatus Peribacteraceae bacterium
TCCGGATGACCCCATCCAACCTCCAGCCGAAGGGCCGGCAGGCAATGAAGAAATCGATTGGACGGCAGTCACAGAGGAAGCATAATCAACGACGCAAAGACGGAGATGGATGCAACTGCACCGCCAGAAGCAGCCACACGGTGTACGAAACGGCGCTGTCCTCCCACGCATGGAGGAAGAGTGCGGCGATGGAAACCCCGAGGAACGAGACGTAAGACGTAAGACGTAAGACGTAAGCAACATCCATGCCGCTCCCCATTGTATGTCTTATGTCTTCCGTCTTATGTCTTAAATCTCCCAAGCGAACAAGAACCACAATCACTAACGCAACAAACAGCACAAATCCCGCCACTCCCATCTCCACCCCGATCTGCAGGTACCAGTTTTCGGGCAGGAAGGGACAACGGCACGCGTGATCCGCCGGCTGCACCTGTGTAGAACCCAGGAAGACGCAGAGCCGGGGCGTGGTCTTCGCCCACGATGGATCATCCTGCGGACGGAGGAAAACGCACGTCTCGCTCACGCGGTTCGAGGCTGGCCCCGCCGCGCCAAGACCCTCCCCCAGAGGATGATCGATCATGCGTCCGATCGCCTGCAGCGGCCGCACCAGGTGCCCGCGTGAGGAGGACAAGCGGAAGAAGACCGACGGAAAAAGCAGGGACGCAACGACGGCGATCGCCACAACGATTAGTACGGCTCCCGCGGCCACGCCCTTGAGAAGCCGGCGCGGAACGCTCCCGCAGAGTACCACCATCGCCATCACGAATGCGGCGATCCATGCGGCACGCGAGAACGTGAGGAACAACGCGGACACAAGCAGCAGACCGGCGGCACTAAGCGCAAAACTGATCCTCTTCTTTGAGGAAACAGTCGTCAGCAGCGCGCTGAAGGGAATGAGCAACCACAACCCGAATTGGTTCGGCCCGCTCATCGTGGACTGGATGCGCCGAAGCATAGTCTCGCTCACCTGCTGAAAAGCCGCCAACGGCCCGTCGGCGAAGTAGAGGGAATGCGCGGGGGAATAGCCAAGCCAGAGGAAGAACTTCATCGGCAGGAACGCCGTCAGGATGCCATAGATGGAAACAATGACGCCGATACCGAGAAGAACCTTACAAGCCATCCGTTGGAACGCCTCCGACCACTGCACCCGACGCGCGACCAGAAAGGCGACGAGCGGAATGAAGTCGTACCGAAACCCGAGAAAGAAGTTGAAAGTTGAAAGTTGAAAGTTGAAAGTTGAAACGACAATGGCGAGAATGAGTAACGCCAATATCAACACATCAATCACATCAAAGTGAAATATTTTCCATTTTCCATTTTCCATTTTCCACTTCTCATTCGTCATCGCTTCCATCACGTTCAACACCAAAATCACTCCCAGCAGCGCCTCCTTCCACAGCGCGAGCACTGCGAGCGGCGCATGACCTTTTCCTACGAGGAGCTTTGTCCCCACTGTCACCAAAAGCGCATGCAGCGGCAGCAGGGCAAGGAAGAGGAGAGTGAGCCGTTCGCGGAGACGCTGAAGCACGAATGAGGTGGAAAGATGAAAGTGGAAAGTAGTAAGTTTACATAAAAATTTATGATCGATCTTTGGCAGTCTTGATGCTGCGCACAAGCATGGAAATAATTGCATCCACCTGTACGGTAAGCGCAGATATCTGCCGCAAATCATCGTAGCCAGCATCATGAATGAGACGAAGCCAAAAACGGCTTTCGTATCCCTCCTTTAGAGCAATGGATAACTTTGAGATAAAATCGCTCCTGCTCTGAGCTTGTTGTGCTTCTTCGATATTGGCTCCAACACTCGTACCGGATTTTAATAATTGTTTGCTCAATACAAATTCTCTCTTCTCTTCCATAAGTCGCTTACAGAAGAGCACAACATCGAGAGCATAACGATATGACTTCTCCTGTAATGGTCCGGTCGTTTTCATGAGCTTCATCATACCCTGGCATTTTCCACTTTCCACCTTCCGCTTTCCTCACAATCGCAACCGCTCCTCATCCGACCGAAAGACCTCGCCCGCCTTCAGCACTTGTTCCACCGCATCGATGCACTTTGCGCTGACATTCTTCCCATAGAGCTTCGGCGCCTTCTTCATGTCCTTGTTGTCCCATGCGAACTCGATCATCTTCTGGATGGTCTGGGAATCGACCGGCGGCGCGATGAGGTTGCCTCCCGCCATGGCGGATTCGCTTCTATCAGATCCGAACCGGAGCGTGACGCATGGAATCCCCATGGCATTCATTTCCTCCTGCATGGAGCCGGAGTCGGTGGCGCACACCGAAGCTTTGGTCATGGCCGCCATCACATCTCTGTACTCGGCCCACACAGGCGAATAGATGAAGTTCTTGTGCTTCTTGGCGAGCGTCTCGACTTCTTTCTTGAGTCCCATCCGCTCGAACGCGCGCTCCGTCTGCGTCATGGTGATCAGCAGTACATTGCGGCCTTCTTGCACCATCGCCACCATCGCGTCGTAGATCGCCTTGAACCTGCGATCCGATCCGCAATTCTCTCTGCGGTGAATGCAGAAGCGCACGAAATCGCCGTCTGCGAGCATGGGGTAGTGATCGAAAACCTTCGATTGATCGATGCGGGTCTTTGCCTCTGCGATGGCATCCACCACGGAATTGCCCACGACGAAGATGCGATCGGACGGAAATCCCTCCGAGAGCATGAATTCCCGGTCGAGCTCGACGGGAGCCAGATGCACGCCCGTCGCCGCCTCGCTGCAGCGCGTGTTGAACTGCTCCGGATACGGCTCCAGACTGCCGCGTTCCCAGTTCTTCCGATCCATCAGATATGTTCTCCACTGTGCTATGTCCCCAGTATTCGAGTATTCGAGTATTCGAGTATTCGAATAATCGGGTGTTAACGTCCGGATCCCTGCTTCAACATGAACAGAGGCGAACCCATGGCTGAACCCCGCGTTGCTCGCCGCCATCGCGGTGGTGGTATCGCCGTGCACGTAGGGAATCACGATTTTTCCTTTCTTGCCCCCCGAAGCCTTGGCGGAGGTGGGTTCTTTCAGTTCCCCGATGAGAAACCCGAGCCGCCCGATGATCTGGCTCACGATCTCGTGCATCACGCCCCGTACATTCAGGTTGAAATCCGGCTCGACGCCGTACTCTTTGAGCATGCCACCGCTCAGGTTCTCGCTGTAGTGCTGACCCGTGTGGCCGAGCAGGACTAAGTGCCCGCGCTTCTTCAATTCGAAATACAGCGGCAGCTGCTTGATGATGTCGGGCTTGGTCGCGATGAGGATCAAATGCACATGCTTCGAAGGATGTTTGGCAACCTCATCGAAGAATCGCTTGGAACGGTAGGTGATCTCCTGCATCAGAGATACCTTAGAGGAAATGGGCTTGTGACGGAAGAAGACCAATGATACGTTTCATCTCTTTTCCACCTCATCACATGCCAGAAGAAATAGAAAGGGCCACATGGACATTCGCCCCCACCGTTCAGTGCACAACGCTGAATGATGCCATCGACCTCGTGTACACGCCGAAAAATGCTCTCACCAAATGGATACCGCACCCAAAACTTGGAGAGGTCGACATGCATGGACCATGCAGCCAAATCCAACGGATTCGGCAAAAGGTTAAAGAATTGGGATTGGGCACAGTGCTCGTATTGGATCAATAGTAAGGAAAATAAAAAGGTATTCCGCACTACACCCGGCCCTCTTTCACACTCTTCTCGGTGAGAGAGGCACCCTGCGTGACGATCCCCGGGACGGAGATGGTCTCCTTCTTCGTGAATTTTTCACCATCGAACGTGTAGACGTATGGCGTGCATAGACCGATTTCGAGCGCTGCTGCGGCTTCGGGCGTCAGTTTGTCCAGATACTTGATGATGGGACGGAGACTGTTGCCGTGAGCCGTCACAAGGACGGTCTCCCCTTTTGCAACATGCGGGAAAATCTTTAAAAGGAAGTATGGGAGCGTGCGCTTTTCGCAATCCTCCATGCTCTCACCTTTGGGGGGTCGCGTACCATAACTGCGCCGCCAGAGCTGCACCTGCTCCTTGCCGAATTTCGCTGCGGTTTCTGCTTTATTGAGGCCCTGCAGATCCCCGTAGTGCCTCTCGTTGAGGGCAGTATCCGCCTCGATGGGAATCTTTGTCTGTTTCAGCGCCCCGAGCATGATCGTGAGCGTTTCGGCTGCGCGCACAAGCTTGGAAGTGAATGCACGATCGAGCCGGTAGGACGACAGAGTGGCAGCCGCCGTGGCCGCATCGGCGCGTCCGCGGTCGGTCAGGGGAATATCAGTCCAGCCCGTGAAGCGGTTTTCGAGGTTCCACTGCGACTGGCCGTGACGAATGAGGATCAAAACACCCATGCCGCCAGCCTAGCAGAGTTCGCATTGTGTGATGAAAAAATTTGTCGCGATGCGCCGGATACCATGCGCTGTCATAATGAAATAACGCGCGAAGGCGGGCTTTGCCTGCCTGCCATTCGGCCATGAAGGGCTCAGGCCATGAACGGGGAGCGCAACCACTGGAGGAAGGGTGGGTTCGCGGGAGGGAAACGAGGGGTTGCCCTCCCACGATTCATTCGGTGTACAATTCCCCACACATGGACTTTAACCGCGTCTCTTCCTTCCGGTTCTTCCACACCATCGGGTGGGCCGTGCTCCTGTGCGCACTGATCGTCGGCATCGCAGCCACCCTCGGCCGCGCGACCTTAAACCTCAAGGCCGCCCTCACGGACAAACCTGACATCGCCATCTATTTGCTTCTGCCCGAAGAGGAGATCGGCCGCACCATGCTCCTGAGGGAAAAGGATAACGAGCGCGACTACCTGGCCGAGACGAAAGACGGCCCCAAGTTGGTGCGCCTGAAGAGAGGAGACAACCAGTGGTACGTGGAGGAAGTGCAACGACTTCGAGAGTGAAGAAATATCTTTTGAGAATATGTCCCGAAAAGACGCGAGATGTAAGATGTAAGACATAAGATGGAAACACGAAACTTATGTCTTCTGTCTTACGTCTTATGTCTTCCCCCCGTGTCTCCCTCCTCGGCGTACCCATCGATGTCGTGACACAAAATGAGGCAGTTGATTTAATCAACAGCTACCTGCGGACAGAGGAAGATCTCAATAATCAAAACAATCTGTCCGAAGGCGCGGGTCTCGCGGGCCCCGCGCCTGGAGGACACCCTGAGAGGAAAGGTGGGTCCGTGGGAGGGAAACCAGGGGTTGCCCTTCCACGAAATCAACGACACGTGATGACACCGAATAATGAAATGCTGGTGGAAGCGGCACACCGTGAGGACTTTCGGCAGCTCTTGAATAGCACAGACCTGAACATCCCCGACTCGACGGGACTCATCTGGATGGCCCGACTCACGGGGCAACGCCTTCCGGAACGAGTCACGGGAGTGGATACCGTCACCGCCCTGTGTGGATCGCTGACGGAAGAGACGCCCATATTCCTCCTCGGAGCGAAACCCGGCATCGCGGAAACCGCGGCGCAGAACCTGATGAGCAGGAATCCGCGCTTGAGGGTGGTGGGCTGCTTTACGGGGAGCCCGCGGGAAGAAGATGCCCCCGCCATCGTGCAAATGATCCGCGCAGCCGCCCCGCACTTGCTGCTGGTGGCTTTCGGCGCTCCGGCACAGGACTTGTGGATCGCACGCCACTTGAAGGAATTCCCCTCTGTCCGCGTCGCAATCGGCATCGGCGGGACCTTTGACTTCCTCGCCGGTGTGCGCAAACGCGCGCCGGTCTGGATGCAGAAAACTGGGCTTGAATGGCTCTGGCGGCTGATCAGAGAACCTCGCAGAATCGGCAGGATCTGGAGAGCGGTGGTGGTTTTTCCGCTGCTGGTGCTGCGCTACGGCAGAAACGCCCCTCATTGAATGGGAAAAATAAACACAAACAGAACCGGTTGGAAGGGAGGGACCGGAGGGGAGGGAAACCCGCAGGTTTCTCTCCCAGTTTGGGTTAGGAGGGTGACGGGGGTGTCGGGGGGCTGAGGGAACCGAACAAGGTTCCTTAAGCCCCCTGACAAAAGAAACAGATTCGTACGACGTTGAATGAGGAAAGGGTCCCTCCACATCTGACAAAGGTGGACAGAAATCTCATTCGCCTCTCCCCACTCCCTCTGATAGAGTGGCCACCCATGCGTAAAACAACTCTCCTCCTCGCCAGTTGCGGCCTGCTCCTCACAGCCTGCACCCTCCCCATTCCATCCGGTCAGCAACAAAGCTCTTCCTCTTCTACATCGAGCGTGAGCTCCGAAGAAACACCGCTTCAGGCAGAAGAGATCGGCGAAGGGATGCCCCTCACCGAGGAACGCACCGAAACAGGAGCGCTGGCGGAACATCTGCTGCCCACAGGCGTGCTGGAGATCGGCAAGCTTGAGGCTCCCCTCACCCTCCTGGTCTTCACGGAACACCACTGCAGCTACTGCCGCCAGTTCCTGTTCGAGATCTTCCCGCGGATCAAGACGGATTTTTTGGAAGCAGGCACGCTCAAACTGCAAATCGCCATGCTCCCGCTGCAGAAGTATCAGAAGAGCAATGAAGCTTCTCTTGGATTCATCTGCAGTGCCGCGCAGGGCAAGGGTCTCGCCATGCACGACGCACTCTTCCGCAATCCCAATAAATCCAGAGAAGCCATTCTCTCGTACGCGGTGGACATCAAGCTCGATACCGCCCTGCTGGATGACTGTATGAAGAGCGCACGGACAAAGGCGATGTTGGAAAGCCAGCAAACCTGGGCGCAGAGCTTGGGCGTGAACGTGGTCCCCACGTTCTTCCTCAGTGGTGAAAAGTTCATCGGGCTCCCCTACTACCCCGACCTCAAGGGCAGGATCGCGGAGGCGCTGAAAAAACTCAAGGAGCAGCAGTGATGTGCACCACTTTCGTTTTGGATGTCTGCCCGCGCACGATTTCCACGTGCGATTTCGGCACGGCGAAAATCTGTGCGAGAAAACGAATCAGCGCCGCGTTGGCTTTGCCATCTTCCGGTACCGCGGCAATATCGACCTTCAGTGTACCATCTGCAAGTGCACCTTTCACTTTCGTACGCGCCGCACCGGCATGGACACGAATGGCGAATGTCACTTCCCTTTCCCGCTGAAGCGTTGAGCGAAACGTGGTGAACACAGGGACAGTGTACGACAAAAAATCCCGCAGGCACGTACGTCCTGCGGGGAAAAGAAAAGTGGTCTCTGCCGACACATCACTAGCTCTTCTTGATGCGCGGCGGGCGGTAGCGGCGCGCCGCCTTTTGAGCCGCCTTCGCGCGACGGTTTTCTTGAACGCGCAGACGGCCCGTCTGTTCGGGCGGTCGAACCGTAACCACCGGCACGGCGAATCCGAAGAAACGCGTTTGGTTCGCTTGCATGGAATCCTCCATTCGTGTGAATCCAAAGCGGAAAAGACCAACTGCAATCAGCGTAGCACTCAGCAACCCTGACAGAGAAAAAACCACCGGAATTTCTCTATGCATATATGTTTCTCTACGCCCTACTCCTACCCCCTAATTGCTCTCTCCTCCACTTCTCGATTTCCCCATGATTCCCAGAGAGGAGCACATCCGGCACTTTGAGCCCCTCGAATTCCTCCGGCCGCGTGTAGTGGGGATATTCCTTCTTGCGGCCGAGAGAAGCCGAAAAGCTCTCTTCCGCAGCGGATTCATCCTTACCGAGTACACCGGGGATCTGACGGGCAACTGCATCAATGAGTACCATCGCCGGGAGCTCGCCCCCCGTGAGCACGTAATCACCGATCGAGACCTCCTCGTCGATCCACCCGCCGTCAATGATGCGCTGGTCGATCCCCTCGTAGTGTCCGCAGAGCAAAATGATCCAATCACGCTTGGCTAGCCGCTCCACCTCGGCCTGCTTGAGTTTCTTCCCGCGCGGGGAAAAGTAGATCCTCCACGGTTTTCCTCTATTTCTTTTATTTCCTTTATTTCCTTTTTCCCCTTCCTTACCTCCCATCCCTTCGTTCATCACCGCCTCGATCGCCGGCACGATCACATCGGCCCGCATCACCATCCCCGCTCCTCCGCCGTACGGCGAGTCATCCACCTGGTGATAGGCGCCGAGCCCGAACTTCCTCAAGTCGTGAAACCGGATATCCAATAACTCCTTCTCTTGCGCGCGCGCAAGAATGCTCTCGGTCAGAGGACCCGTGAACATGCCCGGAAACAAAGTCAGAATATCTATACGCATGAATAGTGCAAGTCTAGCACCTGACCTGCCTGAATCCTGTATGACTTAGGGCCTTCCATGAAACGGATGTTCGCCACCAAGTTGTGTCTCACCCTGTCGTAAGTCATTCCTGCCCCTGTAGAACGGCCGCCCCACGGGTTCTTTTTTCGGCTGCTCTTTGAGCGCAACCTTGAACCTCTGGTAGAGCTCAGGATCCCCACCATCCAAATCGTCTTCATCTTCCTCACCTCCCCCCCGTTCCTCCGCCTCCCGAGAAAGTGCTTCGTTATACGCATCACGCAAACAGTAGAGACGATCCCTCCGGGCAGAAGAAATCTCTTTTCTTTCTGCCTTGATGCGCTCTGCTTCCGTGAGGGCATCTCTGCAGAGAGCTGCTAACTCCTGAGAGGAGAGCGACTCCCATCCTGCCTCCTCGTCCGGCAATGCCCCCGCCAGAGGGTTGGAAGGCGAAGATTTTACTGCAGCCACTGTTGCGAGCGTTTCACCTAAGACGCGAAAGAAACGTGCGATGAGGACACCGTCATCCCGACTTCCATCCGCAACGCGGGTGTGCTCAGCCCGGAGATCACGCACCAAAACGAGGACTGCTTCCGGCAACCGACCCTTCTCCTCCAGCTCTACTTCGATTCCTGCCAGAATCTGTGCGCAGTTCTTCCCCACATAGCCGGCAAGTGTGGGGTCAGCGATCGCCCCCGTTTCTCGGGCAACTATTGCCCCCGGTGTGCGGCCCGCTATGAACACCCGATCCTGATCAGTTGGCTTCTCCATGAGAAAAATTGAGAGCCAAGTCTCGGGGAAGCACGCAGGGTAGTCAAGCAAACACTCAGGCAAAAGACCGCTCCCACTTGCTGGTATCCACGATCTTTACCTCCTCCACCGGAGTCGTTGTTACGCCCTCACGGGGCTTTAGGTGCTCATGGAAGGCAGGTACGTCCTCCGTCTGATAGAGAATCCCGGTGGCCACGCGGTTCTGCGTATCCACGGCGAGTGCACGCGCCTTCTCGAAGTTTTTGGGATCATGCCCCTCCGTGGCGGCATCGTAGCAGTGCTGCATCAACCATTCGTGCGTGGCGAACTTGTTGTAGGTGGGACACGCCTGCAACATGTCGACGTAGGCGAATCCGCGGTGGCGGATGGCGGCCATGAGAATCCTGGTCATCTGCGCGATATCGCCGCTAAATCCGCGCGCCACGAACGTTGGCTTGAGGGAAAAGACGAAATCCATGCTGTTCAGCGTCGATTCGGGAATGCCGTTGGGCGAGGAGTTCATCTTCTGGTCCTGCGGTGTCAGCGCGCTCGCCTGCCCCGTGGTGAGCCCGTAATTCGCGTTGTTGTGCAGAATGAAGGTCATCCGGTAATTGCTCCGCACGGCATGGACGAGGTGCCCGATGCCTTCCGAAAAACTGGCCCCGTCGCCGCCGAAGGCGATCACGGGGATCGTAGGATTCGCCAGCGACGCACCGGCTGTCAGCGGGATCACGCGGCCATGGAGCCCGTGGAAGCGGTAGGCCTCGATCTTGTCGGACATATTGCCGTGGCAGCCCACGTCGAAGCAGAGCAGCACCTGCCAGGGCTGAATTTTGAGTTCCACGAGCGCGCGCTTGGCAGCCGACCAGATGCCGTAGTCGCCGCAGCCGTCGCACCACGTGCATGGATGCACCGAAGCGAAGTCGTGCATGGAAGGGCCGGAAGTGGAGTGATGCGAAGCCATGAAACTGGAAAACAGAAAAAACTACGCCCCTCTCCTGTCAAGAGAGGGGTTGGGGGTGAGGGCAGAGAGCAGCTTCTCCCGCAACTCCTCGAAAAAGAACGGCCGCCCGTCGAATTTCAGAATCTTCTGCGTGACGTCGCGGCCGCAGGCAAGTTTGAGGAGCGAAGCCAACTGCCCACCGTGATTGCACTCGATGAAGACCGTCCGCTTGGCCGTGCGTGACAGCATCTCGAAGCTCTCCGTCTTGAGCGGCCAGAGGTACTGATAGTGGAGGTAACCGATATTTTTCTTCTTCATCTCCGCGCTCTCCAGCACATCGAAGATGACGCCACGATTGCTGCCCCAACTCACGATCAGCGTTTCGGGGTTCTTGGGTCCGACGTACAGAGGCTCGGGCAGAGCCGCTTTGAGGGCAGCCATCTTCTTAAGCCTCTTCTCCATCTGCTGGCGCGCATTCTCCGCATCTTCGGTCACCGATCCATCCGGACCGTGCTCATCCCCCTGCGCGCAGAACGTCGCAGCTTCGCTCCCCGGGAGCCAGCGCTTCGAAACGCCGTCGCCCGCCGCAGGATCGTAACGGTCAGCGGGCTTCAATTGGGCAAGCTCCCTCAAATCCGTGACAAGCCTACCGCGCTTGAGTTTCGCAATGGTTTGGTCGAATGCCGGCTGCGTGAAGAGCGCCTCACCGAGGTGCTTATCCGTCAGCACGATCACCGGAATTTGGAATTCCTCCGCGAAATTGAAGGCTTCGGGAAGCAAGTCGAAGGAATCCTGCGTGTCGCTCGCCGCCATCACCAATCGCGTGTATTCCCCGTGCCCGGCCCCGACCGCAAGCGTCAGATCCCCCTGCGCCGTCCACGTGGGCAGCGCCGTTCCGGGACCCGGCCGCTGCGCGAGAATGAAGACCGCGGGCGTCTCGGTGATGCCGGTGAGCGAGAGCGTTTCCGTCATGAGGTCGAATCCCCCGCCGCTCGTCGCGGTAATGGCGCGCGTGCCCATGTGCATGGCACCCACCATCATCTGCGCCGCCGTGATCTCGTCCTCCGCCTGTTTCACGGCCATGCCGGTTTCATTCTGCATGTCGGCGATGAAAGTCAGAATGGGCGAGGAAGGCGTCATGGGATACCCCACATAGACTCTGCATCCCGCATGGATGATCCCCAGCCCCATCGCCTGGCTCCCCGTGAGGAGCAATTGGTCTTGCCACTTGGAATCGGGCTTGGGGAGCGAGAGCGTGATACCGGGCGCGATCACCTTGCACGCGGCAAATCCCTCGGCGATGCACGCGAAGTTGAGGTCCAAGAGATCCTTCTTGTGCCCGAACTGCTCGCGCACGAGCGCACGCAGTTGCTCCTCCGGTTGGCTAAGGAGCGACCACACCACTGCCGTGATGAGCACGTTTCCCAGGATGGGTTTGGCCTTGAGCTTCTTCAAAATCGCATCGGTGGGGAGCTCGATCACGCGGATCTTCTGCTCGGCAATGAATGCCTGATCCTCGGGATTCTTAAATTTCCATTGCGGCGTCTGGTGAAGCAGGATGCCGCCTTTTTTGATGTCGCGCAGATTCTTCTCAAGACCGTGATGGTTGAAGGTCACCACGATATCCACACGTGTCGTGGAACTGCGCACGTCCTCCGCACTGACATCGAGCTGGTAACTACTGTGCCCGCCCTTGATGAGCGACATGTACTCGCGGTAACCGAACACGCAGAAGCCGCTGCGCTTGAGCCCCTTCGCGCACATCTCCCCCACGGAGTTCACGCCTTGGCCTTGGGCGCCGACGATCTTAATTGCGACTCTTACCATGAGAAACAAAGAAGAATGAATTGGGGCTTTGCCCGGCGAAGCTCTGAATGAGCGCAGCGAATGAAGAGCGAAGTCGGGTCATGAGGCGAGTGCGGGAACTTTTGCGAGGAGTTTTGCGGCCCATTTGTTCACTTTTTCCTCCTGACCGTACGGCTCGTTCACGATCACGAGGGATTCCGCCACCTGCCCGTTGTGCTGCGTCACGAATTGCATCAGGTGCTCCATGGCACGGGCGGTGTAGAAGTAACGCTCATCCCCCAGCGCGATCACCGCGCACGGCTTTTTCTGGAGATCGCACTCCTTTGCACGATCATTGAGGAGCGCGTACATGCGCGGATGGAGCTGACCCTCGGTACCTCCCGTATTCCACGTGCCGGATGCGAGGAGCAATAGATCCCCACGAAGCAGGTCCGCCGCCTGCGCGGCCTCCGCACGCTGTTTCTCGATTGTGAGTTTGGGTGCGGTTGCGCGGAGCGCGGCGATGAGCGTATCGACGACGTACTCCGTAGAGCCGGTGGAGGTGGAGTAGAGAACGTGCAGAACCGCCACAAGCGAGGGGAAACAGATGTGCAGTGTAGCGGTTCTTCTCTTTTCGGGGAACGGAAAGGTCGGAGGTTTTGAAGCATGTTGACGCGCACATCATTGAGAAGAGAATGGCGGCATGGGAACTGCAACTTCCTCATCACCGGCCGAAGCATTCATGGAAAAACTGCACGGGGATCCGAAGATGGTCGAAACACTGTCTCAGCAGGGCATCGTGATCCAGGCGGCGCAGGGCGACGAAGTCATCGCCGATTATTGGCAACACGCTGAAGAAAAGATTCGCCAGACGCTCCAAAGTATGGCTGGAAAATCAGGAACACAGGTGCGCTTCACGCTGCGGACGCGGGGATAGTGACCAATACCTCTTGTGTGGAGAAAAGATGCTCTCTAACATCGGCCTCCTTCCATGCCACCAACACTCGCCATCATCAAGGATAACGGTGCGGCAACAGAAGTTGCGCGCATCGCAAGAGAGGCCGGTGTTGCGCCCGAAGACATCTTCGTTGCAAGAACCAAGGCAGATGCGCTTGCCCTGATCCAAAAACTCATCCCCGATTTCGCTGTCGTGGACCCGCACCTTACAGAGGATGAACGATTGGAAGACGGCATCGAAATCATCAAGACACTGCGTGGTCTGAGTCGACAGTGCATCATCATCTGTCTCACAATGCAAGGAACACCGGAACTTGGCATACGAGCACTGCTCGTCGGCGCGAATGATCACATCGATGTAAGCTGGGCGTATATCAATTGGCACGAGCTTCTCAGGCAAAAATTGGATCTCTGGAAAGGGGTGATTGCGAGCCGTCATACGCGGCAATAACACAGAAAACAGCCTTTTCCTTGCCGAAAAGACGCCCTTCGGATAGGCTCCCTCATACTTCTTATGAAGCTCAACAAACTCTTCCATTCCGCAGTTCAGTACGGCATTGATGCCGACCCCCGCGGCCGTAAGGCAGTGGAGAAAATCTTAAAGAAGCAGAAGGAACGGGCCGCCAAACTCGAGGGAGCGGAAAAGGAATACTTTGACGAAGAGAGACTCTGGAACCCATACGCGGACAGCCGCATCATCTCGGGCACCGGCGAAGAGGACATCAAGACCGTCATGATCGGCATCGATATCGAGACGGAGGAGGTGCTGCTGGCTGACCGGCTCCGCGAGCGCGGAATGAAAATCGACGCGCTCATGCTCCACCACCCCGAGGGCCGCGCACTGGGCGATTTGGAAAAAGTGATGGCTTTGCAGACGGACATGCTGGCGCTGGTCGGCGTACCGGTGAATCAGAGCGATGGGTACCTGCGCCCCCGCATGGATCGCGTGGCACGCACCGTGCATGCCGACAATCTCTTCTCGACTGAACGCGTGGCCGAGCTTTTGGATTTCCCTGCCTTCAACACGCACACGCCTGCAGACAATCAGGTGTGGAGATTCATGGAGAAGACGATCTGCAGCAAAGAGTACGACGACTTGGGCGAGATCCTCACCGCTCTGCTGGAAATTCCGGAATACAAGTACTACGCCAGAAAGGGCGTGCCGCCGCTCATCGTGAACGGCAGCAAGAGCGGTCGTCCGGGCAAAGTTGCTGCGACGGAATTCACCGGCGGCACCAATGGCCCCGAGGAATTTCTGGAGGCGCAGGCCGCTGCGGGTGTGGGCACCATCCTCTCGATGCACGTGACGGAAAAGACGCTCGAGAAAGCCAAAGAGAAACATGTGAACATGATTCAGTGCAGCCACATTGCCTCCGATACGATCGGCATGAACCTGCTCTTGGACCTCCTCTGCAAAGAGGAGAAGAACCTGAAGACCGTCGACGTGGCCGGCTTCGTGCGGATCAAGCGAAGCAAATAAGAATGCGTCTCATTCACCGCGTATTGTCCGCTCACCTTGATCAATGATCTGATCAAGGGGTGTTGGATCTTGGACGCACGAATTGGTAAGCTCGGACCATCCGGGCAAAGAAGCCCCAGCATAAAGATCCAACATTTCCGCACCTTGAACGGCAGATTTTACAGTCGGGTTATCGGACGTTCTGAGCACATGACCAACCGCATTACCTACGAGAAGCAGGGTTCCTGCGGCAACCATATGCAAACTCTTTCTAACGCTCTCCGGAACATGCAAACCCTTTCTGATATTTGCCGATGAAGTAGAAGTTTCGATCATTGGGTGTATCATCGTAAAACCCTCACTGTTGTTTGGCAAGACTATGAATCCTTCGAATCAAAATAAGCCGTGCCGAAGCGCGGGTCTCGCGGGTGCCCGCGCTGGAGGCACACCGCTTAAGGGAAAAGAGAGCTCATGAGAGAAAAACCGCAGGTTTGTCTCTCATGCCTGCACTCCCGCCGCCTTCACCCTTCGACTCCGCTCAGGGTCAAGCGCGGGGAGTAATCCCCGCTTGCTTGAGCACCGCATCAAAAGCAGCCGGCTCATGGATCGCCAGCTCCGAGAGCACCTTGCGGTCGAGAGCGATCTTCTTCTTGAGGATCATCCCCATCACCGTGGAGTACTTGAGCCCGCGCTCCCGGAATGCGGCATTCAAACGAATGATCCAGAGGGAACGGAAATCACGCTTCTTTCTGCGACGATCACGATACGCGTGCTGCCCGGCCTTCATCACGGCCTGTTGCGCCAACACGAACGTTTTGGAGCGCATGCCACGGTAACCCTTGGCAAGCTTGCGGATCTTGGCGTGTCGACGATGCCGAACGATACCTCGTTTTACACGCATGGGAGCTTAGGCGTAGGGGGCAAGAGAAGAGAGCATCTTATGATGTACCCCACTCACCACAAGCGTGCGTGGCAAATTCTTCTGACGCTTGCTCTTCTGCTGCAGCAAATGGCCGCGACCACGCCGCTTGAGGGCGATTCTGCCTTTGCCGGTGCGGAAAACGCGCTTCTTGGCGCCGCTGTGGGATTTAAGCTTGGGCATTGCGGGGGGACTATATACGGAAGGGAAACTGTTTCAAAGGAAATCCCCAGAAAATAGTAGTTGGTAGCTAGTAGTTGGTAGTCCGGAAACAGATCCCGAGCTACAAGCTACGAACTACCAGCTACCAATCCATCAATGCTTGGCCCGAAGAATAACGTGGAACATGGGTCCCTGCTGTTTCAAATCCTGCTCCACCTCGGCACAGTCCTTGAGTCCGTCCACGATGGCCAAAAGCTTGGCCTTGGCGTAGTCCTTGTTGCCAAGCTCCCTGCCCCTGAGCCGCACCACGAACTTCACCAGATGCCGGTCTTTGAAAAATTCCTTCGCACGTTCCATGAGCCGCTCGATATCGTGTTTATCAGTCCGAAAGCCGAACCGCAGCATCTTCACTTCCGTCTGCTTGCTGTGCACACGCTGCTTGCGCTCCTTCTTTCGCATCTGATAGAGGTACTGCCCGAAATCCCCGATCTTCACCACGGGCGGATCGGCCTTGGGCGAAACCTCGATCACATCGAACTCCTGTTCTTTCGCCTCCTGCAGGACCTCGGCAAACGGACGCACCTGCGCTCCCTCGGGCCCGACCAGGAGCACGGTAGTCGCGCGGATCTCGTCATTGATACGCGGACGCTTCTCCTGATGAGGAGGAATGTACGGTCCGCGGCGTCGTTTCTGCAAAGGAAAAGGGAGGGAAGAAAACGAGAGAAGCCTAGGTCAAGCGAAGATAAGCGGCAAGTATATTGCCCTTGAGACCGGAAGGCTGCCTTCAGCTTGTGCGGCGGATCAGCGAAAGTGACAGGGTCAGGCGGTACCAATCCGGGGAAGATCCGGGCTTGAGCTCCACCCGATCGATCGCCAGGAATTCCATCGGCCAGAGGCGCGCGCGCGAAGCGGCCGGTCCCACCGGTCCTTGAAAGAGCTCTTTGGCATCTTTGAGGAGCGATGTTTCGGTAGCCTGCTCAAGCACCGTCAAAAACCCTTCGCTCTGGAGGGAACGCTTGAGTTGTTCCTCAACCGGACGCGGCTCCTCGGCATAGCGAAACAGATCGGTGGAGAAGAATTGCTCCAGCATGATGATGCCCGCGGGATTCTCTTCTTCCGTGGCGCGGATGAGAGCATTCTTCTCGGCAGTGGTGAGTGCGTCACCCACGGTCACGAGCCCGGCCAGACGCACAAAGGCCAGTACGCGGCGCACGCCATCAGTACGCGCGGAGAGTTGGAAGTTGAGTGGTACGGCAGCCAGTCCGTCACTGCGCGCCTGCTCTCTGCCGACCTCTATCGGCGACAGAGATCCGACGACACCCTGACTCTCCAGTGTACTGCGAAGAAGTTCAAGCGTGGCCAATGCCCTGGGCACGTCCGCCTCCTGCGGAAGGACCGAGACCCGCACGCGTTCGAGCTGCGAACCGGTCTTCAGCGCCGCTTGGAGCTCGGTCACCTCCACCTGTTCCTTGAGGAGAGCAAGTCGCCGCTCCAGGGAAGGCAGCGCCGCCAGAAGGGGCAGCGCCGTTTCGCGTACGGCTTTCACCTCCTGGATATGCGCGGTAAGCAACGGAACAGCGAGCGAAAGGGAGAGCACCCCTACGAATCCGAGGGCGAGCGGAGAGCCGAAGATCGAACGGAATGAACGCATCATGAAAAGTGAATGCGAATGGTAAACGGCGAGTGGAAGCCGATGGTCTCATCGCGCTCGCGGGTGAACGAGGGAAAATCCACGCGCTCGATCCCCGGCATCACCCGCACGGCCGAAACGAACTGCGCCAACACGGCCATGCTCTGCAGTCCCACGTTCCGCACATCACCCGTGACGACCACGGTATCGCACTCCCAACTGATCGATTGCAGCACCACGGCCTGCGATTGCTCCGGCAGGAACGTGCGCGCCACATTCTTCAGCTGCTCATGGAAGGAGAGGAGTGATGGCTGCGACATTTTTTCCTGAACGAGGACGCCGTAGGGCGATTGGTCGAGCGGCAGAATGAGTGCCAGACGCTTCTCTTCCATCTTTTTCGTTTCTGCCTGCACCCCCTCGACATACGTCTGCAGCCGAGTGGGATCCTGCGGCACTCCGTGCAACTCCACGCGGGTGAACCGGGGCAGCAGCAGATACCACGACAGCACGAAAAGCATGAGAAGCACGACCGAAAAGAGCGCGAACGGAAAGAGGACGCGCCGGAGCACCTCCCGGGGACCCGGCATCTCCGCTCTCAATTTCCCGGTGATTGCTGTGGGGATATTTGTCATATGTTTTCCTTATATTATAGCCCAAATACGATGGTTTGACCATGCAGGGAAGTTTGCAGTATTTCTAATCTATGTTTTGAAAGATTAAAGCTGTAAGACGTAAGCAATAAGCACGAGCCACATGCATCTTTTTCAGCAGAGCTTATAGCTTACAGCTTATGTCTTATAGCTCCCGTATGCGCTATGCTTCCGCCGTACCTCCTCCCCCCTTCCTCCGTGGAAGACCTGCTTCAAAAGCTCAAGTCACTCTCATCGGCAATCGCCACGGGGAAGGACTCTCTTTGAGGCGAAAAAAATCCCTCAACGCATTCAGGAGCTGACCGAACAGACGGGTGCCGCGGATATTTGGAATGACCAAAAGCGGGCACAGGCCATGTTCACCGAACTGAAAGCCCTCAAGAAACAGTGGGAACCGCTGCAGCATATCGCCAACGAGGCACAGGCGCTGCTCGAGATGGTGGAAGCCGCCTCACCCGAAGAACAGTCCGCGCTTGCCGGAGATGTTGAACGACTCGAAAAGGAATGGATGTCCCTCGAGACAAAGCTCTACCTCAGCGGCGAATTCGATGTGTTCAACTGCTACCTCACCGTGAGCGGCGGAGCAGGCGGCACCGAGGCGCAGGACTGGGCATCGATGCTCATGCGCATGTACCTGCGCTACTGCGAGCGGCAGCACTGGAAGACAAGCATCGTCGAAAAGACCGACGGACAGGAGGCGGGCATCAAAACCGCCACCATCCACGTCGAAGGCGAATTCGCATACGGCAACCTGAAGTGTGAAAAAGGGACACACCGCCTCGTGCGCCTGTCTCCCTTCAACGCCAAGAGCCTGCGGCAGACGAGCTTCGCACTCGTGGAGGCCTTGCCGGAACTGCCGGAATCGACGGGTATCGAGATCAATCCCGGCGACCTGAGAATCGACACCTACCGTAGTGGAGGGGCGGGCGGCCAAAACGTGAACAAAGTTGAGACGGCCGTGCGCTTCACGCACATCCCTACGGGAATCGTGGTCGCCTGCCAGAGCGAGCGAAGCCAATTGCAGAACCGCGCGCAGGCCATGAACATGCTGCGTGCCAAACTGCTCGAGAAAGAAAGGCTCGAGCAGCTGGAGACGAAAGCGGAACTCAAGGGCGCCAAGCAGAGCGCCGACTTCGGTCAGCAGATTCGCAGCTACGTCCTGCACCCCTATCAGATGGTGAAGGATCTCAGGACGAGCGTGGAGACGAGTAACACAACCGGCGTGCTGGACGGGGATATCCAGCAGTTCATTGATGCGGAATTGAAACGAGTAGCTGGTAGCTCGTAGCTGGTAGCTCGGATGGCGTTGCGAACTACTAACTACCAACTACCAACTACTAACTACTAACTACGAACTACCAGATCACAAAAAGCGCCCCTTGCGGAGCGCTTTTGATTCGAAAGAAAAACAGGATCAAAGGTCGCAGGCGCGGACCGTCTTGCGGCCGTTCTCCTGGGCGCGCTTGGCGGCCTTCTTGAGAGCGTCCTCGAGGTACTTGCTGGCAGCATCCGCGAGATCGCCGGCCGTCATCATATCGGCAGCCTTGAGGAGCTCCTTGACCTTGGAAGCAACGACGTAGCTCATGAAATAGGGGGGAAAAAATAAGGAACGGCTGATTCTACGCACCCCCGTTTGCCCGCTGCAAGTGGAAAAACACGTCTTTTGGGCAAATTCTCTTAAAATATTCAATTGACCGCTACAGGGTTCCTCAGCACAACAACTCCATGTCGATTGCGATAAACTTCATCGTATTGCCCAATAGTGCTTAAATCTGTAGAACACCCTGTTTACGCAAACTCATCTGTTTTTCACACATCGCGGGAACCGTATTAGAACATCGACTTCAAAACCTCCCACATCCGAAATCCAAGAAAACCGATGATAACGAGAAATCCAAAGAGCGGGAAAGTAATCGGGAATGCCCGTACCCCCTTGGGATGCGGCTCGCGGATCTTGATGCGCACACAGGCGGCATTCACGAATGCATAGACGATCAGCACCGTGTAACTGGTGAGTTCCGCGAGCGACACGAGCGGCAGCCAAAGGGCGAACGCAAGACCAAGAACGGCTACGAGCGCGGTGGAAACGACAGGCGTGTGTAACACGGGATGCACCCGGCCAAACGGGGCGGGCAGCCACGCCTGTCGGCTCAGACCGAAGAGGATTCTCGAGCCCAGGATGATCTGCACGAGAATGCCGTTCGCAATGGCGAAGAGTCCGATGAACGTGATGATGATGGGCGAAGATCCCGTGGTCCGTTCATAGATGAGCGCCAGCGGCGCATCGGATGCGCTGAGTTCCTCAATGGGCAGACTCGTGACGGACACAACCGCGATGACGCAGTAGAGGAGAGTGGAAATGAAAATGGCGAGGAGGATGCCCGTGGGAAGATTGCGGTGCGGCTCGCGCACCTCCTCCGCGATATTCGCCATGTCCTCAAAACCGATGAAGGCGTAGAACGCGATGAGAGCCCCCGCCAGAATGCCCGACCAGACGACGCCGTCCGCGGGCGGAACGAATGTGTTGATGTCCACGGAAAGAGAGAACAGCCCCTCCCTTCCGACCCAGATGATGAGGAGAAGCCCGCAGATCTCGACGATGGTGAACAGCGACGCGGCGAACGCGGATTCTTTGATGCCGAAGATGGCGATCACCGCAGCAACGAGCACCGCAGCGGTAATGACGAGCTCGCGTGAGACGGGGAGGAACACCTGCAGGTACCCGACGAATGCATTCGTCAGCACACCGATGGACACAATGGCGGAGAAGGTAACGAGCAGCCCGATCACCGTGGAGAGCGAACGAATGCCGAACGCGCGCGCGGTATAGATCGCTTCACCGCCGCTCCGCGGATACCGCGCAGAGAGCTCCGCATACGAAAATCCCGTCAGCACGGCCAGGACGGCAGCGACGACGAAAGCGACCGGCGCGAAGAGTCCGGCTTCTCCGGCCACCTTGCCGACGAGCGAGTAGATCCCCGCACCCAAAATGGATCCGAGTCCGTAGAACGTGAAGAGCGGGAGAGAGAGCCTGCGCTGGAGTTGTGGAGACAGGGGTAAAAGGGAAAGATGGAGGTGCCCTTCGACTCACTGCACTTCGTTCTGTCCGCTCAGGGCATTCTGGAACTATGGTGGTCGAGGCGCTTGAAGTGAAGCGAAAAGCGCGTAGACCATGAGCGAGTCCAGCAGACGCGGGACGAGTCGAATGGCGGAGGGAGAGGGATTCGAACCCTCGAGACCCTTTGGGGGCCTACACGATTTCGAGTCGTGCGCCTTCAACCACTCGGCCATCCCTCCACCTTGGCATTGTAGCGGGGAAGACGAAGGAGAACAGCAATCCTCAAACTATCCGATAACGATCCTTTCTGCTGAAAAAATTCATCCGACACTGTGCAAAAATGACCTCTGTCAGCCTATACTGATCGGGTGACGCGAGATCCAAGCACGGGCACCATGACCGCAAAAAAGGCCTTCGTGACGTTGTTCGTGATGCTGCTCATCACGGCCATGTTCCTCGAAGGCATCCTGCGGATCTTCGACATCGCTTCGGGGGCCATCGTCTCGCAAGACCTCCTGTCGCAGCTGGATACCCGCGCGACCGTTCAACATCCTTTTCTGCAATACACAGCGCGCAGAAGTTATGAGGGATATGTCCACTTCATCGAACCGGGCAAGACCTTCTGGGTCAAAACCAACGCCAACGGGTTCCGGACGCACGAGTTCTATCCAAAAACGGATGGGCAGGAATACCGCATCCTGGTGTTGGGAGACTCCTTCACCTACGGGTTCAACGCCAACCAGGAAGAAACATATCCAGCCGTGCTCGAGCGGCTCCTGCGCGAGAACGTGTCGAAGAACGTTCGCGTGTACTCCCTCGGAGTCCCCTCTTACTCCGGAGTGCGCTACGCCATGCTCATGCGGCTATATAGCGATCTGCTGCAACCGGACATGGTAATCGTCGCAGTCGATGCAAGCGACTTCAGGGAAGACAGCGACCGCATCGGCTCCTACGTTGTTGACGAGAGCGCCGCCCCCGTCGTCCTCAAAGATGCCAAGGAGCTCATGCAGGATGCTCCCAAAAACTTCGTGATCGACGAAAGCGGTGCCTTGCTGACCAAAACGAATGATGACCGCAGCCCTTCACTCTTCAGACGTCTGCAATTTGGAAGCTCTCTCTTCCGGCACCTCGCAGACGGATGGGAATTCCTGCGGCGAGAGGCAAATGTCGTGCGCTTTGCTCTCATTGAACGCTCGTACCGTAAAGGAAAAATCCCCGTTGTAACCTATGACGATCTCGCCAGTCAGTCGGGAGCGCGGGATATCTCTGCCGCAATTCCTGCACGATTACTCACGGATTTCGTTCCATACGATCTGCAGACAGCTCTGCAAAAATACACCCCCACTCTGACGAGCCTGCGTGCAGTGAAGACCACCTGTGACCGGGTGGGAGCCACCCTGTACCTTTCGTCCTATCCGTATCCGTGGATGGTTTCGACGCAGGAGGCACTTGCGTATCAGATACTGGGCTTTGGAAAGGTGTATGACATGAGAAATAACCGCGTTCAACCACAGCTCATGGATGCGTTCGCTGCGCAGCTGCATGTGAAACATCTCGATGCGTTTCCATTCTTCGAAACGAACGCGAATGGCTCGTACGGGAAATTAGATCCGCACTTTAACGCACAAGGGTATGCGCTCTACGCAAAATTTCTCTTCGAGAATATCCAGGAAAAAGTGCGGAAAGATCTAGGTGCCGGCGCGCAGAGGTGATTTCATGCGTGAAGAACTTTTCACCTGCTACACTGCACACATGTCGAAACTCTCGATTTTCGTAGAACTCTGGCACTTCATGCGCGTGCGCAAGAAGTGGTGGCTGCTGCCGATACTCCTGCTCCTCCTGGTTCTCGGCCTCCTGCTGATCTTCGCACAGGCATCACCACTCGCGCCTTTTCTCTACAC
Source organism: Candidatus Peribacteraceae bacterium (assembly GCA_028703445.1). Classification (GTDB taxonomy): domain Bacteria; phylum Patescibacteriota; class Gracilibacteria; order Peribacterales; family Peribacteraceae; genus Peribacter. The sequence continues at coordinate 22,399 of JAQVMW010000003.1, forward strand.
GATCATCTGACTTTTCATGAGAGACAAACCTAGTGGTTTTTCTCTCATGATCTCTCTTTTCCCTTTAGAGGAGTCGCTCCAGCGCGGGAACCCGCGAGACCCGCGCTTCGCGACGGATTATTCTTTTCGCTCCGCGATGCTGTAAAACCACCTCCTACAGATGTAGGAATTCATTGGAGGGGCGCGACACGGGGGGTGAAGGGGAAGGCCCTGTACCAATCGTTTGCCGACGAGACGAGCTGAAGCCTTGGAGGTGAGGCGAGGAGGCGCAGGGCCGGGTGGAGGGGCGTTGGCGCGCCAGCGTTTTGGCTCCACCTTTGTCGCGACAAAGGTGGAAAAATCTCTGTTCAGAAAGAATAATTCAGAGGAATTACATGATTCTTTGCTATCATCTCATCAGTGATCACTCTCCCCTCTCCTCTCCGCTGGCTTTGGGAAGGATGGAAGCGCGTGGGCCACGCGATCGGCATCGCCATGAGCTTTGTCGTACTTACGGTGCTGTGGATCGTCGTCTTCGGCTTCTACGCACTGATCATGAAATGCGGAAAACTCTTCAAAAGAACGCCCACTCCCGCGACGTACTGGCATGACGTTGATCCGGATTACCCCGAAAGCCTTCTTCATAGTTTTTAATGCCCAAGCCCGTCTTCATCCTCGGAATTTCCTGCTACTACCACGACAGCGCCGCCGTGCTGTTGAAGGATGGAATAGTGATTTTTGCCGCGCAGGAAGAGCGCTACACCAGAAAGAAACATGATGAGAACTTTCCGAAGAGCGCGATTGCCGCCGCGCTCCAATGCGCCGGAATCACCGCTCAGGATCTTTCGGCCGTCGTCTTCTACGAAAAACCGCTCCTTAAATTCTTCGACCGGATCATCACGTGCGTGATCGCCGTGTGGCCGCGGGGATTCTGGACATTTCATCGCGCCATGCACGAGTGGCTGAATAAGAAACTCTGGATCCCCCAGCTTATTCGTAAAGAGCTGAAATACACGGGCCCGCTATTCTTCACGCGGCATCACGAGGCACACGCCGCCTCCGCTTATTATCCCTCGGGATTTCCCGATGCCACAATTGTCACGGTGGACGGCGTGGGCGAGTGGGCAACGACGACCATCGGATACGGCAAGGGTACCGACATCACGCTCAGGCAGGAAATCCGCTATCCCCACTCTCTTGGCCTTCTCTACTCCGCCCTCACCTACTATCTGGGATTTAAGGTAAACAGTGCCGAGTACAAGGTGATGGGGCTGGCGCCATATGGAGAACCGAAGCACATGAAACAGATGCGCGAATTGATCGACCTCAAGGAGGATGGCAGCTTTGCCTTAAACCGGAAGTACTTCACCTATGAGTACGGTCAAACGATGACGGGCAAAGCCTTCGAGCGGCTCTTTGGCCAGCCCACCCGAACACAGGAAAGCCCGCTCACGCAATTTCACAAGGACACAGCGCGGTCGCTTCAGGAACTGACGAATGAAGTGATGCTCAAAATTGTCCGGCATGCAAAGCAGGTCTGCCCGAGTGATCGACTGTGTCTTGCCGGAGGCGTGGCCTTAAACTGCGTGGCCAACGGACTGATCCTGCGCTCGAGGATTTTTAAGGAAATCTTCATCCAGCCCGCCGCAGGAGATGCCGGAGGCGCGCTGGGTGCGGCGCTCTACGTGTGGCACCGGCACTTTAAGGGAACACGCAGTCCAAAAATGGAACATGTTTTCCTGGGCACGGAATATGGCGATTCCGAAATCTCTGCCTTGCTCCGGAGAAAGGGGCTCCCCTTCGAAAAACTTGACGATGGCCAGCTCATCGAACGTACGGCGACGTTGCTGGAAGGTGAGAACGTGATCGGCTGGTTCCAGGGAAGAATGGAATTCGGCCCTCGCGCTCTGGGCAATCGCTCGATCATCGCGGACGCACGGAACGCTGAGAACTGGAAGAAGGTGAATCTGAAAATAAAGTTCCGTGAATCCTTCCGCCCCTTCGCCCCCACGGTACTCGTCGAGCGCGTGAGTGAGTACTTCACCCTTGACCGTGAAAGTCCCTACATGCTCCTCGTGGCAGATACGCAACCGGAGAAACGCCTCGAGATCCCCGCCGTGACGCACGTGGATGGTTCGGCACGCATCCAGACAATCAGCCGGACACAGAACGCACGCTACTACGACCTCATCGACGCTTTCGCGAAACGCACCGGCTGCCCGGTGATCATTAACACGTCCTTTAATGTCCGCGGCGAGCCGATTGTGGAATCTCCCGAAGACGCGGTGAATTGTTTCCTCAATACGCACATGGATTACCTGGTGCTGGGCAATCACATTCTGAGTAAACTTTCGATGCCCGCCGCCCTCCTTAAGGAGAGGGAAGAGTATCTGCGAAAGTTTGAGCTGGACTGAAAAATGTGAACCGGAATCAACAATTGACAGATCAAAAATATATACAATAGTTGATGATGAAGTCTCATCCGGATGAATCTATTGGGTGACCGGATGCAAAAGAGGGTCGGGCCACCGGAGTCTTGATTTCCGGTAGGGAAAGGGTAGCCTGTACAAGATTTGAATATATGTCTTTATAACTAAAGAATGACTCGTTGAAAAAAGGAAACGTGAGCTTTCCCCCACCAGCATGGAGCCTCCACTGGCACCATCCCTATCCTCTCCCGTTCGCGTCTCCACCATCGCCACTGGCACCCTGCCTCTGTCGCCACATGCCCTCGCGCGGATGTTCGCGAGACCGCAAGGACTCACGGTTGAAGGTGTTCGCGCATGCATGCGCCTCCTGACTCTCAAAGATCAGACAGTCATCAATGACTACCTGAAAAAATATCCCCCGAACGTGTGCGAGCTCTCTTTTGCGAACCTTCTTCATTGGAATTCGACCTATCCACATTATTTGGAGAAAGCCTCCCCGCACTGCTTCTGCGAGGCAGACGAACATCTACTGATCGGATTCTACGACGCAAAGGGCCGCATGAAGCTCTACCAGCCCATCGGACCCGCGCCCGAGAGAATCATCAGGCAATTGAATGCGGGCAGATTGCCCGTGGAATGGACCTGTGTGGAAGAATCCATCGCCCTCAAGGCGGAAACCGGTGACTGCATCATCGCCTCGGATCGCGATAACAGCGATTACGTCTACCTCCTGGATGAGTTACGCACGCTCAAGGGGAAAAAATTCCACAGGAAACGCACGTACATCAATCACTGCCTCGACTTCCATCCCACGGCTATCCCGCTCACGGGTTCCATGGCCGAATCGTGCCTCGCCGTAAATAGAAAATGGCTCGCATGCAAAGACAACCCGCATGACACCGATACCACCGCCCTGGAAGTCGCACTCCAGAATTTCGACACGTTCAAACTCATTGGAATCGGGGTGCTCATCAATGGGGCGCTGGAATCATTCGCCATCGGGGAGCCGCTGAACGAAACGACGTTCGTTTCGCACTTCCTCAAGGCGAACTACGCCTTCCCGGGACTCTTCCAGTACACCTCATACGCATTCGCAAAAGCCATTCCTCCTCCGTTCACCCACCTCAATAAAGAGCAGGATCTCGGCATCGAGGGTTTGCGCGTATCCAAGGAAGGCTGGTGTCCCGCGGCGATGGTGCGGAAGTACACCATTCGCAACGCACAATGGAAAACGGCGAACGTAACCAACTCCGTTGAAATAGTGAAACAAGGACCCACCGGGGTGTGACGTGAAATGCACTGCGGATTTCTGGAGGAGCGCCGCTATAGTGTAGCCATGACTCTGCCTGCAATGGACTTCCCCGTACCGCTCCCGCCGAACACGCTCGCACTCGCGGCGGAACTGAAGATCCTTCCGGAGGACATCGACGAATTCTTCACGCGCGGCAGCGGTCACGGCGGGCAGAAGATCAACAAGACCGCCAGCTGCGTCGAGTTGACGCACCGCCCGACCGGAACAGTGGTACGGGTGCAGCGCTTCCGCGAGCAGCACTTAAACCGCATCGAGGCCTACAAGCTGCTGATTGGAAAATTGGAGGAACAGATCAAGGGAGCTGAATCGGCCCGCCAGCAGGAGATCTTTAAGCTCCGCAAGCAGAAGCAACGCCGCTCGCGCAAGGCTAAGGAGAAAATGCTGGAACAGAAACATCACAGAAGCAGTCTGAAAGAGCAGCGGCAAAATGCACTGCACAAGTCACTCGAGGAACTGGGGCATTAAACGGCTTTTCCTGCCTGCAGACGCTTGGCAAGCGTGCGCAGGTAACTCGCAGCCACCTTGATCGTGCGATAGTTGCCCGTGGCCGGGTCAAAGACGCGCTTCTTCTGGATGTTCGCCTTGTAGGTGCGGCGGGTGTGCCGCATGGAGTGACTTCGGGTGTTGCCGAAGGCGGTCTGTTTGCCGGTTTTGACGCATCGTCGTGCCATTGCCGGCAAAGAGTACTGAAAGATCGCTACGTGCGCAAATGCTTTCCTCTCCATTTCCGCTAAACTAAAAGCATGTTGAACAGTTTCGTCAGTCCGCCATTCTTGATATCCATCCTCATCGCAATCTCCGTGCATGAGGCATCGCATGGCTGGATAGCGGCGCGCCTGGGCGATCCCACCGCCTACAATGCAGGACGCCTGACATTAAACCCCATCGCACACTTAGATCTCATGGGCGCACTCATGTTCCTTGTAGTGGGATTCGGTTGGGCCAAACCCGTGCCGGTGAATCCCATGTACTTTTCTCACCCCAGACGGGATACCGCCTTGGTTTCCCTTGCGGGACCCCTGAGTAATCTCCTGCTGGGGAGCCTTTCCTTCTTCGTACTCATCCTGCTTCTTAAGGGACAGGTGAGCGGATCGGCTTTCGGCCTTCTGTCGGTGGGCGGGGACCGGTCGGTAGTTGAGCAGCTGCTCCTGCAAATCCTCGGCAGCTCCGTCTTCATCAACCTGGGGCTCATGGCCTTCAACCTGCTGCCGATCGCGCCCCTGGATGGCTCGAAGATCCTGCACATCTTCATCCCGCTGAAGTACGAGGATCAGTACGAAACCTTCATGCAGCGCGGCCCGATGATTCTGCTCATCTTGATCCTCGCAGGCGTCTTCCTCAATGTGCCCATCCTCTCGACGTGGGTCTTTGGCATCGTGAATATCACCATGCACACGCTGTTCTTCCTCGCCTCACCGCTGCTCTGAGCCAAGTTGAATTCAAACTACCACAAAGTGGTGACGCTCTTCTGCCATGCAGAAATCCAACATTTTTCCGCTATCCTCTCTCCCCCAAACTGGGGGAAAGGAGGGTGAGGGGGTCGTGAGATTCGTAATGATAGAACCGAAGATCAGTCCAACATCCAAGGACAAGGATCTAAGGGAAGATCTGCTGGACGCGTTCGTGGGATGACCTCCTCTGTCCCGCGCCTGAGGACCGCTAACACACTCACGCCATAGCGGTACGGTTTCCCGCCCCGCCATGCACGCAGGATCCTCTTCGACTCCCCTGCGAAAATCCAATACAGAAATGCATTGACGGGGGCGGAGGGGAGCGAAAGATCCGTCTGTCCCGGTCCGAGTGCCTTGCCCCGGAATCGACTGACGAGGCGCGAGAGTTTGGCAATCGGGTACAGACGCGCATTGAGCGCGGAACAGACGCACTCTTCCACGGGGAGTCCCTCCCAGAGCATGCGGAAACGCGGCAGACTGTAGCGGCGCTCATGCTCGAACCCGCGATCGTGCGGCCCCCACAGTTCAGGATCGCCGGGCGCAACCATGAACAGGTACGCACCGGTCTTCATGCCCGCAAGCAACTGCGACACCAGAGCAAAATCATCCTGCACGTGCTCGAGCACATCGAGAAAGAGCACGGCATCCGCGCGTGCAAGGATGTCCTCGCAATCCTGCGGAGCGTATCCGTGCCGGAATTCAATGCCGGGAAAACGCTGCCGTGCAAACGTGACGGCATCAAGGGAAGGGTCTATTCCAACGCACGTATACAGAGATTGGAACGCAACAGTATTGCCTCCCGTCCCGCACCCGACATCGAGGATGAGACGATCTTTTGAAGGCGGCACCGCCCGCATGAGGAGAGAGCGAAAGATCGCGCGGCGGCCCAGGAACCACCAGTGACGTTCCTCGAGATCGGCATGAACCTGAAATTGTTCCAATTGCATTATGAAAGACTGAAAAACTGCAAAATCCGCTCCATACGCGCATCCCACGACGTGTGGGCAAGTAACGCTGCACGCTTCTCTTCATTGATCTTCGGATGGTCCAGAGCTTCCGTGATGGCTTTTGCAAACGCAGGAGCGTCGCCGGGCGTACAGAAGTGCACAAGCGAAGGATCAATCACTCCTCTGAGCGGGGGCAAGTCGGCTGAGACCGTCGGCTTGCCGGCAGCGAGGTACTCAAACACTTTTAAAGGGGAGGTATCGCGCAGGAAGAACGGATGCTGCAGGGCAGGTGCTGGATACACGCACACATCAGCCGCAGCAAGAATGGAAGCAACGCGGGCGTTTTGAACCGGACCCTCGAACCGCACGTCTGCGTCGCCAAGACCGAGCTTCTGCGCAATCGCGCGATAGCGCTCCACCTGATCACGAGGGCCACCGATCACCCAGCAGAACACACCACGCTCGGTCATTTCCTTGATTTCTTTTATTTCCTCTCCTTCCTTTCTTTTCTTCCTCTCCCCACCCTTCCCGTTCAGAACCGCAATGGCTTCGAGCAATTCTCTCACTCCCTTCTCGATCGTCCCCCGCGTGACGAGCGAGCCCACGTACACCGCGATCTTACGGTCCAAAGGGAGCCGCCACTCCCTCCGGGCATCCGCGGACGACGGCATCTGCACAAATCGCCGTGGATCTACGCCATCCCCTTCCACAATCACTCTGGAAGCATCCGCGCCCCACCGAACGAGTTCATCGCGCATGGGAGCAGTGAGACAGACGACCCGTCTGCACGCATTGCAGTGCCGCACGAAAGCGGATGTCCGGCGCGGCAGTGTGTGCAACTCCAGAACGACGGGAATGGACGTCTTGAGCAGGGCAGGAAGGAGAGCGGAGGAACGCGTATAGAGCAGATCTGTCGAATGACTGCTCAAGAAAGATCTGAGCGCCTTCGCGTACGATCGCATGGTGAAGAAGAACGCGAATGAACCAGGAATCCACCATGCATTAAGACTGTCGAACACAGACAGACGGACGACGGCGAAGGCCTCTTTGAGTCCATAGTACGTGCATGGATCTTTGGCAATCGTGCCAACGACATCGGGAGCCACAAGCGTGACGGCATGGCCGAGGCGCACCATCGCAGCGCACACCTGCGCGATCTGATGGCCGTGCGCCTTTTCGGTGGGGAAGCGTGCCTGCGAGATGAAGAGAATATGCATGAAAATCAGAAGAGGTGTTCAACGGCATACGCGAGGAAGCGCGGAGCGGAAAGGTACTTCTCGAACGCATCGCGTGCCCTGATCTGCATGATGAACCAACTCTGCTCTGTTTGGAGCGCCCAGAATTCCGCCACGATCTCGTCGATGCGAAGCATGTCGGCAATGTGAATCTTCACGACGAAATCGGAATACTCCACGACATCATCGAGCGGCAGACGGACGTCGGTGTTGAGCAGGATCGGCACGCGCCCAAGACTCAGTGCTTCGTAGAATCGCAGGGAGTAGTTGCCGTCGCCACGGATGCAGAGCACGAAATCGGAGGCGAGCATGTTCTCGATGTACTCGCGCCGCGCCCGGGATGGATCTAAGCGGATCGTTTTGGCGTGCGCGGAGTGGCTGGAACGCAGAAGGAAGTTCGTCCGGATACGCTTGCTGCGAGAGAGAGATGCAAGCACCCGGCGCCGGAGCTTTAAACCTTTGATGAAGGAGAGGCTCTGTGGATAGCCCGTAAGTGCGGCATACGCCTCGTGCGGCAGCGCCTGCAAAAAGGATCCGACGGCATTCTTCGCATTCTTGTACTGTGCCCATCCGCAGAACCCGATGACGGGCGGCGTATCCGTCTTGTCGCGGACGAAGAGACCTTTGCCTTTCAGATCCTCCGCGTAGGCCGGCATGATGTGTTCGTTCTTCCTGAGCTTCGACGCGTACTGCGACGTACGGAAGACAATGGAATTTTCCAGCGCAACCGGCCCCATGCCGTCCCCGTGCCAGAAGACCACGATTTTTTTGTTGTGGCGCACAGCCGTTTCCCGGCACCGCCTGAGGTAATCTGTATTTCCGGCAACAAGCGGATAATTATGGGGCAGGAGGTGTACATCAGCCTGCGCGGGATCCGCCACGATCTCGACAAGGGGATCCCTGAGATCGCGGAACGCCTCTTTCTGAAAAAGTTGGCGCGTGGAGCCCCAAACACTGTTCTCTGTACTATTTCCACCCGCTTCAGACATTCCTGATGCGGAACCCCGCACCGCACCGCATCCGGACAAAGACGAATGGTGCAGTGCTGGTGCGTGGGTGGGCAGATCCTCCTTGAAATTCGGCAGGAGGAGAGGGATAACCGGTATTCCGTGCAGCCGCTCGCAGTAGACACGCTTCATCGCGGCCAGTATAGGCTTGTGGCATGCCAAAATCCCGCTCATGCTACACTTTGTGTGACCCTCGAAAATGGCCAGATCCTACAACCAGATGCTCGGCTACGTGTTTAAGAGGAATTCCCTGCGCTTCGCGTTGCGAACCCTCCTACCAACCATCCGGTACTGTGTTGCCCGACCATCCCTCCCCCCGGGCGACAAACCTGCGCTGTGTACGATGAATATCCTCCCGCCGATGATGACGGTGTGGTACCACTTCGCGAAGAAGAATATTGGTGACGGAGCGGACATCGTGATCTTCGATTGCACAGGCAGGCTCGATCCGAAGGAATTCCCGGACGCACGCGTACTGCCTTTCCTCAATTTCTATGCTTCGACCAAGGGGAATATATTCATCCGCTCTATTGCGCACAATCGCCGCATCGCCTGGATCTGCGATGATGACATGTTCCTGATGAGCCCGCAGTGCATAGCGATCCTCCAGCGGGAACTTGCCGTACCGGGCACAGCCTCCGTGAGTTTCCGTCCCCGTGAGTGGTGGGCATTTGATTTGTCCCATTCCGCTACTTCTCTCCCCCTTCAGGGGGAGAGACCGAGTGAGGAGGCTGACAAAAGAGCTACGCTTATCCAACCAAGTTCCAGCTACTGCATCGCCCTCGATCGTGGCATCTTCATGCGCGAAAAGTTGTCGCTCGCCCCGGCGTCGGATAACCCGCACCCAGGACTCCTCACCCGCCCGCCCCGCCGCTACGACACCTTCGACAAAGCCAATGAAATTTTGCTGCAGAAAGGCTATCGCTGCGCGATACTTTCGCCCGAGGAACGCCAAAAATGCGTTGCCGAATTCAGCGGCTTGAGCGGTGCGGTCATGCTCCTGTACCACTTCAAAACCTCGAACCAGACGCTCGATTACTTCCGCTCGGCTCCGCGCGAGAATTGGAGCGGGAACCTGCTGTTCGGACTCATGAGCGCCATGCTCTCGGTCTCTACGATCCAGGATCTCTACACGAAATTGAAAGGATGCCCCTATCCGCTTCCCTCACTGCCGGCGCGCGGGGAATTACTGAAGATTCTCGAAGAGAGAAAACAGTTCATCCGCCCCGATCAGACGCTGGATGCTCTAGAGAGGACGAGTGAGCGACTGCGGTCGGCTCTCTAGATTCTTCCTGCAAACCCATAATCCTCTTCAGTTCTTTCGGATTATCGATGATCTCTACTAAAGCCGCATGTTGATCCTCAAACGTAATGGTATATACATCCCCCGGCTTTCGTTCCTGCGCCTTCCCCGCGGCCACGTCCATCACTCTTAGTTCGAAACTATACAAGGCTCCTTGGAGAAAACGAAAGACTGAAGCGGGATAAAACTCTTCTCGCTTGGCGGTGACCGATGGTGGGGCTTCCGCAAGGGAACTGGTAGTACTCATGGTTGGAATCGTACGCCGGAACACTTCGGCGTCAACTCACGTGAACATGCCCGCGTCACCATCTGTGCCACTCCCCGCAGCGGGGCATCAGAACACATTCAAAACAAAAACACATACGTCCGTTGAGCAGGTGTAAGTATCTAACAATGAAATGGCTGTTAGATCGATGCGGTTTACTGTTAGGAGGGTAAGGGAGGTGATCGAGGGAATGATCCCACTTGGCCATCCCACGAATCACTTCACCTCCAGATTCATCCCGAGAAGTTTCCAGGAAGAATCTTCGTAGAGATACTGCAAACTGAACATCATCTTCGTCGCTGCGATCCGGTAGTACCCCTGCAGTGTCAGCACGTCCTTCGCACCGAGAGCAGGTTTCGCATTGATGAAGGGGTCTCCGGAAGTGACGGATTGCTGCACATCACGCGCGAATGGCACAAAACCCTCGAAGGCTTTGGCAACGGCCTCTGGTGTCGTCTGTTTCTTCCACATCGAAGAGAAAGTTTTGTAGAAATCCGTGAAATCATTTTTCATCAGCCCCTGAGCGAAACTCTTCATCGTCCCGCTGATGAGCGCCATGGCCTCTTTGCGATCAGGAACCGCCGGAGCGAATGACTGCTCGGATGTCGTACTTCCTGTCGCGGTCTGCCGCTGTCCGGAACGCTGCCAGAGAAAACCGGCGACGCCTGCGGCGCAAACAACAGTGATCAGTATGACCAGAAGAACAATGCACCATCTGCGTTTCATTGAATAAAGGGGGGAGAAGATCGGAATCAGCGCGGACATTCCCGCAGGAACACCATAGTCTTCGGCGCGCTCTGCGTCACAAATAATGGAGGCATATTCGTCATTCTCTGCTCAATCTCATAAGCGGGACAACCATTCTGAAGATCAGAAACCACTTGAAGATCCGAACGGAACATCCCTGTTTTCCATGTGGAGTAATTCGGTTCGCCGACGAGCACGAATGCCCCTTCGGGCGCATGGTGATTGATGTAGTCGCGCGCGACGGAAATGCCGTTGAGCCCTTCGGGCGAGAGATGAAGATCCGCCGGAATATGATCAATGGTCCGGTCGAACCATGCGTTGCACGCCCCGTACGAATACAGACAGAGCGCGCCCGCGTGCAGGATCAACGTAAGCACGATGCAGATGACGAAAAGAGGGCGGGCGCGCCGAAAACGCACCCAGAGATCTTTGGCTTCCACTGCGGCAAATCCAAGGAAAATCGGATAGGCGGAAAACGCGAAACGCATTCCCTTCACCCACCATGCGAGCGCAAGCGCGCCTCCGGCCACGATCCCGAGCAAGAGAAGTGGTTGCCGGCGCCCGTACCGAACGAGGCCGATCAAGCCCAGGACGAACAGAACCGGAAGCACATTATGAAAAGGCCCGGTGTAGTACAGCACATTGCGAATCAGCAGAAACCAGATCGAAGGGGCTTCCGCCTGGTACTCGATGCTGTACGCCGTAAAGAATGGATCGCCGAACGTGAGAAAATTACGCAGGAACCATAGGCCGAAGAGAGTCACAGCCAATAGCATGCCGGTCCAGAACCAGCCGGATGTCCGGTGACGCGGACGCTTGCAGAAGACGAAAGCGGGATAGAGCGCGTACAGCAGCACGCCGTTGTAGCGCGTGAGAGAGGCCAACCCCAGAAGGATGCCCGCGAGCACATACATGCGTGGACGCTCTCCTGCGGCAGCGAATGCCGCCAGCGAACCCAGGAAGAGCGCCGCAAAAAGGAGATCGGCGGATCCCAGCTGCACCATGAGTACGAATCCATGGTGAAAGAGGACGAAGAAAACAGCGAGGAACGCCACGTCGCGGGAAAACGCGCGCCTAAGGAGCAGGTAGGTCGCGAGCAGGACTCCTGCCCCCGCGAGCAGCGCCGAGAGTTTCATCCCCACCCGCGCATTGGTCAGCCAGACAAGCGGATACGAAACGAATGCGTGGAGCGGCAGATGCTTGGCGTAGGGAAGGCCATCAAAGACGTACGTCCCATGACGCCACAAACTCTCGCCGAGGAGCGCATACATCGTGGTGTCACTGATGATCGGGAGCTTGAACCCCGGAAGCCACAAAAGTGTAAGTATCAGAAAACAAATGCCAACGATCAATACGTTTTGATACCTGGTATCTGAGATTCGAAATTTCCGGAGCTTCATAGCGACGGTGGTAACGCATCCCGATCTTTGATGGAACCGCCGGCGAGATGCTTTAACTTTAGCCCCCAGAGCCGAAGAATCATTGCGAGGTACTTGAGTCCGCGCTTGAAGAGAACCCGAAAATTCGGCGCCGTTTTCGATTCGCCGGACCGTCGCAGTGCATTGATGTACGGCACTTCCACAAAAGAGAAACCCATGAGCATCGCACGCTGCATGAGATCCATGAAGTACTCGCCGTAATCGCCCGTGAGCCGAATGGAGCGAAAAACCTCTCGCCGCACGGCGATGAAGCCGCTCGTGTAGTCGCGAAAGCGCGGCGTGAGCACGAGCCTGAGAGCTACATTGAGTCCTCGGCTGAGCACCGTGGCAAGGAAGGACTCATTGGGAGCGTAAAGCGTTCCTTGCTTCGCGCTGCCCCCTTGAGCAAAGCGCGATCCCACTGCGATGTCGAACCCTTCGCCGATCTTTGCGAGGAGCGCCGGAATCTTTTCGGGAGGCATCGAAAAATCGCAGTCCATCCAGACAATTGTGTCTCCGTGGGCAAGCTCGATGCCGCGCCACAAACTCTTCGTGAGCCCGCGATCCGTCATGCGCGTTTCGAGCCTAAGCGTGGGCATTCTGCCCGCGCCGATCATCTCCCGTACGAGTCGCGACGTGCCGTCGGGCGAGTTGTCGTCCACCACAATGATCTCGTGAGGAAGAGTGATCGCGCGGTCGATCGCCTCGACAAGCGCAACGATATTGCCCGCCTCGTTGTAGGTGGGAAGGATGACGGAGACGAAGCGAATATTATGCATGGGCAATAGCACGAACAGCCACAATCACTGCGGCGATCTGCTCTTCGGTGAGTGCAAGACCGGAAGGAAGGTAAAGTCCGCGTTCTGCGATATTTTCCGTGACGGGGAAGGGACCCTGAGCGGAGCCGAAGGGCACAGAACCAAGAGCGCGAATAGCCGGCTGAGCGGCGCAGGAGGTGAAGAAATCACGCGTGTCGATGCCGCGTTTTTTCAGCTCCGCCCTGAACGCATCACGCGTCATGCCAAGTTGTTCATCCACCAGCACCGCATACATCCAGTACACGTTCTTCGCCCATGTTCGCGTGATTGGAAGGCGAAGACCCGGAATATCTTTGAGCTCCTGTGCATACCGATCCGCCATCCACTGCTTCTTCTTCAGAAATTCTTCGACATGTGCCATCTGTCCGAGCCCCAGTGCCGCCTGCAGGTTCGTCATGCGATAGTTGAACCCGACTGTCTCGTGAACAAAGCGTTTTGTGGGAGAATGCGAGAGATCTTTGAGGGATCGGACGCGCGCTGCAATGGCATCATCGTCCGTGACGACCATGCCCCCCTCCCCCGTGGTAATGATCTTGTTTCCGTAGAAACTGAAAGCGTTCACGGTTCCCATCGTTCCGCAGAGCCGGCCTTTGTACGCGGCACCATGGGCCTCGGCCGCATCCTCGATGACGGCGATATTCCGCTCGCGCGCGAGTGAGAGGACCGGATCCATGTCGGCCGGATGGCCGTAGATGTGCACGGGCATGATCGCCTTCGTATGGGGCGTGACAGCAGCAGAAAGCTTAGATGGATCGAGCGTGAAAATTTCGGGATCGACATCGACGAAGACCGGGCGGGCTCCCGTGTACATGATGGCAAACGCCGAGGCAATCATGGTGAAATCCGGCACGATCACCTCATCGCCGGGACCGATCCCGAGTGCGGCAAGTGCCAAATGGAGCGCTGACGTGCCGCTGGTCGTGGTAATCGCATGCTTCACGCCAAGGTATTTGGCAAATGCCTCTTCGAACTGCTGAATGTACTTGCCAGCGGATGACACCCAACCGGTTTCGAGTGCGTCGAGCACATACTGTTTCGCCTCGACAGGAATGACCGGCTCATTAACAGGAATAGTCATCATGATGCGTCGCGGAAAACCTTCGCATGTGCATCACCCGGATACGGCCCCTGCTTCACCTCGAAAAATCGAGTCGGCTTGAGCATCTCAATCTGATGTCCCCCCGCAAGAAAGAGGAGGGCATCACCGGCACGCACCGTCTCTTCGGCCATGACCTGCCATACGTCATCGAAAACCGTCACTTGCACTTCACCCGACTCGATATAAAGGAATTCTGCTCCCACTCTCTTTTCAGCCAGAACATCAAGATGCCGATGAGCGGCCACGCGGTACCCCTCCGGACGGTCGAAAAGCCCCAGTTGTAGCGCATCCTGCTGCGACGTCACGAAGCGCGCTCCTTCCACGGGCAAACCTTTGCGCATGAAGATCGCAAGTGTCTGATCGCCGTTCCTGACCACACGCACGGCATCCATGGACGACATTGTACTGCAAAGAACCCGAAACGTGCCGAAAAAACCGCTGCAGGATTGCTGGGCAGTAGCCATTCTGACAAGCTAGAGAGCACGTCATGAGAATGACTTCCCTCAGACGGCTGAGTCACCTGCCTCCGGAGTGTCTGCTCCTCGCTGCATTTCTCTTCTTCGTATTGCGTCATCTCGGCACATTCCCCGCCGCCTGGGCGGATGACAGCCTCTTCATGCTCGTGGCGAAGTCGGTCGCGCAGGGACATGGGTATGCGCTGCCGATTCTGGGATACGACTGGGCGCACCCCTACATCCTCGCCATCGGCCCCACCCTCATCTTCCCCGTAGCGCTCTCCATCAAACTGTTCGGCTTCTCTGTCGCCGCAGCCAGGATTCCCATGGTACTTTTTCTGCTCGGAACAACGGTGACTGTATACCTCTTTGCGCTCCGCTCGTTCAATCGCACAACTGCCCGATGGACAGCGTTCCTCTTCATCTCATTTTCGGCGTTCATCAATACCGGCAAGCCCGTCCTCGGCGAAATCCCCGGATTCTTCTTCCTCATGCTGGGGCTCCTCGCGATGCAGAGAAACAGCCGTACCGTCCTATCCGCCATCATGGCAGGCGCCGCGTTCGGCCTCGCGGTCATGACCAAGCTCCCCTTCGGACTCATTTTTCCGGCTTTGGGACTTGCGTGGATCATTGCCGCGATCAGGCGGGACGGAAAGGAAACGATGTTCCTGACCATCGTCATCGTGAGTGCCGTCTTCGTGGCCATGATCGGCTTGTACTGGATGGGCGCCTTTGACAAGGGATTCCTGGATGAGTTGCGCATCTTCCTCTTCGAGAAAAAGAGCGTCGTCCCCTCTGACCAATTCGTACCGATCGTCGCGCGACCCCGGGAATTGCTTCGCATGGCATACGGCCACTATGTCCTCGCTGCTATCCTCGCCCTCACCGGCTGGTGGACCACGCGCACCAAGATGCGCTCCTCGCTGTCCGTCATCATCCTCTCCGTCGCAGCTCTCTTCGCCCTCTACTTCCTCAACGGTCCGGGGTGGTACCGGGCATTGCTCCCTTCGACGCTGTTGCTCTTCCTCTTCGTGCCCACCGGCGCGCGCAGGCTTCTCGGCAGGTATGGCTCCATCGTTTTCTTAGGAGGCATGATTTTCGCGCAGGGATACTGGCAGTTCAATTATCGGGGTGCATCCGACTCTCCCGAAGCAGCCATTGCGGCACAAACATTCGCGGCGGAGTGGCAGGGTCGCGATGTGGTGATTCTCTCTCCCGAAGTGTTTGTGCGTCTCCCGGAAAATTCTCACTGGCTCTTCCTCTCCGAAGAATTACGGAACGCAGAACGACAGCCGCCGGAGCTGAGGCAGAGACTGGAACAGGCAAAATGCCTCCCAATCTTCCGCAAGGAGAGTCACGAGGACCTGGAGAAAAAAAAGGGGACCTACCTCCCGGTGAGCGGTCGCTATGTGGTATTCAGTCCATCTTCCGACTGTAAACAATGAACGCTCTCCTCCGTCATCTTCCGCAATTCTCCCTCTACGTCCTCTCGGGTGGAACGGCTGCCGTCGTGGACTTCGGAAGTTATGCCATTTTGCTCCGTCTCGGTGTCTGGTACATCGTCGCGACGGTGGTGGGCGGTGTTCTGGGATTCGCCACGACGTTCCTGATGAATAAGTATGTCGCGTTCAAGAAAAAGAATGATTTCTTGCGACACCTCTTCCGCTTCTTCATCGTGGATATGGCGAATATCCTCGTGGGTGCAATCGTGCTCTACGGACTCGTGGATGGCCTGGGAATGGAAAAACAGGTGGCGAAGATCCTCACCATGGGCATGGTCGTGCTATGGAATTACTTCATTTATAAATTCTTCGTCTACGTGTGAAAAAAACTACCTGCGCTTTTGGCTTCTACGATCTTGAGGGACAACGCTCGTGGGTGATCCGCAAAGGGATCGAGGAGTCAGGCTATGACGTGGTTCTATGCCGGACCGACGCGCGCGGCTTTCTGCCAAAGATACGGGACCTATTTAACCAGTGGAAAAAAATTGAGTGTTCTCTTGCCTCTACGCAGGAACCGAAGCTGGCTGCAATACCCACAACAATCAACAGAAACCAACGAGATGAAATAATCGCGCGAAGGCGGGCTTCGCCCGCCTGGAGCGCAACCACTGAGGGAAGGGTGGGCTCGTGGGAGGGACACCGCAGGTGGCCATCCCACGCAATTGATGCACTCTACGTCGTGTTCCCGGGCCACTACGTGATGCCCCTCGCATGGTGGCTGGCACGGAAAAGAAAGATCCCCATCATCCTCGATGTCTTCATCTCACTCTACGAAACCGAGGTGGAGGACAGAAAGCGCGTCAGCCAGTGGAATCCGAAGGCGTGGATGTTATGGTTGATCGATTGGAGTGCCTGCGCGCTCGCCGAAACGATCCTCATCGATACGGAGGAACACCGGGATTTCTTCGTGAAGCGTTACCGCATCGCACGCGAAAAATTCCTGGTGATCCCCGTCGGATGCCGCACCGATCTCTTCTTTCCACGGGCAACAGAACAACAGGAAACATTCCGCGTCCGCTTTCACGGGTCATTCATCCCCCTGCACGGGGTCGAAACGATTCTCCATGCCGCACAGGAACTTAAAAATGACGGCATCGTGTTCGAATTGGCGGGAAAAGGACAGACGCTTCCCGCGATGCAGAAACTCGCCGAGGAACTGGATCTGACCAACGTTCGATTCGTGGGTATGAAGCCGCTTCGGGAAATTCCGGACTTCATCGCCGGTGCGGATGCGTGTCTGGGCATTTTTGGAACGGGAGCCAAAGCGAAGCGCGTGATTCCCACCAAAGCCTTCGAGATCTTGGCCATGGGAAAACCGCTCATCACTGCGCGTTCGCCTGCAACCGAGCGGGTCTTCCGTGACAGGGAAAACGCCATGCTCGTGACAGCGGGAGATCCGCGCGACCTCGCGGAGAAAATCCGGGAGTTAAAAACCCATTCGGACATTGCAGCATCGATAGCCCAAAACGGGCGCTCTCTCTTCCTCAAAAAATTCCAACCGTGGACCGTGGTCGAACCACTTGTGGCGTGGCTCCAGACACATTAAGGAACGGACAAAACAACACACACGTACAATACAGCAAACAGAAACATATCCTGCTCAACCTCTCCCCCTCACCCCCTCTCCACGAGAGAGGGGGAATGTTTGATGTTTGTGATTGTTGTTATTACTCAGGCGTTCTCCCCTTCCTCTTGTGGAGGAAGGGGCTGGGAGATGGAGGTTATGTGCAGAGAGAAAAAAATGTCACAAACCAACTTTATACAGCACCCAATTCCCCTCATCCCCCTCCACTTTTATGAGCGGAACCTTCAGCCGTTTGAGATTCCACTCCGGATTCCTGAGCTGATCCCACAGCACATACTGCACCCCGTACTTTTTGAGCGCCCCCTTGGGATCACTGTCCATTCTCCTGCACGCCTCTTCGACCAGCTTTATTTCCCGTTCCCGCGCATCGGTGCCGCGACCTGCCGTGAGCGAAGTCGAACGGTTGGCCGCATTCGCATCGGGCCAGACCAGATGCATCTGCTCGCTGATACGCCGCTTTGCGGGCGCGAGAGGAAGGAAGCCGAGACACACCCGTTCGGCAATCTCTTCGTGTGTTAGGAAAGCGCTCTCGAGATAGATGGACATCACAATGTCATGCTGAGTCGATGCTGCGATGAAAGCGGACGTGGTGCTGTCAGAGAGAATTCGCGTGCGCGGCATGCGATCGAGGAGCAACAACAACGTGGAAAAATGCTGTTCCGAAAATCGGCCGGGACGAACAGTAAACTGAGTGAGAACGGGACGGTTATCCCACGCAATCGCAGCGATCATCAGAGCGGAGGCGCCCAGCGAGAGAATGAGCAGCGCCCCCCTGTGGTAAGCGTGGTCGAACCATTCGCGGGTGCGGAATCCTGTGCGAAACACCGAAACAGAGAGGAGAAACGCGCATACCGACGCCAGTGCGATCGCAAACGTGAAATGCGACGTGAACGCGAGCACGTGTCCATGCACGACCTGCTGATTGATGACGACGAACACCGCCACTGGAAAGAGAATGGCGTACTGCTTGCTGCCCTGTAGCAGAGGCATCCTGCGACGCGCAAAGAGGAGGAACAAAGATAAGAACAGGAAGATTGCAGAGTAGATCCAGGATTCCGGAAGGTGCGTGAAGTGCATCCCTTGCCGGAACGCCATCTCCTCATACAGAGGATTTTGCATTGCACGGAACATCGAAAAAAGGAACGGACTGGCTGCGGCGATCCCGACGATCAAAAGAAGAATCAGCCGCCCGACGCGCGACCGTCTGAAAGAAACGCGCCGCCGCTGACGCCACCACACGACGAATTCCCAGAGCAAGAGAAGCCCTGCATACGTCCAGGCGAACATCCACGCCCACAGATACACGCCGAACAGCACCCCCAGAGCAACGCCTCCAAGCAGCGTACAGAACATGGATCGCCGTTCCAGAGCCAGCATGATCAGCAGAATCGTCAGCAGGACGAGAAGAAAACTCTCCCGCTGGTGAATGGGCCGGTTGAGCGAATAGAACAACGGCAGCAAAAAAAGTGCTGATCCAAGTAGTGACCGTGGACGCGAGAAACCGGCGAGCCTGAAA
Organism: Candidatus Peribacteraceae bacterium; assembly: GCA_028703445.1. Taxonomy (GTDB): domain Bacteria; phylum Patescibacteriota; class Gracilibacteria; order Peribacterales; family Peribacteraceae; genus Peribacter. The sequence goes on from JAQVMW010000003.1 coordinate 41,467, forward strand.
AAGAGGAGGAGTGAGAGAAGGAGCAGAATGGGAATGACCGAATCCATCACTTGGAACACGGTGGCGGCGCGAAATCCAATCCAGCGAAAGAGCGCCCCCTCCGCCTGCTCAATGAGCGCAAAGTGCATTCCGGGGGCATAGGGATCACCGAGGTACGGTTGTGCCGCCTGTTCCGGCCGTCCGGTGAGCGCCTCTTCAAGACGAGCGAGGTACTGATACTCATCGGAATTGAGATGAACGAGTATCCCTTTCGACTCCGGCTGTATCAGATGCAGAAACTGCGGAACTTGCAGAGCGACTCCGAGGAAGAGCGCACAACCCGAGACAATCAGCATCCACTTTGTACGATCGGTCATGAGAAGAGAATATCAGATCCTCACAACAAACCGAGTCGGACTTTCAGCATCATGAGCATGCCCTTCCAAGCATCACGGAAACAGATCTTCTTCCCTTCCTCCAGTGTGCGGGGATGGTACGAAATGGGAACCTCGATAATCGGAATACCGCGCTTGAGGCATTTCGCGCTGATTTCCGCCTCCATCTCGAAACCAGTGGAACGGAGACCGAAGGATCGGAAAACGTCTGTAGGGAGCAGTTTGTAGCACGTGTAGGAATCGGTGACGCGTTTGAAGAAGAGCAGACTTAAGATGGCGCTCAACACCTTGTTCCCCCAGAGAAAACGACGGTAGAGACAGGGATTGAACTTCAGGAAACGGGAACCGAAGACGGCACTCCCCGGAGAGGCCAACGCAGTGATGAGCAACGTATGGATTTCCGCGGGATCGTACTCCATGTCCGCATCCTGAATGACCACGTAGGGGGCATGCACGTACGAGAGACCGGTGCGGATGGCATCCCCTTTGCCGCCATTGGGCTTTTCGACGACTTGATCCTGCGGTCGCGCAAGGCGGCGAAGGATCTCGAGTGAATGATCCTTGGATCCATCATTCACAAAAATCACCTCCGTTGCATTGTCACACGCGGCAAAAATACGCGGCACAATCGCTTCGAGCGTGCGCTCCTCGTTGTAGACCGGGACGATGATGGTCAGACGCGGCGATTCCATGCAAAAGCGGGATACTGCTATGGCGCGCGCATCGTCTATCATTGCCAGAATTGCCGCAAGAGATTTCAGCTGTTACGCTCACGGCATGTACACCCGGCCTTGGATGAAAGAAGCAGGGATCCTCACGACAATCGTTCTGCTCGGGCTCGTATTGCGCCTGTTTTCGTTTTCCTGGAACACCTTTCCCCATGCCGACGTTGGAGGTGATGTGATGGTGGGATCGGTCTTTCTGCAATTGGGCAACCTCTGGGACGAGGCTCCCGACCCTTTGGCCCCGCGTCATCCCACCCTGTTTCCGATTGATTCGCGCGAAGGAATCCCTGCCCTGCAACACGGACCCGTATGGATTCTCTTGGGAAGCGGCCTCTCGAGCCTCTGGCATGGAAACACGGAGGCGGATGTGTACTTCGCTCTCCGTCTGCTCTCCGTCATGTTTGGAACAACCATGATCGTGATGCTCTGGTTGGTATCCCGCCCTCTCATCGGCAAAGAAAAGGCACTCGTGTGTGCGCTCTGGACGAGTATGTCCTACCTGCTCATCGACTATTCCGGCAACGGAGCGTTCTACGTCCTGCAGGGCACGCTCTACCTGCTCTGGCTCTTGATCGCGCTTAAGCAGCCGACATGGAAACGCGCGGCAGCTCTCGGCACCGTGACCGGATTCGCCTACCTTGTGAACTACCAGTCCATCATGCTGCTGCCAGCCTCGATTTTCCTCGAGCTCTTTCAGTGCACACAGAAACGAAAATGTCTGCTCAATATGATCGCCGTGACGGTGATGACTGGCTTGCTTGCATCCCCATGGCTCATCCGCAATGCACTTCTTGTAGGTGATCCGTTCGCCCATCACCTCCTGAACTCAAATTACGTGTTCTCGAAGTCAGGAATCCACGCCACTGTCGTGGATTACGTGTACCAATTTCCCGGAACCTGGGAACGGACATCGGCAATTATCAGTATGATCGTGACCTCCTGGCTGCCCAACAATTCCTTCTACGTCGCGCGCAAACTCTTCATCCTGGCTCCGATTGCATTCATTTTCTTCAGTTACGGTCTCATTAATCAGATCCTCTCTCGGGAACGCCGATATCGGCTCCTCCCTGTCTTGCTCCTCTTTGCCGCGCACTTTCTCATCTCGGCCAGCTGGCCCATCACCAAGTTCCGCTACTTTGTCCCGCTCCTTCCCCTCGTGTTCCTGCTCTCGCTCGAGGCAATCGAACATCTGGTTCCGCGGCCGAGAACGCAGATTCTCCTCCTCTCTCTGATCAGTGTGACTTTTGTTCTGACCGCCCTCCTTACCTACCTCTCCGTCCCCACGCACACCTATTACTACGACGGCGCCATCACGACCGATCCCTTCAGCGGCCGCGGAGAGTGGAACTACCTCAGGGATAACAACTTCCTCCCGTCTCCATGAAGCCGCTTCGAATCATCCTCTACGTTTTCATCACCGGCTGCCTGCTCTTCACGTTCGTGAACGGGGTCATTATGCGGCTGACAATCTGAAGGACGATTGGCAATTGGCGATTTCTCCATTGGCGACTTGCGTTGAGTGAAGTTTCGCCAATCGCCATATCGGCAATCGTCAATTACTCACTCCATCTCCCTCACCAATCTCTCAATCAACTTCGCAAGACTGTGTTGTTCCACCACTCTCTTCCTCAGCTCTTCACTTAAAGCGGCTCTTTCGGACTGGGACAGAGTCAGTATGTTCTGCGCGCTATTTGCCATCGTCTCATCAGTCGCCCGACACGACTGCGGCAGCACCTCCTGAGCGGCAGCACTTGAGGAAACAACCGGACATCCCGAGGCCATCGCCTCCAGCACGGCTTTATCCAGCCCCCCTATGCAGGCATGCAACATGAAATCCGCATGCCGGAGCAACCCGGGCATCTCAGATGGATCCACCCATCGCACTTCGACGCGCCCAGCAATGCCCAGTTGCATGAGCAGTGACTGCACTCTCTCCCACTCCCCCTCATCGGCCTGTGTTATCACGCCACCGGCAATGACTAATCGACACGACGAGGGAAGCTTGGCGAACGCACGAAGGATCGCGTCATAGTGCTTGGACTCCGTGATTCGTCCCACAGAGACAACCAAACCCGTTTCATGGTGCCCCCCTCTCCCACTGGGAGAGGGGTCGGGGGTGAGGGGCAGATGAAAAACCTCCGTATCGATTCCATGTCCCGTCACCACCTGTTTACGGTGCGGACGCGGCAAACCTTGAGCCGTGGCGGAGAAGACTTTCCGGACGAGGAGGAGGGCCACATGCAGGCGCCAGCTTCCGCGGCGGATTTCGTACCACAGGTAAATACGCTTTCGCAGAAGCAACCACATCGGCCACCCCAGAATCACCCACACCGGCGTCATGTGCACGAAAACACAGTCATAATTGTCGCGCTCGCGCCAGATGAGCCGCCAAAATGTGAAAATTTGCTGCCACACCGGTCTGCCGCATTCCTTTCCGAGGGAATAAATCGTCGCGTTCGACGGCAGTGACACCTGCCCGGCGTACTGCGCGGCAACCGTGAGGTGTTCCGTGCGGGATGCGAACGCAGTCATCCACCGGTGAAAGAATCCCAGAATGGGATCGGAGAAGTCGGCCTTCTGGGTGACGACGAGCAGTTTCATTCTTTGAGAGGCGCAAGGGACTTGAGGAAATCCGCGTACTGCCGGATAAGGAGGGTACGGTCAAAACGGTCAAGAATCTTGCGCGCCTCGGCCCCCAGCCGCTCACGCTCGGCATCATTCTCGACAAGCCGCATGATCTTGCGCCGAAGGTCCCCTCTGCTGCCATCCGTGAACATACCGTTCACGCCTTCCTCGATGACCTCGGGCATGATGCCGACCGGCGTCGCGATGACGGGCATTCCCATTCCCATGGCTTCGAGCGCGCTCCTCGGCCCTCCTTCGCTCAGGGAATTCATGACGAAGACACGCGCGGTAAGCACCGCCCCGACCACATCCTCCGCCGTAGGTAACCATCCGAGGAACGTGATGCGCTCCCCCATTCCAAGCTTTTTCGCCAGTGCCTGACAGCGCTTTCGTTCAGGACCGTCACCGATCACAAGCAACCGCACTTCGGGAATATCTGAAACGGCCTCAATGAGCTCGTGCAGTTGCTTGTTTGGCACAAGACGGCCACAGAAAGAGACGTCGTATGAAACCGGAGGACGGATCTCTTTGGTCAGAAGATCACGATCAAGGTAGAAGGAAGGAACGATCGTAAGCTTGGCGGGATCGACCCCCCACGATACGAGCAATTTTTTCGCATGCATATTCACCACACGCACTTTCGCCGCCTTGCGGGCATGGTGCGGAAGCACGAAACGCGAAAGAACACGACCCACAACCTCGGCAAAAGAAGCCGCGCGCGGATACCCCACGATGTGATGGATCTCGACGGCGAACGGCACCTTCGTGCTCTTTGCCAGCCATCGTGCGCCCAGTCCGTTGTAGAACGGCGGATAGTCGTGAACGGTCATCACGTTATAGCGGTGCTCGGAAATGAGTTGTTGTCCTCGCTTGAGAATCCAGAACGGCTGATACCAGAGCCCATGCGGCGAAGGGTGGAAGTGCACTTCGCCTCCTCCATCTTGCACGGGAACCGAACTGTGGCACCCCAATGCAGGATTGCAGAGAACGTGCGGGCAAATGATGTCGATCCGGTCCCAGTGCTTCCGAAGCTCCTGCAATGTGTACCAGAATGCGCTCCGCTTGCCGCGGAGAATGGATCGATCGCCGGAAATCATGAGGAGTTTCATACGCTTTGGAAGAGCTGAAGGTGTTCCCGGGTGACACTATCCCATCCGCGCACCGCTGGAGGCAGAGCTGCAGTCTGCGCTACCTCGCCGTAGCGGGAACGCACGTCGGCGATCGCCTGTGCAATCTGTTCCGGGGTCTTGAGGTCGCGCAGCACCATACCGCGCGTCAACGCCTCACCGAACCCCGTCGCACGGGTGAGGAGAACAGGTAACCCCTGCGCACGCGCCTCGAGGGCGACATTGGGGCTCAATTCCGTAATGGAAGGCAGAACGAGCAGATCGGCATCGGCCATCGTGCGTGTCTTGGTCGCTGTGTTCTGCGAAGGAAGGAACAAAATGCGATCAGAGAGATGCAACTCCTGTGTGAGCGCGCGAAGCGCCCCACTCATGGGACCGTCACCGACGAACGTGAGCGAGCACTGTGGCAGAAACGTGAGCGCGCGCACAAGGACGGGAAGATTCTTGAATGCCACGAAGCGGCCCATGAAGAGCAAATGGAAAGGCATGTGTGCCGTATGCAAAACCGGCGTACCGGATGGCAGCGCGTTTTCGATCACCGAGTGCATCGGAAGCCGATACTGCGCACGGTAGAGCGCTTTCTGGTATTCGGTGGAGAAGACGATGTGGTCGAATGACGCGAGAATTTTCTGCATGATGTATTTGGATCGCGGCACAGACGCATACCATTCCTTCAGCCCCTTTGTGCCGCCGCGATCGGTGTACCGCTCCCAGAAGAAATCCCCGCCGAGCCGCAACACCTTCTTCGGTTTCTTGAGTCGTGCAAGCATGAGCGGAACCCCCGCACTCACGGATGAGAACGCTTCAACGACATCAGCATCCGCGGCAATCTGTCTGAGTACCTTCGCGTACCGCCACCACCGCAACAATGGCCCGCCCCGTCGCGAAACCGTGATAACCTTCCAAGATTGTTGGTCTGCATCCTCATGTGCTGCGTACTGCGTACTGCGTACTGCCTCGTATGTGACCACAGCCACATGATGTCCTACCGCCGAAAGCGTAGAAGCGAGCGCCTTCACATACGTCGCCGGGCCTCCGATCTCCGGCGGATAGATACCCGTAGCAAGAATGATCTTCATACCAATGTGTAATAGAAGGTAGCCAATACCGGCGAAGTCCCGAGTCGAGGGACGGAGCCGTATCATTGAGAGCTATCGTACCGCAAAAAAAGACCACAGGTACTCTAGAACACATCATTTTCATCTTTCAGTGTCGAGATACGCCGGTAACGCTCACTTTGCTGCCACCTTGCGGGCAGTTCTTTCCGAACCGTGCCCCGCATCGAACGCTTGCTGCTCCTTGGCGAACTGCGCCTTGCTGAAATCGGCCAGCAGCCAGTCGGGATGTTGCACGTACCACTGCACCGTTTTTTCCAGACTCTGCTCGAAGGTCTTGGGATAGGCAAAGCCCATTCCTTTGAGTTTGGACCCGTCGAGCGCATAGCGAAGATCATGCCCGGGACGACTGGAGTGGAAATCCACAAGCTCGTACTTAAGCTCCTTGCCGATGACCTTGGCAATGAACTCGGCAAGAGTGAGATTATCCACCTCCTTTTCACCGACGATGTTGAATTTGTCACCAAGGATCGACACACCTTTCTCGTGCTGCTCGATGAGGAAGAGCATGGCCGCCGCCACGTTGCGCGCATGCACGTAGAAGCGCGTCCCCGCCCTCGTGCGGCTGGGATCGGAGTGGACGAACAATCTTTCGCCGTGAAGCACGGCGTTGATGACCTTGGGAATGTACTTCTCGGGATGCTGCCGCTCGCCGAACACGTTCATGGTGTGCGTGATGACGATCGGGAGCCCGTAGGTATTGAAGTAGCTGTACGCCAGCTCCTCCCCTCCGGCTTTGGTGGCGGCATAAGGATTGCTCGCTTTGTAGCGGTCCCACTCCTTGTAGGCGACTCCGTCCGGCGCCGGACCGAAGACCTCGTCGGTGGAGAAGTAACTGAGGAGCTCCAGACCATCCAGAGTGCGCGCGTAATCCAGCAGATTGCACGTGCCCACCACGTTATCCTGCACGAACTCCATGGGACACTCGATCGAGCGGTCCACGTGGGTCGATGCCGCGAGGTGGAAGATGTAGTTGACCAGCCCGATGCGATTGGCGACGTAGGGATTCAACGGCGCCCGTAGGTCGTGGTAGACGAATTCCACCCGTCCGGCGAATTGCTTGCCCCACAGATCTATATCCGTAAGCCGATGGAGAGTAGAGGCGGAGTCGATCTTGCTCAAGCCAACCAGCTTCCAGTCGGTATTCTTGAGGATTCCCTCGGCGAAGTGGTGACCGATGAAGCCGTCGATTCCGGTGAGGAGCACGCGTTTCATACCAATGCATCGTACCCGACGGGACGCTTCTACGGAAGTGAAATCTCCGCTAGGCTTAGAGGTATGGAGCGGTCGCGAACGGTGCCCCGCACCGAGGGATTAACCCAAAGGAACAATGGCTCATGAATCCACAACTGGCAAAGCTCAGTCCTCTGGTGTGCGGGTTGCGGTGTACATGCCGGCCTACGAGCCAAAGAAAGCCCACATTCGCGCTGCCATGGAATCGGTGAGAGCGCAAACCTGCACCGATTGGACGCTTCTCATCAACGATGATGCCTCCGTGCGGGAAGATGTGAAATCGCATGTGCAGGAATACCTATCCGATCCCCGCATCACGCTCAAGCGAAACGAACGCAACCTCGGCATCGGCGGAAACTGGAATGCATGCTGGCAGGGCGCTCCCCCCTCTCCCGAGGCAGACGGAGTGGCAAGGGAGAGGGAGGTCGGGGGGGTGAGGCAGAATTCAGAATTCATCGCCTTTTTGTTTCACGATGACCTGTGGGAGCCGGCCTATCTGGAAAAAATGATCGCCGCGCTCGACTTGCATCCTTCCGCGGGATTCGCCGCGGCGAATCACACGTACCTGCAAGAAGGAGAAGTCCCGGCGGCACCTTTCTATGAAGAACTCCAGAGATGCGTGCATCAGAACATCACACCAGGGCTACACGAGCACCATGAGTTCCTGCGCTGGTGGATTTCCCGTGGGTTTAAGCCGAACGTCATCGGCGAGCCGAGTTTCATCGTGCTTCGACGGTCATTGATGGAAGTTGTCGGCCCCTTCAACGCCTCCATGGTGCAATTTCTGGATAGCGAGTACTGGGCACGCTGCCTGCTCAAGGCCGACTGGATATATGTGGCGGAAGATCTGGGAAAATTCCGCGTGCACCCCTCCGGCATGAGCGCGGTGAACGAGGGATTGGGGCGCGGGGTCTTCGAGCGCTTCCAGACGCTGCAAACGGTCGTCGCGGATCTGCCACCGGAAGAACGGGGTATAGGCAACGCGGCACTTGTGAACGCCCTGAGCGGTATGATCGGCCAGTACTTCGCGCGCCGCAAACAGGGCAGGAATGTGAACAGTTACGGAAGCGGCGGACTCAAAAAATTCATTCTGAGACACCCGATTCTTCTCTTGCGCGCATTCGCGCGCTGGAGCATGCAGTCACTCTGACAAAAATCACTGCATCTTCTTGATAAGAAGATGCAAACGATCCGCGTATCCGTGCCTTTCATAAAAGGCATGGGCATGCGCATTCGGCCCAAAACACTCCACTTGAATGGCTCCGCACTCCTTTGTAAGAAAGTACTGTTCCATCTTCTCCATGAGCAATCCCCCAATGCCTCTCCCTCTTACATCCGAAGAAACAACCAATTCCAGAATTTTTCCATCTTTCTTCTCCAACGGATACACCTCCAGATGGTCGACAGGAGCCCGCGTAACAAGGCAACCTGCAATGCATCCGACAGTTTTCCCATTATTTTCCGCCATATAAACAATTCCGTCGTCCTTTTCAATCTGCTCACACAAGTGAGTGACATATGCCAGTGAATCAAAATCCTTTGACTGACGAATACGTCCTAATGGATCAATTGAAGAAAGATATGTCATGAGATCTCTCATGCACTGCTCCAATGCTCCCCGGTCTTCTGAACGATACGTGCGAATGAGAATATCCATAAGTGCTCATTTGAATCCCATCACTCAATAAGGCTCCGATAAACCTCCTCATATCTCGAAACGATCCCCTGCCAATCGTACGTCCGGGCGCTGGCCATCCCCGCCTTCGCCAACTCCTGCCACTTATGGGAATCGGAGAGGAGTTTCTGCATGGCCTGAGCCGCCGCTTCGGCATCATCCGGCGCAACAAGAAGCCCCGTTCGGCCATCCTCCACGATATCGGGAATGCCGCCCGTGTGTGTCGCGATCACAGCACAACCGGCCGCCTGCGCCTCGAGGAAAACATTGCCCAGCGCTTCGCTGCGCGAAAGCCCGCAGAAGATCTGCGCCTGTGCGAACTCTTCGAAAACGCGCGGAATCGGAACAAAGCCCACGAACGTCACATACTCACTCAATTTTAGATCGTCTGCCAGGTGCTTGAGCGCTTTCTCTTCACTTCCGCTCCCCACGATGCGCAGATGATACCTCTCCCCCCTCGCTCCCCCCTCTCCAATGGAGAGAGGGGATGGGGAGGAGAGGAGTCGTGCGAGTGCACGCAGGAGAACATCCACGCCCTTCATCGCCTCCAGCCTGCCGACATATAGAATGCGACCCTGGATTTTTTTCGTATCGGCACACGCGCGTTCGATTGCCGGCACATCGATGCCGTTCGGGATGAGCAGGGCATCCGATCGCCCGAACTCCCGAGCCCGCGTGAGGAGGACGCGACTGATCACCGTCACACGGTCAGCCCGCCGGTGCATGAACTTGAGGAGAAATGAGGTGTTGGTGCTCTGGCAGGTGAGGACGGCTTTCGCTTTCGGAGAAAGCATCTTTGCAAACACCATGGCCAGGCCTGCAAACGACTCGAGTACTGCATGGATGACCTGCGGCTGGATGCGGCGAACCGCGAACGGTGCGAGAAACGGGAAGAGCCACTTATCGATCCTGTGTCCCAAACCGACACGCACCACTTTCGCATGACCGCGGAACGGATCGTCATCCGGCAGTTTCCTCACCAAACGTGCCGTGACGATCGTGATGTCGAATTTCTCCCATGCCCGGTGTGCAATCTCCTCTGCACACGATTCCGCACCGCTCCGCAGAGGCGAGAGAAAGGCCGAGAGCAGGACGACTTTGGGCTTCATAGAGGAGCAATCATGATACATCGTGATGGAACCGTATATCTGCTTATTTCCTCATACATTGGGCTGGAATTCCCTCTTGCTCTCAAAAGGGCAATTTCACTCGATTCATGAACAAGCATCAAAGAGTGTCCGGTACTGTTCCCCCACTTTCTTCCAGTCAAACAGGTCCTCGATCCGCTTTCGTGCTGCACCTCCAAGGGAACGGCGCTTTGCGGGATCCGTCAGGAGACGCCGCAAGTGCGCACGCAGCGCTTCGCGGTCCCCTGCAGGGTAGAGGAGACCCGAAACACCATTCTGGATGAGGAAGCGATTGCCGCCAACATCGGAAGCGACGCACGCGCACCCGCTCGCCATCGCCTCCATGAGCGCATTACTGAGTCCCTCGCTGTAACTGGGCAGCACGAAGATGTCCGTGGACTTCAGGATTTCGGGGATATCGTGACGAAGACCGGTGAAGGTGACGCGATCGCGATACTGTGCAACGAGCGGATGACCCGGCTTAAACCAACCGACGACCTGAACACGCGTCTGTGGAAAATCTGAGAGAACGGAAACCGCCGCCGCGAGAAAATCTTCCACTCCCTTCACCGATTCCAACCGCCCCACATAGGTCACGGTGAGGTTCTCCCCTTTCCCATTGGGAGAGGGTTGGAGAGAGGGGAAAAACGCCGCAGTATCAATCCCCGTGGGAATGACTTCCGTCTTGTGTGCGATGCAGAGTTTCCGGAGCAGTGACTCCGATTGGGGATGGAAGAGAATGACGCGTTTGGCGCAGAGCAGAATGATCCACCCCAGCGTCCACGCATAGATCGCCGCACCGATGCGCGGCGTCAGTCCCCGCGGCCACCACGTGATGCCGACGAAGGTATCGGTGAGGACGATGGGGCGCCTGCCACCGATCGTGAGCGGAATCGCCGAGAGCGATGTCCAGAAGAGAAGCTTGTTGATGATAATCAGATCCGGATGTTCTTCGCGGATGATGCGGCGCATGAGGCCGTAAAATCCGAATGCGATTCCGTAGTTCCAGGGATCCGGGATGAAAAAATCTTTCTTACGATAGATCGTCAGTGTTTCACTCACACGCTCAACGCTTTCCTTGCCTCCCTTACCTACTTTACCTTCCTGACCTTCTTTATGCCCCATGCACGCCACAACAACGCGATAGCCCATTCTCTGCCACAATTCCGAAAGCTTCACCGTACTCACCATCCATCGGTGTTCCTCTTTCCAGTACGGTGAAATAAGGAGAATAGTCTTCATTGAGATGTAGAAAAGCTGTGGCGAAGTCGGGCTCCGCCCGACTGGAGCCACTCCATAAAAGGGAAAAGATGGTTCATGGAAGGAAAACCGCTAGGTTTGCCTTCCATGAAAGAACTCACCATCCATCGGTGTTCCTCTTTCCAGTACGGTGAAATAAGGAGAATAGTCTTCATAGTGAGACATGGTAGAACAGAAACCTCCAGTCGACAGCACGGAAGAAGATGAATTTCCGAAATGCTCATTCTTTCAGCTGCCCCACATCCTGCTCGGAAAGCGAAATCCTCTCAGCATGGAGATCTTCGAGGATTTTTTGGACTCCTGCCCTGGCAACCCTCGTCTGCAATCCAGGAACAGGATGCTCGGCTCGGTCACGGCAGTGCTGATCAGCGATTACTTCGATCAGCCTGTTCACCGCGCCGCCATCAATAGCCCCTTCACTCATACTTCTATGATAGAAGAGGGAGAGACAAGATCAACCTGAAGAAAACTTCATTTCTGCCCCAATCCCCTATCCGAAAGACGCTCTGCCTTTCACTCTTTCCTATTCCCCTCCTCATTTCCACCCACATGTTTCCCATCCAACCCGGCATCCCGAAGCGCCATTGAACGCGTGAGTTTGGTCTGTTTCTGCTCCAATTCCTCCAGGCGGACAATTTGGGCGAAAACGATGAACGAGAGTACGCCGAGAAAGGTGATCAGGAGGGCATTCTGCCGATCTTTGAATCCCATCGCGAATGTCAGGTAATTCAGGACCGACGGAAAGAGCGCGATGGTGGCAATCGCCGTCCAGAAGATCGTCCAGAGAGATCCTTCCCAGATCGTCTTCTTCTGCCGCATCACCAGACTCCACACATAGAGAATGGCAAGCAGTGAAATGAGGGGCGCGACGATCTGGTACGGCGTGAGGGGGAGCATGGAGTCCATAGTTTACCGGAGAAAGGAGCGCAGAAGAATCCGTAGTGCCGTCTTGACGCCATTGGCGAACGACTGACCCTTCGCCAGTGTGTACTGCGAGTACAGAACCTTGATGGGGACTTCTGCAATGCGCCACTTGTGCTGCACCGCTTCCCGCACGAGTTCCGTACAGAATTCATAGCCACTCATGCGAATGGAAACCTCGCGTACCGCCCGTGGCCCGAGCACTTTAAAACCACACTGGCTGTCATCCACCCAGCGACCCGTCGCCGCAAAGGTTACCAGATTCCCGACGGCATTAAAGAAACGCCGGATGAGAGGAATGCGATTTTTCTGACCGAAACGATTGGCAAAGACAATGTCGGCATCATGCCCAAGAATCGGCTGCAAGAGCGAAGGAATATCGCGGGGATCATGCTGTTCATCCGCATCGAGCGTGACGATCACATCCGCCCCAAGCGCCCGCGCCGCCTCGATACCGGTCATCGTCGCCGCTCCTGCCCCGCAGTTCTGGGAATGCGAGACGACCATCGCCCCAGCCCGGTGTGCCACGTCCGCCGTATCATCGGTGGAACCGTCGTTCGAAACGACCACCTCGTCCACGAATTTCCGCGTGTGCTCCACCACGCCTGCGATACGCTTCGCTTCGTTGTACGCCGGAATGACGGCAATCACGCGCATGTACTAAGGAAGGAAAATGTAGACAACCCCGCCATCACGATCATTCACCTGCGGCACAATACCGAGCGAACGGGAATTGGCGAACTCCACGAATGCATTGACCTTCTGGTGCAATGAACCATTGAGATCTCTTTCAATGGTCGCCGTATTCGTGTCGAAGATAATGCTGTTGAATCCCAGCGCCTGCAGACGTTTGAGCGTGAGAGCAGCATCGCGTTCCGCATAGAGACAGTTGAAAAAATCCAACTGATGATCAGAGACACCGATGACCTCAAGATTGCGAGGAATGAAGTAAGGAATGAAGGTGCCGATACGGTAGAGATACGGACGATCCGGCATCGATTTATTGCGATCAAGCACGGCAGCGGTAATGTCGTCGTAGTGTGACACCGTACGCTCCTGCAGTGCCGCTGCAGAAATTTTTCCGAACGGGTATTCGAGGAGATTTTTTTGGATCTCGTACTGCCAGAACCGCTGACCGAAGGAACACAGCAACGCAATGGTAATGAGAACTCCCGTAATCACCCTGCTAAAGACGTCGGGGGAGTGGACAAACAGCGCCTCAATACAGATCACGAGACCCAGGAACATGCCAATGCCATACCATGGCACGCCATTGGCAAGGAAAACCCACTGGGCAATGAGAAACACTGTTGCGATCCAGAGCCACCGTAGCCACCTGCCACGACGCATCCAGAAAAATGGAAGCAGGAGAAGGAGCGGAAAGAGAAAGAGAGCAGGCGACGTGGTGACGTAGTAACCTGCAGAATCCAGATTGAGTACCGTGCGCCACGGGAGGAGAAGGTAGTGACCAAACCCGGTGCGATACCCCCAGTAGCGACCGAGCTCCTCCGTGCTCCCTGTTGCTTTGCAGGCGGCTACGCTTTTATCTACCTGTAATTCTTTGGGCAGTTCCCGATAGGGACGACTTCCGTCGCCGCCACTCCCCGTACCATCGATATTAAAGTCCGGACTGTTGGAATTGGGTACGCCGAGTTCAAGCGTAGTGGGAATGAGACGGCCACGGAGGAAATTATTGTGGTACACCCACGGAAAAATGGAGGCGACGAAGAGCGCGCCGAACACGAGAACCGAAAAAACAGTCATCTTCAGACGTGCCGGCCGAAGCACTGCGGCAACTCCAAGAAATACACACCCCAGAACAACGACAATCGTGAGCGCGGGAGTGGATGAACTGATGGAAATACCGGCCACGCGCTGCGCAATGCCTGGAATATCCAGGGCATGCTGGACAATGAAAGCGGCAATCGCAAGAAAAACGGCTCCAAGGAATCCGACCCAGCACAGAGAAGCACCAACCAAAACACAGAGGGTGGCCATGAGCACCATGGCCGCAGTCGGTTTCATCGAAAATGCAAACCCGGAGAAGAGGCCGGCGAGCGCAATCCACTTCCACTGCACGCGGAATGATGACGTTTCTTCTTCCGTGCGTGGAAAGAGCGCAAGAAACAGAACGAACATGGCCAGTGCACCCATCGCGAAAATCGCATTGTCGACTTTCATGTCGGCAAAGGAGAAATGCCCGATGAGCGGCAGCGTGTAGAACAGCAGAGCAGAAAGTATGCCGGCTTGCCGCCCGAGGAAGTGCCGCGCAAAGCTGATAACTGCAAGAATCGCCAGTACTCCGGCGGTCCAATTCACCGCCATCGATGTCGTTGCGCCGAAGATATTGTTGTACCCGAAGAGCGCAAATCCGAGCGACGTCAGATACTCCCATTGAAAGGGCGCCATCGAGAAAATGAAATGCCCATAGCTCACCATGAGCCGTGGCCGGTTCAAGTAGCTTCCCAGATCATCCCATCCGATGGGGAACGGCCGGATCACCGTCAAAAAATTGAGGGCGAGATAACTCAAGAGAAGCCAGGTCAGCAAGACCTCCGCGCTCAACCAGGATACGTCGCGCTCCGCGTGCGGCCGGATTAATGTGCGCAGCCAATAGAGCACATCCTTGTACGCCACGACGGGAACCAGAAGAGCGAACGTCCACACCGCCGGGGCAGCGATGAAGCCCGCCACGGCCAGGGACCAGAGGATCGCCATCCATGCGCAAGCACCGGTGCCCGCGCTCACGGTGACATCGGCAAGTAGGGAGAGAGCGGGAAAACGAAAGAGCCGTAAGAGCATCTTTCCAAGTACGAGAAATTCGAAGAGAAGAACTGCAACGAAGAGGAAGACGGGCAGCACGCGCGTGATGAAAGACTGCTGCATGCAACGCACGGTGATTTCATAGACTTTGGCCCCATTGGTGTACGTACCGATTTGCTGCAGGCATCCGCGCTGATCGAGGCTGTCGAAATTTTTCTTAAGTTCTTGCAACACGGAAGGCGATACATCCGAATAGACCAGCGGACTTGCTTCGGCCAGCTGTCGTGCGGATACTCCCCCTGATTGTGATTGACTGAGCGTGGTGAAAAGGAGCCAAACCAAAAAGAGAAACCCGAAGAGGAGGTTGATCGGCCTTCCATGGATACGCAATGTCCGCCAATTTCCCGTCTTGAGAGAAAAAGCCCCCCAGCAGAGAAGAAAGAAAACGACACAGGAAACAATGTATCCGAGAAAATTCCCCGCTCGCCCAATCGTATGGACCACCGTGGAGAGAAGACTCTGAAGGCCACAGAGAAATGGCGTAGATATGCAATCCTGCTGATTGAGCACGCCTTTGGTCACACTATCGAGTAATGCAGCTCCGTGTACGGGAATCCCCAAGTAGACGAATGTGCTGTAGCTTCCCCAGAACACGAGGCCGAGCAACAGCAAAACGGAGAGAATCTGGATCGTGCGCTTCTGCATACAGAGGCCGAGCCTACCAGAAAGATGAGAGAAAGGCAGCGAAAGCTCCGAATTATTCTTTCCGGCTGCTATGCTGCTCTTCTGCATGGCTCTGGACTGCGCGGCGATTCGACGGCAATTCCCCTTCCTGCGGAAGCAGGAACATCTGATCTATCTGGATAGCGCCGCCTCCGTACAAAAACCCGAATGCGTCCTGCAGGCGATGGATGCATTCTCGCGACAGAAATACGCCAACGTGCATCGCGGACTTTATCCGCTCTCAGAGGAGGCAACGGAACTCTTTGAGCAGAGCCGCGAAACCGTGCGTTCATTTCTTGGCGCGCGCCACCGCGATGAAATCATTTTCACTAAGGGAACCACGGAATCGCTCAATCTCGTCGCGAAAAGTTGGGGGAATGCCCTGCTGAAGAAAGGGGACGCCGTGGCGCTGACCGTCCTCGAGCATCACAGCGCAATCGTCCCATGGCTGCAATTGAAAGAGGAAAAGGGAATTGAAATCGTCTGGATCGATATCGACGATCAGGGTCATCTGAAGCGAGACGGACTCACGCGCGTCCTCAAGAAAGGGAACGTAAGGCTCGTGAGCGTGACGGGGCTCAGCAATGTCCTCGGCATCCGGCCGCCGATCAAAGAAATCATCGCTGAAGCGCATCAGGCAGGCGCGCTCGTGTGCATCGATGCGGCGCAACTCGTCGGCCATCACCCGGTCTCCGTGCAGGAACTGAATTGCGACTTCTTCGCTTTCTCCGGCCATAAACCCTACGGACCCACCGGCATCGGAGTGCTGTACGCGAAGCGGGAATTACTCCGCAGCATGCCCCCCTTCCTCGGCGGCGGCATGATGATTCGCGAGGTGCGTCGGAATGGATTTACTCCCGCGGATGCCCCGCAGAAATTCGAAGCCGGAACGCCGCCGATCGTGGAAGCCATCGGGCTCAAGACCGCACTGGAGTGGATCGAGGCAATCGGATGGAACGCTATCGAAGCGCATGAAGCAGCGCTGATGAACGCCGCCTATGAAACACTCGGGGGCATCCCCGGTTTACGCATCTTAGGCCTCCAAAAACCAAGTGATGCCTCGGGCTGTGTGAGCTTCGTTGTGGAAGGAGCACATCCGCATGACCTCACTGATCTGCTTGGGCAGGAAGGCTTCTGCCTGCGCGCCGGTCACCACTGCGCGCAACCGCTCCACGAGCGACTGGGTGTTTCGGCTTCGATCCGGCTCTCGGTTGCCCTCTACAATACTGAGGAGGAAATCCGCGCCCTCGGCCCCGCCATCGCACGAGCCATAAAAGTGCTCGCAACATGACCCTACGCCCTCACCCTAACCCTACAATGGATCTCTACGCCGAGAACATCCTCGAGCACCACCGGCACCCGCGACACAAATCGCCCATCGCCAATCCGACAATCGAACATGCCGAAAACAATCCCGCCTGCGGCGATGCGATCACGCTCGAGCTCAAAATCACGAAAGGGAAAATTACGGCAGCGAGCTGGAACGGCAGCGGGTGCGCGTTGAGCCAGGCGGGGATTTCGATACTGCTGGAAAAAATTGCCGGGATGAAGGCAGCAGATGCCGCCAAACTCTCCCCGAAGGACATGCGCTCCCTCCTCGGCGTCCCCCTCACCACCCGCAGACTCCAATGCGCGTTTCTGCCGCTGATGGCGCTGCACAATGCACTCCGAAAGTGGAAAGACGAGCCGACTGAAACCTGGCCGGAGCTCCTTGATCAAGATCAGGGATAAGAAGCTTGTCCATTCGCCTATGATCCTTATAGACTCTCCGAGCGTTCATTGCCTCAGCCGCCGTAGCTCAGGGGTAGAGCATTTCCATGGTAAGGAAAGGGTCATCGGTTCAAATCCGATCGGCGGCTCCACAATTGAATTCGAGCTGAGTGCAAGCCCACGGGGCGCCGCACGGAGCCGAAGACATTGTGTCCTCCGAAGCCTTGGCGAAGGAAAACACAAAAACTCACAAAACAGGAATCCTCGTGGGCGGCTCCATTTTAAGCGAAACCCGCTTGACCTACCCTTCTGTCGACCCCTACAGTCTCCCCGCGATTTCCGAGTACCTCTCGGTACACGGTTTTACCCACAAGTCGTATGACGTCTCTCATGCCCACATCGGAAGACACAGTGATCTACGAATTCTGCGTCCTCTACCCCGCCAATCTCTCCCAGAAGGAAGAACAGACTCTTCTGAAAGGCATCGAAGAGATTTTCACGGAGGCGGAAGGCAGGCAGATCGCCAAGGACGCCTGGGGCAGGCGCGGCCTCGCGTACCCGATCAAGAAGCAGACAGAGGGTAATTTCCTCGTCCTCTATTACGAGATGGACCCGACGAAAATGAGAGAGGTGGATCGGCAGCTTCGGATCCTCCCCAATGTTCTCAGACACCTCATGGTCAAGCCGCCCAAGGGCTACGAACTGGTAAAGTACTCTGAGACCTTTGAGCAGTGGCAGAAAGACAAGGTGACGGACAGAGAGACGAAGCGCAAAGACGAGGAATCGAAACTGCAACGCAAGGTGGTGGAGAAGGCCAAGCGCGATGCCAAGCGGACGGAGGTGAAGAAAGCCGAGGTAAAGAAGAAGGAAATCCCCAGTACGCTCGAAGAAGCGGACTTGAGCAAGAAACTGGATGAACTGATCTCTGACGATACCCTCGGCCTCTAATGTCTACCCCTCACCGCCCAATGGACCACCGCAAGCAGCAGCAACAGCAACAACGCTCCGACCCGCGCTTAAAGAAATGCCCCTTCTGTCTGAAGGAGACGAAGTATATCGATTACAAAGATTACCCCACGATCAAGCCCTTCATGGATTACTTCGGCAACATCATGAAGCGCTACTACTCGGGGCTGTGCTTAAAGCACCAGAAGATGCTCAAGAACGCCATCGAGCGCGCGCGGTTCATGGGAATGGTAGCATATCGAAAATAGTTTTGAGTTATGGGTTTTGAGTCATGAGAAGCTGTTATGATGGCGTTATGTTGGCAATGTCTTATAGGAAACTGAAAGTTTGGGAAAAGGCCATGGAGCTGGTGAAAATAGTGTATGAACTCACCAGCACATTCCCAAAAGAGGAACAATACGGCTTAGTCTCTCAAATGAGACGCTCTGCCATCTCTCTACCATCGAACATTGCAGAGGGTAGTCAACGAACTTCAAACAAAGAATTTGCAAACTTCATCCTCATTGCCAAAGGTTCGCTTGCCGAACTCGAGACACAAGTATTGACGGCACAGATGTTAAGATACGGTTCAGAGAATCACATCGAAGATATATTGCGTCGCAGCGATGAATTGAGCAGGATGCTTCATGTCTTCCATTCGAAACTCGTAACTCACAACTCGTAACTCACAACTTCTTATGTCCGGTCACTCCAAATGGGCCAACATCAAGGTGCGCAAGACTGCGCAGGATGCCAAGCGCGGCAAGATCTACACGCGCCATGCGCGCCTGGTCGAGATGGCTGCGCGCGGCGGACCGGATCCCAATATGAATCCCTCTCTGCGGACTGCCATTGATAACGCCAAAGCCGACGGCGTGCCGAATGCGAACATCGATCGCGCCATCAAGAAGGGATCAGGTGAGCTCAAGGGGGAACAGATGGCAGTCGAAATGTACGCCGCGTACGGCCCCGGCAATGTCGCCATGGTCATCGAATGCCTCACCGACAACAAGAACCGGACGCTCAGCAGCGTGCGGTCGATTTTGGAGCGGCGCGGTGGGCGGTGGACGGAATCCGGGTCCGTACTGTGGATGTTCCAGCAGAAAGGAGTGGTGATCGGCAAAAAACCGGGCATGAAGAGTTCTGACGAGTTGGAGCTTCAACTCATTGACGCCGGAGCAGAGGATATTGAATGGTCGCCGGATACGGTGGAAGTGGTAACGCCCACCACGCAGTGGCCGAAGGTACGCGATATGCTCAAAGCTCAAGGCTGCGAAGTGCCGCTGTCCGGACTTAAATTTATTCCCTCGCAAAAAGTAGCAGTGAATGATCTCACCACCGCACAACATCTGATGAACCTCATCGAGGCGGTTGAGGAAGACGAAGACGTGTCGGAAGTGCACACCAACGCGGAGATTGCAGACGAAATTGTATCCAAACTGGAGTAATCGGGCTCCACCGGCCTGCACGGGATCTTCACAGTAAGACTAATTTGCTGTAGAATGTACCGATTGTCGGTTGTCTTCCCTCATCAATACAAACACACATGCAAACCCGGAATATCACAAACATCAATAATGCGATTCGCGCAGGTTTGGCCGTGAGTATTCTGGCTGTTTTCGCCTACGCCACATGGGCTAGCAGCGTGAACCTTCTCTCACGCTTGTTCTATGAACTCACGGGCCCCTACACGGCAGACAGCCCGATCTATTGGGCAGTGGGCAGAGGCATTCTCAACGGTCTCACGCCATACCGCGACCTGTTCGAGACCAAACCTCCGGGCATTTTTCTCATCAGCAGTCTTTCACTCTGGCTCTCAGGCACAATGCAATTCGGTACATGGACGCAGACAGCACTGCTCGCGGTCATCCCCCTCTCTGTGATGGCGGCCGCATGGAAACAGATGAAAGGGCACGCAGGACTGGCACGCTGGATGATCGCAGGAGGGGCACTCCTGTTCGGTACCACACTGACGCTCTACGTCGCCGAACGAAGCGGTGAATACCAGGTGGAATCATTTGGAGCCGCCTTTGCGATTGCGTACGCCGGCCTGCTCGCTGCATCACGCGGTACCGTATCCAGACAAAGGATGATCATAGCTTCCATTTTGATCTTGCTGAGTGTCGGCATGAAAGAACCTTTTCTGCTCTCTTGTCTCTCCATCGCCACACTGCTCTGCGAGAGTCGACGCGCATTCGTGCGGGGATTTCTCATACCATCGGTCATCGCGGCCGGGGCTGGAATGGTCACACTCCGGCTCATTGGAATGTGGGATGGATACTTCCATATCTACATTCCAGAAATGTTTAGCCGCTACGGAAACGGCGGCGATCCACTCTGGATCCGCGGGTTTGGGTTCAACCTGCTCTTCCGCGATCTACAGGGATTCTCGCCCATGCTTGCCTACGGAATATTCGGCATTGCCATCGCGCAGGTAATCATCGGGTTCCGCATCCATAACATCACACGCGGCCTGTGGAACCTCATTACTGTTTTCTGTGTGCTCTACCTCGCTGCGTTGGCGGTCGGAACAGGGAACACGTACTACAACCATCACTTTGTTTTTGCGGTGGGAAGTTTTGTCGCCCTGTTCATCGCCTTGATCAGGGATGCCGTCAGACAATGGGGGCAGAGCGGCTTCACACGGACTATCACCATGGTGGCGCTGATGCTGCTTGTTCCGACCATACAGCACGACCCCATCGTCGATTACAAAGCGCAGGCGGCCTTCTGCTCAAATGACCGGGAGGCAGCACAATCCGTCGCCGACCAAATCGATGGCATTCTCGACCGCTGCGGCATGAAACGGTACTTGTTCATTGGAGGCAACGGCGGACAGCCGTATGGCTTCACGCGCCACTCCCCATTGGGACCGCTGTTCTTCCAATTCGATCACCTGCTCGACGATCGGCATGAAAAATTCCGCGAGGAATTCATGCAATCCCTCCATCAGGCACGACTGATTGTGCTCAATAATTTCGATCTCAATGTCCTCACGGAGGATACGAGAACATATCTCAAAGAGGAGTTCACGGAACGGCCGTGGCTCTGCGCCAACCCTGTCGCCTCTAACGAACCATATACATTCTATTACCGGAAACCCTGGAGAGTATGGAACCTGTTGCCTGAGTAACCTGCCGTTATTCCGTAACAGTAAGCGAAACGGAATCTTCGGTGGTTTTACCGGTAAGATCCGTCGCCACGGCACGAAGACGATAGGTGCCCGGGCTGACGGTTACTCCATACATGAGCGCAAAAGGCTCCTTGGGTTTGGTGGTGAGCAAAAGATCATCAAGAGAGAACTGCACATACTTCAGCACGCCGTCTTGATCCCGCACGTCCGCACGCATGGAGAGCGTTTCGCCGACGGAGATCGTCGTATCGCCACTGGGTTCCAAGAAGGAAACGGAGACGCCCGATCCTCCCTCGCCGAACCGGAAGGACACTGTTGCGGTGACAGAGTTGAAATACTCATCTACGAGTGTGACTTCAAGCCGGTGCAGACCTGCCTCATCGATCGACCGCGGAACGCGCAACGGTTCATCGAAAGGCTCGGCTGTCCGCACGGCCACGCGCTTGCCGTCAATGACGAAGCGGATCTCTTGGATCTTCGACGCGACGTGATAGCTCAATTTTGGCCGGAAGGCCGGATACGTCACAGAGCCGTTCGCATCGGGCGAGAGAATTTGCAGTGTCGGCTGTTCGAGGCGCCCGGGCGTGAGAGAGGGATCGCATTTCTCAGTGGGTGCGACGGGCAGGGGCAGGATGGATCCCGAATGATCGGAAGTGGCATACCAGAGTGTCATCTGCTCTTTGACCCATCGTTGCACGCCCTCGTCCCACGTGGGCCAGCGGTCGGCCAGGATGCTCTTGGCCACGAGGAAACTCCCGGATTCCTGCGCCGCCTGCGGGCACGCATCCGAAGCGAGAAGGTGCGTAACCTTGTCCACCATGAGTTGCGCGCAGGCGGGATCCTGCAGCGTTGGGGGACGTTCCTCGAGGAATACATCCGCCCGTCTGAACTGAACGGGGGTGCACGGCGTGGGCAGCTCGCCGGAGAGCGTGGAAATTTGCGGCTGGATGATGCCCGGAGGCGGCGTGAATGTCGTCTTGGGAGCCGTGAGCACGCGATGCCCGCGCTCCATGAATTCCTTCCAGAGAGGGCTCGACGTATTGAGTCCGTCCCCTTTGTCGTACATCGAGGAGCTGTCGGCATTGCCGGACCACACGCCCGCCACCAGATTGGGGGTGTACCCCAGTACCCACGCGTTATCCGGCTTGCGGAGAGCGCAGGTATTCTTGTCTTTCCATTCGAGACACTTGTTGCTCGTGCCGGTCTTCGCAGCCGCTTCGTAGCCCGAAACGGTAAGTTGCGATTTCCAGTAATCCGTCGGACGCACGGAAGCATCACTCAGGATCGACGTGATCTGGTACGCGATGCGCGGATCCAAGACCTGCCGCTCGTCCTTGTCGCGCTCCGGCGCGAACAGAAGCGCTCCCTTGCGATCCTCCACCTTGAGGATGCTCGTCACGGGCTTGTACATGCCTCCGTCACCGATTGAAGCGTACGCCTCCACCATCTCGAGGAGCGGCGTTTCGGCTGCTCCGAGCGCGAGCGGCCATCCGTACTCATACAGATTCCCCGCCGGAAGATCCGTCTGACTTCCGGAACCCGTAGTGGGCCGGAGAGCGGCACGCTTTGCGAGCGGTGTCGGCGCTCCGAGATCGCGCGCGAGATCCAGAATGGGCTGCTCCCCTCCCGCAAGGAAGAATGCCTTGGCGGCAGGGATGTTGCGAGAAGCGCCGAGTGCCTGGCGGATCGTCACGAGCCCCATCTCTTTGCCGTCGAAATCCTGCGGCTGATCGTCACCGATCTTGGTCGTCACGTCGTAGAGAATCGTCGCCGGCGTGTATCCCTGCTGGAATGCCGCTGCGTACACGATTGGCTTGAAACTCGAACCGGGCTGCCGGGGCGCCTGTACCATGTCGATCTTGCCGCCGTGCTCCTCGTCGGAGTAATCGCTGTTGCCGACGTACGCCAGCACGTCACGCGTGGCAGGGTCGAGCGCGACGAGGGAAATGTTATGCGCACCGAAACGGTTCAGGATGTCTTCGCGGTGATTGGTCACGATCTTTTCGGCAATTTCCTGAAGCCGCCAGTCAAGTGTCGTCGTCACTTTCAGGCCGCCACGCTCCAGAATACCTTTCTCCGCCGATTCCCCGCCGAGAAGTTTCTCGACCTGATCCTTTACCCAGAGAACGAAGTGCGGGGCGCGAATGGTGTCGCGCATCGGCTGGAATGTGAGCGTCTCCAGCTCATCCAGAGCCTGCAGCCGCTGTTGCTCCGTAATCATTTCCAGTTCTTCCATGCGCTTAAGAACGGCATCCGCGCGACCGCCCACGTAGACCGTGGTCGCTCCCGTGCCGACGTTTGCTCCGAGCAACCCGAGCGTGACGTCGTCGTCGGAAATACCCGCAGCGGAGGTGATTTGACCACGCAAAACTTTGCGGACGACTTCATCACTCACCTTCGTACGCACATGGTATCCATACGGATTGAAGTAGGACGGTCGCTGCGGGAGTGCGGCCAGCACGGCGGATTGCGCCAATGTGAGCCCCGAGGCGGAACGCGCGAAGTACGTGCGACTGGCCTGCTCAATGCCATAAGCGTTCTGCCCGAAGGGAATCCAGTTCAAGTAGAGCTCCAGAAGCTCATCCTTGCTGAACTTGGTCTCCAGCTGGCAACCCAGAATCACTTCTTTGAATTTGCGGCTGACGATGTTCTCACCTTTCAGATCCAACGCATTGCGCGCAAGCTGCCTCGTGAGCGTGGACCCTCCACCCGCCTGACCCAGCAGAATAACGACGCGCATCATGGCACGAATGTCGAGGCAACCGCGGTCGTAGAAGCGCTGATCCTCAATCGCGATGATCGCGTTCTTCATGGAATCGGGGATCTGCGCGCCGGGAACGAACGTACGGTCCTCCTCATTGAAAAGCCGGTAGAGCTCGATGCCATTTCTGTCCGTGATCACCGTGCTCTGCGGAGCGAAGAGGCTCTTCGGATCACTGATATCAGGAAGCGTAAACCAGAGGAACGCACAGTAGAGTGCTCCCGCCGCAACGAGGAACGCACCGAAGCGGAGGAAGAACTTCTTGAAGCGCTTTTCCGTCCCCGGGGACGGCAGGAAAAAACGCGCGATCTTGCGCACGATGCGCAGGAGGGTACCGAACAATCCTCCGCCGCTCACAGACGGCATACGACGCACCGAACGTCGGGAAGCCATCCGTCCATTCGAAAGCGGCCGGAGCTCAAACTCAGGAGCCATGAGAGATTGAGTGTAAAGCTCTCTCTCCGGCATCGCAAATGAGTCTGCAGAAGACTGGATTCTGTGCTATAATGGACAGATGTCCATCTTCAGAGCTATCGGCGATTGGCTGATCCCGGTCGTGCGTGCCCAAGGACAGGCGTTCGGATCATTCACCGTCACGTCGTGGGGCTACGGAGATCGCACGTGGCAGAGCATCCTCGGGAGCATCGTGAATATGCTCAAGAGCACGATCACCATGGCTTCAGTGGCTGTTTTCGTAACGGGAGCTTTTCTCTTCGCCATCTCTGCGGGGGATGAGAAGCGCAAATCCAATGGAAAGAACATGATGATCGGTGCACTCTGGGCTCTGGGGATTGTCCTGGGGGCACAGGCGATTCTGCGCACCGCATCGTACTTCGTGTGGGGGTAAGACGAAATGGACTGTCTGGGCCATTCAACTCGAACAAAAGCCAAACAGTATAGGGAAAGTTCATCAGATGAGAACTAAACCGGACTTATTTTCTCCTCTGTTTTCAAAAAAACTCGGGAAAAATTGAGCGTCTCATGGCGACATGTACAATGGCGTCCTCTTATGCACGCATCCCACTCTTCCGACACCCTGGAACGACTCGAGTGCGCAGAGCAGCTGAAGCTCACGGGCAAGCATGAAGAAGCCCTGAAGATCCTGGAAGAGCTGCTCATGGAAGATCCGGAGAATGTTCCCGCGCTCGAAGAAGTGGCGGATAACGAATTGAGCTTGGGGCATTTCGCGCGCGCGGAACGTGCCGCAAAACGAGCTGTCGTCATCGGGAACAAGAGCTACACCGGGCACTACATCTTGGGCTTTGTGCACTCCCATGAGGAAAAATGGGATCTCTCTCTCAAAGAACTCAAGATGGCCAATACCTTAAGCCCGAACAACGCCGAAATCCTGCGCTGCCTGGGATGGGCACTCTTCAACGCGGGTCAACGAGCGCAGGGCATTGTCACACTGGAACGGGCACTCAATCTGGATCAGGAAAACCCTCTCACTCTCTGCGATCTTGGCTCCGGGTACCTGCAGGTGCAGAACCTGCGCAAGGCGCGGGCTCTCTTCCAGCGGGCACTGGAGATCGATCCGGAGAACGAACGGGCGAAGGAATGCGTACTCATGGCAGAGCGATTGCTCAAGGCAGTGGAGAAATGACGGACGACATCGTATACTCCTGAATAGTCCTCCGCGTGTTTCCATGCACTTGATTGTCTTTCGCTTAAGTTTCCGCCGCGCACTCTTAAGCCTTCGGCGCGAAGGTGGCTGGCGCACAAGTTTCGGCTCCCTCCTCGGCATCTGCATGCTTTTTCAGTTCCTGCTCCTGGGACTCTTGGCTGCGGCAGCCATGCGGTCGCTCCTGCTGTCAAATTCCGACCTCAAACTCGAGATCCGGTCAGAAGCCCCCCGTGGAGAAGTCCAGCAGTTTTTGACCACTCTGCAGCAATTGCCGTACGTCGAACGGGCCGTGTACATCACCCGCGAACAGGCGCTCGCCCGCATCAAGACGGAGGACCCCTCCCTCGCCGCGTTCTTCGAGAAATTCCAGGTGGACAATCCCTTCCCCGATACCATCGGCGTCACGCTTTTGTCTCTCGCCGATTATCCGGCATTCTCGACATTTCTCTCGGATACGCACTGGCAGCAATTGGTTGATCCCTCTCTCCTCTCGACGATCACGCATCAGGAAGAACGGGTGCGTGAGCTTTTGCGCGTCGCGAACGGCGGTCAGAATCTCGCCACCATCCTGCTCCTGCTCGCATGCGGAATCCTGCTCTCCACGGTCATTGAATTCACGCGCAGAAACGCTCTCAGTCGTTCCGCCGAAGTTCTAGTGGAACGGCTGATGGGCGCCGACAACCCCCTCCTCGTGCTGCCCTTCATCTGGGAAGCCACCTTGTTACTCTGGGGCAGCATCGTCATGAGTGCCATCGTGCTCTCTCTCTTCCTCCTCATCCTGCCCACGCTCGTTCCGGCCTTGAGTAGCGGCGGCGCACTGGCCTCCCTCTACTTAACCGCAGTGCCCATTGTTTCATTCGCGCTACCCGTTTCTCTCATCCTTGAATTTCTCTGCGCGCCTCTGCTGGCTCTATTCGGCGTCTGGCTAGGAATCCGTCCATCCCTGAGAGAAGCATCACTCTGACCTCGGTGATCCTTGTATTCCTGAACTCCTGTAATCCTGTATTCTTTTCTCGTGCCCCACTCCCGGACGTTCGACTGCATCGTGCTCGCTTCCTATGACATTGGGGAGGCAGACCGATTCGTGATCCTGCTCACCCGCGAGGAAGGGAGATTAGCGGCACGCGTACCCGGTGCCCGGCGCGTCAAGAGCCGTCTGGCTTCGCTCCTGCCGCTCACCCACTGCCCCGTGGAATTGAAGGAATCGAAAGGCAGCTACATCGTCAGCGGTATCGCCATGGCACCGCGCCCAGCGGATCCCGCGCACCTGCAGAATTTTCTCGCGCGCACGCAGATGAGCGAACTCCTGCTCACGCTCCTGTCGGATGGCGAACCTGTGCCCGAGATTTTTGAGTCACTGTCTCTGCTGCTGCAAAAGGAACAATGTTCCCCCTTGGATCTTCTCACGTTCACCTTTCGCGTACTGGCTCTGCTGGGAGTGTTGCCGGAAATAACGAATCGCCTCTTTGCCGCACTCACCCCGGAAGAACGTTCCTTCGTCCACGCGAGCATGCACGGGGCGCCTGTGGACAAAACCGTATCTTGCATCCGCCTAAGAACCCTCTGCACGCAACTGGTACGAGAACACTGCTCGCGTCCTCTGCGCTCCATGGATGTGGCTGCGGCATGCAACGCCTAGTGCTTCGAGGAAACACTGGCAGCCGACGCGCTGCTGGAAGAAGTGGTGAGGAGAGATGACGTCGCCTCAATTCCGATTTGATCGTAACGCGGACGTGCCTCGTAGACGGAGTAGACCGACTCCTCTTGTTCGGTATCTCCGCGGGAGGTTAAGCGCCACCACAGGGCTTTCATGCCCGGTACACGCTCTCCCACCTTGCGCGTCGTCCCGACAGGAATCTCGGTGGTGTACTCGATCTTGTCGGGTGGTGGCGCCGTAAAGCCCCACGTGTACGGCCCGACCACCTCGCTGACGCGATCATCACGAGTGCCGTAGTAAATGTAGTATGCATGATTGCTCTCAATGAAGGTCTGGATGAGAAGAGCTCCAGGAGAATCATTGAGGAACTTGATATCCGTGTTCGGCGGATAGATGGTGGCATCCGTTCCCTGTGGACTGTAATAGTGTACGGCGTAACTGTGATTCCGGCGTTCAAGGATCGGGAAACCGTACTCCCAGAGTCCCCGGTAGAACGTCGTCCCCACCTGGCAGAGTCCTCCGCCGTAATCCGGGAGCGTCTTGTCGCCCATGATCACGAGCTCTTTAAAGTAGCCGGTCCTCGCATTCACCGGACCAAGGGTCTGATCGAAGGAAAAATTGGCTCCCTGCGGGATGAGAACGCCGTTGAATTTGGCAAGCCCGACCTGAATGTTGTGACGTCTTGCCCCGGTCGAACCGCTGAAATCGGATTCACCGACGCTCACAACTTCCCGAATGCCCTGCGCGCTGAGCGCGGGATCTTCAACGGAAATCTGGGGCTGCGTCTCGATGACGGGGAGCGTGATATCCGTGATCCCTGCCTCGAGAGCACTCACGGTGAGCGTTACGGCGCGCTCCAGATCGACGCGGCGCCCCAGCATGCCCACACCCTCAAACGTAATCGATCCTGTGCCGCGACGGATAATCACCGATCCCGCGCCGCGATCGAACGTCGAGGCGATCTGGCGCTTGAGCGCCGCACGGATGGTATCGCGGTTCCATGTAACCTCTTCCGCACGCTGAAAACCGACGGGTAAGGTGGGGACGCGGTCACCATCCACGCGAAACGCCGCGGGAATTTTCACCAGTTGCCCCTCATAGGTCCACACCTCCTTCGATTCCTGCCACTCCTTGCCGACCGCGATGGTGAAGAGGTGATGCTGATAGCGGTACGTCAGCGCGGCTGCGGAAGCGCGCACGGGGAGAAACCAGAGAATGGCGACGAAGCCGACAAGAAAAAGGAAGTACCATCGCACCAATGAATGGTAACGGTGGATCGGGAATTAGGGAAATCGGGAACCGAGGAAGGAAGGGTGTTTTTTTGAAAGCACTTAAGGACAGAAAGATTTAGGAGGAAGAAAGATCTCCTAGGCCTCCACCATTCAATTTAGGCTAGGCTATTTCCATCGTGGCACTCATAGCTATGCTCTCCAGCATCGTACATCATGATACTCACTGGAAAGGTTCTCTGGGGCAGTGGATCTTTCGTAAATAAGGTAAAAACATGCGGATTTTCCCGTCCTCCGGGTGCTGCACAATAGCCGCCTCCCGGAACCGCTCGCGTGATTGTGGGAGAGAGCTCTTTCAATTCGCCTAATTCATCGCTCGTGTAGATAAAATGTAAATAAAGCGTGTGCAAGGTGTGGATTAACTTTCGCCTTTCTTCTGCCGTGAGGCCCGCTGGAAAAGTCGTTGCATCGACAAGTTCCTGGCAGCGAAGGGCCCTCTGTGCAGCTTCTCTCATTGATGATTGCAACTCTTTTGGGAATCGCTCTCGATCAACCAGATTATCCTGTCTCGCCGGTCTGCTACACCGATCCATGTTGAATTTATCGACGATTGTTTGATCGACGGAAAAACTTGAACCTATTGCTTGATTCATTACAAGGGGGAAGAAAGGAGAAGCACTTTATATTCTTTATATAAACTGTCAAACCACATTCCCCGCGATTTCTCCCCATCCTAAGTCCTATTTCCTAGTTCCCTAATCCCTTGTACTTCGGCGCCGGATGCTCGTCGAGCGCCTTGTTCACCAGCGCATCGGCCCGAAAGTTGTCGGAACGGGGAATGTGCTTGAACGTGATGGAACGGAAGGAATGCGCGAGTGCCTGGATTTCCTCCACGAAGGCCTTTAAATGCGCCATGCGCACCTGATACTCGCCGTTGAGCTGACGGACGATGAGCTCGGAATCAAGATGGCAGATCAGACGATTGGGTTGGTACCGCTTTGCGATCTTGAGCCCCTCGATCAGCGCCCTGTACTCCGCGACATTATTGGTCTCGATGCCGATGCGTTCCATGTGCTCCCGAAGCGTCACCCCGCGCGCCGGATCTTCGAGAATGCAACCGATAGCCGCCTGTCCCGGGTTCCCGCGCGAGCCGCCGTCGGTGAAGAGGTGGAGCGTTCCCCCAACGGACTGGGGCTGATCCTCCAGTGGAAGCTTGAGGGGGCCATTGAGCTCGCGCGTAATGAGATCTGCCACGAACTGTTCCCGCTCCCTAACGCGGGGAAAGAGTTTAAGAAGTCTGCGCTCGAGAGCTGCAGGAATGCGCGTCACGGGGGAATAGTACAGGAACGACGATTTCAATGCAGCGACCGACTCAACCTTCAGTAACCAAACGATCAACAATCGACTATGAGCTTTGAGTGAAAAAAAACAATAAACAGCAAATCGTCCCAATTCCTCAGCCCCAATTCCTAATCCCTAATCTACTAATCCCTCATCCCCAAATCGTGTATCATGCTTCCACACATGAAGCGTGCTTTCCGCATCGGCATCGTCGTTCTGTTGCCCCTCATCACGCTCTCGCTGGGTTGGGGGCTGGGCATGCGCTACGCGCAGCAACAGGTCGCCGACACGATGAGTCAGCTGGAATTCCTGTATCAGGGCAAGACCGCGAGCGGGACGCTGGTACACGATCCGGAAAAGGAGGTGAATCTGGCGTTGCTCTGGGGAGTGTGGAGGCTGCTGCAGCAGCACTACATCGCTCCTGAAAAGCTGGAAACCACCAACATGCTCTTCGGCGCCACCGCGGGGCTTGTGCACGCACTCGACGATCCCTACACCACCTTCATGACCCCGCGTGAGAATACCGATTTCAAAGAGGGCCTGGGAGGCAAATTGCACGGCATCGGTGCCGAACTCACCATGAAAGACGGCGGCATCGTCGTCGTGGCGCCCCTGAAAGGTTCCCCGGCGCAGGAAGCCGGCTTGCTTCCGGAAGACACGATCATCGAAGTGGATGGAACGGATATCACCGATGAAACGCTCACGAATGTGGTCCAGCGCATCCGCGGCCCCAAGGGAACACCCGTGAAGCTGACCATCCTGCGCAAGAATCAAACGGAACCGATGGAACTGACAATCAGGCGCGATGACATCCAAATTCCCAGTGTCGAGGCCGAGGTGAAGAAGACCGCAAGCGGCACCGTAGGCGTCATCGCCCTGAATCAGTTCGGCGATGAGACCATCGGCGAAGTGGAATCGGCCCTGCGGGACTTCCAGAAGGAGAAAGAGCCCGTTCGCGGCATCATCATTGATTTGCGCTACAACGGTGGCGGCTACCTCGACGGTGCCGTAGAGCTGGCTTCGCTCTTCCTCAAACAGGGCAAAGTCGTCACGGTGCAGCGTCGCGAAGGGGAACCGGTTTCGAACTACGTGAATGGCCGCCCCTTAGACCCGGATCTGCCACTGGCCGTGATCATCAACGAAGGATCCGCATCGGCCTCCGAGATCTTTGCGGGAGCAATACAGGATCACAAACGCGGCATCATCATCGGCAAGACGAGCTTCGGCAAGGGAACGGTGCAGGAGGTCTTCGACCTGCCGGGAGGCAGCAGTCTGCGCGTGACCGTCGCCCGCTGGCTCACGCCGGAAGGAAAAGACCTGAGCAAGGAAGGCATCCATCCGGATATCGAAGTGGATCGCACGCCAGAGGACACTGTTGCCAAAGTAGACCCGCAAATGGACGCGGCCATTGGGTGGCTCCTGAGCCATAAAGAACCGGGCGTTCCCGTGGTCAAACCAACTGCTCAGCCGCCACTCAAGCAGAAAGTTGGCAAGGAAATTGACATGGAGGAATGACTATTGCATTGTAGCGCACAGCTGCAAATGACCTATGGAAAATAACAATGCACAGGCCGGCAACATTCTCACGCAGAACGCTCCATTAACATGCCTCGATCATGGAATTCTCGAAAGACTCGACCCTGACTCCGGGGTGGTAATGAGCACTGTGTTCGACGAATGCGTCATCATACGCTGCAGAGTCGGTGAGAGCATGTACGCGCGGGGAGGGGATGGGAAGATCCATACATCCCCCATTACCGCGCGCCGCGACACTCCCCAAGGATTCATAATCCACACCGGGAAGGAGCACCATGTGTATCGATTCACGCGGCGTGAACCGCCTGCGCCCAAACCAGCTGTCCTCACGCCGAGAGGTTTCCTGCACGGTATGAAGCAACTGTTCCGCAAGTTTCGGAAAACCGACTAGTACTCGAACAGTTCGTCTTTTGTGAAGAACCGATTCACCTCTTTTTTCGCTGTCTCCGGGCTGTCGGAGGCATGGGCAACATTCACCATCTGATCCTTTCCGTACTCCGCGCGGATGGTGCCGGGGGCGGCCTTGCGGCTGTCGGTGACGCCCAGCATCTCGCGGACCTTGGCGACGGCCTCCTCGCCCTCCATGACCATGGCAATGACCGGAACGGACGCCATGAATTCCTCGACTTCGGGATAGAAAGGCTTGTCGGCGATGTGCGCGTAGTGCTCGCGCAGGAGCGACGGCTGCAGGTGGATCATCTTCATGCCGCAAATCTTCAGACCTGCTTCTTCGAAGCGCGAAATGACCTTGCCGCAGATTTTTTTGCTGACGGCATCGGGTTTGAGAAGAATAAGGGTGCGTTCCATAGTGGGCGCATCCTACAATCAAAAAAGGCGGGAACCAAATAATCTCTCGGGCAATTGGCGATTGACCTATCTTGGAGCTTTTCCCATCGCCGCCATACGAAGAGCAACCGGCAAGTTATCCAAATCATCCAACAGATCTGGAGCGATAACTGCAAGTTCTGCCCGCAGATGCGGCGTAAGCGCCCCGTTCAGTACAGTGTTCATTTCGGAAATTAACCCGTCACAAAACCGACGATGTTCTTCCTGCCGCACGAGGGCATGGGCTCTGGACGAATCAGCATCGCGCCGAAGCAATGCGAGTTGCGCTTTATAATAGGCATCCATGATGGCCTGGTTTTGATCTTTGGTATCCACACCCGACAGGGCAGCATACAACCGTGCCCTGTGCTCCCAGTTTGGTTGATAATCGTCAACAAGAGCAACGATTTCTTCCGGAGACATCTGATTGAGACGTGGGACCATAGGGAAAACATTGTATCCCTTCTGCTCCTTCATTAGGCAATCAACTCCTCCAGCTTTCCTTTGTTTTCCTCCTGACCGATCACGACGAGCCGGAGCGCCTTGTGCGTGAGAAGCCGCTTGGCGAGCGCATTCACCTGCGCCTTCGTCACTTTGGCAATCTCGCTAAAGTACGCGGGAATATCACGCACTGTGGGATACAGGAGCTGCTGTTTGCCGTAGAAGTGCGCCCGCTCCTCGGTATCCTCCAGCGAGAGCGTCACGCGGCCCGTGAAGTAATCCTTGGCACGGACGAGCTCGTCATCGGTGATCCCGTTCTTCGCACATTCGTCGTACTCATGGATGATGAGTGAGATCGCCTCGTGTAGGCGCGATTGATCGACTCCTGCGCGTGTGGAGAGGGATCCGGCATCCAGGTAGCTGTCCACCTCAGTTGAAATGTAGTAGCAGAGTCCCTTCGCTTCGCGGATATTCAGGAACATGCGCGAGCTCATGTTGCCGCCGAGGATGATGGCCAGCAATTTGTGGACGAAATGATCTTTGTCGAGCGCGCCAACGCCGGGAACACCCAAAACGAGATGTGCCTGCTCCGTCTTCTTGGTTCTGAGGTACACCTGATCGGGGCCGAAGGTATCGAACGCGGCGAACCTGTTCTTCTTCTTCCCTGCAATCGCTCCGAAGTATCGCTCTGCCAGACCGCGTGCCTGCGCCTGACCCACCTTTCCGGCGAAGGCAAGCACCAGGTTATCGGGCGTGTAGAGCGCCTCTTTATGCTGCAAGAAATCTTTGGTCATTACCGACCGGATCACCTTCTCCGTGCCGATGGTATCCCAGCCGAGCGGATGATCGCCGTACAGGAGCTGTTCGAAATCCCACCCCGCGCGGTACATGGGCGTGTCCTGGTACATGCGCTCCTCTTCCATGATCACGCCGCGTTCCTTTTCGATCTCCTCCTGCGGAAACTTGGCATTGAGGAGCATATCACTGAGAACATCACAGGAGAGATCGAGATGCCTGGCAGCGGCCTTCACGTAGTACCCCGCATATTCTTTGCCGGTGAACGCGTTGAAGTCGCCCCCCACCCCCTCTATGGCCGCACTCACGTCCTTGGTCGTCAGATATTTATCGCCACCCTTGAAGAACATGTGCTCCAGAAAGTGGCTGATGCCGCGATCCTGATTGCGCTCGTAGCGCGATCCCGCCCCTGCAAAGACCATGACCGTGGCGGATTCCACCCCGTCACTGGGAGCCGTGAGAATGGGAAGACCGGAAGGAAGTCGCTCAAGGGTATACATCGAAGAAGAGTCTAGGGATGAACCCTGCTGAAGGGAAGTAATCGTATTGCCCGAGAGCATTCTAAAAACATTTATCTTCTACACCCCGCGCTTCTCCTCCATCCCCCTGACCCCTTCCTTCACGAGAGGAAGGGGAGTGCATTCAACGATATTCATATTCCCCCTCTCTCATGGAGAGGGGGTAAGGGGGAGAGGAAAGAAAGAGCAGAAAACCCGTCTTGATAGTTCTTGACCGCCCTTTATGGGCTCTGTAGGCTTGCAGAGCTTCAAATCTCCCATGCAAGGAAAACTCAAATGGCGTCGGCGTATGCGCAAGCACGGCTTCCTCAAGCGGATGCAGAAGCGCGATGGTCAAAAGGTTCTTGCCCGCCGCAGGCGCAAAGGGCGCAAGCAAATCGTGGTGCAGCGGAAGGGAAAGAAATGAGGTTTGAGAAGTTGCAGAAGTTAGGGAAGTTGGAGAGGTTTTCTCCGAGAATCCCTGTTTGAGGAAAACCTCTGAAACCTTTCAGGCTTCCCTAACCTTTCAAACCTCTACAACCAGCAATGCCCACCGCTCTTTGCTACTATGGAAACATGAGCAGCTCCCTCCACAGAATATCGGCCATCCTCTTCTACCTGCTCGCCGGAAGTTTCTTTGTAAGTTACCTGCTCCTCAGAAATTCCATCGGCCTCCCCTGGTCGCAGTGGTGGATGAATGTTGCCGATCTTCCGCTGGCGCTCGTCGCCGTCCTGTACGGAGGCACCAGTCTGTACCGCAGCGTAAAACGGACCGAAGGCGTATCGAAGCCGCTCCTGATTGTGATCGGCGTGCCGCTCCTCGCGTTCTTCATATTGCTGATCGTCCTCAATTTCTGGAGCATATTGGGTTTGCCGCAGGTGCCGGTTATTTGAATTTGTTTTCAGGTCGCTCCACCACATGATTGGCCATCCGCGCCGCAAGGAAGAGGCAATCGGAGAGACGATTGACGTAGACCCGCACTTCGGGATTGACAGGTTCTTCCTGCGCCAGTCCCACGATCCACCGCTCGGCGCGGCGGCAGACGGCCCGTGCCTGATGGAGCAAGGCAGCGATACGGGATCCTCCGGGCAGGATGAATTCGGAAAGTGAGGGAAGGGCTGCCTCCATCGCAACGCCCCACTGCTCCAATTCGCCGATGAAAACCGCAGAAAGACGGTGACTCTGCATGTCCGGCGCCGCGATATCCGCACCCACATTGAAGAGAGCGCGCTGCACGCGCTCGAGCGGCGTGCGGAGAGTTTCCGGGAGCCCTTCTCCGGAGAGCACGACACCGAGAATGGCGTTGAGTTCATCCACCGTCCCGATGGCATGCACACGCATGGCCGACTTGAGTACGCGCTCGCCCCTGAGGAGCCCGGTCATCCCGTCATCGCCCGTGCCGGTGGAAATGCGCGGCCTCGCCATATGGAGAATTCTCATTGTACTCCTCATCCCTCCGAGTTCTCTACGCCCCTTGCCCCACGACTTGTCCGACGAAGCCCGAAAGACGTAGTCGGAAGCTCCATCATGAGCGAAGTGGGATACCCCCTAACCCTAACTTCGCATGTTCCCGCTTCACCTCTTCCTCCGTGAGCGTGCGATCAGAAGCCCGATACGTGCAACGCACCGTCAGGTTGTACGCCCCCTTGGGAAGCTGCACCCCTTCGTGGGTGCGGCCGCCCTCGTAGAGATCCACAACCGATACGTCGGCGAGGAGCGGGGAACTCTTGCGCACCTTTGCGATGAAGTCCGCGCTCTTCTGCGTAGCATCCAGCGTCACCGTGAGATCGTAGGTGATAGAGGGGTACTGCGAAATCGGCGTGAAGATCACCGACTCCAGTGGAAGGGCCAGCAGTTGCGTGAGATCGAGAAGTACGACGGCCGCGCGGCCGGGAAGATCGAATGTCGAACAGACGGATGGTTTGAGCTCGCAGACCAAACCGACTTTCTTCCCTGAAACGAGGAGTTCTGTACTGCGCCCGGGATGGGCAAACGGGGGTGTCTTCGTGGCTTCTCGTACCTCAAGCACGATGCCGCTGCCCGTCAGCTGATCGCTGATGAGTTGCTTGAGAGAAAGGAATGGCGTCGCGGAGAGCGGCAATGCCCGGCGCTCCGCCATCAGGATCCCGCATTCAAACCACTCTCCATCACGCGCGTGAAAGGCATGAGCGCACGTGAACGTGCGAACGGCATCCTCCACCTGCAGGAAATTCTGGGAGGCATGCTCGAGCAGGCGCGGCAGCACCGATGTCTGAAGAACACTCAGTTCCTCTCCAAGCGCATTGAGCACCGGCACGGCATCGACGGACTCCATGCCGCATTTTTTGAGCAATGCCGGGCCGATGAGCGAGAGCGGCACGACCTCGGTGAAGCCCTGCTCCTTCAGGCTGTCACGCAGCTGATGGACACGGCGTTCCCGCGAAGGAAGGCTGACAGATGCGAGAGGGAGCGAAGGAGTGACGCGGTCATAGCCCATGATCCTGCCCACTTCTTCAGAAAGATCGTGAGGACCGGCAATGTCTTTACGCCAGAGCGGCGGCGTGACCGTTCCTCTACTCACTTTGAATCCTAAGTCTGTCAGAATCTTTTTCGCCGTCTTGTCGGCAATCTTCATGCCGAGAAGATGCGAGGCATCTTTCGCAGAGAACCGCACCGGCTTGGGCGCGCCATCCGAACCCCAGGACTGCAACTTGGAAGTGACCACGGCGCCGGGCGCCAGAGAGAGAAAGAGTTCCAGAGCGCGCATCAGGCCTACCCGCGCCAAAACGGGCGGCACGCTCTTTTCGTAAATGGTGGCGGCGTCGGTGCGATGCCCCGTTGCGATCACAGCGTTGCGGATCGCGACGGGATCCACCACGGGACCGTGCAGATAGATCTCTCGTGTCTTGTCGGTCGTGGAGCTGCGCCTCCCCCCCATGATCCCCATGAGATCGAAGATCCCGGCATCATCGCTCATGACCACGGCCCCCGCGGGGAGGACGCGTTCGACATGATCGAGCGTTTCGATCTTCTCCCCCTCCTTCGACGAGCGGATGTGCACGGTTCCTTTAAAATCTTTCAGGTCAAAACTGTGGAGGGGCATGCCCAGCTCCACCGTGACGTAGTTCGTGATGTCGATCGGCAGATTGATCGGTCGAAAACCCGTCGCGAGCAGACGCCGCTTCATCCACACGGGCGTTTCGCCGAGGCTGCCAACTTTGAGCGTACAACCGCAGTAACGCGGAACCAGCTTCTTCTGCTCCACAACAATATCAAAGGGAAGTGCGGTCTTCGGGAACACGGGCTCTTTGCCCTTCTTCAACTTCTTCCAAGTAGCCAACCCCAGCGCCACGCACTCCCGGGCAAATCCCAGCTGCGAGAAGAGATCGGGCCGATGGGTGATGGCATGATTGTCGATGTGCAGAATGGTATCCGTGAGACCCAGATACTCCTTAAGCGCACTTCCCACGCCGTTTGCCCCATCCCCAAGATCGATGATCTCGTGGCCCGTGGCTTCGGGGAACAGCGACTCGAGCTGAAGTTCCTCCGCCGCGCAGATCATTCCTTCGCTCTCCTCTCCTCGGATTTTTGTCTTCTCAAGGGTCACCATCCCCTCCCCATGCCACTTTACGCGCGCGCCGACGTGCGCGAACGCCACACGCATCCCCACGCGCAAATTCGTCCCGCCACAGACCACATGCTTCTTTCCTTGATCAGTGGAAACGTCACAGAGCGAGAGGCGATCGGCATTGGGGTGTTTGGCGAGGGTAAGGACTTTTCCGACGCAACACTTGGCAAGCTGTGCTCCCTGTTCCTCAAGTTCCTCCACCTCACCCGTGGACAGCGTCAGGCGCTCCGCGATCACGCGCGGATCCTTCTCTTTCCAGGTAATGAAATCCGCCAGCCATTCGAGTGATACTTTCATGCCCGAAGCATACCGCACCGGGAATCCGGAGCGAAACACCGATGGAACACAATTGTCAGAGAGCCGGAATTGTCAATGGAATGCGACATTGGTAGGGTGACCGGGTTTCCCCCTCTCCTATGAAAAGCTGTTCCTGTTCCGGCGCATGCGTGGCAGTGAATTGGATTATCTGCCTCCTGCTCTTCCTCGCCACCATCACCTCTCTCATGGGAGTGTACCGGACGCACTTCGGCCTCAATGGAATGACGTTCGGCAGTACGAATAGCTCCCTCGCACTTTTGGCCTTCGTTGTATCACTCACCCTGTGGTCCAAGTGGATGTGCCGGTGTTTGTGCTCGAAGGAATAATTCTTGTGTCACCCTGCCTGCCCGCCGAAGCTTCGGCGAAGGCGGGAGCGTAGTCGAAGGGCGACACACCACGATTCATGGTTCGACTACGCTCACCATGACACATGGTTTCTCTGTGAATTCTTCTTCCATCTGCCCACATCACGTTGCTAGAGTAGCCTGCGTGGAGAGGTCGCATAGTGGCCTAGTGCGCGCGCTTGGAAAGCGCGTAGACCTGAAAGGGTCTCGGGGGTTCGAATCCCCCCCTCTCCGCCACGTCGGTCGCGACCGACGTGGCTCCGCCACTTTCTTCTTCGATATGTGGTACTTCTACATTCTACAGAGTACGAAAAATCCGGATTACTTCTACAAAGGATCAACGAATGATTTGGAGAAAAGACTCCAGCAACACTACGAGAAAGTCTCTCATGATCTTTTAATCTAAGGGACGTACAATCTAGAACAGAACCGAACCCAAGTCCCGCTTGTGCGGAGCCCTCCTCCTCTTCCCCCCCCCATCCTCATGAAACGCCTCACACTTCTCGCTCTCGCCTTCCTGCTCACGGCCTGTTCCCTGTCTTCGTCTACAACAAAGGAACCGACTCCCGCCGCCGGCGCGGATCGCGACGCACACGGCTGTATCCCCTCGGCCGGGTACACGTGGTGCGAGCCGAAGCAGAAGTGCCTGCGCGCATGGGAAGAGGCATGTTTCTCATCCGCCTTTGAGGCGATTGCATGGGAATTGGCCCAACGGCACGGAGATACACAGGACAAGATTTCCCTCACCATGGAAAAGCAAACGGAAACCCATGCGAGAGCCAGCGTTCGTTTCGGTCCCAAGGGCTCACCAGGAGGCATCGTCCTCGCCGCCAACAAAGATAACAGTTGGCGCATCGTGTACGAAGGGAACGGATCGGTAGATTGTCCCGCACTCAAGGCCGATGCTTTCCCGCAGGAAATGCTCGTTGGGATTTGTGACTGAGTAGGATAGTATCCTTTCCATGAAGAGCCTCATCAATCTTCGGGTCACTATCCTCGCAATCATCGTTGTAGGAGTGATCGGCGTCGCCCTGTGGCTCAAGGCCGTTTCCGGTGAAGACTCATGGCTCTGCGTGAACGGGGAGTGGATCAAACATGGGAATCCTTCGGCAGCCATGCCGCAAATCCCCTGCACACCAGCCACCATACCCGCATCCAAACGTTCCGAAACTCCTCCACTCGTACCTGCTGACCAGCCGATGACATCGTTTACGAGTTCTGATTTCGCCTTCTCCTATCCGGATTGGCCCGTGATGAGTAAGAATATGATCCTGGAACCGGAGAGAACCGCAATCGCCGTGAGCAACGCGGGATGTGCGTTGGTGGTGACCGTACGTCAGTTGCCCTCCAATGCGGATTTTCAGGCCTCCATTGAACAACTCCTGAGTGAGCAGATCGCGCAGGCCAACGTGCGCATCCTCCAGAAGGACATTCTGAAGAAATCGAGTCACGTCGAAGGGGAATTCACCATCGAGAACCGCTCTATCCATTCGGACCAGTACGGCTACGTCACGAGTAAAAATCAGTTCTACTCCATTGTCTTCGCTTCGGAGAAAGATACGTTTGACGCAGCCTGCAAACCGGTGATCGCGCCTTTGGTGAAGAGTGTGAAGGTGAAGTGAGAGGCAAGAGAACCCTCGCTACGGCAAAACGTCTGTGCGTTTCAGTGGTTCTACAAACGGCAAGCTGAGCGCCTTGTAGATATCTTCTTCCTCGCGGGAAGCAATGATTTTTTCTCCTTCAAAGAGCCCGTACTCGTTGAGCTTCCACCCGCGCTGGATCGCGCGCTTGCGAAGTGCGATGTTGTGCTCCTTCGAACCGGTGAAGTAGAGCAGCGCCGCTCCCCACTGATCGCGTTTGACGAAGCGAATATCCACGCGGATGCCGGATTGGAGATCGAACGAGAGCTTTTTGTCGCCGTGCGCCACGACATCCCGGACAATCGACAGCTCCGCAATGGCGTCACTCACGTTTTTCGCCGACTTGGTGACGACAAGCACATCAATATCGCCCACCGTCTCCTTCTCGCGACGGAACGAACCCGCGACCTCGCATTGTTCGATGCCCTCAACGCCGCGGATTTTCTTCAGGAGCGCGGCCACGTCATCCTTGACCTCCTCACGCGGGAAACGGCGCACGCGCTCCGACACACGCTTGGCGTTCTCGAGAATCTTTTGTTGCATCGTCTCGGAGAATCCCGGAAGACCATTGAGCTTGCCTGCTTCCGCTGCTTTCATAAGATCAGCAATTGTCTGAATGCCCAAAGCCATTTGAAGCTGGCGGGCGCGCTTGGGGCCCAGACCCTCCACTTCCATGAGCGCGGGAGGAATGCCGCCTTGCATGCCGAGGAGCTTATCCAGCGCGGCGATGCGGCCCGTCTTGAGGTACTCCTGAATCTTCTTCGCGATGCTCTCGCCGATTCCGGGGAGTGCCTCCAATTCCTTCACATCCTTGAAGTCTGAAACATCGCGCGTAAGTTCATCGAGCACCTTGGCCGCGCGGCGGTACGCCGCAGGCTTGAAGGCCACCCCCTGCTCCTCGAGGAGCGCGGCGATCTGCCTGAGTAATACGGCGATACGCGCGTTGTTCTCCACAGAACATCAGCGTACCAAAGAATCCTCATCCGATGAAGAAGGGGAAAGAAATGGCGAGCGCAAGAGTGGTCTGCCCTCATGAAGTTTTTGAATCGGTCCCGGACGTGCATACGCACGCCCGGGACCTCGCTAGTACGTGAAGCCCTGCGGCCTCACTTTAGGCCGAGGCGACGCATGCCTCTTCTTCGTGCTGTTCCACCCGGCCGTCCTCGACCAGGCTCTCCGCGCTGTCCGGCGGGGACGAGCTCCCCCGAAGCAGACGGCAGCGATGGCGTTCCCATTGCCGCCTCTTAGAAAACTTCTGCTTGCATCCCGGACACCTGTGCGGAAAATCCTCGACTCGAGACATGCGAATGCCTCCTGTACTGCTCTCTCACTATGACAAATCCCGAAGGATCTGGGCCTCTTTTTTCATCCATTGCTATTGCCTGGGTTCCAACCCCACAGGCAGCAAGAGACCAAGAGCAGATCACTCATACGCGATGCTGATAAAGACCAATGACGAGAAACCTGCTTCTTATTTTAAACGGTGACCGGAAGCGCAGGTGAAGAACCCACGCCTCCGGTCTGTTCCGCACAGAATGTGCGAGATGAGGCTTAGTTTGGGCTAAGCCTCGACAAGTTCATCCACGGAGGCCTCTTCGGTGTCCGCATCGGGTGCATCGGGACGAAATTCCCGCGTTGGCGTTGCGTGTCCGACGGCGAGATGGCTTCCGGACTCACCTAGATCATCGAGCCAGTACCCTGAATGATCGGGCTCATCCCTGCCCTCTTCCGCGACACTCTTCCTTGGATGGGGAATGACTCCCCGTCCACCATTCCACCCACCTTGCGGTCCTAGAATGACCATGATCAAAATCCTCCGGGAGATCAGATAGTACTTCACCACGCGGATTCCCATCCAATAGGAATCGCTTCTGAGTCCATTTGACGTAGAGAAGCACATTTCTCATCACGTACATCGATGGTGTGAAGGAACGCTTGTGATCTCTGATCTACCCAGCAAAGAGAATGGAGCTGCCGTCGCGCGGGTTGACGACAGCCCCAGGGAAAAGAGGTTGCTCACGCTTAGCGCGAGCCGGGACGGCGGCGCCTTCTCGGTACCTTGGTTGCACCACCCTTGCATGCACACTTTTGCAGGATGTGCTTACATTTTGAGCACCGTATCTTGTGGCTCATGCAAACTCCTTTCTCCTGCTCTTCCATTATGAGCAGGTCAGAGATCACGATGATAGAAAAGATCAGGCAAGTACCCGCTCTCTTTGGGGAGAGAAGGGTGCGGTTCATTCGGCTTGGACACTCCTCACGCACGCTTCTCTGCTTTGCGAAGGCAGGGAATAGTCAACGGGCGAAGGACGTACTGCTGTAACATGACGCAACGTAATGTAAACATTACATGCCTTCCTGTCAAGAACCCCCTGATTTGGGCGTCAGGTGCCTTCTTCCCAGCTACTGAGGTACTTCACCTGCTCCGGCGTGAGAGTATCGATCGTGAGCCCCATGGCCGTCAGTTGCAGGGCGGCGATCTGCTGATCGATCTCGTCCGGCAGCGTAATCACCTCTTTCGGCAATTTTCCTCTGTTCTTCACGAGGTACTCGCACGCCAGCGCCTGCCCGCAGAAACTCAGGCTCATTACTTCGCTCGGGTGCCCCTCGGCGGAGGCCAGATTTACCAGCCTGCCCTCGCCCGCAACGTACACAACCCTGCCCGACTTGAGCAGATACTCATCGAGGTAGTGGCGCACGCGCCTTTTTCGCTTGGCCGCTTTCTCGAGCGCTGCGACATCGATCTCGTGATCGAAGTGCCCGGAGTTCGCCAGCACCGCCCCGTCCTTCATGCGCTCGATGTGCTCCATGCGGATGACATGGATATCGCCCGTGACCGTAATGAAAAGATCGCCGAGGAGAGCGGCTTGCACCATCGGCATGACCTGGAACCCATCCATCGCCGCCTGCAATGCCGGAACCGTCGCAACTTCGGTGACGATCACCTTTGCTCCCAAGGCACGCGCACGCAGCGACACTCCCTTGCCACAGCTGCCGTAGCCGACCACCACCACCGTCTTCCCCGCAAAGAGCAGATTCGTGGAACGGAGGATGCCATCCAACGTGGATTGCCCCGTGCCGTAGTAGTTGTCGAAGAGGTGCTTGGTCTTGTTATCATTCACGGCGATTACCGGCATCTTGAGTGCGCCATCGTGTGCCATGGCACGCAATCGGTTCACGCCCGTCGTCGT
This sequence comes from Candidatus Peribacteraceae bacterium, assembly GCA_028703445.1. Taxonomy (GTDB): domain Bacteria; phylum Patescibacteriota; class Gracilibacteria; order Peribacterales; family Peribacteraceae; genus Peribacter. Next base: position 84,730 of record JAQVMW010000003.1, read on the forward strand.
TTCTTCACAGCTCCCGATCATTTTCTCAAGAAGGTGCGGGTGTTCTTTGTGGATGAGCGAAATCAGATCGCATCCGTCATCCACGGTGAGATCGGGCTCGGCCTTGAGCACCGCTTCGAGGAACTTGTAGTAATCCTCGTGGCTCTCGCCCTTGTACGCCCACACCAGTACGCCTTCCTCCTCCGCCAGCGCCGCGGCCACGTCATCCTGCGTGCTCAGAGGATTGCATCCGGTAATGGCGACTTTCGCACCGCCGGCAATGAACGTGCGGACGAGCACGCCGGTCTCTTTGGTGACATGCAGCGCCATGCCGATCGTGAGCCCTTTGAACGGCTGCGATTTCTTGAATCGCTCACGCACGGTCAGGAGCGCGCCCATGTTGCGCTCGGCGATTTCGAGATTCATGCGCCCCTGCGCAGCGAGGGAGGGATCTTTGACGTGTGACATGTAAGAAGCATAGCAGTCAAAAAATGCATTAGGAAGCCCTGTATGCCTATCCCGTGATAACTTGCATATATTATAATAATATGTTATTTTAATATCATCTTTCACAGCGTAGGTTTCGGTTCCTCTGGCTCTGGAATGAAAGGACAGATCCATGCAGTTTCTGGCAACGTGCGTGGCGTTCCATCCTCCGCAAGGGCTCTCCGAACAGGAGACGCTCGTCGGAGTTGTGGAGCGCATGTTGGATTGGAAATTGATCCCGGCAAAAAATGCCATCGGCATGCCGGGGTCGACGGTGATCATCGATCAAGAAGACAAGGTCGGGATCATGGTGTTCCCGCCGGACAGCAGAGCTGGCCATATCTGTTACTCCGGCGAAGCACGACTGATCGATAGCGGAGAAGAGCGCTTCTTCACGATCGACCTCTCCGACGGCTGGAGATGCGAACTCTACCTCCTCCAATGACTGTGAGGGAATTCTCATTGCCCCTCGTCCGTTCACGCGGACGAGGGTATTTCAATAAGAGAGGTTGCACGCCAGGCTAGCGTCCGTGCAACCCCTGAGAGATCCCTTGTTGGAGCAATGAAGAGAAATCAGCCACCGGTGCGCGCGATGATGTCCGAGCCGGACCAGAGTCGCCCGAGGGCATCCAGCTCGACGATGTTATTCGGAAGCCCAAGAGCCTCCACGAACTTGCGGGGCAGAAAGAGCTTGCGAGGACGCTTGAAGCGACGGATGTGGCGATCCACCCGATCGAGCCAGAGTTGAAGACGCTCCGGCAGCGGAAGGGGCGGATAGACACGCGACGTCCGTCCTGCGAATACATCGAAGTAGACCATACGTCACACTCCTTTCGTAAACGTTTGGTGCTCCAACAGGGGGGACTGGGGACAATAAACGAGATGACCTACTCTCCTCTCCCCCCGAACAGGGAGAGAGGGTAGGGTGAGGGGGATAGAACACTGAAATTACATTGCACAAACATCACTCGTGAATCCGCAGACCGCCCTCTTGAGGGGAAGAAAGGGTGAGGGGGATAGAACACTGAAATTACATTGCACAAACATCACTCGTGAATCCGCAGACCGCCCTCTTGAGGGGAAGAAATTGTGAATGAACAAAAACGCCTCCGGATGGGAGGCGCGAGAGCTTCTATGAAAGAATAATCAGCTCAGCGACCCCCGCATCGTCTTACGGACAATGACGACGTAGAGGACGGCCGCGAACATCGCGATACTGAACATGACACCTCTTCAAACGGAACGGCTTACTGTTTGTTACAGTCTTGAAGCCACAAAGTTGCCTCACCCCCCAACCCCCTCTCCCCACCACACCGACGCCAACGGGAGAGGGGGCGCACTCTTTCTGTTTTTGGGCTTTTTCAGAGCGACGAACGTGTGCCCCCTCTCCATGAAGGAATCGTGGCAGGTTTGGAGAGGGGGATAGGGAGTGAGGCAGAAACAAAAAACACCACACCAATCACTTTCCCCTACTTCGGCAGCTCATGCCCATACGCCCGCTCCGCTCGTGCCCAGAGTTCATCTCTATCGAGCATATCCATCAGCGTCCCCTCCTGCTCGATCACTTTCGACCCCATGGCTGCGCCGAGCTTGAGAGAAGTTTGCATATCCCACCCGCGCGACAGGCCAGAGAGGAATCCTCCGCGGAACGCGTCGCCCGCACCCGTGGGATCGACCACGCAATCAGGGCGACAGGAAGAAATGTTCACCGTTCCGTCTTTGGAAAGCAGTGTGACCCCCTTGTCACCGTGCGTGATGATGACAACCGGCGTAAGAGAAAGAATCGTTTTCTCGTCCGCCTTCAGCGCGTCCCTGAGCAGACTCCACTCGTAGTCATTCACGATCACTCCGGCACTCATTTTGGTGAGGCGCCTGAGCTCATCGGCACTGAAGGCGATGATCTGCTGTCCGGGATCGAAGAACACCGGCACTTTCTGCTGCGCGCACCACTGCATGCCTGCCATCATCTGCCGCGTGTCACGCGGACTCACGATGCCATACGCAAGATCGTCGCGCTCATCTTGAAGATCCGGCCATGTGCCATGCGCGTCCGCGCCGGGATGGAAAAATGTGATCTGGCACTCCTTCTGGTCCGTGCCGATGATGGCCGTGGCGGTCACATGCTCTTTCTGTTCCTCGATGTACGTCACATCGATGCCGCGCTCGGCGAGGAGTGCCTTGTACGATCCTCCGTCGGAACCGACGGTGCCCACGGGCAGAGGATTTCCTCCGAGCAGCTGCAGGTTCCATGCGATGTTGGCGGCCGTGCCGCCGTGGTGGCGCGTGTACCGCGGCGAGAAGAAGGAAAGCGAGAGGTGCTGAAGAGCTTTGGGATCAATGGCATCGGCAAAAGAGCCCTCGTAGCCGAGAAGCACGTCGTAAGCGATGGAGCCGGTGATAAGAACTCTTGAAGACATAAGATAGAAGATGGAAGACGTAAGTGATCAGACACTTTTCTTTTTCAGAAGCACAAGATAGAAAGACCTGAGCATTTTATCGAGCTCTTCAGCATGCGTGAGAAATAAATTCCAATCTGCAGGAGAAAGAAACTCCTGTCGTTTTGTAATCAGCATTTCTGTTCGTAATTCTGCCAGTGATCCTTTCGCAATGAGAATGAAATGAGCAAATTCCTTGGGAGTACTTCGTTGACTGCCCTCGGCGATATTCGCCGGAATCGATACGGCCGCTCGCCGCGTCTGGGACGTTAATCCATAAGATTCTTCCCGAGGAAACTCTCGTGTTACTCGATAGACAAAACCGACGAGATCGACTGCTTTTTGCCAAATTTTCAGCTTCTCAAAGGGCATTTCAATCATGCTTCCATCTTACATCTTCCGTCTTATATCTCTACCTTTTGCCTTACATACCATCTTCCCATTCGCTAAACTGCCTTCACGTGAAAATCACGATCGTCGGTACCGGCTACGTCGGCCTCGTTTCTGCAGCCTGCTTCGCGGAGCTGGGGCACGAAGTGGTCGGCGTGGATATCGACGAAGCCAAAGTGAAGAAGTTGAAGGCCGGCCAAAGCCCCATCTACGAACCGGGGCTGGAGGAATTGCTCGTGCGCAACCAGCAGAGCGGCCGCCTGTCGTTCACGACACAACTTGCCGAAGCATTGCCGGAGTGTCAGGTACTCTTCTGCGCCGTGGCAACCCCGCCGAACGAGGACCATACCGCCGATTTGCGCGCCGTCTTCAGCGTCTGCGACGCCGTAGCGGAGCTGATTGATCATGACCTGGTCTTCGTCAACAAATCCACGGTTCCCGTGGGCACGGGCCACGAGTGTGAGAAGCGCATTGCCTCGTTCATCGCCAAACGAAAGAAGAAATTCCATCTCCCCGTGATCTCCAATCCCGAATTTCTGCGCGAAGGTTCGGCCGTGGGCGACACCCTTCGACCGGACCGCATCGTCGTCGGCATCAACGGCGACGAGAAGGCGCGCGCGCTGATGGAGGAGCTCTACCAGCCGCTCGTGCGCACCGAGCGTCCGCTCGTCTTCATGAGCCGCGAGAGCGCCGAGATCGTGAAGTATGCCTCAAACGCTTTCCTCGCCACCAAGATTTCGTTCATCAACATGCTCTCGGAGCTCTGCGAAGCTACGGGTGGAAGTGTCCGCGATATCGCAAAAGGTATCGGTCTGGACGAGCGCATCGGACCGCGCTTTCTGCACGCCGGCATCGGCTACGGGGGCAGCTGTTTCCCCAAGGATGTGAAGGCCCTCCTCGCCATCGGAAAGAAGCTCGATCTTCCGCTCCCCATCATTCAGGCGACACAGGACGTGAATACGCAGCAGCGCGAGCGATTCTTCCAGAAGCTGCTCAATGCCATTCCCGAAAACGCCTCCATCGGCATCTGGGGTCTCTCGTTCAAACCCAATACCGACGACATGCGCGAAGCGCCGAGTCTGGATCTGATTCCGATGCTCCTCAAAATGAACCATATCGTTCGCGCGTTTGACCCCGTGGCAATGGAGAACGCCGCAAAAGTGCTGCCGAAGGAAGTGGTGTATGTGAACTCGCCGCTGGAAGCGGCAAAGGATGCCGACGCGGTGATCCTCCTCACGGAGTGGGATGTCTTTCGCGGAGTCGATCTGAAGGAGCTGAAAGCCGCCATGCGCGGGCGTAACCTCTTCGACGGCCGCAACGTCTATGATCCGGAGGAAATCCGCGCGGCAGGGTTCACCTACCGCGGCATCGGCATGAAGTAAGAGAGGAACAGACGAAAACAGTGTTTTGGAATCCAATTTAGATTTATCATGTCTCCATGCGCATCCTCCTCACCGGTTCTGCCGGCTTCATCGGATTCCATACAGCCCAAGTGCTCCTCGCACGCGGGGACGAAGTCGTTGGTCTGGATAATTTCAATTCCTACTACGACCCGAAGCTGAAGGAAGATCGCAACGCCCAATTGATCAAAGACAAAAATTTCACCCTGATCCGCGGCGATATCTGCGATCGCAAAACCGTCGCCAAGGCGATGAAAGGTTGTGACCGCGTGTGTCACCTGGCCGCGCTCGCCGGCGTGCGCTACGCCTTCGATCATCCGGACGAGTACATCGATAGCAATATTCGCGGCTTCTTCAACGTGCTCGACGAAGTGCGCCTGCAAAAGATCCCCGGCATGATTTACGCATCTTCGAGCTCCGTCTACGGCGGCAATACCAAGATGCCGCTGGCGGAAACGGATCGGACGGACAACCAGCTCTCGCTCTACGGCATGAACAAGAAAGATAACGAGCTGATGGCACATACCTACCACTCGCTGTACGGCATCCCCGTGACGGGACTGCGGTTCTTCACCGTGTACGGCCCCTGGGGCCGCCCGGACATGGCGCTCTTCCTGTTCACGGACAAGATTCTCTCGGGTGAACCGCTCGAAATCTTTGGGGATGGAAAGATGCAGCGCGACTTTACGTTTGTGGAGGACATCGTCACCGGCATCGTGGCCTCGATCGACAAAAACTATCCGGAAGAGGTCTTTAACCTGGGATGCGGCCGCACGGAGGAACTTATGGATTACGTACGAACCATCGAGCTGGCCTGCGGAAAGGAAGCGGAAAAGAAATTCCTGCCCATGCAGCCGGGCGACGTTTGGCGCACCGAGGCGGACATAACAAAAGCGAAGAAGATGCTGGGCTTTTCACCCAAGACGCGGATCACGGAAGGTGTGCCGCAGTTCGTGGCGTGGTATCGCGAGTATTACAACTTATGAATCCCATATCCCATTCCCGAATCAAGCCATCCTGAGCGCAGCCGAAGGATCGAGTGGCATCGAGAGTACTATAACCTCTGATTCCCCCATTGCCATGATCGCATCTGAACACATCACCCTAGCAGCATAGGACTACTTCGAGCTTTGCCAACATGCCGCCTCTTCTTATCCTTGGCAGGATCCGGTGTTGGTTGCAGCCGCAAGAAGAGATACGGAACGCGTACGAGAACTTCTGGAAGGCTGGCACCGCAGTCAGGGGCACCCGTTGCCCCAAGACACCGATACACAAAACAGAGAGGCAACCGAGTGAGCGTCACTACCGCACCGGCCTCACCCACACCTCAACAGGAACACCGGGAAGTATTTCCCAGCCCGCCCGTCCACGGATATCCGGACAATCCGAGAGGCACACAGCCACGCGCGCGGAATCGAGAAGCTGGGGATTTGTGATCATCCGCCGCACGGTGTAAGGACCGTACTGCCACTCATGCCCGAAGGGACCGGCGATGATCGCCGTGGCGCCAGCGGGGATTCCTGCTTTCTGAACGGCCGCGTATACGGCGGGAACCGGCGATGGCCCGAACCTCGGAAAGGAGATCGGAATGAGAACCAATGCACAGACAAGGGTAGCGAGCAGAATCGTCCCCGTCCTGCGCATGAGAGAGGGCGACGAGGCGAGACCTGCGAGCAAGAGCGGAGTGAACAGGATGGAATAGTACGGACGGAACGAGAGGAAGATGAACCCCGTAACGAAGAGAAAACTCAAAATCAGCGGCCACCTGCGTGCAGAGAACATGCCGATCGTTCCAAGAATGCTCAGGACGAGACTGCCTCCGAGCAACCAGAGCCAAGCCACCCCGCGCAGAGCAGTGAACACAGTGCCACCACCCAAATTCTGTCCGCTCGCCGTGATCATGCTGGCGAACGCGAGCGGATTCATCGCGGTATAGAGCACGAGGAGCAGAACTGGACCAACCAGTGCAATCAAACGCTGCCAACGGGGCAGCTTCAGGCGCCAGAACACCGCCATGACCACCGGGAGGAACAGAATCGCCTGGTACGCAGTGAAGAGGGAGGCAAGCCACAGAAGCGCCATCCACCCAACCACCCGCTCCAGATCTTCACCCCTGAGATACCAATAGCAGAACACGAGCATCGAAACGGCAGTGATGGGCGCAAGCAGGATCTGACCTGCGGAAACGAAGACTGCGGCAGAGAGCACCCAGGGCCCTGCGAGAAGAAATGTGGCTCCCTTCTCGCGTGCAGACGCAAAGGCACGAGCCAGCTCCGCCGCCAGAAGCAGGGCGACGGCAAGGAGGACGCGCCAGAGTATCTCCTGACCGGGGATCCACTGTGTGAACCCGATGATGCCGCGCGCAAGAGGAGGATGTGGATAGGGAATATTCAGCAAATATTTCGCCTCATCCGTCGTAATACCCTGCCACGCATGGAGGGTGGCGAGCACGATGCCAAGGAGCACGAGGCCGAAGAAGGGATTGAGAAAAAAGGGGTTCCTTTTTCCCTCTCCTTTTGGGAGAGGGTGGCGCGAAGCGCCGGGTGAGGGGACGTGAGGCGAGAAAATCATATGAATAACCGAAATTAGAGGGCGTCGCATGGGATCCAGCCGAAGTAATCGAGATTGACGCGAATGCATTTGGCAGGCGAAGGCGCGCGACCGTGAGGATGGTAAATCATCTCCAAGCGCGTTTGGCTCACCGCGCGAAGAGAGAGATCAGAGATGAGCCACCCTTCCGTGTTCGAGAGTGACTCAAACGCCAACTTCGCCCGTTCACGCACCTGTGGATTGAGGACGAGAAGCCTCAAATTCCACGCGCGCGCAGAGAGAAATATTCCGAGACCGATGAAGAGGAGCAGAAAGAACGCCCATGCAACCCGTGCCCACCGCTCAAAGAAGAGCGCGAAGAGCGAAAAAATGAAATCCCACTGCACTCGGAGTGATAGCTTGCTCACCCCCACCGCACGAGGCGCGAATGTGTACGGAATCTCCGATACAGGCGTTCCACGTGGGAGCCGCATGAGAAGATCGAAGAGGATTTTGAATCCACGCGGATGGAAATGCGGAACGATCCGCTCGAAGAGAGAACGATCGATGGCAAAAAACCCGCTCATGGGATCATGAACGGACAGATGGCACAGAAGAGTGGTGATTTTCGTGCCCACACGACTCAAGAGCGTGCGCCGCATGTTCCACTGGCCAGTGCTCCCGCCGGAAATGTATCGTGAAGCCACCGCAACGCCACGACGGACCTGTACGGTCTCCACGAATGTCTTTAAGAGTGAGGCATCGTGCTGGCCGTCGGCATCCATCACGGCCAGAATCTCGCCGCGCGCAGCCTTAAATCCCGCCACGACGGCGGAAGAGAGACCCCGCTCCCCGCGGCGCCGGATCACGCGGAGCGTCGGGAAAAATGCCTGCAATTCCTCCGCCTTGTGCCACGTGCCATCAGGGGAATCGTCGTCAACGATGATGATTTCATGCGGGATGCCTTTGAGCGCCTCCTGCAGGCGCGGGAGCAGTATCGGCAGGCTCTCCGCCTCGTTGTACGTTGGAATGACGAGCGATAACATCGTGGAATAGACTATGGAAGGAAGTGGAAAAACGCTACTATCTCTCTGATGAAAATTCTTGTCACCGGATCATCGGGCACAATAGGAACGCGGCTCTGTGAAAGGCTCCTGGAGCAACAATTCGAAGTGGTCGGCGCGGATTGGGAGCCGAATAAATGGCAACCGGCAATCGAAAAGCTCACCGTACGCATAGACCTGCGGGACGAAAACCAGCTCAATGCCCAAAGTTCAAAGCTCAAAGCCGACGTCGTCATCCATCTCGCCGCGAACGCGCGCGTCTATGAGCTGGTGGAGAATCCCGACCGTGCACGCGATAACATGCTGACCACGTTCAACGCATTGGCATGGGCGCGCAAAAACGGGGTGAAACGTTTCGTTTTCGCTTCTTCGCGTGAGACGTACGGCAACAGCGGCATGGACAAGTACCGCGAGGACATGGTGCGCGTGGAAAACTGCGAAAGCCCCTACACCGCCAGCAAGATCGCCGGCGAAGCGCTCGTGGAGTCCTACCGCCGCTGCTACGGAATGGAAACGGTGATCGTGCGCTTCTCGAACGTGTACGGCATGTACGACGACTCGCAGCGCGTGGTGCCGCTCTTCATCCGACAGACCAAAAAGAACGAACCGCTCGTCGTCTTCGGCAAAGATAAGAGTCTGGATTTCACCTACATCGATGACGCGGTGAACGGACTGCTTCTGATCCTGAAGAATTTCTCCAAAGTGAACGGGCAGACCATCAACCTCGCCTTCGGCGAGGCGCACTCCATTATGGAGCTCGCGGAACTGATCAAGAAACTGATGAAGAGCACTTCCGCCATCTCGACCGCCTCTTCCCGTACCGGCGAGGTCACGCGCTACACGGCGGATATTTCTAAGGCGCGGAAGATCCTCGGCTTCGATCCCAAAGTCCCTTTCGCGGAAGGAGTGAAAAAGTCGGTGGAGTGGTATGGGAAGCAGAAGTGATGAATTGACATATAACTCAAAAATTGATTTAATACTAATATGACGGATGGACAGAAAAGCCCCGGAGAGCGTGCTTTTGAAAAAGTCTGTCACGGACAGGAACTGACGACTGCAGAATCTGCAGCCCTCTTTCAGAGCTACGGCATCCGGATGGAGCCGACTGTGCAGGACCAGAGAGCGCGTGTGCAAAAAATCCTGCAGACTGATCAGCGAGAGACAGAGATTCGGGGTCTCGATGAACGAACAATCACACAGCCGACTCCCGATACCGTTGATTTGGTGACCGGCGAACGCATTGTGAATATCCCCCTCTCTTCAATACCGAATGAGATTGGGGAACATGTCTACCACGGTTTAGAAGCTGCCTTTAATCGGTCACAAAACGGCGAACAACAGAATATTCAATCCCTCGTGGATACGTGTAATACCCAGGGACCGTTCCGGGGTTTCAAGAGACTCCTCACTCCGGAGCAGCTGCAGCGGCTGCAACATGCCGATACGGAACTGGCCGAACACTGTTTCAGGCAATTTGTCCGCTTGTGCCTTGCAGAGGATACCGAGAATATCATCAAAGGTGTGACACAGGCTCTCCATCAACACATTGATCCGCTTCTTCCCCAGATCAGAACACCGGAAACGAGACGGAGCATAGAAGAGGCGCTGCAATTGTGGGAGACCAATCTTGAGAACCCCGTGCGAAATATATACCGCCGTACCGCAAGAGTTGCCAAACCAGGCGAGGAAATCGGACAACAATACGCCGTGCCGCTCTATCTGCAGAATCCCTCACACTTCTCCGTCGGCATCATGGACAGTGGCAATGCTCCCGATAACGTCGGGGGCGGATACGATGCGCCCATGCGCGTGATTCTCTTGCGCAGAAAACCTCCGCACGCATCGTATGACTTCCTGGAAGCGCTGAATGCGCTCCACGAACTCACACACACCTCTCAGCATAATCGTTTTCTTCGTACGCACAGCCGTGGCGATCCACGGCGCCTCGACGCCTGCCACCAGGCATACATCTACAACATCGTTGAATCCCCACTTCACGTGCACGGCATTCTGGAAGAGGAATGCGAGGCTTTTGCCAATATGATTGAACCGATCATCGCCACGACTGGATTCGGCTCACTCCAAATCCCGGAGGTGATGCGGAGGTTAGGTGTCGATCCGAACGATGAGAACAAAGGCCGACAGGTATATTCCCTGTTACGTTTCGCAGTCGACTATTTCAAAGGGGGATGCCGGAAAGGTTCGCAATTCCCCGCCCAATACATCAATGCCCTCGAACAGTTCTACACGCGTCTGAACGTGCACCTCATCCGGCTGGCGGATATCCGCATCCCTGACTGATCGACAGCGAATCCTTACTTTTCTACCTTCGTCTTGTGAAAAATCGTCGCGAAGTGGTCAGTGAAGTGGTATTCGAAGAGATGAGGAAAGTAAGAAAAGGCAGAGATGTGTCTTTCTTATCTTTCTTGCCTTCCTCACTTCCCCGTCTTCGTCTCATGAAAAAATCGTCGCGAAGCTGTGGGTGGCTCTGCCGGGACCCGCAGCTGGAGCGACACCGATTAGGGAAAAGAGAGTTCATGACCCGTTCGACAAGCTCAGAGTCACCCCGAGCGTAGTCGAGGGGTGAGAGAAAAACCGCCGAAGGCCCTGAGCGGAGCCGAAGGGCAGGTTTGTCTCTCATGATTTTGTCTCGTGGTAGACCATTTCCAGATTAACCTCCCACACATTCGAAGAATCCGTGCGGCCGGCGACGATGTTATCGACGGCCGTCATCGCCGTGAGCATGCTGTGATCCTGATTGTTGTAACGATGCATGCCGTTGCGGCCAATCAGGTAGAGATTGGGAATCTGCTGCACGTACTCGCGCACCACATGAAGCTGGTCGTAGCTGCCGAAGTACGCCGGATACGCCTTGGGAATCCTGAGCACGCAGGCATCGATCACGTCTTCGCTCTTGAGGAAGTGGATCTTCTCCATCTCCCCTATTCCGAACGCTATCAGCTCCTGATCGGGCTTGATCCACAGGTCACCACCCTCATTCACGAAGTACTCGAGTCCGATCCACACCGTATTCTTGCGATCTTTGACGAGGTACGGGCTCCAATTGTTGAAAATCTGTACGCGTCCCACCTTCACCCCGAATTCCTGAATGTAGATCCAGTTGTCGGGTACCGTCGCATCGACGTGCCTGCCGTCCTGCACGTGAAGTTTCTTCAAAAGAAGCCCGATCGTGATGAAATCGCGGTAGGGCAGGCCCTCGGCCACCTCCACGACCCGGGAAGGCGGGTGGGGCGTCATCATACCCGCAAGATGCTTGATCGGCATGGAGGAGAAGAAGAAGTCACAAGGCAAAGTTTCCTCTGCTCCCGTCTGGGTGTTTTCGAGTGTGACGGAGGTGACACGGCCATCTGTCAGGTGCACGCCCGAAACGCGGGTGCGCATCCGTACTTCTCCGCCGCACTGCCGGATCTGCCCCGCCACCGTCTCCCACATCTGTCCGGGTCCGTACTTGGGGTAGTAGAAGCGCGTGATGAGCGTGGTTTCACGCTCCTGCTGGGCTTTCTTGAAATCGGAACTCAGAAGGTCCTTCACGGCATGGACCACGGCGCGCCTAAGCGAGAGCCCCTGCACGCGCTGCGCCCCCCAGTCCGCCCGTATCTGGCCGCAGGGAATCCCCCAGACTTTCTCGGTGTAATCCCTGAAGAATGTCTCGTAGAGACGCCTGCCGAAGCGGTTGATGAAGAAGGCATCGAGGTAGGTTTCGTCCTTGCGTTTGAATATCCGCGCCTTGATATAGCTCAGGCCGATCAGAAACGTGTTGAAAATCCCCAGACGCAGGGCAACGCCCAGCGTGATGGCAATGGGATACGGAAAGAAGTGACGGCGGTGATAGATGCGGCTCAAACGCGGCCGCTGGAGCATGACCTGATCGTCTTTTTCGGGATCGGGGGCGGGCATCTTCACTTGTGCTTTCCCTCCCCCACCGGAGGAGGGGCCAGGGGTGGGGGCGCAAGCACCACACAGATATTCAACAATCGCCTCTGCCGCATAATCGATTTCATGTTTCTTCTCGGCCGTATCCGCCGAAGGCTTGCCCTGCAGCGGCAGGATAGCGAACCACCACTGCATGATGCGCCTGCTCTTCGAGAAGAAACGGTGGCCTCCGAGGTCGATACGGTTGCCTTTGTAGTTGTACGTCTGGGCAATCCCTCCGATGACATCAGTCGCCTCGCACACAATAGGACGGACGTCCGTGCGCTTGAGGAGTTCATACGCCGCGGTGAGGCCTGCGGGACCCGCGCCTGCTATCACTGCAATTTTCATAGCATCATCAGGGAGTGACCGGCAACCTGTCCTCCATAGCCCAATTTCACCGTGGCCTTGGCGGAGCCACGGCCGCTCGTGAGCGACGTGGCGGAGGCGGAAGGGCGAAGGAGGATAATGGCGACTTTCGGCACGTCCGTACTCTACTCACATTAAATCGCAGAGCCTAGGCCTGAACCGGATTCCTGTAGACGATGAGCCGCCGAGCGCCGAAATTCCAGAAGAGCACGATGATGGTGGCAATGACCTTTGCCTTCACCTCCCCCAACAAAAACGTATCGATAAAGAGATAGAGCAGAAGCTCTGTCCAGAGAAGCCCGAACATGGTGATGATGAAGACTGCGGTGATCTCGCGCACGAATTGATTGGTTTTCTGAAAGACCCAAAGAATGGAAAGGATGTAATTCGTGACAAACCCGACGCAGTACGCAAAAAACTGCGCCACAAGGTAGTGGATGCCAAGCACGCGCACGCAGAAGACGAACACCGCGAAATCGACCACCGTCGAAATCCCGCCCACCCAGAAATACCGGAAGAATTGCACCCGTGTGGAGCGTGCGGGGCCGAAAATCCAGTGACGAAAGCGTTGCATCCCGCCTACGGTAGCATGCCGCGCCCGATGGAACGAATGAGATGCTCACTTAGAACAACCAATGCCAAGAAAATCCGCCTCATGGTCAGTCGTGACACGGGAATTCGACCAGGAAGCCCTCCCCGCGTTCTGTAAAATCAGCTGCTGCAGGGAATGGGTGTCTACGTACGGCTGAACCCGCGCATCTTTCTCGGCTATCGCAAGAAGTAGACGTGCGCTTGTTACTGCTCCGCCGTGAAAACCATCGACAAACTCGCAATCGGTCGAGGAGATGGTTGAGGAATCCTCAAAATCGTAAAACGTAAGATTGGCCCGATGAAGCAATTGTTTCAACTCCGCAATGTATCCATAACGGTCACGCTCACGATCCATTTCGCGATAGACGGTGGGCGCAAGAGACGGGAAGAACAGCACAACGGGAATCCCTTGTGTCTGAAGGGTGTTCACAAAATCCAGAAAATGAGCCCAATGCGTTGGATCGACATGGTCTCCATACTCAAAGCGGTTTGATCCTGTCCTGATGCGATTGATGGTGTTGGAAAATCCTCGATCTGCATTATCCGGGGTTTTTCCCTCCACCAGCTCCCCATAGTAGTAAGAACCATCGGGACCATAACCAACACCCGTAAAACGCGCACTGACACCAATGGAACAACTGCCTCCTGCCGGAGAAAATGAAGGATGCAACAATATGCGAAGATATTGGCTGATCGAAACTTTCCCCCGGAACAGGAATGAAACAGGCTCAAAGAGATGTTCGAGTTGAAATCGCGGCTGAATGGGCAAGGGATGGTCCAGATATTTCACTTGGGCGAACCGGCTATTGAACCACCATGCATCAATCCCGAGCAGTATCAGTTTGGGTTTGTGGCGTGCCATCATCAGCGAAAGGAGGTGCTCCCCCTGATTGATGGAAGACATCGATCCCCCGAAATTGAAGAAGGAACTATTGAAGAAATCCTCCTGAAGCTGCATGACGCGGGAAGATCCCAGCACGGCCACATCCGGTTTTCGGTATGCGTACTCTTCAAGTTTGTAATAGAACGTATCGTCGTGAATCGCGGTACCATAGACGCACGAACCCGAATCGGTCTGTTGCCGATGCACAAGCTGCGGAAGGGAAAGCATTTCTCCGGTGTTTTGGAGAAAGAGGTAGTTCAGCAGCAAAAATCCGATACCCGGGATGAGAAAGAATAAAATCTTCAGGAGGTAGGACCGAAACATTTCTAGAATTGGAAATAGAGGAATTCCGTCTTCTGCAGGATCATGAGCGATGCAAAAGAAAGAAAGCCGAGCACTGCAATGCAGAAGGCATAACGCGTGGTCGGGGACCAGCGAAAGAGCGGAGTCCGCTGTGGAGCAGGGTGTTTCTCCGGATTGATGATCGGAAGAAACGATCCCATGAATTCCTGCGTGTTGGGAGCGAACATGACTACGGTGAATAGGGCACACATCCAAAATGTCCCCCGAAAAAACATATCAGGACGCAGCACCATGGTTTCCGTCATATCGAACCGAAAACCATACGCAGGCATGAGTTGCCTCAGGAAAGCGGGAAAGTGCGAAAGGAAGGAGTATGGCAGCGCAATGCCACGAAAACCGGCCATTCCCTTCAACAGATTCCATGCACCAGCGAATGTTTCTGCCCGAAAAAATATCCAGGCGACCAATGTGCACATGAACGTAAGTAGCCAGGAAAAGAACAATGCAACATTCCGGCCAACGCGTGTTGAACAGGAAAAATGGAATGTCCTCCACCCATGATTAATGATCAGAAATATGCCATGCAACGCGCCCCAGAAAAGAAACGTCCAACCGGCACCATGCCACAATCCACCAATGAGCATCGTGCAGAGAAGATTGCCATATTTTCGCAATGGTCCTTTGCGATTCCCCCCCAAGGGAATATAGAGATAATCGCGCAGAAAATTGGAGAGAGTGATGTGCCATGTCCGCCAGAATTCAATGGCACTCTTCGATTTGTATGGAGAGAGAAAATTGATGGGCAATTGGATGCCGAAAATACGCGCGGCACCAATGGCCATATCCGCATATCCGGAAAAGTCGAAATACAACTGCAGTGCATAGGCAACGGCTCCCAGCCAGGATTCAAAAAAGTTCATAGGGATCCCCGCGTCTGCGGCCACAAAGATCGGCGATGAGTAGACGGCCATGGCATCTGCAAAAACGGCTTTCTTCCATAGACCGAGTATGAAGATCGTCAGTCCTACTGCAAGATTGCTTTCATGAAACCGAAATGCCTGACCGCCAGAAAACTGCGGGGCAATCTCCGATGACCGCATGATCGGTCCGGCGATCAGTTTGGGGAAAAATGTAATGAAAAAACAGTACTGTACAAAACTGAGGCCGGCATTTCCCGACCGGTAGACATCCACCAGATAAGCAATCATCTGGAAGATAATAAATGAAATCCCCAAAGGGAGAATGATCGGCGGAAGAGTGGCATGACTCCAGCCGATCTCCCGCAGAGTCTGGAAGAAAAAATTTGTATATTTGAAATAGATGAGGACACAAAGATTGAAAAGAATACCAACGGTCAGCAGAAGCTTTTTTTGTTCCGGAGAGCGGATGATTGCCCGACTGACGAGATAATTGCCGACAATCGCCGCTATCAGGAGCAACGCGAAAATCGGGTTCCACCAGGCGTAGAAAAAGAGCGATGCTGCTATGAGCCAAAAAATCGCAGCCGATGTTCCCCACCTCTTCGAGAAAACAATAAAGAGAACAACGGTTGCCGGAAGAAAAAGGCAAATGAATTCAAAAGAGTTAAACTGCATACGACAGTGCATTATTACATTGAGGCATCCTGATGAACATAGTTAAAATGCCCGAGAGTATGCGCAGAAAGCACGTTCACATCGCCAATCGAAAAACCCTGCGACTTCGCCCAGGACAGGTCGCCAATCGCTCTTAATTCATCTAGACTTTGCCCGATGGAAAAACCGGTGATCTGCATCGTGGGATTGGGCTATGTTGGCCTGCCGCTCGCGTACATCTTCGCAAAAAAGGGATATGACGTGTGGGGATATGATCTGAATGCGGAGCGCATCGCCGAGCTGGAAATCGGGCATGATCGCACGCGGGAGCTCACGGAGAAACAACTGAAGGAGGTGACGATCCGGTACAGCGCCGAGCCGACAGTCATTCAGGAGGCGGATATCGTGATCCTCGCGATCCCGACACCCGTGGATGAGCGGAACAATCCCGATCTCACGCCCGTGGAAAGCGCCAGCTCTACGGTCGGCAAACACATGAAGAAAGGGGCCATCGTCGTGTATGAATCCACGGTGTGGCCGGGCACGACGGAGGAAATCTGCGGCCCCATCCTCGAGAAGGAATCCGGCATGAAACGTGGCACGGATTTCAAACTGGGCTACTCCCCCGAACGCGTGAATCCCGGGGACAAGGAGCACACGATCGAAAAAATCAAGAAGATCGTCTCGGGGCAGGATGCGGAAACGCTGGATACGCTGGCGGATCTGTATGGTTCCGTGATTGAAGCGGGTATCCACCGTGCCACGAACATCAAAGTGGCCGAGATGGCCAAGGCCATCGAGAACGCGCAGCGGGACCTCAACATCGCCTTCATCAACGAAATCGCGCTCCTCTGCCACAAGGTCGGCATCGAGACGAAAGACGTGATCGATGCCGCCGCCACCAAGTGGAACTTCTTAAAGTTTGTCCCGGGGCTCGTGGGAGGACACTGCATCGGCGTGGATCCGTACTACCTTGTGGAAAAAGCACGCCAACTGGGGATGGAAACGCAGGTCATCACCGCCGGCCGTGCCCTCAATGATTCCATGAGCCGCCATATCGCCGAGCAGGTAGCCGCGGAACTGAAGGGAACGAAAAATCCGCGCGTGCTCGTGCTCGGACTCACCTTCAAGGAGAACATCCCCGATACCCGCAACAGCAAGTCCGGCGACGTGGTGAAGCACCTGTCCAAACTTGGCTGCTCGGTCGAAGTCCACGATCCGTACATGGCGGAGGAAACGATGATCGAGAAAGGTTGGAAACCCGGTTCCCCGCAATCAGGATCCTACGATGCCGTCGTGCTTCTAATACCACACCGGGAGTACATGGCCGCAGACCTCACGCAAACACTGAAAACCGGAGGACTCGTCTACGACCTCAAGGCACTCCTGCCGCGCGGAGAAATTGAAAAACAAGGTCTGCAGTACATGGCACTTTGAATTCAGGTAATATTTAGAACCAAAAGGAGTATATTTTGTCCATGCTTACTACTGATGCACCTGGCCACACCCTTGTTTTTGTTGCCACTTACATTCTCGGCGTTGTGGTCATTGTTATCTTTGGAGGAAAACTATCCAAGCAACTAGTAAAATTCATTTCTGGATTACTATTCTTTGTGGCAGCAGTGCTGGGGATGTCCACACAAAATGCCGCACTTGTTAATTTAGTTGGTTCGAATGTCGACATAGGTCTTACGGCTATTCTGGCAGCAGCCTGGGGATGGATGCTTCAAGTAGCGTCACCACATTGATAAAGAAAAATGGAAACAAAACAGCAAACAATACACTGGAGGGCACCGCGCCACTGGGGGTGAAGGGGAAGGCCATGCACTGCTGTAAGAGCAGTGCGCGCCGACGAGTTCGGATCCGAAGCCTTGGAGGATCCGACGAGGAGGCACATGGCCGGGTGGAGAGGAATTGGCGCGGGAGCGCTTTCTTTGGTCCTTTCTTTGTCGCCATGACAAAGAAAGGACAGAAAAAAGTGTTTAGGATTTTCTTGCCGCCACGTAATACCCCGAGGTCAGAATATTCTTCTCAGGTTTCTGATGCCGGATATCACCGTACTCGCGGCTGATCAGCCACCCGCACCACCGTGTAATCGCCGCAAGAAGGAACCAGAAAAGTTTGAACGGGCGGAAGCCCAATGTCTCGCACTGAAACCCGATGCGCTGCTCAAGCACGGCAAGCGTTTCCACCGTCGAAGCCTCTTCGGTGAGCTCCAGAATTTCAAAATCCTTCAGCAGGTGCCGAAGCCCGTACTTGGTGAAGCGGTAGTAATCTCCGGGGACATCGTGGAGCGGAAAGATGAAACGCGTGGAGAGAAGTAACCGCCCGCCGGGCTTCAAAACACGCCGGAATTCTGCGATTGCTTGTGAAGGCGTATGAAGATGCTCGAGAACTTCGCTACAAAGCACGACATCGAACGAATCACCGGGGATTTGTGACAGATCGTGTGCATCGGCGATGATGTCGACTTTGGTTCCCTCCCGCGGCGCGATATCGAGCGTGGTCAATTGCGGAAAGAGATCGCAGTACCCCGCAGCCCCGCACCCGACATCGAGCACGCGCCCGGTATTGGCGTAACGCTTAAGAAATGCCCGAAGTCTCGGACGTGTGATCTTTCGGGTCAGGCCGATGGAATCAAGGATTCCCACGGAATCAGCATAGCAAGCCGGCCAGTAGAACCCAATCAGTCTATCGGGAAAGCTGTTTCAGGAGTGCATCGATTGTCTCCGTCACCATGGCCACCGTGGTCCTCTCCAGCGCAGCCTGCTGAGCTGTCGTCGGTGTGCGCAGCGTATCGGCCACGAAAGAACTCGGCTCACCGGGAGGAGGCGGCAGGACAGGCGCAACGCGCAGATCTGCGGGAGGCGGCTGCTCCATTGGATCTACCGGACCGATGATATCCACGAGCGGCACGTCGAAGGCATGGGCAATGTAGAGCGGCCCGGTATCCACCGAAACAAACAGGGATGCCCGCTTGATGATCGCGGCGAGGTGGCGGAGGGAAAGACGACAACCACCGGATGCATGTGAAGGATCGGCGAGGAGCGTGAGCGCCTGGTCTGTGACCCGCTGATCCAAATCGAGGAAGATCACGTGCATGGAATGATGCGCAATAATGTGCCGCGCCACGGAAGCGAATCGTTCGATCGGCCACTCTTTGAGCACATTCCCTGCCCGAAGCGAAATCGCCGCGAAGCGCTGATCCGGTCCGATGCCGTGATCCTTGAGCCAGGTGGAAGCGAATTGCTCTTCGGCGGCGTTCAGATACATCTCGTGTCGGTATGCAACGGGCTTTGCTCCGACGAGGTCTGCAAGATACATGTAGTGATCATAGGTCCGCGTATGTCTGCGGTAGCGGGCTTTCAAAGAGTAGAAAAGGCGGAACCACCGCTCCATCAGGCTCATTACTCTGCCCCGCGTGTAGATCCGCACCGGTGAGGCAGTCCACAACCCCATCATGCTGAGGGAAGACGCGGGGAACAGGACCATGCTCACGGAGAACCGGCCGCGGTAAAACTCGCGCCAGAGACGCAAAGCCCCGACAAGGCCTCGATACCGCGGATCATCAATGTGGATCATCGCATCCACGCAGGGATTGCCGATGAGCACTTCGCCTGTACGTCTGAGACAGAGCACCGTCACGTGGTCTCCGTGCGTATGGAGGGAGCGGAAGAGCGGCGTCATGCAGACGACATCACCGATTTTCGCGGCTTGGATGACAAAGACCCTGCGCTGACGTGCGGGAGAACGGGAACGCAGCCATGAAGCAATAAGCAGCCACGGAAGGGCGAGCGTGGTGAGCGTGCCGAGAATGAGTGCCCGGAACATCAGTCAGAGGGAAGCGAGCTTGAGAGGAACTGTGTCGTGGAGCCCAGCTCCTTTTTAACAGGAACGAGGACGAGCTTCGTCCCGATTTGGTCGAGGATCAGCCGCTCCACGCACTGTTCTCCGTAGGTTGCGGCATTCACGTGCACCTGAGGCCTGATCTTGGGCAGCCACGGGCGCGGGTCATCGTCATCGAAGATGAATACGGCGTCTGCGAACCTTGCAACCATGCGCGCGCGGGTCTCTTCGTTCTGCACCGGGCGCCCTTCGCCCTTCGCCCTGCGTACGGAGGCATCACTATTGATCCCGACGATGAGAAAATCCCCTTGTTTGTGCGCCTCATCGATCAGGAACCGGTGCCCCGCATGGAACAAATCGAATGCGCCGTTGGTGGTGACGATGGAATGCCCCTGCGCATGGATGCCTTCTGCAAATTCCACCACTTCGTCAAACTGGTACAGACGGTCCGCCGGAGCGAGCAGGATGTCGGCCAGCTCATTCAGTGACCGTACGAGGTACTCGGCAGCCACTGTTCGCGGGTATGACGAGAGAATGCGCGCAGTTGTGCAGCCAATCGCCTGGCCGAACTCTACATCCCTGTCCGAATCGCCCACCATGACGGTTTCGGACGCCCTGAGATCAAAAAAGCGCCGCTGAAGAGCCTTCCACATGCCGGTCTTGGGTTTGCGGCAGTCACAGGCATCTTCCAAGCGGTGCGGACACCACTCCGCCCCCTCGATATGCACACCCTGCTCCCGGAGCAAGTGAATCACGCGATCAATGCGGGCGACCACGTCCGCTTCCGAACAAATTCCCCGGCTGATCTTGGACTGGTTGGTGACGATGAAGAAGCGCACGCCGATATCACCGAAACGCTTCAGTCCCGCAGCAACGCCGGGTAGCAATGTCACCGTTGCCGGGTCGTATGCCAACCCCCCGTTGTCCGCGATCAACGTTCCATCGAAATCGAGGAGGAGGAATTTCATAAGAAAAACAAAGACATCTAAAACCTTCGACCATCCACAAACGACTCCCCTCTCCGATACGTTTCCTGATCTCCTCTCCACCCGAAGGGGGGAGAGGGTACCCGCCCGAACGTACCCGTTCGGTACGGGCGGGGGGTGAGGGGACAGGAGGAAAAGAAAATTATCATGGGAGATTCGATGTTATAGCACGTCGAGGAGCTCCGCGGGGGAGACCGTGGCCGTGCCCGCCTTGCCGACGACGATGCCCGCCGCGCGGTTAGAGAGATCGACGGCATCCAGAAGTTTTCCTTTGAGTCCCAGAACGATCGCAAGGACGGCAACCACCGTATCGCCGGCACCCGAAACATCGGCCACTTCGCGCACAAGCGCGGGAAAGCGCTCGTGAGGCTTGCGGGGATGGGCCAGCAGCATGCCGTCCGCCCCCAGCGTGAGCAGAACATCGGTCTTGAGCGCGGTAGCCAGAATCTTTCCGGTCTCCTCGGGGGAAATATTCGCACGTCCCGAGAGGAGCAGAGCCTCCCTGCGATTGGGCGTCATGATGGTCACGCCGCGCACAGAGGCGAGGTAGGAGGCATCGAGGGGTTTGGGATCGAGGACAACAGGTTTCTTCTTCCGCCGTGCAAGCGCAATGCAGGCACGGAGCACGGCAGGGGAGAATATCCCCTTCGCATAGTCCGAGAGCAGGAGCACATCATGTTTGGGCAGTTCACGTTCCACGCACTTAAGCAGAGCGCGCACCTGAACATCCGAAGGGGAAGATTGCTCCTCGATATCCAGACGGACGATCTGATGAGATGATCCCGCGACGATGCGCTGCTTCTGCGTGGTGTGACGCTTGGCATCGGTAAGCAGGAGGGAACGAACCTTGTCTTTTTTGACGAGGGCATCGAGCTCCCTTCCCGCATCGTCATCGCCTTTGAGTCCGAGCAGCGTGACCTGTCCCCCGAGAGCCGCAATGTTGCGCGCCGCGTTGGCAGCTCCGCCGGGGAAGGATGTCTTCTGCCGAAAATGCACCACGGGGATCGGCGCCTCGGGGGAGATGCGGTCCACGGAACCCGAAAAGTACGTATCGAGCATCACATCCCCAACAACAAGCACCGAGCACTTCTTGAAGGCACGGACGAGAGCCGACTGCCGGTCGTAGCGTTTCTGCTCCACGTGACCAGAATACTCCGTGCGGTAACTATCCTCCTCATTGTGCGTGGTGGAGAATTCGAATATCTCGCTGTCTTCAAGGCCGGTGAACCGGTGCGGCGTGTCCGACGGAATGTGGACGAAATCACCGGGCGTGAGCGTGCGGCTCTCTTTGCCAAGCTCCAGAAGCACGCGCCCCTTCTGGATATAGAAGACTTCGTCTTTCTCTTTGTGAGAATGCAGGCTGCAGCGACGGTCTTTTTTGAGGAGCAGCTTCTTGCCGCAGTACTCCTTGTTCACGATCCAGTGCTCCTCGCCCCACTGTTTCTTTTCTTTGTGGATGGAAAAGCCGGAGAAGAAGGACTGCCGTGACCGCGGATGGACGTAAGAATCTTCCATAACCGTGATGAGCATTCTGCCACGAAAAACGGTCTCTATCCACAAAAAAGCCAAAAGGATCCTCCCCTGTTACAACCTCACTCCTGCCCATTCGAGGTCTGCCCGCACCATGATCTCTACGAGTTCAGGAAGCGTGGTCTTCGGCTGCCACCCCAGTTGTGCGCGCGCCTTGGTGGCATCCCCCAGCAGGCAATCCACCTCCGCGGGACGATAGTAGCGCGGATCGATCGATACAATGGTTTTGCCCGACCGCGTATCGCGGTAAATCTCGCTCTCCCCTGTGCCGCTTCGCTCGAAAGGAATGCGTGCAATGCCGAGAGCCAGCTCCAGAAACTCCCGCACGGTCGCGGTTCTGCCCGTGGCGAGGACGAAATCTTCCGGTGTTGCTTCCTGCAACATCATCCACATCCCTTCCACAAACTCCTTGGCATAGCCCCAGTCACGCTTGGCTTCCAGATTGCCGAGATGCAGACACTCCTGCCTGCCGGCGATGATATTGGCGATACTCAGGGTAATTTTGCGCGTCACGAAGTTCTCGCTGCGGCGGGGCGACTCGTGATTGAAGAGAATGCCGTTCACGGCGAACATCCCGTAACTCTCGCGGTAATTGCGGGTGAGGTAGAAGGCATACGCCTTCGCACACCCGTAGGGACTGCGCGGATAGAACGGCGTCTCCTCGTTCTGAGGAGCCAGGACGGCCTTGCCGTAGAGCTCGCTCGAGCTCGCCTGGTAGAAGCGGGAGGGAAGGCCGCTCGTGCGCAGCGCTTCGAGCAGCCGGGTCGTGCCGATGGCCGTAATGTCCCCCGTGTACTCGGGCATGTCGAAACTCACGCCCACGTGACTCTGGGCGGCGAGGTTGTAGACCTCATCCGGCTTCGTCAGCATAAGAACGCGCAGCAGCGAATTGGAATCGCCCAGATCGCCGTAGTGCAATTGGAAATTCGGCGCATCCCTCGAGACATCCTTGAACAGATGCTCGATACGCCCACGGTTGAACGTGGAGGCCCGGCGCACGAGCCCGTGAACTTCGTAGCCTTTCGAGAGGAGGAACTCCGCAAGGTAGGAGCCATCCTGACCCGTGATTCCGGTGATCAATGCTCGCTTTTTGGGCATAGAAACGGAAGAATCTTACGAGTGGAGCCGGGACTGCTGAAAGTACTCCGCAAGGACACCCGCGAGCAGCGTGCGGATCTGCTCTTTGGAAAGGGGCGCGGCATGCGCGGCGTCACCGTTTTTCACGATGCCCTTCTTGGCTGTTTCGCTCCACTTGCCGCCCTCGAGGAGGATCGGCGGACGCACGATGAACATAGCGTTCTCCTCGACGGCATACTGCGCTTCCTCCGCGGTCATGAGAATTTCCTCCGTTTTTTCTCCGGGACGGGCGCCGATCACCTGACGTTTGATCGAAGCGGGAGCATGGCCGAAGCGGGGAGCCAGCTCCTCGATGAGTACTTCGACCATGTCACCCAGGCGCAAAACCGGCATTTTGAGGATGAACAGCTCTCCTCCCTCCATGCGCTCCATGGCGTGGAAGAGGAGTGAAACGGCCTGCGGGATGGACATGAAGAACCGGATCATCTCGGGATTCGTGACGGTAACGGGACCGCCATGCTCAATCTGCTTGCAGAAGAGGGGCAGAACGGACCCGCGCGAAGCGAGCACGTTGCCGAAGCGCACACTCGCGAAACGGATGGGCCGATCGCCGGAGAAATTCATGGCCGAGGTCATCATCTTCTCCGCAAGAAGCTTGGTCGCGCCCATGACATTCGAGGGACTGGCTGCCTTGTCGGTCGAGATGAGCAACACGCGGCTCACTCCCTGCGCGATCGCCGCATCAATCATGTTCTGCGTCCCGATCACATTCGTCTTCACCGCCTCGAAGGAGTTGTATTCGCAGAACGGAACGTGCTTGTACGCGGCGCAATGGAAAACGTAATCCACCCCCTCCATTGCCCGAAGCAGACGCGCATAGTCACGGATATCTCCGAGCAGGTAACGAACGGTTAGCTGGGTTTCCGGCCCCAGCTCCTGCTGAAACAGGTACTGCTTGTGCTCATCGCGTGAGAGAACTCTGATCGTTTTCGATTTGAGCGCGAGGAGTTGCCGCACCACCTCCGATCCAATGGACCCGGTGCCACCGGTGACGAGGATGGTTTTATCCTGAAAGAAAGACATGGATTTACGAGGGGAGATACAAGAGCCCATCTTTCAACGTTTCGCAGACTTTCGCAACGTCCTTCTCCGACATTCGGGACGAAAAGGGAAGGGCGAGCGTCCGTTCCGCGATGTGTTCCGTCACGGGAAAATCCCCCTCCTTGAAACCGAATGCCTCGCGGTAGAACGGCTGCAGATGGATGCAGGGAAAGTACGCGTTGCACCCGATGCCGTGATCCCGAAGGTGCTGTTTCAGGGCATCGCGGTCGCGCGCGTTGTAGCGATCGGCGAGCCGGATGACGTAGACGAACCAGCTGATGTTTACTTCTTCCTGATCCGCGGGAACGTGAACATCTTCTGGGACGTCCGCCAATCCTTCCCTGTACCACCGGGCAACCTGTGCGCGGCGGGAGATCATCTCGGGGAGCTTCTTGAGCTGACTGATACCAAGCGCGCAGTTGATGTCACTGATGCGATAGTTGAATCCGAGCCTGTGGTGAATCAGAAACGCATCTGCGTCGTCCCGTCCTTGATTTCTGAGCGAGCGCGCCATCTTCGCCAGCTCCGGACGATCCGTTACCAGCATCCCGCCTTCCCCGGTCGTCATCTGCTTGTTGGGGTAGAACCCGAAGACGGCGCAGTCGGCGAAGGAGCCCGCGCGTTTTCCCGCCCGCTCCGATCCCATGGCCTCGCAGCTGTCTTCGATGAGGAGCAGATGATGTTTGTCCGCGATTGCGCGCAGCGCCTTCCAATCTGCAAGGTATCCGAATACATCCACCGCGAGAATTGCCTTCGTGCGCGGCGTGATAGCCGCCGAAACTTTGGCAGGATCAATACACATCGTAGAAGGCAGGATGTCGACGAAGACCGGCTTCGCCCGCTCGAACAGAATGCAATTGGCGGAGGCGATGAAGCTGAAAGGAGTGGTAATCACTTCGTCGCCGTCACGAATTTGAAGCCCGCGCATGACCAGATGGAGCGCGGACGTGCCGCTGTTCACGGCCACCGCCTCCTTCGTGCCGACGAACGCGGCGAACTTCTGTTCAAATTCGCGAAGCTTGGGTCCAAGCGAGAGTTGCGGCGTGCGAAGGACTTGAACCACCGCCTGAATATCCTCCTCGCTCAGATCCGGCATTGAGAGGGGAATTTCTTGTATCATAGAGACGAAATTATATCCTCCAGCATAGGCTCCCGACGAATACAATGTCTACAATTTCCGTTCTCTACGCGGCAAATCGCATGATCGGACTCCAGTGCCTGCAGGAACTCCTGTCTGCCGGCATCACCCCGTCGGGGCTGCTCGTCGCGGAGGGAACGACCGCGAGCTTCGCCGAAGAAATGCAGTCCCTGCTCCCGAATACACCCACTCTTTCCGGCAAAGCATTCCGATCACCGGAAGGAATCGCCCTCTTAAAGAAACTGAAACCCGACTATCTGATCTCGGTGCATTTTCCGTACATCGTCCCCAAAGAAATTCTCTCGCTGCCACGCGTCGGCACGCTGAACCTGCACCCTGCATACTTGCCGTTCAACAGAGGATGGAATACGCCGACGTGGGCCGTTGTGGAACAGACGCCGTTCGGAGCGACCCTGCACTGGATCGATGAGGGAATCGATACCGGACCCGTCGCGCTGCAGGAACGTATCGATGTGCTGCCGACCGACACGGCGCACGAACTGTACCAGCGTGCATTGGCCGCAGAGCAACGCGTGTTCAAAAAAGCCATCCCCATGCTGAAAAACCGGACTCTCCCGCACATTCCGCAAACAGGAGAAGGCACATTCCATGCGAAAGGGGATATCGAACGCATCCAGAATCTCGATGCCTGTACTGATCCCGCCATGGCAGAGCGGATCGTGCGCGGCCTCACTACCAATGACCCTCGCGAAGCCGCCTATCGCACGGTCAACGGAAAGAAAATTCCTGTTCGCTTCGAGCCACACGCGTGAGATTCACCGGTGGAATTGCACCAGGATGTCCGCGATACGTCCGCCTGCCTTGCCGTCGCCGTAGAGGTTCTCGCACTGCTTGAGCTTCGCGCGGAACGATGCGTCGTTCATCGCGGTCTGAATGGCGGTGCGGATGCGTTCGGCGTCGTACGGCACGTCGAGAACGTTCCCCGAGCGTGTGCGTCCCTGCTGGCGTCCTCCGATATTCACGACGGGCAGGCGGAAGGACGCCGCCTCGATGATGCCGCTCGAACTGTTGCCGACAAGCACATCCGCCGCTGCCATCCATGAAAGATAAACGACATGAGGGAGACTCTGCACGAAACGCACGTTCTTTCTCTGCTGCGCGAATTCTCGAAGCATCTCGTTCATCAAAATGCCACCGGCATCGGCATTCGATCCGATGATCATGACGTTGCCGTCAAAAGACTCCAGTGCCTTGAGTGAAGGTTGTATCTGCTCCACGGGAGAGAGAACGTCGAGCGTATCGGGGTGCTGAAGGAAGAGAAGCAGTGACGAAGCAGGCGGTAATCCGACTCCGCCGAGCAATTCCGACTTCGAAACCGGCGAAAATGAGGCAATGGTATCGAGTGCCGGGGCTCCCGTGCAATGCACCTGTCTGGCTCGATTCCCGAGCATGCGGCGTACGCGCTCTGCATCTTCTTCTGTCGAAGTGCAATGAATGGTCGCAAGTTGCGAGATCGCATGACGCACCACATCGTCCACGGACCCGGAGAGCTCGCCCGCATGCAATTGCGCGACGGGAATGCCGCAGTACGTTGCCGCAACAGTCGCCGCAAGCTGTTCGCCACGGTCTCCCAGCACCAGCACAAGGGAAGGTTTGCGTTCGAAAAAGATGCGCGCGCACTCGACCGTCGTCCTGCCCACGAACTCCGCCATAGATGCAGGCGTATCTTCGAGAGTGAGCGTATCCACTTCGGCAACGACGTTGAATCCGTCACGGCGGATCTGTTCAACCGTCGATCCGAACTCCGGCTTCAGGTGCATCCCAACCACCGCCACTTCGAGCCCCAGGTCTTTTTGAAGCCCGATGGCCCGGAAGACCGGAACGTAGATCCCGTAATCCGCGCGCGTGCCGGTGATGGCGAGGATGGTCTTCATACCAATGAGTATTCAGAATAGCACCAATCCCGATCTTCCTTTCGCAAGCAACGATTCAATACTTTTCCGCTATCCCCTCTCCCCTCGAACAGGGGGAGAGGAGGGTGAGAGGGACAGAAGATTCGTACTGTCATCATCGTAAGTCAGTATTATTCGAGTATGTCCCAGATGAGTGGTGTCCCGGACAGAATATCCTTCTTGGCCTTCTTGCCGATGACATCCCGCACAAATTTCGGCGCGATGCCCGTGCCCGGCCTGCGGATGGCGATCATTTCCGCCGTGAGCGTTCCTCCCTTCTGAAGATCGCAACCGGCCACAACGCTCCGGCGCGCGACCGAACGCACGTTCTCTTCGCACGGCTGACATTTTTTCTCGCCGGTCCCCAAGGCTTCCTGCAGGACGGACACGTTCTTCAGAGCCTCTGCATCCTTGATAATGCGAATCATCTGCGTCAGCTCTTCGGGCTCCAACGATGCGGCGTGATCGGGACCGGACATCGTGCGATCGAGGGTGAAATGCTTTTCGAGAACCTGCGCGCCCAGTGCTGCGGCAGTCAAAGCCACGGCAACACCCTCCGTGTGATCGGAATAACCGACGGGAACATGAAATTCCTGACGCAGAGTTTCCATGGTCCGCAGGTTGATTTGGTCGGCGGGCGCGGGGTAGGCGCTGACGCAGTGAAGCAGCGTAAGCGGAACTTTGTTCGCACGGAAGATTTCGACGGCCTCCTTCACCTCCTCGAGGGAACACATGCCCGTGGAAAGAATGACGTCTGCCCCGAGAGCAGCGACATTTTTTAAGAATGGAAGATTCGTGACCTCGCCGGAAGGGATTTTCAGTGTCTTGAGCTTGAGCGAGAGCAAAAATTTCGCAGACGCAATATCGAACGGCGTCACGATGAGCTCGATCTGACGTTCCTTCGCATGATCGGCGAGCCGCCGGTACGCATCCTTCGGCAGCATGAGGGAAGCGAGCATTTCTTTCTGATCGCGCCAGGCATCCTTACCTTCCTGATACGACGCCAGAGGCGCCGCTCCGGCCAGCTCGTCCGGATCAAACAGCTGGAATTTGACGGCATCCGCCCCCGCGTCGCAGGCGGCATCCACCAGACGCATGGCCAGATCCTCTTTGCCGTTATGGTTCACGCCGGCCTCGGCGATGATGAACACGGATGGGCGGGGAGAGGGCTCCAAAGGCGCAAAAAGGGAAATCCGAACAGAAGGCAAATCTATAACCCTTTTCGCGCCTTTTCAATACACTATCCCCGTTGCACAGTGTCCGCGTCATCCCCCGGCTCGATATCAAAGGACCCAATGTGGTGAAGGGCATCCATCTGGAGGGGCTGCGCGTCATCGGAAATCCCGTCACACTCGCCCGCAAGTACTACGAACAGGGCGCGGACGAACTCATCGCCATGGATAGCGTCGCGTCGCTCTACCAGAGGAGCCCCGACTTTGACCTGATGCGCTCGGTCGCCAATGAACTCTTCATCCCGCTCACCATGGGCGGGGGAATCCAGTCGCTGCACGACATCAATAATTTTCTGCGGGCGGGAGCGGACAAAGTCGCAATCAATACGTACGCCACGCGCAATCCGCAACTGCTCTCCGAAGCTATGCATCAGTTCGGAGCACAGTGCATCGTGCTCTCGGTCGAGGCCAAGCGAAGCGGTCAAGGCCGTTGGGAAGCGTACACCGATGGCGGGCGCGAGCACTCGGGGCTGGACGCGATTGAATGGATCAAGCGGGCACTCGCGATGGGCGTGGGAGAGATCCTGCTCACCTCCGTGGATTTCGATGGGACGAAGAAAGGATATGATCGGGAGCTCCTTGCCGCCGTGACGGCATGCGCTGATGTTCCGGTGATCATCCATGGCGGAGCGAGAGATGCCGCTTCGCTGACGGAGGCAATTCAAGAAGGCCACGCCGATGCGGTGTGCCTGGCCTCCATTCTTCACTATAACGAATGGACGATCGGCGCCCTCAAGGAACAATTGATGACTCAAAAAATTCCCATTCGTCACGCATAACGCCCATGGCTCACCTCTGCATCGTCGACTACGGCATCGGGAACATCCATAGCGCCATGAAGGCGCTCAAACGCTTCACGCAGGACGTCATCCTGAGCGAGGACCCGAAGGAAATTCGTGATGCTGCCGCGCTCGTGTTGCCGGGGCAAGGGGCGTTCGAAGCGGGAATGGAGGGACTCCGGGTGCGCGGGCTGCTCAATGAAGTGAAAACCGCGGCCGCCAACGGAAAACCTATCCTCGGTATCTGCTTAGGCGCACAACTTTTACTCGAAAAAGGACATGAATTCGGCGAATGGGAGGGACTCGGTTTGCTCCCGGGTGAGGTCGTGCATTTTCCGGCACTTCAGAAGGGCGCCAAGACGCCGCACATGGGCTGGAATTCAATAGAAAGCGCTCTCCTTGTTCCCTCTCCCTACGGGAGAGGGTGGCGCGAAGCGCCAGGAGAGGGACAAACGGAGGTCAAAGCGTGGAAAGGCACGGTTCTCGAAGGGGTGACTGCCGGCGCGGATATGTACTTCATCCATTCATACTTCCTGAAACCCAAAGATCCGTCGCATGTCCTTGCAGAGACAACGTACGGCGGCCTCACGTTCGCCTCGGCAATCGGAAAGGGCAACATTATCGGTTGCCAGTTTCACCCGGAAAAGAGCGGGGAGGCCGGTTTGAGGATTCTGCAGAATTTCGTTGCGCTCGCACGGTGATCCACCATCCGCTGCTATACTTCCTTCACTCATGAAAATCACACGCAACAACTTTTGGACTGGCATGCGTGCGCTGATCGGCAACGCTTGGCGGTTATCATTCTTGAAAGCACTGACGGCAAATATTCTCGAATATTCCGTAACAGACACTCTACGGAGGCATTCTGCCGTGCGTTCCCTGCCGCTCACCGACGCAAGGCTTGGATTGGGCACACCGTTTCAGGTGACCTATGAAGCAATGAAGGGAAACACGTCGCTTCTTGAGGAATATGTGCTCCTGAGTCTCATCCGATCCTATGGTACTCGCTCGTTTTTTGAATTTGGAACCTATCAGGGACAGACCTCATTCATGCTGGCAAAAAATTTTCCGGAACTGGTGATCCATACACTGGATCTTCCGGCAACCGACGTCGACAGGACAGAGATCCCTATCTCTTCGGGAGAACGCCGTTATGTTGAAAAGCCGGTGATCGGCTCAAAATTTCTCGGCACGCCGGAACAGAAACAGATTACGCAGCTCTTCGGAGATTCCGCTTCGTTCGATTACATCCCCTATGAGAACAAAATGGATTGTGTGTTTGTGGACGGTTGTCACGATTACATGTACGTCAAGAATGACACGGAGCATGCTCTGCGCCTGCTGAAAGAAAAAGGAGTCATTTTGTGGCACGACTATCTGACCTACGAAAGCGTGAGCCGGTATTTGAATGAATTGGGACAGGATATTCCCCTGTACCACATTCAGGGCACCTCTTATGTTTTATTCATTCGTGCGTGAGGTTCCGTGACCCGCTCACCGTCACTGGGACGCCCCACCTGAATTTCCTTGTGTTTCCTCCAATGCCGCCGGAGTGGAGAGAGGATCAATGCGCCTTGTCTTTCTTGCGGGTGACCCGCAAGAAACACCACGGCTGGAGAATGTAATGGTGTACCTGCATGCCGTTCCAGACTTCTGTGAGGTCGCCTGGCTTCTTCTCTTCTGGCCACTGGGCAGAACCGAGAGCGTGCGGATCAAAATCCTTATCCTGTTCAATGGAAACATCGGCGACATCCGGCAATGTTCCGCAGAGCCATCGCATATAGCGCTCGGAATAGATGTTGTGGAAGAAATTAGACCTGATCGGTTCTCCATTGGTCCGGAATACGGGATCCTTCTTTCCCTTGAGTACTGCGGGCTCCGGCACCTGCTGAATGCGAAAATTGGTTGTCCCGATATGGGTACGTATGAGCATGGTTCGGCGTGTCACACGCCAGAGCTCTCTGATCGGTTTTACGATGTCCGGCAAATGCAGGAGGACATTGCAGCACAGGACGATATCGAATGTCCTGGGCTTGAACGGAAGATCATCAATGCTCGCCACGCGGAAGTGGGCATTGGAGTCGTGGGCATACGCTTTTTTTGCCAGACGGATATAGTACGGCGTGATATCGGCGCCTTCGTAAGAAAAAGGGAAGGTGTATTCCCGCCGCAGGGATCGCAGGTAGTGACCGGTGCCACACCCCACATCGAGCACATGGGATCCGGGAACGATCACCCCCTTTAGCTGCCGTGCCGTAGCCTTGCTGCTCTCCATTTCCGGTGCCTTGCCAACGGCCCGTGCATAGAACACTTCACCGTACGTGGGTGCGGCACTCCAGAATTTTGCGGAATACGGCATGAAAAAAAGGGAAGAGTATGGAGCCCGACTCTAACAGATCTCCACACCGGGATAAAATACGTTCCTGCCAAAATGGAGAACGCATACGACCGTGCGGCCGAAAAGAAAAGGAGGGAATCGTGACATGAATTTCTTTCCATTTTGCGATTTCTTGTGTCAGGATATCTCTAATCTCGATATCTCGCATGTCTCATACTGTTCCCATCAGAGCGATTGTCGGACGTTTTTCTCTCGATTTCTCCCGTCGGGCACTGGAGCGCGCCCTGCAAAAATGCCCTTTCGAATTTTGCGCGGATATCTCCGCCACCCGCTCTCCCGGAGAACCCTTCCCTCCTTTTGCCGGCATTCCTGCCGAACAGCAGGACCATTTCGTCTCGAGTACCATCCGCAACGGACAGTATGAAGGGGCCGACTGGAACAAAATCGCGCCACTCGACGAGGAATTGTTGATTCGCATGAGCGAATGCGAATCGGTATTCATGGCCATTGTTACCCGCTTGGAATGGAAACGCAGCATTTTGTACGCCACGCGCAAGAGGTGGTACCTGCGTCACCTGCAATTCTGGAACGATTATCTGACGCGCCACAGAATCAATCTGTATCTCTCCGCGTGGATCCCGCATGAGATTCCCGACATCATCATCTATCACCTCTGCAAAGCGCGAGGTATCCCCGTCCTCTACTTCAATACCACCGAGCTGCGCGATACCTCGTTTGTGGAACACGATATCCGGCAATCCGCCATCCAGATTCAACCACGATACCAACAGCTACTGGACGCTCACGTCGGGCAGGACATCGACACGATTCCCCTCTCCGAACCATTCGCATCATATGAGCAGGCATTGATCCCCAGAGTGGGAATGCCGCCGGAAATAGAAAAGGTAAAAATTCCCACGTACTGGGGACACCTGTATCGGCTGGTCATGACGCGGCCACTGGAATTTCTGCAGCGCGCCCTCCGCTACTGCACGCCCGGTGGTTGGAAGCGCGCTTTTCTGGCCGCCCGGCGGTGGCATGCCGTCCGTGAACGGGAGCACTTCTACGCCGCCCATGCCGCACCGCCGGACTTCAACCGTCCATTCGTCTATTTCCCATTACATTTCCAGCCGGAGGCAACCACGATCCCCATGGGGGGCGTCTTCGCCGATCTCATTCTGGCAACGCGCCTTCTCAATGCGACCCTGCCGAAGGATGTGCTCATCTACATCAAAGAGCATCCTCGCAGAAGCGGCTGGCAGAATCGCAGTATCGAGTATTACAAGGAATTTCTCGAACTGGAGAAAGTCCGCCTTGTCCCGACAACCGTCGATACCTTCGCCCTGCGGGAGCACTGTCTTGCCGTGGCCACTGTAACCGGATCCGCCGGATTTGAAGCGCTGTTCAGAGAGAAGCCCGTCTTCCTCTTCGGTTCACGCTACTTCCAATTCGCCCGTGGCGTCTTTCCGGTTCGCTCCCTGCAGGAATGCAAAGAGGCCGTGCATGCCGTGTTCGAGCGTAAAGAAAAGCCCACGCGCTTGAGCACGCATCTGTATTTGAAGGCGATGGAAGAAACTTGTCTGCTCGGCGTGCTCGACCCATGGAGTCTGGAAATCTCACACTTGCCCGAGGACGAGCACGTACGGGTGATGAGTGAAGCCATCGTGACGGAGGTGGCCCGCATCTTCTTGTTCAGCTCACCTTGTACCGCAGCTCCCACTCGTCCCGCTCAGTCTTTTTCCAGAGATGCGGGGAGCGGAAATTGTCTGCCAACGCCATGAATGTTGCACGGTCCATGATGGGATGCGCAAATTCCTGTGACACCTTCCCGAATTCCTTTTCGGGAATGCTCAGATACCGAAAATTATCCTCCTCAAATCGCGTGGGATATTCGCCGTCAAAACGATGCACCAGAGCGACCCCTTCCTCGCGCGTGATGTCTCCCGAACGAATTTCCTGTGCCGCATCGTAGGTGGCGCGCCCGATGCCGAACTTGACCCACGTCGTGTAGTAGTGAAGATCATCGATCTTGTCATCAATGCTGTTGTACTTGCTGTACGTCCCCGGCGTGCGCTCCGGAGAAGCCTGAAAACCTCCGTGTTCCACCGCATAGTAGTAACATTCCTGCGGATGCCACCTGAGGTAATACCCCAAATAATGAACCTGAATCTTCTTTGCCTGCAACGCTTCGGGATCGGCCGGAAGGTATGTCAGTATATCGTTGGGAGTGACGGCGTAACGCTCCTGTAATTCTTTGATGGATGTGCCGCCGATAAAGATGGAGGACGGATCGGTATTGGTGAAATAGGACCAATTGCGCTCAGCTCTGTCCGTCTCGGCAATGGGATTGCCGTACTCGGCTTCCATCTCGCCGTAAAACACCAGCGGAATGTTGAAGATGGCCGCCAGTTTGGGCGCAAGAAATTTCTGCCCAAGCATGAACGGCTGGAAGGGATGGAACAGGCGTTCCACCGCCAGTCGCGTGAGCAGGCGGTGCACTTTGCCGTTGGGCGTGTGGAGATAATTATCGAATCCCGCGTGAATCCATGACTGAAAATTCTTCCACCCCCACGGCGTGTACATGTGCGGAGCCCATGTGACCGTCAGCGGATGCATTCCGTACTCAAACTTGAGCTTGTACGCGGCATAGAAGCTGTCTTTGCCGCCGGACCCCGGCACCAGACAATCGTACGAGCCGTCATCCTTGCGGAAGCGGCTGCAGAGTTCTTTCAGTTCCCGTTCGCGCACGTTCCAGTCAATGGAATTTTTCTTCTGCGCGATATAGCGGCATGCGTCGCACACGTCCTCATCATCAAAGTGGATCGTTTCTTTCTTGGAGGCCGCGGTGTGCCTGAACTCCACGGCAGAATTGGGACGCTGGTTGGAAATGACGCACCTCTTGCAGAAGCGCACATCGGTGGGCAGGCCGTACTTGGCTTCCAGTTCCGCCATGCCGGGATGGTAGAAGACCCCTACGGGGTGATCAATCTAAATACAGCGGATCATCGAATAGGCTCTCTCCATCCGCTCATACCAAAACATGGCTCTGTAGGGAGGAAAAGAAGGGTCATGTGGTAGAATGGCCTTCTCCTTTCTCCAATGAAAACAACGGACATCCTCGGCATCATCCTTGCACGCGGAGGGTCGAAGAGACTTCCCCGCAAAAACATTGCATCGCTGAACGGCAAACCACTCCTCGCGTACACGTGTGAAGCGGCGCTTGGCAGCACATTGCTGACACGGGTCATCCTGAGCACCGACGATGAGGATATCGCCGCCATAGGACGCCAGTACGGCGTGGAAGTGCCCTTCATGCGACCGGCTCATCTGGCAACTGATAAAGCGGATTCCATGGATGTTCTGCTCTACGTCCTGCAGGAGCTTGAGAAACGGGAACACTACGCGCCATCGCTTGTGGTCCTGCTCCAGCCAACATCTCCCCTGCGCACGTCCGCCCATATCGATGCGGGGATCGTTCTCCTACAACAAACCGGGGCGGACTCCGTCGTCAGTGTCACCGAAGTTCCGCATCTTCACTGCCCGCCGCATGCAATGTAC
>JAQVMW010000004.1 GCA_028703445.1 Candidatus Peribacteraceae bacterium
CACATTCACTCCACAATTCACCAGCACTTCAGATCTCATTTCACTGTGTCATCAAGCGGGTTTGATTGCCGGGAACGCTGCGGGCACTACAATCTGAGTCCCATGGCAGCGCCCACTCCCACCACCATGACAACACAGCCGCACTCCGTGGAAGCCGAGCGCACGGTACTGGGGGCGCTCCTCGTCGATCCCGAAGCCATCATCAAGGTGAGCGATTTCCTCGCTCCCGTAGATTTCTACGATCCCACGCTACGCGAGGTCTACCAAGCCATTCATGAGCTCTACATGGGTCATGAGCCCATCGATTTCGTGACGGTCACCACCAAACTCTCCGGGAACGAGAGAATTCAAAAAGCAGGAGGCAGTTCATTCCTGGCCGAGCTCGCCTCCGAAGTCCCCACTTCATCCCATGTCTACCAGTACGGCCAGATTGTGAAGACGAAAGCCGTGCACCGCCGCATCATCGCGGCCGGCCAACGCATCACAGGCCTCGGCTTCGAAGAAGAGAAACCGGTTGCGGAGCTGCTGGATATGGTCGAGAAAACTGTCTTTGAAATTTCGAATATGTTTCTCAAGGACAAATTCATCCACATCCGTGACGTGCTGGAGGCGCGCTACGAACGGTTTGCTGAAATGCACGAAACGCAGGATGAAGATACGGTGAAAGGGGTCTCTACCGGCTTCAAATCACTCGATTTCAAGCTCTCAGGCCTGCAACCCAGTGATCTCGTCGTCATCGCGGCACGGCCCAGCATGGGAAAAACCTCACTGGCCCTCAACATCGCGCAGAACGCCGCCATCCGCGGTCGCAAGAACGTGGGCATTTTCTCGCTGGAAATGAGCAAGGAACAATTGGTAGACCGCCTCTTCGCCTCCATGCTCGGCGTCGATTCCTGGAAACTGCAGCGCGGCAAGCTGGATGACAGCGACTTTCAGAACATGGGTCCGATCATGGACGAACTCAACAAGGCCAACATCTTCATCGATGACTCCGTCGCCTCCACCATTCCGGAACTCCGGGCGAAGGCACGCAGACTCCAGATGGAGAACGGACTGGACATGCTCATCATCGACTACCTGCAGCTCATGAGCACGGGCAATGCCAGCTATGCCGGCAACCGCGTGCAGGAAATCTCCGAGATCTCCCGAGCCTTGAAGCAGCTCGGCCGTGAACTCCACGTGCCGATTGTCGCCCTCTCGCAGCTCTCGCGCGCCGTCGAGACCCGTCCGGGTAACATCCCTCAACTCTCGGATCTGCGTGACTCGGGCTCGATCGAACAGGACGCCGATGTGGTGCTGATGATGTACCGCGAGGATTACTACGAGGAGGACAGCGATCGTCCGGGCGTGACGGACATCTACATCCGCAAGCACCGTAACGGCCCCATCGGACGCGTCGAGCTCCTGTTCAAAAAGGAGCAAATGCGGTTCTACGACATCGATAAGGTGCACTCAGCGTGATTGGCGATTTGCCAATTTGTCGATTGGCGATTTCTACTTCCTCATAGCTTTTTTTAAATTTCTCTTGCCAATCGGACAATCGCCAATAGCCAATGCGTTGCTCTCTCGCTACTCTGTCACTATGCCCGAATTCATCCCCGTCCGACCGGATATTCCTCTCATCGCAATCCTCCTCTACGCGCTGTTTGCCTTCGTGCTCGGCATCGCATGTACATCGTGGTACCTCAAATTTCTGTTACACTTCCAACTGGGCAAACAACTCCGGAGCGAAACGGTGGATGGCCGAGGTGCCCCCGTCTTCCAGCGTTTCCATGCCAAGAAAGCAGGGACGCCCACCATGGGAGGTGTCCTCATCTGGGGCTCCATTCTGGTGACCGCCCTCGCTTCACGACTCCTCTCGTTCTTCGGGATCGTGGAGCAATCCATCCTCCAACGAGGACAGGTGTACCTACCGCTCTTCATGCTCGTCTCCTTCGGCTTACTCGGTGCGCTCGATGACTATCTGAACATCTGCTGCATCGGGAAGAAGCGCGGGTTGGATTGGCTTCCAAAGCTCCTGACCCTCCTCTTCCTCTCTCTGGCCGGCGGGCTCTGGTTCTACTACAAGCTCAATTACGACTCTATTCACGTCCCGTACGTAGGTCCGGTGCTCCTCGGAGCGTGGTACATCCCCGTCTTCGTCTTCATTATCGTCGGCACCGCGAACGCGGTGAATGTCACCGACGGTCTGGATGGTCTTGCGGCGGGCTTGCTCACCATCGCATTCCTGGCGTTCGCGTTCCTCGCCTATCTCAAAGGCCTCACCGTCCTCGCCGCCTTTTGTGCCGTTTCGGCTGGGGCTACAGCCGCGTTCCTGTGGCACAATGTCCCTCCCGCCCTCTTCTTCATGGGCGATACCGGTGCCCTTGCACTCGGCGGCATGCTGGGCGTGATCGCCCTCATGATCGACCAGGTGCTCGTGCTCCCGCTCGTCGGATTCGTGTTCCTCATCGAGATGCTCTCCGTCATCATCCAGCTGACCAGCAAGAAACTGCGTCATGGAAAAAAAGTCTTCCTCGCAGCTCCTCTCCACCATCACTTCGAAGCCCTCGAGTGGGGCGAGAGCAAGGTGACGATGCGCCTGTGGATTATCGGCATCTTCTTCGCGATGCTCGGAATATTCGTCGGGATGTTTGGCTGATTCATGAGAGACAAACCTAACAGTTTTTCTCTCATGATCTCTCTTTTCCCTTCAGTGGTATCGCTCCAGTTGTGGGGCCCGTCAGAGCCACCCACAACTTCGCGATGATTATTTGTGTGCCTTCGGCACGATACGTTCGCAACTTTTCTCAGCTTTCCTTTACAACTCCCAAATCCTCCGTATCATATTTTCATGTTGAGAGTAGCTATTAATGGATATGGACGCATTGGGCGTGTTGTTCACCGTCAGCTCCTCACGCGGTTTTCACAGGAAGCAGAAGTCGTGGCGATCAACGCCTCGAGTGACGCGGCAATGCGCCGGTACCTACTCAAGTACGACACCCTCCACGGGCGATTTGACCGTTCCGTAGACGTCGAGGGAGCAGATCTGCGTATCGAGGGGAAACCCGTCCGCGTGATCCGCGAGAAAGATCCGTCCAAGTGTCCCTGGAAGGACCTCAAAGTGGATCTGGTCGTCGAAGCAACGGGCAAGTTTCGCACCAAGGAGAAAGCACAGGCGCACCTGACGGCAGGTGCCAAGGCCGTCATCATCACCGCACCGCCGAAGGATGACACACCCATGATCGTACGCGGGGTGAACGATGATCTGCTCAAGAGCGCACTGCCGATCGTCAGCGCCGCTTCCTGCACCACGAACTGCATCGCCCCCGTGATCAAGGTACTGGATGCTTGGAGGGGCATCAGACGCGGCCTCATGTGCACCACGCACTCCTACACCAGCTCCCAGAACCTCCTCGACAACGCGACGGAGAGCAGCAAGCTTCGCATCGCACGCGCCGCGGCACTCAACATCATTCCTTCGACGACCGGTGCCGCCAAGGCAGCTGGTAAGATATTCCCTCACCTCAAGGGCAAACTCGACGGCATGGCACTGCGCATTCCCGTCCCCGATGTCTCCGCGGCGTACCTCGTTTTGGAACTCAATGCTCCGGCGACCGTCGAAGAAATCAACGGAAAGCTCCGTGAGGCTTCGGAGGGAGACCTCAAGGGCATCCTGGCCGTGGAAGAAGGTCTGCTCGTCTCGTCGGATTACCTCAGTGACCCGCACTCGAGCACAGTGGATCTGGATTCCACGAATGTCATTGACGGAAATCTCGTGCAGATTCTGGCCTGGTACGACAACGAGTGGGGTTACGCCATGCGCGTCACCGAAATGACCCTTCTGGTTGGAAAGCTCCTGCAGTAATCCCCTACCCCTCAGGCCTAATCCTAACCCTAAACATGACTCTCTCCCCTTCCGTCCCCGCCGAGCAGCGCAGCCTCAACGGCCACCTCTTTCACGTCTCGAAGACACCCGACAAGCTGCGGCACCTTATCAACGACATCGCGCGCGCCGCGAAGTACATCAGTTACGCTATCAAGACTACGGAAGCCGGCCTTGCCGGATCCGTGAACATGTTCGGCGAGGAGCAGGTGAAGCTGGACGTGCTGTCTGACCGCATCATTCAGGAACACCTCAACGAGAACCGCCTAGTCGCGACATACGCGTGCGAGGAACATGACGCCGTCATCGAACTCTCTCCCGATGCGCCCTACTCCGTAGTGTTCGACCCGCTGGACGGCTCCTCCCTCGTCGACGCTAATCTGGCCATCGGTTCCATCTTCGGGATTTACGAAGGCAAAGAGATCATCGGTCGCACCCCACGGGAACAGGTGGCCGCCCTCTACGTCCTGTACGGCCCGCGCACGCTCTTCGTCTACTCCACAGGCAGCGGCGTACACGAGTTCCTCCTGAACGACGTGGGAGAATTCATCATCCTCAGGGAACACTTGGGCATCGGCGACAATGCCAAGAACTTCAGCCCGGGGAACCTGCGCGGCATTGATGAGACCGACGGCTATCGCGACGTCGTGGAATCGTGGCTCAAGCAGCAAATGACCCTGCGCTACTCTGGCTGTCTGGTAGCAGATGTGCACCATATCTTCAGTAAAGGACAGGGCATCTTCACCTTCCCAGCCAGCAAAAAGTACCCGAACGGCAAGCTCCGTCACGCCTTCGAGTGCGGACCCTTTGCCTTCCTCGCAGAGCAGGCGGGTGGAGCCGCTTCGGATGGTTCGCAGGACATCATGGATATTCCCCTCACCGCCGTGGGTCAACGCTGCCCGCTGATCATCGGGTCGAAGAACGAAGTAGCCCGCATTTGCTCCCTGCTTACGGCAGTTTGAAAACCTCTCAGTTCCAGTACGGTTCCTGAAGAGCTCGCCCCATCGCCTCGTCGAGAGTCTGCGTGCTCTCTTCGCGCTTGGTTTTTCCTTCCAGATTGTACAGACGCTTGAGGGAACGATACGTCCCCCAAATGTAGTACTCCTTGCGGGGCCTGCCACGGCGTTTTCGATCCTCGCCCTCCTCCGGGACACCGGGTTTCTGCAGTGGTTTCACGGTGCCTGTCTTGGTCCACTCCACTGGCCCGATCACCGATCTCTTCTCGGTGTCGAAGTAGAGGAAGTCGGTATCTGAGTAGGGAGGCATGCGAGTGCATTATAACCCTAGACCTGCGAAAGGTTCTAGAAGTTTAAAGGATTAGAGACGCCTGAAATGTGAAACCTCTCAGGCTTCCCTCACCTCTCAAACATCTCAAACCTCCGTCACCGGTACATCCTGTGCTCCTCGGGGGGCAGGGGTGGGGGAGGGGGAGGCGGCGGAGGCGCCTCGAAGAACTCCGTTTTGTCAACAGGACGCACATCCTCCTCCGGATGGTGGAAGAGCTCCTGCACGAATCCCTTGCGCTGCTCCTGAAAACGCAGGAAGGACTCAAAAAGGGCCACCAGGCTCCCGATGAGTGCCACGTAGATCCCGAAACGGATCTCCATACGGGCAAGATCGAACGTGACCTTAATGAGCACGGAGAGAGACGCAAGAATGAGAATCACCGCCTCAGCGGTGGCGCAGAGACGCACTACCTCGCGGTAGCGTTTGCGAATGAAGACGGGCCCTCCCGTCAGGGGAATCAGCGTAATGAGAAGCACGAACACATGCAGTGCGAAAACACTGATGCCGATGATGGTCGTGTAGAATCCGAATCCGGAGTATGACACCATGGCTCCGCCAATCTTTTCGCCACCGATCCAGGGCAGAAAAACGCCCACGATTGCAACCAGAGCCCCGGCATTGAGGATCTTCTCCTCCAACTCGAGCCCCATCACCTTCCGAAAAAACTGGGAAGCCATCGACTTCAGGATAGCACCACTCGACTCAGTCTCGCTACACGCGACTTCGCTCGTGGTCTCCGCTCTCAAAGAGAGCTTCGACCACCTGTTTTGGCTAGAGTGTCCCGAGCGAACACAGCGCAGCAAAGTGAGTCGAGGGACATTCAATTGCCGCGCCAATTCTGCGGAATTGGAAACAGCTTCCTTTGGCTCGCTCATGATATGCATGGCAAGCTAGACTGTCTCTATGCGTACGCTGGCCATCGACTGTCGGGAGGCACTGAGCGAGACACCCACGGGCAAGGCCCGCTGGGCACACTGTTTTCTGACGGAACTCTTCACACGAAATCTGCCCATTCTCCTGCTCGGTAACCGCGCCCTCCCCGCCGCATGGCAATTGCCGAACGTGCGCAGTGCCGTACTGCCTTCCGGCATGCGCTGGCATCTGCATGCCGCCAGATTTCTGGCTGCGCACCAGAGCGAACTCACGTACTTCAGTCCCACAAGCTTCATTGTCCCTTTCCTCTCCGGCGGTTCCATGC
Source organism: Candidatus Peribacteraceae bacterium (assembly GCA_028703445.1). Lineage (GTDB taxonomy): Bacteria > Patescibacteriota > Gracilibacteria > Peribacterales > Peribacteraceae > Peribacter. The sequence continues at coordinate 6,351 of JAQVMW010000004.1, forward strand.
CCACGATCCCGCTCGTCCATGACTTGATCGCATTCCGCGGAGAACCCCACCAGCGCAAAGCTGAGATCATCGAACGTCTCACGCTTCGGCGTGCCCTTGCGCAGTCCTGCCACGTCTGTGCGATCAGTGAGGCGACCAAGCACGATCTTCTCAATCGGTACGGGTTTTTGAAGAGCGAGAACATCTCGGTCATCTTTGCAGGACCGTACAGTGAAACCGCTCCGTCGAACGTTCCGGACGGACGGACGGTTCTCAGTGTCGGAACACTCTGTCCGCGCAAGAACCAGCTCAGTCTCATCCATGCATTCGCCAATCTTCCCGAAATCATCAGGAAACGCAGCCGCCTGATCATCGCCGGCGGTCGCGGGTGGCATGATCGCGAGATCGTCCGTCTGGCCAACGAGACACCGGGAGTGGAGTGGCGCGGCTACGTCACCGATGCCGAGTACGAATCACTCCTCTCCACTGCCACTGTCTTCGCGCTCCCTTCGCTGTACGAGGGATTCGGCATGCCTGTGCTGGATGCCCTGCAGCGCGGCATTCCCGTGCTCACGAGCAAGCGCGGCAGTCTGCCGGAGGTGGCGGGAGATGCGGCGTTCTTCGTGGATCCCGAAGATCAGATCGCCCTGACGCAGGGGCTTAAAACACTGCTCACCGATGATGCCGTTCGCGCACGCCTCAGAAACGCAGGGCCGTTGCAGGCAAGTCAATTCAGCTGGAAACGAACCGTGGATTTGTTCCTTTCCGGTGTCCAGGCATTCCTGTAGCGCGCTACACTGTAGCTATGACGAAGTACCGCCGCATCGGTCTCACCGTCAAATCAGGCTTCGATCGCAAGGACGAGGCTGTCGCGCGCATCTTAAAGATCCTCCGCACACTCAAGTGCACAGTTGCCGTGGATCCCTCGCGCATGTTTGACCTGCCCTGCGCACGGAAATATGAACCCATGGATCCCGAGCACGCGATCGACCTCATGTTGGTGATCGGCGGTGACGGCACTGTCCTGCGCACTGTCCGCGAGATCAAGGATTTTTCGGTTCCCATCCTGAGTATCAACCGGGGAACGCTCGGGTTCCTCGCGGAAATCGAGTTGAATGAAGCCGACCGCATCCTCCCGGCTCTGCTGTGCGGAGAGGGAATGATTGATGAGCGCGGCCTTCTGAAAGTCGAAGCAGTGCGCAAGCGCAAGGTATTTTTCTCCGGCCATGCCCTCAACGAAGCAGTGATCGCACAGGGAACGATTGCGCGCCTCATTGATCTGGAAACCACGGTAAACGGCGAGGCCCTCACCACGTACCGCTCCGACGGTCTCATCGTCGCCACGCCGACCGGTTCCACGGCCTATTCGCTCGCGGCCGGCGGTCCCATCGTCCATCCCGCCTTCGATTCGGCGATCATCCTGACCCCTATCAATCCCTACAGTTTCTCGCAGAAGCCGGTGGTGATCAGCGGCAGGAGCAAGGTGGACGTGGGCGTGCGCATGAAAGTCCGCAAATTCGCCGACGTCGATGTGAACCTGACGATCGACGGCCAGATGTATGTGCCGCTGCAGGATGGCGACCACGTGCGCTGTTCGGTGTCCAAAGAGACGGTGAAGTTCCTCCGGAGGAAACAGGATACGTTCCTTCGCACATTGAGGACAAAACTGCGATGGGGGGAATAAGGCGAATGCCAAGACTGTCTTTGCCTCACCCCCCTGACCCCCTCTCCGCACCCATCCAACGCCAACCGGAGAGGGGGCGTACTCTTTCTGTTTTAGATCTTTTTTAGAACAACAAACGTGTGCCTCCTCTCCATGAAGGAATCGTGGCAGGGTTGGAGAGGGGGAGAGGGGGTGAGGCAGAACCGCAAGTCACACTGCAAATCTTTACCTCCGCACGATCATCTGCTCTCGCCCCGGGCCTGTGCCGATGAGGGATACGGGCACGCCGGTCTCCTTTTCGATGAACTGCAGGTACTGCTGCGCCTCTTTGGGAAGCTTTGCAAATTCCGTGATGCCAACCGTTGATGTCTTCCAACCAGGAAGTTTCTTCCATTCAGCTTTTCCATCGGAAGCGATGCCCGTGCAGACGGGGATTTCCACCTCTTCATCCAGAACATCCAGCTTGGTGATGTTCCAGTGCGTGAAGCCGTTGATCATCGCCGAGCGCTTGAGATCGGGGATCGAGAGCCACCCGCAGCGGCGGGGACGCCCCGTGGTGGAACCGTACTCCCCTCCCCGCTTGCGCAGCCGGTCGCCTGTCTCTCCCAACACTTCCGTCATGAAGTCACCTTCGCCGACCCGCGTGCAGTACGCCTTGGCCACTCCGATGCAGGCCGTGAGAACGCGCGGCGGCAGACCCAATCCCTGCAGGGCACCCGCACTGGTGGTCTGGCTGCTCGTGACGTACGGGTACGTGCCATGATCGAGATCGAGCAGGCTCGCCTGCGCGCCTTCGATGAGGAGCGTCTTGCCCTGCTGCAGCTTGCCATGGAGGAGCCAAACGGTATCGACGATGCGATCTTTCAAGAGCTTCTGCGCCGGCACGAGAGCGGCAAGCTCTTTCTCGCTATCCACCGCGACGCCGTACAGGCGCTGCACGCGCACGGCATGACGCTCGAGAATCGGACGCATGTCCCCCTTGAGGCTCTGCATGCGCGTTCCATCCCGCGACGCTTTGTCCGTGTATGCCGGCCCGATACCGCGTCCGGTGGTGCCGATGCCCTTTCCTTCCCGCTTGCGTCGTTCTTCCTCAAGTACGACATCAATGGCTTTATGAAACTCAAATACAATGTGCGCTTCTTCTGAAATGAAAAGGCGCGGAAGAACATCAATGCCTGCTTCTTTCAGGAGCCGGATCTCTTCGAGCAGTGTCGGCAAATGCAGCACCAATCCCGACCCGATGACGACGGTCGTGTGCGGATGGAGCGCGCCGGACGGGAGCAGATGAAAAATGTGCTTCGTGCCTTTGACGACGATGGTGTGGCCGGCATTCGCGCCGCCGCACGCACGCGCGACTGTATCGTAGTGCTCCCCGAGAAGATCGATGACCTTCCCCTTTCCTTCATCCCCCCACTGGGCGCCGATGACGGCACAGACGGGGCCACGTCGGTCGTGACCGACGGTGGCGGAGCCGAGGGACGCGAGGAGTTTCTGCACGGTAACACACTATCAATTCTTCTGTTCCTTGAGAAGCACTTCCGCCTGTTCTCTCTCGCATTCAAAAACCATTCCCGCGCAGAACGGATGTTGCCTCGCCTGATCCAAGATCCTGCGCAGCATGTCAGCACCATCCTCTCCGCCAAAGAGCGCCTGAGGCGGTTCAAACTCCGCCACTTCCCGCTGCAGCACTCTCCCCACTGGAATGTACGGCGGGTTCGAAACCAAGAGGAACGGCTCCTTGAGGTCTTGCACCGGATCAAGATCCTTTCCTTCAAGAAAGCTCACACGATCGGCGACATGGTGAAGATCGGCATTCCCACGAGCGACAGTAAGCGCATCACCGCTCACATCCGTCGCGATGACCTGAATCTCCGGCCGCTCCAGAGCCAGTGTGATCGCGATGCAGCCGGAACCTGTTCCTGTGTCCACGACGACGCGGGGATGCAGCTTGGGCCGGAGCACGCGCGACGCAATGACAATGCCCGCATCAGCCTCGCGAACGGCTGCGCCGGACTGATCGAGGAATGCGAGCGCGACCCGCACGAGTTCTTCCGTCGCTGGACGTGGAATCAGCACCGCCGGAGTCACCTTGAAATCCTTGCCGAAAAATTCACGCAATTCGGTGATGTACGCCACGGGCTCGCCCTTTTGCCTTCGGGAAAAGAAACTGGCGATGCCGGCACGCTGTTGCTCATTCAGTTCCTCCCCGCCGTGCGCCAGCACCAACGTACGATCCTGGTGAAGAGCAGCTGCCGCAAGCACTTCCGCTTCGAGACGGGGCAGGCCGCTTGCACGGATGAGTTCCCCGATCGTCATGGCGCAAGGAGAGACTCGAAGACCCGCAGAACATCGCGCTGACGGGAATCAGGATGATACGCATCCTCCACTCGCTTTCGTGCAGATGTCGTTCTCGCCTTCCACGAAGCCGGATCGTTGAAGTATTCCCGAAGCGCTGCAGCGATTTCTGAAGCATCCGCTTTCGTCACCCGCGCCGCCCTACCTCCGTCCGCAATGACCGGCAGCATGCCTCTATCAGTCACGATGAGCGGACGATTGCGGGCCATCGTTTCTATCGCTGTGAGTCCGAAGGGTTCCTCCCACACCGAAGGAACAACGACAATGTTCGCCCCGTCATAGAGGGACGGCATGGATTCCTTCCAATACGTTACGTGGATTCTCTCCGGGCAGCGCCCGGCCGCGGCCTCAAGTTCCTCCGCCACTTCCCTTCCCTGCTCTTCAAATAGTGGCGCCCCCGCGAACACGAAATGACAGGGAATAGCGGAGAGGAGTTTCGACGCCTCGAGCACAAGCCGCTGTCCTTTATGGGGCGAGAAGCGTCCAGGCACCAAGACAATCGGAAGCGTGTCCGTGATGCCAAGCACCTGACGCAGATGTTCGGAATGGGGAGGAACATCGAGAAATTCCCGCGATACCCAGTTATTGATCGTATGAATAGTGCGAAGACGGAAGAACGGAGCTGCGACCAGCGGCGAGGGAGCGACGGCAGCCGTGTGCGGCAGCGCGAGGAACGAACGGATGAGCAAGTTCTCCACCCGGCCGTAGAAGCCGTGCAGATAGAGCAACGCAGGTTTGTGGAGTTCCCGCACCCACGCGCGCGCGATGGCGAGTGTGCGGGGACCGTTGACCACGATCAGATCGCACTCCTGCGCGAGTGAGCGGTGCTGTTTCGCAAGCCGACGCGAAAGCACTCCAGCCCGGAAGAGTGACCACAGGGATTTCGGACCGTTTCGCATTGGGAGTGTCTCAAGGGAATGCACTGTGGCGCCCGAAGCGCGCGCGGCATCCGCGAGCGGACCCAAAGGACACAGCACGTCGGCCGTCCATCCGCGCGCGCGGGCAGCGCCGACGAGACCGAGAAGAATCCTCTGACCTCCGCCGATTTCACCGTACTGATCGAGGAAGAGCAAGCGCAATAGATGATCCGCCATAGCCAGCCCATCCTACCCCAGGTAAGATGTGAATCCTTCCTCTTTCCTCATGGAACGTCTCAGTCAAATCCTCCCCAAAGTGCTTCAGTCAAATGGTTTGAAGCACCACGCAGACGCGGCGCTCGTCCTCCACCGTGCTCGAGCTTGGATTGCGGAGTATCTCCCGAACATTCGCACATCGGTCACTCCACGTTCGATGCAGGAAGACGGCACCCTGCTCATTGAATGCGAAGATTCTGCGGCCGCACGGCAATGCCTCGACGCTCTTCCTCATCTGAAGGTCTTTTTGCGCGAGGAATGCGGATTTCTTCCCGTTCGCACCATCCGCCTCGTCCGGACGCGCAAGCACGCATAAATGAAAAAACTTCACGGAAAGCTCTATTCTCGCTTGCACGCGGCAAGCCTCTCTCTTAGACTCCGCTGGAACTTCATTCCATGCTTATCATTCGTCTACAGCGCACCGGCCGGGAGAATCTGCCCACCTACCGTCTCGTCGTCGCCGAGAAGGCGCGACCGGTGAAGGGTAAGTTTCTCGAGATTCTCGGGCACTTTTTACCTGCCCGCAAGCCCGCCGTCCTCGAAGTGAAGAAAGAGCGCGTGGAATTCTGGATGAAGCGCGGCGCCGCCGTCAGCAACACCGCGGCACGACTCTTCCAGAAAGAAGGTATGAAAGGAATGGAGAAGTACATCGAGCGCTACACCAAGAAGAAATCTAAAGGCGAAACTCCGGCCGAAGCCGCTCCGGAAGCCGTGAAAGCCCCTGCAGCATCCGCACGGGAAGCACCGGCAGCCCCTGCGGCGTGAGGAGCTTCCCATCGGGTTCAAACCCGACTAGACTGGCACATATGTCAGAAGACACAGCAACACTTCCGGGTTACGCTTTCCTCTCCTACGTCCTTGATGCCCTCTGCGAAGATAAGGATCAGCTTTTCATTGAAGGGAAGAAAGACGAGCTCGGGATCCTCCTCACCATCCGCGTGAGCGAACGCGACATGGGTAAGCTCATCGGCAAGGGCGGACAGACCGTCAAGGCGCTGCGTACACTGATCAGGATCATCGGCGGCAACGCCTCGGAACGCGTGAACTTGAAGATTCTTGAACCCAACTCAGCGGCAAACGCCGCCTGAGTATTTCTCTTTTTTTCCCCACTTTTCCGATGCTTCGCGAGCTCCTCGAAGGCGGTAACGCCATGGAAATCATCTCAGTCTTTATCGCGCTCGGCCTCATCGCCGCCACGATCCTCTGTTTAGTCTTCATTATCATCGGCGGCATCTCCTTCATTCTCTCCGCCGGCAATGAGGACAAGATTAAGAAAGCCGTCCACACCATCCGCTACTCGATCGTCGGGCTTGTGGTGGCCTTCATCGCCTACTTCCTCGTCCTCTTCATCGCCCGGCTTTTAGACATCCCCTTCCAGCTTTCCTTCTCGGATATCATCGACCTGATGGAACAGATCCTCAATGCGATGAGCGGTACGTAATCATGGAAGGCAAACCTACGCTTTTTCAAAGCGCGCCTTGCGGCGCGCTTTTGATTCACAGGTTGCGAACCTCGCTCTCTATGCAAAGCTGAATTTTCTCTTCAGGAACAATGTCTGTACCATGCCTGCGAGACCAGACAGCGCGAGGAAGATCGCATCGAAGGCCGCGCCAGTCGGCGGGAGGCCGCGCACGACTCCGAGCCGGCTCGTGTACACCTTCTCGGTGAGAGCAATCGTTTCCAAACCTTCTCCCGACGCCATCACGACGTTATCGAGCTCAAAGCCCTGCGGCGCTCTTGAGGAAATCTCCACGCTGTAGCGAACAGTCCAGACCTGATTGGGAGCGAGCTCCGGGATGTTCCAGACGAGTTGGCCATTCTGCATCTGACCACCCTCCGCGCCGAGTACCGTCATGAAGCGGCTATCGAACCGATCTTCCACGCGCACGGCACGGAACGCACGGTCCGTGTTATTGCGCAGAGTCACCGTGTACGTCACGGTATCGCCCGGCCTCACCTCGCTGCGGTCTGCCGTCTTCGTGAGGAGAGCTTCAGGGAGCGTGTTGCGCGAAGGAGTGCCAGACACCACTTTGGTGAGATCCACGCCCACCAAACCCTGCGTTTCTGCAGTCATGCGCAGCGTCGTTCCCAAGGGGGCATCCGTGCGCACATGGGCACCGATCGTCAGTGTACGTTCGCCGTGCGGGCTCACGGTGAGGTTGCTCCAGCGAACGTTATTGCCCGTCCAGATACCGCCGTTCGAAGCTTCCATGAATTCCGCATAGACCGGAAGCGCGGCGCTCACGGACAGTCCCGTCGCAAGGATGTCATCATTATTCCGCAGATGGATTTGATACAGCACGGACGAAGCCGGCGACACCTCACTCAAGCCATCCGATACCGTAATGCTAAAATCCTCAATGACCGGCTGGCGCTGGACGACCGTCGTATCGCTGGAAGGAATGCCATCGACGGATGCCTTGAAAACGATATTCGTAAAATCCACCGCATCGTGCTCGACGACAACCATTACTTCGAAGGTGCGCACGTCGCCCGAACGAATGAGCTGATCCCTCCAGACCACAGAACCGTCCTGCTCCTGGTACTGGCCAGTAGCCGCAAGAAATGAAACCGTTGAGGGAAGCTCCCCGCGGAGTTCGAAGATACGATCAACATCCGAAAGATTCTCCACTGTCAGCACGTAGCGCAGCTCTTCGTCCGGTCCGGCATAATCCTTGCCATCACTGATGCGCAGCCGAAGCTCAGGAGGAACCGGCACCAAACGCGACCCGGCGATCGTAGTCGTATCCGCCGCACGCTCACCATCACAGGCGACCTCGGCAGTCATTGCGCCTCCGATCTCAGCATACGGATCCACGGAGATACTCACGACAAGCCGCCGTCCGATGACCGGACTCACGGCGACGTTATTCCACACGATCACGTTGCCCTCGCGCCGACCCGCATCGTTCGCCTCTACGAGGTTCGCATACGCCGGAAGTGTGAGCGTGACATCCACCAATTCCACACTCTGGGAATCCGAACGTACCGTCGTAACGTACGTGAGGGACCCACCCGGTTGTACGGTATCCACTCCATCCGTGAGTGTGAGGAAGATGTGACGATCCTCGGTCGAAGCCAACGCGAAAGGCGACGGAATGGAAACGATAAGGGAGTGCGCTCCCACCGCAAGGCCCAAAATCAGGCTCAGAGTAGCGAGAATCTGCAATCGGCTGAACGTACGCATGACAGAGGTTGGGAAACAAAATGGCGATTACTTTAGATGCTTTTGGTATATTTGTCAATTCCTTTGTTGCATGAGAAATGACGAATATCTTATAAATTTGCTGGGAAACAGGTTTTGCTATCCTGAGAGGTGCCGGGTGGTTAGCTCAGTTGGTTTAGAGCGTCTGGTTTACACCCAGAAGGTCACAGGTTCGACTCCTGTACCACCCACCAACAAAAAACGAAGAATGCGTGTGCTCCATGAGGCAAAAAACGTGCGGGGACGTTGCCCATTCCTCTCCCCTCCTCTAGAATCCAGGAGATGACGATCATCCATTCGATCCTCGTGGTCGTGAGCCTCCTCCTCTCGTTCACGATTCTCCTGCAACACCGTGCTGCCGGTCTTTCCTCCACGTTCGGCGGCATCGGCACGAGCTACGTGCAGCGTCGCGGCGGCGAAAAACTGGTGTATCAAATGAGCATCTGGCTCAGCATCATCTTCTTCGCGCTCTCGGTGCTGCAGTGGTACGTGTGACGTGCCGCTCAGGCTTTCCCTTCCTCTTTTGTGGTGTCTGATCCGCGCCAATTCTTCCGGATTGTGTTCCACTTTCAGAAGTGGGCTCTGCGCTTCCTCGCGCTCATCTTTTTCTTCGCGCTCCTTCTGCTCCTTCGCCGGTTCTATACGGCGAATACGGAGCTCGTGCCCGAGCGCGGAGGAACGTACATCGAGGGATCCGTCAGCCAATTCCAGCCGCTCAACCCGTGGTTCACCATCACGAACAATGTGAACCGAGATATCGTTTCTCTCGTATTTTCGGGACTTCTCAAGTACAACCCCGAAACGAAAAAAATTGAAGACGACCTCGCGACTCTCGCCGTCAGCCGCGATGGCCGCGTGTACACGCTCACCCTCAAAGAAAACATTCTGTGGCATGATTCCACCGAAGAATCACCGCATCCGGTCACGCCGGAAGACGTGCTCTTCACCTTTCAAACCATCCAGAACACCGATTTCCCCAATTCGCTCCTGCGCGAGAACTTCCGGGGCGTAAAGGTGGAGAAAGTTGACGCACGAACGGTCCGCTTCGTCTTGGATGAACCATACAGCTTCTTTGCAAGCAACCTCACATTGGGCCTGCTTCCCGAGCGTTCCTTCGAGGGTGTTCCGGTTCGCAAGATCGATCAGACGCTCGATTTCGGTCTCAAGCCCATTGGTGCCGGACCCTACGCATTCAAAAGCCTTGTGCAGACCGACCTTTCGACCGAGGTGACTCTGGAGCGCTTCCCCCGACCCATCGACCCCGATTACTTCATCAAGCGCATCGTCTTCCGCATCTTCCCGGATTACCCAACTTTGCTCGCCGATATCCGCAACTTAGACGGTGTGCGCTTGGTCCCGCGCAATGACAAAGGCGAACCGATCGTTCCGCGACGTTTCGTCGCCATCAATTACTCGCTCCCGCAGTACGTGGCGCTCTTCTTCAATCTCGGACATCCCTTCCTGCAGGACGCCAAACTGCGACTGGGCCTGCAATTGGGAACGAACAAGCAGGCCATCGTGGAGACACTCGGCGAGAGCGTGATCGTCGATACCCCCCTCCTCGAACTCGACACCAGTAACTGGCGGTACAACTACAATCCGACTGCCGCGCAAGGCGCCCTCTTCGAATCCAAGTGGAATTTGCCCGAGAAAGTGCGTCTTCAGCGCCTGCTGGAAATCCGGGAAACCAATGACACAGGTGCGCTCCGTGCGGATCCCATTGTCCTGCTCGATACGGGGGCGGCGCTGACGCTCACGGGATCACTGGCACAGGTGAAGATGGGAACAACGGTGAACGGTCTCCCCATCCAAAAGCATCCGGCAGCATCCGGAAGCTGGATCGTAGCCTTGTCCACCACCGGAGGAACCGGCTCCCTCAAGCTCGGACAGAATCTCGTGCAGCTTTTCGATCCGAAGGGCAAAGTGCTCGATACGGTGTACGTCTGGCGCACAACGAACACGAAGGAGTACCGACGCGCTTCCGCGGAACAGATCCTGCTGCAGCAATTCATTGATTCCCGCTCAGGCGCTCTCCCTCCCGAAGAACGCGTCACCGTACAGAATCTGGCTGTCGAACAGGGCATGCTGCGTCGGAGGGGAGAGAACGACAAGTCGGATATCCGCGTGAATGACCGTGGCGAGCGGCTCGTCCTGCATCTCCTCACCAGTTCCTCCCCGCCTACCTACCGCAAGACAGCTGAAGTGATCCGCGACCAGTGGGCCGCACTGGGCGTTGAAATCGTCATCGATATCCCCGATACGCGCGCGGCGTTCGAGAAGAAACTCATCAGTCGCGATTACGACATCCTCCTGTTCGGGCAATCGCTCCTCGATAATCTCGACAGTTACCCCTACTGGCACTCTGACGGTGTCCAGCAACCGGAAGAAACCCCCACCGGCTTGCAGCTCGACGCCTACAACTTCTCCCAGTACTCGTCCTTCAAGGCCGATACGCTCCTCACGCAGATTCGCCAGACGTTCAACGAAGAGGAGCGTCAGGAAGCCCTCAGCGAACTGCGCACGGTTCTCGCAGAGGATGTTCCTGCAGTCTTCCTCTATTCCCCACTCTACACCTTTGCGTACCATCAGGATGTGCACAATGTCTCTATCGGGCATCCTTCCCTGCATTCCGATCGGTTCTTGACCCTGCACAAGTGGTACATCCTTCAGGAACGTCAATTCAAACCTTCAAAGAGCTGGTGGAGCTTCTTTCCTTGGCTTTTCTCAGTTCAATAAGCCCAAATCAAATGATAGGTGAATGAAACTTGACCCTTGACAGCACGAGGTCTGATCCGTAAACTCTCGCGGCTTTGTGAACTCAAGTTCACCCATGGAAATCCTCCTCCTCCAAGACGTCCCGGGCATAGGAAAGAAGAACGATCTGCTGGTCGTGGGAGACGGTTTTGCCTTAAATTGCCTTCTCCCGGATCGCCGCGCCCTCGTTGCAACTCCGACGGTACGCCGCCGCTATGCCGAAGAGATCAAGCGCCGCGCGGAGGAGAAGCAGCTCGAAATGGCATTGCGCTCGAGCGTGGCTGGCAAGGTCGCGGGTCGGGAGCTCACTTTCCGCCGCAAGATCACCAAGACCGGCAAGCTCTACGCCGCGATCACCGAGAAGCACATTGCTGAGGCACTTGCCGAGCAACTGCAGATTCAGGCCGATTCATCGGCCATCGTCCTCCCCGAGCACATCAAGGCAATCGGAACCTTCGAGGCGACACTCAAGGCGGGAGAGTTCGAACAAAAGTTCACCGTGAAGGTCGAGGAGGAGAAGTGAAGAGATGATCAGCTTCCTGTCTTGGAGTCTTTTTTTGAAATACCTTCCGCTGCACGGCGAAGCACAATGCTTCATTCAGCATCGTGCCCGCTTTCGTTCATGGTGAAGAGGAACTACTGCCCTCGGTACGTTTGCATTGCCTTCACGATGATCTTGCTCACTTCAGCCCGGTTGATGGAGGCAGTGGGTCTGAAGGTCGACGTACCGTCATCGCCGGAAACAATGCCGGCAGACGTAGCGGACTCAATGGCTCCGGCATGCACCGTCTGAGCAGTAACATCACTGTAGACTCCTCCCTGCGCATCAGGAATGGAACGCCCGAATGCTTCCTGGATAACTTGCAGGACCGCTCCACGCGATGCCACCGTATTCACATCCAATCCGGGGGCTGAAAAGACGGACACCCCACGCTCCTCCAGCGCGGCAATGTACCCGGAGGACCACTGACCCCTCGCCGAACGATTCTGCGGCGTCTTATCCACCCGCGCAGTGAGCCCTGCTGCTTCCACGGCCATTTTCGCGAGCTCTGCGTAGGTGACGTTATTCGTTGGTTTGAATTCCCCCGTGAGCTCCCCCTGCGCATCCCGATACCCCGAGACAATCCCTGCATTGACGAGCGATAGAACGTATGGAGCGAACCACTGGGTAACCGGCACATCGTGGAACACGAGGGACTGACCTCCAATCGTGACGGAAAGATCGCCCCGCACCTGCGGCAGATCCCCGCCAACAGCAGCTGCTGATGACTGAGATGTCTGTGTTGTGACACTGGTGCTACCCATCGTGCTTCCGCCGCCCCCGCCGCCTCTTCGTCCTCCGGAAGCACCGCCGGTCGTACTAGAACTCGTTGAAGAGGAAGAGGATGCGGTATAGGTGCCCGAATCCGTCGCCGTTTCTCCGTCCTGTGCATCCGTGTAAGAAAGGGTCATGGTCGATGTTTCCGTTGCTTCCAACCCACCATCGGACGCGACGTAATTGACTCCGAATGTCAACGGGATGGAACCACGGAAGACACCGGAATTGTTGGACGATTCCGTGAGCGTCACGGATTCCGAATCCCCGTTCGATAGAGTGACCGTAGCCGTAAACGAATCCGGCGTCGTACCATCGATATTCTCATCACCGTCGGCCACAGAGAGATATACAGTTCCGACAGACAGCGTGTTGTCTTCCGCATAACTAGAGTCGGTAATGAGGACGGTTGCGTTATGCACAATCTTGCTTGCCCCCTCTGTGATTGTTCCGTAGTTGATGATCGTGGCACCCGTGGCATAGAGCGTGAAACCATTGAGATTGAGTGTCGATCCCGTATTGACCTGCAGAGTGTGCGTCACGCTCTGATCACTGGTGAGCGTCGCCGTACCGCTGGATCCGATCGTGAGGTTATAGAACGGGGAATTATTGGTATCGAGATTCTGATTGACGCCGTTCAGGGTGAAGGTATTCGTCGAGAGCACGAAAGCCGCACCCGCACCCGCGACGATGTGGCCGGATGCCGTGATATTCGCATCGCTGGTCAGCGTCGCCTGCGCATTCGCCGCCAACGTCACGCCGCTATCCGCCAAGAGAATCACGTTGTTCGCCGCAAGATCAAGGTTCCCCCGCGTGATCGTCAGAGCACCCGAAAGCGCAAGATAGGAAGCATTGACGATAATGTCGTCATCCGTCCCGCCAGCTGTGTTGTTGAGAGTCAGATTCTTCAGAGAACCGACAATGCCGGAACCCATGACGAAGTCCTGATCGGCAGACCGGCCGCTGAACACCAGTGATCCCGTAGACACAATTTGCGTGTAGGAAGAAGTGACACCTTTCGAAATCGCAAGACTGCCTGACAGAGAGAGATTCATTGCTCCCAGACGGACGATGCCTCCTGTCATGACGAAGCCGCCGGCAATAGAAATGTTCCCGGTGTTCCCAATGAGGCGGCCGCTCCCCATCCGGATGCCGTCCGCCCCGACGTTGAGGGATCCGGTTCCAATGAGGATCGTCCCTGTCATGTTCTGGTTGATGACAAGCCCCTTCACGATGGCAGGACTCTTGATCCAAACATTCTTCCCGATGAGAGTGGCACCGGAAAAGTTATTCATGAAATAGACATTATCTGCAGAAGTCGGAACGGCCACATTACCATCCCCTCCCAGCGTTGCCGACCAGTTCATGGGATTCTCGTACTGGTTGCTGTTGTTCATGCCACCCCTCCAGAACCGGCTCGCAGCGTCCGCAATAGAAACACCCGCGACGCAACTTATCAGGAGCACGGCAATATACGCCGGAACCGAAAGGTTGAATTTCTTGTACCACATTGAATGCATGGGGAAAAATTCAACGATCAGTATAAAGACATCTCTTAATCCCTTACTTACAAATGATATTGTGAAACAAAAATTATATGTCAAAGTAAAGGAAGGTTTCATAATCATAAACACGCTCCCCTCCTCACAGTCCTCCGATAGCCGAGGATGTTGCGTCGGGCCACTTGAGGTCTGTGAAGAGAAAATCCCAGAACCCGCTTGAGGAAGTCGATGTTCCCTCCACTATTCCCGACGTCACGAAGTTCCCGATTGATCCGCCCTGCGACGTACCGCTCACGGGGCTGGTCTCCTCAGGCCACGAGAGATCCGTGAAGAGATAATCCCAATTACTTCCCTGCCCCGATGTCCCCCCCTGCGTTCCCACGCTGGTGAAACTCCCGATCGAAGCATTCACTCCTCCGCCCACGGGATTGCCCGCCTCGGGCCACGAGAGATCGGTAAAGAGGAAATCCCACGTTGCAGCGTGTGCCAGTCCCGGTACGCCGAGAGTCAGGAACGAGAGACAGACGATGGTGAGGAGATTCGTGGCGTTCATCTGCATTGGAATGATACACGAAACTTTCGCTTCGTAGAGCGGTTTTCTCTGTTTTCTTGCTGAAGAACTGTCCCTACGTTCTGTAGACGAAAGTAAGGTTGTTCCAATCAATAACCCGCTCTGCGATGGCATCGTCACAATACAGGGAGTACTCAAGAAAAATTCTGTATACTGAATGCGATGGGCGAGTAGCTCAGTTGGTTAGAGCACAGGACTTATAAGCCTGCGGTCGGTGGTTCAATTCCACCCTCGCCCACCATCATAGGAAAAATCAGTCTTCTTTTGGGCATCGAACGTCTCATCTAGCCTGTAGCTAGCCAACTCTCCATCTTTGATGGTCAGTTCTAGGAAGACTTTCTCTGCGAGAGACTTCTTTTCAGCAAGAGTTGCAAGTTTCCAGTAGTCATGAGCCTTCCTTGAGTGTTCTAGCCACTCGGCAAGGTCTTGAGTCCATGCCTCGTTTGATTTTTTGATCATGTTTTCCTTTTCTCGCAGTTCCTCTCTTCGTTTCTGAAGCAACTGCACTTTTCTGTCATGTGCCTCCATTATCTCCTTTGCACTGTCAGCTCGATTGAGATCATGCAGTTGTATCAGTGCCTTTTTCAAATCGTCGCCCTCCTCTCGGATTTCACTATCGACATATCCAACTTGCGCTGCAATTGAGCGCAAATCACGTTCTCGAATCTCTTTCAAATATGCATTACTTTGCTCCAATCTCAGCAAATACAATGTCAATTCACGTTTCCCTAACTTCAGACCTTCGAATATTTTTTCAACGTTGGCAAACAACTGTTTGCCTGTCATTCCATTCTTGGTTGCCCTGCTCGGCTTCTGGGCATGGGATTTGCTACTGGAACAGCTGCGGTTCATACAGTAGTAGTACACAAGTTCTTTGCCCTGCGTCTGTGGAATGATTTTCTGCCCGCAATTTCCGCAACGGATCATTCCCCTGAAAGGCAAATTCTCATGTGTCCTAGCGCGTGGCTTTCCTCGTTTATCATTCACACGCTGACAGAGAAGGAAATCTTCTTCGGATATTGCTGGTGTGAATGAAAGTGTCCCTCCATCAATCTTTCTGTCATTTTCACGAAGATCAATGTCGCCCCACTTTGAATGGGCAAGACCGTAATAGACGGTGTCATGGAGAATGCCAATCTTGTCCTTGCTGCCACCAGCAAGCCAAGAAATACTCATATTTCCGCGGGTTCCTCTCTTTGTGATAAAGCCTGCATCATTGATTGCCTCAACGATTTCCCTGTAGGTAAGACCCTGAATCCGCAGACGAAACGCAAGCCTCACCACATCAAATTCGCCCATCAATTTTCCATTCCCTTCGTGTGGAATAAGAAAATTTATTCGTGTTGTTGTGCCATCAGCATTGTTGATCAACTTGCGCTTGTATCCAAACTTATCAGGAAATTGCCATTCTTTTCCAAGGTGATACTTGTCTTGCATTCCGCGTTTTACACTCTCGCTAAGACGTAGTGAGTATCCCATTGAACGCGCAAACTCATTCATGAGCTGTTCAACACCTGATCCACTCTGATGAAAATAATACGTCGCAAAGCCAAAATCTAATATCTCGCCATCAAGATGAGCCTGAATAAGCTCACCCGCTTCAAGCGCATTGCGCGTGAGTCTGTCAGGTGCCCACGCATAAACTCCCAATCTTTTTGCCTTATTATCTTTGAAGTATTGCATCATCTTTCGGTACTCCTCGCGTCTTCCGGGTATTTTTGCTGACACTTCCTCCTCAAATGTTTTCACAATTTTCATTCCCTTGTCTTTCATTTGTGCCATACAGGCTGTTCGTTGCTGTTCAATTGAGACACGATCAACGGGCATAAGTTTTTCTTCCTCTTCCTTTTTGCCCCGTTTTTGCGGAGTAGATTTCCGCAGGTACAAGACATATCCGTTTGGCTCGATCCTCTCATGCAGTTTGAGTACATTGCTCAGATTCAGTGTCCTTTTTTCTGACATGCCTGCAATTATATAACCTTCTTTCAAAGAAATAGACCTGAATCATAGAGGCGTTGGACGTTTACATATCTTTCCAAATCGCTACCATTCTCCCTGCCACACGTCATCGGTCAGTTTCTGAATTCCCTCTTAGCAACAGAGTGGGGCATCTGCCTCGGAACCGTTGCTAAAGAGGGAAACCTCCGAACGACGTGTGGCCCGAGCGGGTGTCCCACCTTGGCGAACATCCGCAACTCCATGCGGAATGGCTGCCAAAGCACCCCATAAGCGGCACAAAGACCTCTCGACAATCGATGTACGGCAAAACATTGAGAAGTTCATCGAAGGGGAAGGGAAGGACAAGGGGCGGCATCCAGACGAGCGATATGCCTCCTTCGATTATTGCTACAACTACTTCCAGTCCTTCCGTGAGCGTGGACGGATAGAAGACATCTGCAACGCCGACAACCTGCAACAGAGCTGTTTACAGCTCGGTTTCTACCTTGCTAGCTGGGGTATGCTTCGAGGATCATCTTTCCTGCTCAGCAAGAGCGCGAGGCATTATATACGGCTGTTTGAGAGCCTTGTAAGGCTCGATAGGAGGCTTTGGGAGATAGACGTGGACTCGTACACCAATGAATCCATTTCCATCCTTCTCAACGCAAAAGAAGCGATTTGCGAAGCCCTTGGATGCGATAACGCCGTCTCAGACACTCTCGTCACGAAGGTCATGCTGGGTATCTTTGGCAACATTCCTGCGTTTGATCAGTTCTTTTGCAGAGGATTTGGTGTGGGTGTTGTGAATAGAAACAGTCTCTTCCGCATCAGGGAACTCTACGAACGTAATACGGACGTATTGAATGGCGTATCTATCAACACCCTCGACTTCCAGACGGGCAAGGAAACAACCCGCAGATACTCGAAGGCTAAGCTGATAGACATGGTTGGATTCATAGAAGGGTTAGCCTAATTCCAGCACCTCTTATCTCTTGAATCTCCTTCGCAAAGCGAGAAAGAAGAGTGGCAGCACAATTACTGAGCCGATACGCAGAAGAGTGATGATCCACTGCGTACTACGGTGGATCGAATCGAAATTGTTCTCTTGCTGGAACGTAACTGCGCGTACAGTCGTAAGAAAAGCATCATTCCAGTCTGCGAAAGGCTGTGACGCAAAAATGCCGATTGTTCCCATCAACAACAGAGTAACAATCCAAAACAATGCCCTATCAGGCTGCTCTCCATATCGTGAAATTACGTCGAACCCAGCAAGGAAGAAACGCTCAAGTGCTCTGTTCCACCACTTCAATGTATATAATTTAGGAATTGAGTTATGCAATTTTGCAAAGAATGTTCTTGTTGGAGGCGGGATTGCCTTGGCTTCCGACCACAATTCTTTGTAAATTTTTAGATCGTTCGCCTCAATTTTTAGACGCAACCGTCTAATTTCCATCTGTGAAACGAAGAACTCAGATGCATTTCGCCAATCTCTTCTGTTTTCGAAATTATACTTCAACTGCCGATACATATCTTCCAACACTTCAAAATACGCAGGAGGAAGCAACCCTCCACTCGAAGAAAATACCTTCCTCTCATCAAATAATTCATTACGCCCTTTTCTCTTGCAAAAGGAACACCCTAAAAATGTTAGCTCTTCAAGATTTGAACCGCTAAATGAAACATGCGAAAGATCTACATGTCGAAAAGTAAACGTTCGCGGGAAATTGATTTCGCAGAAGCTAGTCTTGCCTCTGAACATTGTATATTCTTTGCTTGGGAAATAGGGATTGAAGCTAGTGGGATGCGATGAGGAAAATGAACAGTGTCTAAAATTGGCCTCTTCATAGAAGATACAAGCGAATGTCGCGCCTCCCAGAAATTGTGTATCTGAGAAGTCGGCATACTTGAGAAATTCAACATGAGAGAATGTCGCATGATCCAAAAAGATGACACCGTTGAAGAACGCAGCATTTTCCAGCCACATGCTGCTAAAGGTTGCGTTGGAAAGAAACCTAGCACCTGTAAAACGGACTTCCACCTTGAGACGTTCCGCATTGGTATAGCTAAATGGATTGTCGAGAGGAAAGAGAGGAAACACGAACAAAGCAAAGTTGTAGTCGCCCTTATCAATCTTCTGTTCTTTTAGCTCCTTCCAAAACTGAGTGATATTGCCCATTCTATGAAACCAATCCTTTGACCCGTCCGTACGGGTTTCATACCAGTTGCTTTTGTCACAATGGAATATGCACTTGCGGTCAGGACTCCGATCACAGCTTTGATCTTTTCTATCGCACCATTCCACACGACATTTTGGATACTCAGGAGGAGACATAGCAGCATCCCGAAACGGGCAATGTTAGTTTACACCTACACCAGCAAACGCCTTCTGCATGAGAACATTGAATAGTTCATCAAACTTGGTGTCTTGCCTACCCATGATTATATTTGTTGAAAGGGAAGCCGAATGAACTCTTTCAAATTGATTTTGTAATTCGAGTGGTGGGATAGGGATTGCCAACTTCTTGATAGCTCCAATATTGAAATGTTTCTGAATCCCTCCAACTTCCTTCGATGAAACAAGTTGCTTCACCCGCTCTGAATTGAATAAATAGCTCAAATAATATGGATTGATGATACTGGTATTGGGTTTTGCGATGATGAGATCAATGCAGTTTATCCCATCTAACTCCTGAGGAATAACCGCCGCTGTTCCAGTAACACCAGTTCTTACAATGACAACATCTCTAGATCGAAGAGTAGATTTCGATACCGCTCCTTTGTGAGCTGCCTCCGAAAAATAGACGACATTATCAAGATCAATATAGTTCTTTTTGATGTTGAGTGACCTCAGCGCGATTACCCCTTTTTCAACATAATATGATGCGGGTTTGATTACAACGCCCACGCAAATCTGTTTACAGTAATCTCTTCCAGCCATTACTTCCCACCCCTTCGGATTCGTCACAGGATCACCAAACATCTCAAAAAACACCGACTGTACATACTCATCTAGTAGCCTGATCGCTTCCTTGCGCTTGCGACGCAGTGCATCGGCTTGGTCGAGGATGAAGACGATATGTTTCTGTTCGTCGAGAGATGGGAGAGATATTGCCTGTTTTGCGACAATTGATTTAGAAATGTTTTGCAGAGCCACACCCCTCGCTTCGTGAATGAGTTGATTCTTCTTTGAATTGAGCCAATAAGCCAAGAATCTATAGTATAAAATATCGGGGTTAGGAATCATTCCTAAAATTGCTTGATTGGTCGAAAGTTCTCGACCTGCAATTGCCACCTTCCCAACGGATCCATACATTGCAAGCAACACTGCATTTTTAGGAAACATCCGATTTCTGATCGCTTCCAATCCAGACATGGTAATTTTCTCCTCAGTATCAATAACAAATTCATCATCTGCGCGTTCTAAATCCCCAATTTTGGCCCACAAAATATCACCGCCATAGTATTTGCTTTCTCCTCTTCGTGGAGTCCCACCACTGTGCATCTCGCAGATGTCGATGAGTTTGTAGGATATGGCCTTCATTATCTCTTGAGGTTAGAAATGCCTTTCATAATTTCGTCTTCAAGTTTTTCAATCTTTCCAAGTATCACCTCTGGCTTCTCGTATTCCACCGCTGTGTACTCCACCGCTCTGTAGCGATTCACGCTGAGGTCGTAGTCGTTCCCCTCGATTTGCTTCCGACCCACCCAGAAGCACTTCCCTTTGCGATCCCCCTGCTTCATGTCATGCCGCTTATTCCATTGCGCGACGATGTCGGGAATGTCGTTCACCTCCGTCTTCTCGCGCCTGTCGTCGAGACTGTAACCATCAGCCTCCATATCGTAGAACCACACCTTTTCCGTCTCACCACCCTTCACGAACACTAGAACGGCTGTACTCACCCCTGCGTAGGGTCTAAAAACGCCGCTAGGCATGGAGATAACACCTTGTAGCTCACATTGCTCGATCAGCATCTTGCGAGTGAGCTTGTGGGCATTGCTGGAACCAAAAAGAACACCATCTGGAACGATCATTGCGGCTCGACCGCCTATCTTGAGCGAGTTCACAATGCGATTGACGAAGAGCAGCTCCGTCTTGGTCGTCGGGAGCATGAGTGAGTCATTGATGTCTCCCTTATCGAGGCTCCCTTTGAATGGCGGGTTAGCCATGATTACGTCATACATGTTGTCTTCATTGAAATTCTTCGAGAGCGTGTCTCGCTGCGTGATGTTCGGGTGGCTGATTCCATGCATCATCAGGTTCATGAGTCCGATGCGTACCATCGCCTCGTCTGCGTCGTAGCCTACGAACGTCTTTTCCTTCAACTGCTTCCACTGGCGTTCATCAGTGAGCTTATCGCCCATGAGGCCGCGCTTGAGGCCGTTACTGTCGGTGACACAGTGTTTCTCGCTCGTGAATTGCGTGAGGATGTGCTGATACGCCCCAAGGAGGAAGCCGCCAGTGCCACACGCGGGGTCACAGATCGTATCCCCCAGTTTTGGGTCTACGAGTTCGCACATCATCTGAATGATGTGGCGCGGAGTTCGAAATTGACCAAGCTTGCCAGCACTGGTGATCTCGGAGAGCAGGTGTTCGTAAAGATCGCCCTGCGTGTCCTGAAAGCCCTGTCCTTCCTTCTGCTCACGCGAAATCTCGTCATATATTTCATCAATGATATTGATCGCTTCAACGAGCAAGGATGGCTTGTTGATGATAAATACGGCGTTTCCCATGTGCTTGGCAAAAGGACTGTCATCGTCTCCAAGCGTCTTGAGGAATGGGAAAACCTTTCTCTGGACATGATCCAACATTTCACCCCCTTCCATCTGCTTGAAGTGACTCCATCGCATCTCCTCTTTTCCCTTGAAGAATGACACGTATTTCTCCCCCGTGAACTCCTTATCCTGCTTCTTCTTGAGATCGTGTTCGTCAATTCTCTTCATGAAGAGCAGATAGGAGATTTGCTCGATTGCGGTGAGCGGATTTGCAATACCACCGCTCCAAAACTTATCCCAGAGACGATCAACTGCGCTGCGAAGTTTTGCATCAAGCATAGGTCAGGAGTGAAGTGGCGAGACTGAGAATTTCATTGCGTTCCTTGGCATCGAAAAGGCCGAGGATTCCCTTTTCGTGAATACGGGTAAACGGCTCGCGGGTGAGGTCTTTCTTCTCAAGTTTCCCATTCTCGACGATGAACGTTTTGAGTGTATCGAGGAAGCGAATTTGCTTCGCGGTAAGGGTCGTGTGCGCGGCAATGAACTCGGCGAAGGCTTCGGAAACTTTATCTGCGAACGTCACAAGTTCTCCGATGCCCATGATGTATTTGATGAGATCGAGGAGCCGAACACGACGCGCATCGTATGCCTTCTGTAGGTTCTGCTCCGTCGGATATGGATCGTACTTCTCAAGCGTATCGGCGAGCATCTCTACCTCTTCCTTTGTCAGACTCTTCCCTTCTTTGACTTTCCGCAGCAGAGGATTCTCCTCTTCCAAGCGCTTGATGAGAGCCTCCACCTTCTCACGGTACTTCTGGACGGTGACGCGCTCATTGGCGGGGCCGAACTGAATGTACTTTTTTTCCGCGGTGATGTCTTTGAGGTTGAGTTTCTCCTGATCGAGCTTGAAACCTTCCTCACGGTAACGCATGAGAGGGGCAAGCTTACTGACGAGCCGTTGCAGCTCTTTCTCGTCTGCCTTGTGAACGAAGCCTTCATTGAGCACCTCCTCGATCAATTTCTGCTGCTTCGCAACGGTGTTCACTGACAAAGGTAAATCGGACACCTTCTCAATAATAACCTCTTCCAATGTTTCAATCTTCTCAGTGTTCTTTTCCAATCTCGCAATGGAGAGCTGCAAGCCATTGAGTTCCAATCCCATGCCCTTGAAGTCTTCATTGCTCCGCGCTCGCATGAGCGGGGCAATCTCTTTTTGGAGGTAGAGCTGCTTCTCGTCGTTGAGGGTCTTCCAGAATGTATCGTCGAGGCGTTCCAGCTTCGACTTGGCATCGAGTACCACGACATTATTCTGGGGCAGTTTCGCAAGATCGGAGCGGAGGCTGACAATGGTATCTGTGGCAATGTCTTTCTCTTCTGCCTTTGCAGCCGCTGCAAACTTTTGGAGTTTCGTCTCAAAGACGCGAACAGGGAGGGGCTTCGTTGGGCGATCCTCCTTGCCCTTGGGGTTCATCTCGAAGTACGCGAAGTTCTCCCAGCAATCCATTATGAGGAAATGATCCTTCTGCGAACACCATGGTTTCATGTTTTTCGGCTCTAGAAGCCGTGTACCGCGTCCGATCATCTGCCAAAACTTCGTATATGAGAACACGGGCTTGGCGAAGACAAGATTTACCAACTCCCGTACGTCGATCCCCGTGTCCAGCATGTCCACGCTGATGGCAATGCGCGGCATGTCGTTGTTCTTGAATTGATCGAGGAGGCCGCCCTTTCCATGTACACGCGAATCTTCGGACACGAGCACCTTTGCAATTTTGCCTTTCAGCTCAGGGTAGAGAGCGTCGAAAATCTCCTGCAATCGGTAGGCATGTTTCTTCGTCATGGCGAAGAAGATAGTTTTGCCTGGCAGTGTGCCGCTGTCGTCCTTGATGCACTCCTCCATGAACTCCTGCACGATGAGGGCGTTCGTTCCCTTGTTCGTGACCTTTTTCTCCAAATCTGTTCCCTCGTAGTTGATGTCTTCTGGCTCCTTCCCTTCAGCGAGGAGCTTCTTCTGATCCTCCAATGGAAGCTTGTCGTGGTGAATACCCTCGGTTTGAAACTTTGACTGAATTGAGAATGCTTGGAAGCCGCAGAGATATGGTGGTTTGTTATTCACGGCTTCCTCATAGGTGTAGGCATAGGTGGGATCGCCGTCCTCGCATTGGAAAAGGTCGAACGTATTGTGATCGATGGCATCCGTTGGTGTGGCGGTGAGTCCGAGCTGGATGGAATCGAAATAATCAAAGATATTTCGGAAGACGTTGTAAATGGAACGGTGGCTCTCGTCTGCGATGACCAGATCAAAGAAATGCGGACTCAAAGGACAATCCACCTGCTCGATGACGTTGAGCAGCGTTGGATAGGTGGCAATGTAGATGCGACGATCCGTTGCGATCTCCCTTTCCCCTTGCTTCGGCCAGAGTGGTGCGTTCGGTAGGAACTCCCGAAACGCATCCCGTGCCTGTTCCAAGAGTGCGACTCTGTCCACGAGAAAGAGAACGCGTTGAGCGCGGTTCGCTCGCATTAGGGCATCAAGTAAGGCAACGCAGGTACGTGTCTTACCTGTGCCTGTCGCCATGACGAGGAGGAACTTTCGCTGTGCCTTCTCTACGCCTTCTAGCACCGAACGAATAGCCTCGATCTGAT
The DNA here is from genome assembly GCA_028703445.1 of Candidatus Peribacteraceae bacterium. Taxonomy (GTDB): domain Bacteria; phylum Patescibacteriota; class Gracilibacteria; order Peribacterales; family Peribacteraceae; genus Peribacter. Next base: position 30,125 of record JAQVMW010000004.1, read on the forward strand.
ACTGTCTCCCTGAGATGTTCCGATTGATAAGCTCCTGCGAAAGTGGTTTTGCCGACTCACGCAAAAACATCATTCGCTCTAAATCGTGACGGCTGGGAAATCCGTGAACTTTGCGTGGCGGGTATCGCTCCGTATCCCAGAAGTAGATATCGTGGCCGTTTGTATAGAAGACGAAGGGCATTTCTCGGCCAGTTTTCTCTTTGATTTGATCCGCATACTGCTTTGCCTGTTCCTGGCCTATCCGAGCGTCCTTGGAGGTCTTCTTGGCCTCCACGACAGCCAAGGGGTTGCCGTCTTGCCCAAGAAGCACGTAATCGACAAAGCGATGCCCTTGGAACTCATTCATGGGTTCTTCCACATCCTCAGGCAGCCCAACCCAAATATCGAGTTCTTCCGTGACCTGTGTGGGGTCTTTGACGTTCCATCCCGCTTTCTTGAGACGTTCATCGATAATCTCCTGCCGAGTCTTTGCTTCGGATTGGTGTGGCATACCGCTTGCGAAGTTTAGCGTGTTTTTCGACAATACTGAACAACTACACTCACAGCATCAGCATGCGATTTTTGAAGAACAACGGAGGGCAAATTCTTGACAGCATCTGTGCCTGTTTCATCGCTATCAGTTTCCGACCTCAAAAATGGGCAAGTTTGTGTGCATATGGGATGCTCTTAGACAAATATTATTATTTACAATAAATATGCACCATCCCCATAGACACATGCGCCAATAGACGAATGGGGTCATATCATTTTTTTCTTGTTCTTGTTGTTCAGAGTTGTCGAATTCGATTTGCGAGCTGCAATTTCTTTGTATATTTCTACCATATCTACGAGCTTTTGTCCCTGCCGTCCGATATCTCGGTATTTGAAGGTCATACCAGAGACTTGCACGGCATTGTCGCTCAACACGTTGCCCATCACAGGCTTGAAGCGATAGTCCTCTGGTACTTTGCCAGTCATCAGAAAATAGTCGTTATCCTTCGTCATGATGGCTATTCTATACGTTGAGAGTTATTCAAGCATCTCATACCACGATTCTCATCATGCCACTCGTAACGACACTGGATAACCTTATCCGACAGGCAAAAGAGAAAAGGTCAGATGCCGTGGAGATATTGCGCAAGGAAGTCGTGGCAATTTCACAGACGAGAGAAGAACAGATTCACCTGAGCCAAGAGGAACGGAGCAAACTCAATTTTCTCGCGTTCGCAATTGTCGGTGCTGTCCTGGGTTTCAGTCCTATTTCTTTGCAGAACATCTTTGTAATCAGCGGATTGGCTATCCTACTTTTCAATGCATTCCTGTTTGGCTACGTTGCCGATTGTTGCCAGCGAAACTCGAACATCAAAAATTGTGATGACGCGTTGAAAGAGCTTCGAGAAGCCGACAAGCCTTATGCAGAGGCATACGATGCCATAGGAAGGTACATTGATGATCCCTCGGCCACGCCCCAAGGCCTACAGACAAAATTCAATGCGATGATGGATGCAGCAATAAATTACATGGATTGGCGGAGCGAACGGGGGCCACGCATCGCTAAGAAGACAAGACTTGGAATTGGCTACATGTATTTTGTTCTGTTCGCCCTTGGCCTCGCCGTCACGGGAGCAGGACTCGTCCTCGACCAAGGTGGACTTAGATTGAATCCCGTCACTGTTTCCTCCTTTAGTTCCAGTAGTTCTAATGGCCTGATGGTAGACGAGAGAGAAGCCTCCACTGCTGCCCCAATTACTATTTCTGAGGGGTCAACCTCCTCCTTGCAGAAAGTGATTTTGCAAAATGCCACGAAGAAATGAGCCGCTTCCACGGCTTTCTCATTGAAAGCGAAAACTTGGTATAGTGGTTCTAGAGCCACCGCTTCTGGCCCACCATTCGGCTCCACTCATTTGTGTTCATCACTGTTCCTCTCGAGGGATTAAAGACTGCGCCGGTGTGGATTTCAAATTCGGAGTGGCATTTCTCATCCAGTCTTGAACTTGCTGATCTGTGAGAGGAGGTGTGCTCGACGAAGTAACGTTCATGGTATTCCCTCGAACTTCGACCAATACGTAATCAACTCCATCCCTCGGTTTTAGACTCAACGCACCGAACAAAACCGCCGCAGTTGCCCGAGGGACATTCACATGGATTTGGTCCTGGTTTTCATCCTCCAAGATCACGCTCGTGAGGGATGTCGAAAGCAGTCGGTACGTTCCATCCGGAGGGTAATTGTCTCCTTTGCAATCAGCGTCTCTGATCTGTCCGTCAATACCCATACATAAGAAAAGAAAATGGATAACAACAATAATCCCGATCAAGACCCTGTCAAACTCTGTTTCCCGAAAATATCATTCGTTCTTCCACTCCTTCAAAAAATCCTTCGCTTCCGATTTTCTCGTGACCTCACCGCGAATCTGCGCTTCATGCAGAGCTTCAATGATTTGACCGACCTTCTCACCGGGAGCAAGACCGAGAATTTCCATGATCTCCTCACCCGAAAGCAGCTGCTTGGGAGGACGCGGATGCTCATTGAGAAAACGGTTGTAGTCCTGCAAGATCGATCCGTAGAGGGAATAATCCTGCGGATCGGTGCCGGCAATATCGAGCCAGAAGAGATCGAGGAGCTCGCGGAACCACGGGTGGAAGTACCAATGCGACTTGCGTTCCGCATTCATGTCGGCAAAGAAGCCCATCATCATGTGATGCGCGATCAGCCAGTGAACCTTGCGGATGCGATTCCCCGTCGCCTGCAGCCGGTGGAGCACGGCATCCGCCAGATCCGCCGAAACCGGCGCGTGCTCGTCGAAACGAATCCGCTCCTTCGTCTTGAATGTCACAGCCTTGCCGATGTCATGGAGAAGCGCCGCAAAGCGCACGTCCGACCCATGCTCCGGCAGGAATGCCTTGAGCGCCATCATGGTGTGATCCCAAACGTCACCTTCATGGTGGTAATCCTTGGGTTGCGCGATCCCCTTGCAGGCATAGAGCTCCGGCATCAGGTAACTCAAGATCCGCGTCTCCCACAGGTCCTCGCACGCCCGGTCGGGATGGGAACCGATGAGCATTTTCTCCAGTTCCTTGAGACAGCGGCTCCCCGAGAGCGATTCGACCAGCTGTGCCAGTTCCGTGAGCGCGCGATAGGTGTCGGGGTGGTACTGACCATTGATGAGCGCCCGGAAACGGACCGCGCGCAACAGTCGAAGCGCGTCGTGACGGATGCGCACGGCGGGATCGCCGATGAAACGGATGAGACGCTCTTTGAGGTCCGCCTCGCCGTCGAAGGGATCGTAGAGCTCGCGCGAAATCGGATTCCAGTAGAGCGCGTTGATCGTGATGTCGCGCCGCTTCGCATCCTGTTCGCGCTTGCCGAAGACCACCGACTCCGGATGACGCCCGTCGGAAATTTCGTCATCTTCGCGGAAGGTCGTCACCTCCATGTTGAGCCCCCTGATACGCACGATCACGCTCCCGAACTGTTCGCCGGTGGAACCGACGGTATTGGGAAAGAGCGCGCGTACCTGATCAGGCAATGCCTCGGTGGCGATATCGATATCAATCGGAAATCCGCCCAAAGCCATATCGCGCACTCCACCGCCCACCCACCATGTGTCGAAGCCGGCATCGGTGAGCTTTTCAACAATCTGGTACGCAACTTCGCCCTGCTTTGTCGCCAGAGTGTCGGTGATGATGTCTTTGGAGAGGGACATAAGAAGAGTATTACGCAGTAAGCAGTATGCAGTAAGCCACTTGAATTTGCACCCTCGAGCAGCATACTGCTCACTGCTTACTACGTACTGCTATGTTGCGTTTCGCCGTCGCCCTTCGACTTCGCTCAGGGCGACTCGTAGAATGATCGGCAGGCAAGATATATGAATTCCCATCTTCTGTTTGCTGTCGCCGGCTCACCGCACTCCACTCTCTCACCAGGCGGAACCGTAGGGGGCTTGCTGCAGGCGAAGAAACTTGGGATCACCGCCATGGAAATCGAATGGGTGCAAAACGTTCCACGGAATCCCGAACGAATGGCCGAGATCCGCGAGACCGCAGAGACACTCAAGATCACGCTCACCGTCCATGCACCCTACTTCGTGAACTTAAACTCCCCGGACCGCGCCAAGCTCGCCGCGAGCAAACGAAGAGTGCTCGACGCCCTCTCCATGGCGGAACTCTGCGGGGCACGATCGGTGTGCGTGCACGCCGCATTCAATCTGGGCCAGCCGCCCGAAAAGGTATTCGAGAATGTCCGCAGGGCGACGGAGGACATCATGCGGCACAAGCAAGCGCTCTTTCCCCATGTGAATCTGGCCTACGAGACCATGGGCAAACCGACCCAGTTCGGCACGCTGGAAGAAGCCCTTGCCATCAGCAAAGAGTTTGGGAACTACCCCTGCGTGGACCCGGCGCACATGCATGCGCGGGAGAACGGAAAAATCAATTCGGCGGAAGAGTGGGATGATATGTTCGACCTCTATCAGAAGTATCTGGGGAAGAGCGCCTTGAAGCATGTGCACATGCACTTTTCGGGCATCGCCTACACGGCCAAAGGCGAGCGGATGCACCTGCCGCTTCAGAAGAGCGACGCCCGGTGGAAGGAGTTTCTGAGCGTCCTCAAGAAGCGGAAGATTGAGGGGGTTCTGGTGTGCGAGTCTCCGCTCCTGGAGCAGGACACTCTTCTGATGCAGAACACATATGAACGATTGAGGTAGCTCGAAGTTGGTAGTTAGTAGCTCGGTATCTGTTTCCCAGCTACCAGCTACCGTTCCCTCCTCCCACTGCATTTGCTACAGTACGACCAACCTTCCTCATCTTCTATGAACATCGCCATCAACGGGTTCGGACGCATCGGGCGTCAGGCGCTCCACCTGATCCTTGAAAACCATCCCGACATGAATGTCGTGCTCATCAATGATCCCGGCGATGGGGCGACCCTCGCACACCTGCTCGAGTTCGACAGCAACTACGGACACTACGACTGCGGGGCAACATTCAAAGACGGAACACTGACAGTGAAAGGCAAGAAGATCACCGTGACGCAGACCAAAGATCCCGCGACCCTGCCGCACAAGGAACTCAAGGTGGATATCGTGCTGGAGTGCACGGGCAAGTTCTGCAAGCGGGAAGATGCCGCACTTCACCTCAAGGCCGGCGCGAAGAAAGTGATCCTGTCCGCTCCGGGCAAGGACGAAATCGACGGGACGTTCGTGCTGGGCGTGAACGAAGGGACGTACGACCCAAAGAAAATGAGCATTCTTTCGAACGCCTCCTGCACGACGAATTCGCTCGCGCCCGTGGCCAAAGTGCTCGACGAATCCTTCGGCATCGCGTTTGGCCTCATGACGACGATCCACAGCTACACGAACGATCAGGTGATTCTGGATGTCGCACACAAGGATCTCAGGCGCGCGCGGGCAGCCGCCCTCAACATGATCCCCACGTCCACGGGAGCGGCCAAGGCCATCGGGCTCGTCCTGCCCAATCTGAAAGGGAAAATGAGCGGTATTTCGGTTCGCGTCCCCACGCCCACCGTGAGCATCACGGACCTGACCGTGACATTGAAGAAGAAGACCACGGCGGAAGAGATCAACGCTGCCTTCGAAAAGGCCGCCGCCGGGCCGATGAAGGGCATTCTGGGCGTCGAGAAGAGAGCGCTCGTGAGCATGGATTTTAAGAAGGACAGCCGCTCGAGCATCGTGGATGCGCCCTCGACGCAAGTCATCGACGATGGTTCGGCTTCGCTCACCACAGGTACCCTCGCCAAGGTCTTGGCGTGGTACGACAACGAGTGGGGCTACAGTTGCCGCTTAGTCGAGCTCGCGGAGTTCGTCGGGAAGAGACTCTGATCCGATGAAGCTCTCACTCGCCCCCTCCGTTCTCGAGCTTCTGCCGCAACTTCGCGTCGGCGCCCTCGTCGTGCGGGGCGCGTCGAATGTGGATGCTCATCCTGAAGTCGCAGCACTCCTGCGCGAAGCAGAAAACGGCCTTCGCTCCCGATACACGGATGAGACTTTCAAAGACGCCCCACACATCGTGCAGTTCTTCGAGGCACACCGCGCCTTCGGCAACAATCCCAAGCGCTACTACCCGTCACACTTCGCGCTGGCGAAGCGGGTGCTCAAAGGCGGCACGCTCCCCTCGATCAACACCTTCGTGGACCTCTACAACGTCCTGTCGCTCCGATACCTGCTGCCCGTCGGTGGGGAGGATCTGGACCGGTGCACCGGGGACATCATTCTGGACCGGGCGACAGGATCAGAGCTGTTCATTGCGCTCGGTGAAACGGAGAATGAGCCTCCCGAAGTTGGAGAAGTCGTGTACAAGGATTCAGAGGGAGTGCTCTGCCGCAGGATGAACTGGCGGGAGGCGGATCGGACCAAACTGACTCCGGAAACGAAGAATGCCGTACTCGTGGTCGAGAGCCTTGATCCCGCCGATCCGCTGCAGGAAATCCTTGCGGCATTGCAGGCGCTGGTGGAAAAGTACTGCGGGGGGACATCCGAAACGTTCCTGCTTGGCAAAGAACAATCATCTGTGGGTCTCTAAATATCCACCCTCTTTAAAGAGGCAGTTCCAGGCAGGGATGGAACGCCACCGTTCGCTGTGTGAAGCGGAAATGGATATCTCCCATTCAAAACCCTCACCCAGCCCTCTCCCTAGAAGGGAAAGGGGGGTGCATGGTGTGGACATGGATGCGATACGTGAGCTTTCAAAAAGGATCCCGATCACTGTGCGGAGGGCACGTTCACTGCGTCAGACGCAGACACCTGCAGAGCGATCACTCTGGAACATTCTGAGGAACAGGAGATTCCACGGATGTAAATTCCGCAGGCAAGCATCCATCGGTCCGTTTATCGTAGACTTCTACTGTCCGGAATACCGGCTCATCGTGGAAGTGGATGGGAGTATTCACGACACGCAGAGAGGGCTCGACCAATGGCGTCAACGCAAAATAGAGCACGACGGATACACCGTTCTACGGTTCACGAACGCCCAAATCCTGCTCTCCGCGGAAAATGTTCTTGTAGAAATAGTACGGTTCATCGATGCGGCATGATCTGTACCAACCACCTTGCCGTGCAATGGAGCCTCCCTCTCCCACCAACGGGGGGAGAGGGCCGGGGTGAGGGGCTACTTCTTCTCGCCCTTCTCATCAACTACTTCGGCATCAACCACTTTCCCCTTCTTCCCTTCCTTACCTTCTTTACCTTCCCCACCTTCCTTACCCTTCTTCTGCGCAGCTTCGTAGACCAACTTGCCAATCTCCATTGCTTCGGTACTGAGCGCGTCGGCCGCCTTCTTGATTTCGTCAACGGTGGCATTCTCCTTCTTCAGAACATCCTTCACTTCGCTGATGCGCGTATTCACCTTCTTCTTGAGATCATCGGGGATCTTGGCGTCATGCTCGCGCATCTGCTTCTCCAGATTGAACACGAGCGCATCCGCCTGATTGCGCTGGTCGATGAGTTCGCGCTTCTTTTTGTCATCCTCGGCGTGTAACTCGGCATCCTTCCTCATCTGTTCCACCTCGTCCTTATTGAGTCCCGTGGACCCCTTGATCTGGATGTGTTGCTCCTTGCTCGTGCCCAGATCCTTTGCCGTCACGTGCATGATGCCGTTCGTGTCGATGTCGAAGGTGACCTCGATCTGCGGCACACCACGCGGCGCCGGCGGAATGCCGTCCAGAATGAAGCGTCCAAGGGACTTGTTGTCCGCAGCAAGTTCGCGTTCGCCCTGAACCACATGGACTTCCACCGACGGCTGATGGTCCGCAGCGGTCGAGAAAATCTGGCTCTTCTTCGTCGGGATCTTGGTATTGCGCTCAATCAGTTTGGTCGCGACCCCACCCAGCGTCTCGATGCCGAGCGAGAGCGGCGTCACGTCCACGAGCACGATATCCTTGTGGATGTCCCCACCGAGTACCCCGCCCTGCACCGCGGCGCCGATCGCCACGACTTCATCCGGATTGACTCCCATGTGCGGCTCGCGTCCGAAGAGCTCCTTCACCTTCGCCTGCACGGCAGGCATGCGCGTCATGCCGCCGACGAGCACCACTTCGTGAATCTCGGATTTCTTGAGTTTGGCATCAGAGAGCGCGGCCTCGCAGGGCGCGACAGTCTTCTCGATCAAGTCCGAAACGAGCGACTCCAGCTTGGCGCGCGAGAGCTTGAGCGACAGATGTTTGGGCCCGGAGCTGTCCGCCGTGATGAAGGGCAGGCTGATCTCGGTCTGGGTTGCGGACGAGAGTTCGATTTTGGCTTTCTCCGCCGCCTCGCGAACGCGCTGGATCGCGATGGGGTCCTTGCTGAGGTCGATTCCCTGCTCCTTCTTGAATTCGCCCAGCATCCACTCCACGACCACCTGGTCGAAGTCATCACCGCCGAGGTGCGTGTCGCCGTTGGTGGAAACAACCTCGAAAACACCATCCCCGAGCGAGAGCACCGAAACGTCGAAGGTACCGCCTCCGAGGTCGTAGACGATGATCGTGTGCTCGTGTCCTTTGTCGAGCCCGTAGGCAAGCGCGGCGGCTGTCGGCTCGTTGATGATGCGTACCACCTCCAACCCCGCGATTTCGCCCGCCTCCTTGGTGGCCTGACGCTGCGAGTCGTCGAAGTAGGCCGGCACGGTGATCACCGCTTTCTCCACTTTCGTTCCGAGGTACGCTTCGGCATCGCGCTTGAGCTTGCCGAGAACCTGTGCGCTCACTTCCTGCGGCAGGAGTTTCTTGCCGTTGATCTCGATCATCGCGCGTCCCTCCTTGCCTGAGATCACCAAAAAGGACATGCGCTTCGCTTCCGCCTGCACTTCCTCGTACCGGCGTCCCACAAAGCGTTTGGCAGAATAGACCGTGTTCTTTGGATTCGTCACAGACTGGCGCTTTGCGGTGACGCCCACCAGAATTTCGCCGTCATCCTTGTACGTGACGACGGAGGGCGTGGTGCGGTTGCCCTCGGCATTCGCGATGACGACGGGTTCACCGCCTTCGACGACTGCGACGCAGGAATTGGTGGTGCCGAGGTCGATTCCGATGATCTTGGACATAAGATAAGGGGAAGATAACGAAATTAGCACTCGCAAGTTTAGAGTGCCAAATCCCCTCGGTCAAGCGTGATCGCTGACCACTTCTCCGCTTTTCTTCCCGCACTGCCCAAGAATGGCATTCACTCTGAAAACAACGGCTTCGCCCGCTGCTTCCACTGCCTGCCTGAATCCTTCAGGATTCTCGCTATGCAACAACAAAACACTGTGCCGCACACGTTCACCGAGTCTATTAATCGTCGGATTAGCAGACGGAGCCTGCTCTTCACCGAAGTGCACTGCCAATGCCAAATCCGGTGTTGGGTAGTCGTCAGCGGTGTGCAGAGCCTCGACGAGTGTATCGAAGAGTCCTGACTGATCAGGTGTGAGAGAAGCCATATTCATGGCTTACGCTCCGCTCTATTTTCTGTCAATATCCTCTCATGTTCTTGGACGAAGCCACCATTGATGTCACCGGTGGAAACGGTGGAAACGGCTGCGTTTCGTGGAGGCACGAAAAGTACATTCCCATGGGCGGGCCGGAAGGAGGAGACGGCGGCTACGGGGGCGACGTGATCATCGAGGCGAATGCGAACACCGATACCCTGAGCGACTTTGCCGCGAAGAAGCGCTTCAGTGCCGAACCGGGCGGTCCGGGACGCGGGAGGAAATGCCACGGCCATGACGGGGCGGATCTCGTCCTCTTCGTTCCAACCGGAACGATCGTTACCGATGCCACAGCGAAAGAAGTCCTGGCGGATCTGCAGGCTCCCGGCGATCGCATCGCAGTCGCAGCGGGAGGACGGGGCGGCTTTGGCAACGCGCACTTCAAGAGCTCCGTGCGCCGCAAACCCGACTTCGCCGAGAAGGGCGAGCCGGGGGAGAAGCGGGAGGTGAAACTGGATCTGAAGCTGGTTGCGGATGCCGGGATCATCGGGTACCCCAGCGTGGGCAAGTCCACCCTGATCTCGATGGTGAGCTCCGCCCGGCCCAAGATCGCCCCCTATCCCTTCACCACCCTCGTCCCCAATCTCGGCGTCGTCACCGTGAAGGGACGCCAGTTCGTGCTCTGCGACGTGCCGGGTTTGATTGAGGGAGCGAGCGAAGGCAAGGGTCTCGGCGATCAGTTTCTGCGACACATCGAACGCTGTGGGATCCTGATCCACCTTCTGGACCTCTCACGCGCGCTCCGGCCCGATGGAACAATCGATCCCAAGTCGCTCATCGCCGATTACCGCTCCATCCGCCGGGAACTTTCGGCCTTCTCGCCGCGTCTTGCCAAGAAGAAGGAACTCGTTGTCCTGAACAAGACGGACCTGACTCTCGAATCACTCTCTCCCCTGCTCTCTGCCCTCAAGCGGGCCCGGATCACCGTCGCCGCGAGTATTTCAGCCGCGACGAAACAGGGAACCGATGCCCTCATGAACAGTCTGCTCCCTCTTATCCTCAAGGAACGCAGTACGAAGCTACAAGCGAAGCCTTCACTGAAGGCAGTCATCCCCACCCTGCACCCGCAAACTGCCGAGGAGGGCATGCGGAACTTCTCTGTGGAAGAGAAGAAAGGAAAACTTGTCATCTCCGGAAAGCGGCTGGAGCAATTCACGCAGATGACGAACTTTGAAAGTCAGGGAGGAGTGCGGCGTTTTCGCGACGTGCTGCGGAAAATCGGACTGCTTTCCACCGTTGAACGCGCCAGAAAAAAAGGAATACACGCCTTCATCGGCCAGATACGGATTGACCTACATCTGTAGAAATTGCAATCCTCTGTGTTTTTTTCAAGACGTTCTCAAATTTGATTGTATTCCTCTGTTGTACGATGGAGGAAATTTCTCCACGTATGATTCGTCAACACTTTCTCGTTGATCTCTCGCTTATGGCGGCTGTTGTGCTCGTGGCCTGTGCGCTTGCATGGTCGTTGCACGCCCGCAGTCCTGCTGTCCCCAAAGTCCTCGCGCAGACTGCAGTCTGCGGCAATGGAAGCACCGATACGGGGGAGGAATGTGACGGGGGCACGAAGTATGAGGGCGGCCGTTACTATCGGTGCGTCAGTTGTCGCTGGGAACAACAGAGCGATGATCCTATCGTTCAGACGAACAACAATTACTGCTGTCTTTCGAACGGGCGAACGGCACGATGTGTGCTCCTGCGCACAGGCGAGGCGTGCGTGGCCAGCCCGCTTGAATCGGATGTGCGACTTTTTTCCACTGCAGAAAACAATCAACGAGCATGTGAAACTCAGCGTGCCTTCGGCACCTGCACCGGAATTCCCGCGTCCAGCAGAAGTTCCGCCCAGAGCTCTTCTGCCGCCTTATGCGGCAATAATGTCCTTGAATCATCGAATGGTGAAGAATGCGATTGGGGAGGGAATAACAGCGATTCCCTTCCGAACCGTTGCCGTAAGAATTGCACCTTCCCCGCCTGCGGAGACGGTAAAGTGGATGACAACTTCTCCGATCCTGTTTCCGGGACCATGCTTGCGGAAGAGTGTGACAATATTGAATATGACATCAACGGAACACAGTACCTCCCTGTTTCCTCGACACAATGGGCATGGAATGCCCACGGATACTGCAATGGCGATTGCACGGTGAAGCTGCCGTCTAACCCGCTGTTCTTTATGTTCCCCAAATCTCTCGAGAGCCCCCTCTACGTCGTACGGAATATTTTCGATTGGAACTCCATCTTCTTCCCGCTCTCGACGCTGGGATTTTAGCGCGGGATGGCCACCTACGGTGTCCCTCCCGCAAGCCCACCCTTCCCTTCAGCGGTTGCGCTCCAGGCAAGCAAAGCTTGCCTTCGCGATTATTTTATCGCGAAGCGCCGCTACTCGCTGTACCGTGGCAGCATGAGAATCATCGTGTTCACGGAAGGAACGATACTGATGCACAAAAATGCTGTTGGGCATACACGCAAGGAGATCATCCTGCAGGCGAATGACATGGAGCCATCGATCCATGAGTTTGCTTCCTACTTACCCATTGGCAGAGCAGCGGAAAAATTGTCCAAGTGGAAGAGTCAAGGAGCGAAGATCGTCTATTTGACTTCGAGACGGAAACCGGAAGAAATCCATGCTGTAAGCAATGTTCTCAAAACTCACAGATTTCCGGATGGTCCATTACTCTCCCGGAAGGATGGCGAGGAGTATAAAGATGTCGTTGAACGAGTGACCCCCGATGTCCTCATTGAAGATGATTGCGAGAGTATCGGCGGTGTAAATGAGATGACCATCACGCATGTAAAACCGGAGACGAAACAGAAGATCTCATCAATTGTGATTAAAGAGTTTGGTGGAATTGATTATCTGCCTGATCAAGTTGCACTGCTCGCGAAACAATAATCCGTGGCGAAGGCGGGCTCTGCCCGCCTGGAGCCACACCATTGAGGGAAAAGAGAGTTCATGAGAGACAAACCTACGGTTTTTCTCTCATGAAAGTGGTGGCCCAGACCAGGATCGAACTGGTGACACCTCGCTCTTCAGGCGAGTGCTCTACCAACTGAGCTACCGGGCCACGTCACTCGCGAGTGACGTGGCAGGCCACGAGCACTCGCAAAGATTCAAAAGAATCAATGAACCAAAAAGAGCATAGCAGTTTCGCAGACAGGAGCAAAAGAGAGAATGGCTCTTTGGGGCTTGCCCCGCACCGACGCGCCTCTATACTTTTCAGGCCATAACGCTACGCACACGCGACGGGGCTTGCCCCGTACCGACGCGAGCTTGCGAGCGTCTGGTACGGGGCTGTAGCTCAGCTGATAGAGCGCCGCATTCGCATTGCGGAGGTCAGGGGTTTGAATCCCCTCAGCTCCACCACACTTCGCTGCGCGAAGTGTGCCTCGCGTAGCTTATGTCCACGCACGTTCCCTCGCTGGCCGGCGTGCCGTTCGCCTCCATCGACCAGTATGCGCTGGTGGGTCTGAATGCCGCAGAAGTACAGGAGCGCTTCACCCAAGAAGGATTCAACGAACTGCCCTCTGCAAAGAAACGGAGTCTCTTTGCCATTGCATGGAATGTGATGCGCGAGCCCATGTTTCTGCTCCTCGTGGCCTGCGGTGTCATCTACCTGCTCCTCGGAGATCGCGGGGAGGCGCTCATGCTCCTCGGATTTGTCTTCATGGTCATCGGCATCACGATCTATCAGGAACGGAAAACCGAGCGCGCCCTCGAAGCTCTGCGCGATCTCACGAGCCCGCGCGCACTCGTGATCCGGGAAAAGCAGCAAATCCGCATTCCCGGACGCGAAGTGGTGCGCGATGATCTCTTTCTCATTGCCGAAGGCGACCGCGTTCCCGCAGACGGCTTCGTCCTTTCGGGCACGAATCTTTCCATTGATGAATCGCTCCTCACGGGGGAATCCGCGCCGGTGCGGAAATCGGAATGGGATGGAAAAATTCGCGCGGAAGCACCCGGAGGAGATGACCGTCCTTTCGTGTACTCCGGTTCACTCGTCACTTCGGGCAAAGCCCTCTGCATCGTGATGTCCACAGGCATCCGGACGGAAATCGGAAAAATCGGCAAAGCGCTCCAGACCCTCAAGACCGAGGAAACTCTGCTCCAGAAGGAGATGGAAACCATCGTACGGAGGATCTCGACCATCGGCCTTTTACTCTGCTCTGCCATCGTGGTGATCTACGGACTCACACGCGGACACTGGATCCATGGCCTCCTTGCGGGATTGAGCCTGGCCATGGCCATTCTCCCCGAAGAATTCCCTGTTGTGCTCACGATCTTCCTCGCCCTCGGCGCATGGAGGATCGCGAAACGCGGCGTCCTGACCCGGCGCGTTCCCTCCATCGAAATGCTCGGCGCAACAAGCGTGCTCTGCGTGGATAAAACCGGAACGCTCACACTCAATAAAATGACTGTGGACTGCATCGTCGCTTCCAGCGGAAAACTCCTCGATCATCCCCTCGCACAAGTCGAATTGCCGGAGGACTTCCACGAAATCGTGGAATTCAGCATCCTCGCAAGCCAGCGAGACCCGTTTGATCCCATGGAAAAAGCGTTCAAGCACGTGGGAGAGGAATTCCTCCGCGATACCCCGCACCTCCACATAGACTGGACGCTCGTGCGCGAATATTCGCTGTCTTCGCAACTCCTGGCTATGACGGAAGTGTGGAAATCACCAGACGGGAAGGATGTTGTCATCGCTGCGAAAGGCGCTCCGGAAGCCATCATTGACCTCTGTCACCTCTCTCCTGAGGAAGCCGAGCGTGTCCGCGATCAAGTCGAAGGGATGGCGGAGAACGGCCTGCGCGTGCTGGCCGTCGCCAAGGCCCAATTCACCGACCCTTCTCTTCCAGGGAAGCAACACGACTTCGATTTCACCTATCTCGGCCTCATGGGACTCGCCGATCCGGTCCGGCCGACGGTTCCTCCCGCGATCCAGGAATGCCAGCAGGCCGGTATTCGGGTCATCATGATCACCGGGGATTACCCGACGACCGCCGCGTCCATCGCTCGCCAGATCGGCCTCTACAAGGAAGGGGAAATGATCACGGGTTCAGAACTCACTACCATGGATGATGGGGAACTGCGTCAACGCATTCGGACCGCCACGGTGTTCGCCCGCGTGATCCCCGAACAGAAACTTCGCCTCGTGACTGCCCTCAAGGATCTCGGAGAGATTGTCGCCATGACGGGGGATGGCGTGAACGATGCCCCCGCCCTCAAGGCCTCTCATATCGGCATCGCCATGGGCGGTCGCGGCACCGACGTCGCCCGCGAAGCCTCTGCGCTCGTTCTCGTGGATGAAGATTTCTCCTCAATCGTTCAGGCAGTGCGCATGGGACGCAGAATTTTCGATAATCTGAAACATGCGATGTCGTACATCATCGCCATTCACGTTCCGATTGCCGGCCTCTCCCTGATCCCGGTGATTCTGGGCTGGCCGCTCGTCCTCACGCCCGTTCTCATCATGTTCTTAGAACTCATCATCGATCCCGCCTGCTCCATCGTCTTCGAGATGGAGCCCGAGGAGGAAGACATCATGAAACGTCCCCCGCGCGACCCCTCTGTTCCCATTCTCAACAAGCGTCTCCTCATCGTCAGTTCGCTCCAAGGCACCGCCATCCTTGCGATTGTGCTGGCTGTCTTCGGCGGAAACTACTACTTCAGCGGCGAGACCGAGCTCCATGCACGCACACTGACCTTCGCCACCTTGATCCTCGCGAATCTCGGCCTCATCCTCTCGATGCGTTCACACACACGTTCCATTCTCGCCTGCCTGCGCACGTCGAATCCCGCGACGTGGTGGGTTACGGGGAGTGCCCTTGCCATCCTGATCGCGTTGCTCTCGGTCCCCTTCCTGCGCTCGTTCTTTCGCTTCTCCGCCCTTTCGCCGATCGATGTTCTCGTCTGTGTCGCCGCAGGATTGCTGAGCATCCTTTGGTTTGAAATCATGAAGTTGCGTATACGGCGTCATTCAACCATGTATTAGGCACACGGTGCGATCGAGAAGGCATTTCCTTATTTGTTATTTTATAAAATATATTGCATAATATATCAAATTATTCTATAATAGAAAACCAACATCAATAACCACAATACAATGACGCATTCGCACAAAACTCAAATCGGTACACTGCTCGCAACCTGTGCGATCGTGTTCTTGAGCAGTACTGTCCTCACCACGACATCCTTGGATATTCCACGGTCACCGCAAACCTCCCTCTTCCCCACACTGTCTTTCGGTGGATACGCTGCCGAGGCTGCCGGTCCCCAATCTGCCGCCGAAGCTGCCCTGACCCGTGTCGCTCAGCGCATGAGCAGACGCATCGTGAGAGATCAGGGAACATCCCCCTCCCTATCCTCACTCAAGAAGGCGCTCATCGAACAACGCGAGCTCCTGCAGCACAGCGTAACGGTTACGCTGCAATTGCCGGATACCCTTTCGTACCGCACATGGAACGTGAGCCTTCAGCGCTACCCGACGTGGCTCAAGGCGGAAATATCTCCGGCAGCCGCGCACTTCCGCGTGGATGAGGAACGCATCAGCCAGTACCTTCAACAGGAAACAATCGACGGCATCGTCCCTCCGAGAAAAGCCGTCATCACCGATGTCGTGCAGGATCGAGACGTGCAGAGAGTGGTAACCAGTACGGGGGCCGCGCGTTCGGGGATCGTCTTCGACTTGCCTTCTGTTTCCCGGGATCTAACGTCCGCTCTCACAGAGGGAACCGAGGCAATTACCGAACCCCTGTACGTCGCGGGAGGTCCCATCGAAAATCTCTCCGGTGTTCCCCTGGGGGATCTCACACTTCTCGGCACGGGAAAATCCGACTATAAAGGCTCCCCGTTTGACCGGATCTACAATGTACGCAAAGCCATCAACCAGCAGGTGAATAATACCGTAGTCCCTCCGGGCGCAACCTTCTCGTTCAACGAAACCCTCGGTGGTCCCATCACCAACGGGAACGGCTGGCGTGATGCCAAGGTGATCTTCAACGCCACTGAACTCAAGATGGCTCCCGGCGGCGGCATCTGCCAGGCATCGACCACAACCTTCCGCGCGATGTTGTCTGCCGGATTCACGCCGGTGAAACGGGCGAACCACAGCATGTATGTCACCTACTATGAAAAGTATGGCGTGGGGATCGACGCGACAGTGTATCCGGGTAAGCAGGATCTCACCTTCGTGAACGATACCGGCAACTTCCTCCTGTTCCAGGCGTACACCGAAGGAACAGAAGCCGTCGTGCAGATCTACGGCACACCGGACGGTCGCGAGACCCAAATCTCCGGGCCGTACTTCTCCTCCTCCGATCTCTCCGATTTTCCAGCAGACGAGCGCTCACCTCGGAGCAACGAAATCGCCTGGGTGCAACGCATCGCTTTCCCTGACGGAACCGAGAAACAGCAGGTGATCGTTTCGCGCTACAACAGTCTGCCAAGATCCTTGGCGTTGAAGTACGAAACCCTCCACGCCAGTGCAGCAGGAAAGCTCTCCGCAACTCTCGTAGAAAAGGGGCTATAGCAACATATTTTTGCTATTTTAAAACCCCTTTCGAGATTAATGACCACTGGAAAAACTGTGAAGTTCCTCTAGACTGGGCGGGCTCAATTCCCTTCCCCATTCTTATGTCTACTCCACAGCAGGAAACGAAAATGTGGTTCGGTATCGCGATGGTTCTCGTTGGAATCCTCGTTGGATTCGCCGCCTCCAAAATGACGGGCGCCCCCGTCGGTAAGACTCCGACCGCTGTGCCGACTGCACAGCAGCCAACGCCCACTGCTCCGGCAGAAGATCCCGTGCCGGAGTACGCGGATATCAAGGCAGTCGATGCTACCGATCACATCCGCGGAAATGCCGACGCGACGATCACGATCCTCGAGTACTCGGATCTGGAATGCCCCTTCTGCGCGCGCGTGCACCCCACCATCAAACAGCTTCTTGAGGATTACGGCGACAAAGTGAATTGGGTCTACCGTCACTATCCGCTCTCCTTCCACGCGAATGCACAAAAATCTGCCGAAGCCTCTGAATGCGCTGCGGAGCTGGGAGGCAACGACAAGTTCTGGGCCATGGTGGATATGATTTACGAAAAGGGAGCCGACAACACCCAGCTGGGAACGTACGCCAAGGAAATCGGCCTGAATCAAACAGCTTTCCAGACGTGCGTGGATAGCGGCAAGTACGCAACGAAGACCGCCGAAATGATGCAGTCGGGCACCAAAGCCGGCATTCAGGGAACCCCGGGCAACCTGATCATCAACAACAAGACCAAGAAGGTTGCTGTGGTTTCTGGAGCTCAGCCTCTGGAGAACTTCAAGACCGCCATTGACGGTCTGCTGAAGTAAGTCTTCTGTCATCTTGAATCCCCCGAAGGACAACATCCCCGGGGGATTTTTGTTGTCCCGATTTTCCGAATGGAGGTAGAATGCAACCCCTTTCCTCACTCCCATCATGCGTTTTCGCCTTCTCCCGTTTCTTGTCACCGGTCTCTTACTCACCTCCTGCGGAGCAAATCCCCCCTCGACACCAACGGACGAAACACTCTCTTCTTCGTCTTCGTCTTCGGAATCGCCTTTGGTCGAAACGCACAATGTCTCGTTCATCGGAACTGTCCGCCCGGCGGGCATCAGCATTTACATGGAAGGAACACACCGTCTGGAATTGGGAGATGGCCGTTTCATCCTGCTCTCCAGCGACACCGTCGATTTGAACGGCTATGTGGACGAGCAGGCGGAGGTCACCGGATCCATTCGCCCCACAGTGGAAGAAGGCGGTACGATCATGCGCGTCGAACAGATCAGATTGATCGAGGGATCCTCCTTGAGCAGTACTGCATCCCTCACCGCCGACTCCTCGTCGGTTGCTTCGTCCGTCTCCTCCACGACAGTGTCCTCGTCGGCTCCCATTGCTTCCAGCGCACCATCCTCGAAGCCCGCCGCTGTCTCGTCCGCCGCACGCTCCTCCTCTTCCGCGAGTGCGACTTCCGTCGCCCCCGATCTCTCCGTTCAGGTGACCTCCATGGCAAAACAGGATCTTGCCGCAGCCAACTGGACGCAGGCGTACTGCGCCCCACCGACCATCGGTTTCTGCGTACCCGTGCACCGCAACTGGTACTTCAAGTCGTTCGGCACGGCTTCCGATGCCCTCTGGCACATCGAAGTCGGCTCCGTGTCCCTCGAGAATCTCTCGGACGGACCGATTGCGGTGAACCTGCTCGGCGGAGCGCTGTCGACCAAAGGCGTCTCGGATCAAGAAGTGCGCGTTGATGGTTCAATGGTGCTCGGCTACCGGGAGTGGACGAAAGATCGCCACATCGAGATTTCCGCTCCGTCCGCCCTCAAGGACGCCGTAACGTACATGACCCAGCACCTCTCGGCCATGGAGGAACAACCGGGGACGTGATCTGTGTGGTAGGATGATCCCATGCCGCAGTTCACCTATACGGCCATCCAGGCCGACGGCCAGCGCGTGTCCGGCACCATCGAGTCATTCAGCCTGCAGGCTGCGCACGATGCCCTGAAGCAGATGCACCTGATCCCCGAAGAGATTCACGAATCCACCGTCAGTGAGCAGCCCCTTACGCCGGAGCAGGCGGAAAAGCTCCTCTCGTTTACACAACCCGCTTTCACGAACGGAATGCCGGAAGAAACTCCCGTATCGTCTGAGATCACTACGGAAAGCCCCGAAGTCCCAAGTCCTAAGTCCCAAGTCCTAAGTCCCAAGTCCGAATCCCCATCATCGTACTTCCCGCTCCTCGATACGCTTCGCCTCTACGCCGGATGGCTGCTGGCGTGGTACTGCCTGGTCTACGCGCTGGGCAATTACCAGCACACGCGCCCACTCCCCTTCCGCATGCCCTTCGTGGAGGGATTGTTCCTCTCGCCCCTGGTCTTGAGCTTCACGCTGGTTGCCTACCTCTTCCTGCTCCTCACTGGAATCTGGAAAGCCACCGGCAGAGGGATCGTCAAAGGGTTGATTGCCACGGGCATCGGCGTCGCCGGTTTCGTGCTGTATCGGATGAATGTGCTGTGAAAACCTTCATGCACCGATAAGGTTCGGAGTTGAACCTGAAGATTCATCTTGGTTATGTCTTGAATGTGATATTGCATGTGGGAGCATCGCTGATGCGACGCAGCTTCTCACACATCTCCACACACACCCTCGTCGTTTCGTGATCGAAGACCCTTTTCAGGAGCTCCTGCCTCTCTCGACGATACGCATCGTGGCCTGCAAGAACTTTCCCCAGACATTTCATGAGCTCTTCGAGGGTGTAGGCTTTTTCCCCGGGAGTCATGCGATCGTAATCGAAGTACAAATCCCGCTCGTTGCGGATATAGTTCTGCAGATCGAAAGGAAAGAAAACAATCGGACGGCCTGTCAACAGAAAGTCGAAGAAAACAGAAGAGTAATCCGTCATGAGCACGTCCGCATGCCGTAGCAGAGGATACGCATCGCTGCTGCTTGCAACAAAATGGATGTGCGAGTACGGAACTCCGGCGGTTTCTTTTTCGTGATGGAATTTGATGAAAAGACTGGCATGGTGGTCCCCAAGAAAATGATCGAGCTCACCAAACCCCCTATCTGCATTCAGAAGCGGATTGTGCACACGGTTGCGGAATGTTGGCATATACACGATTGTCTTGTCGTTCGCAGCCTTGTTCGCGCGCATGCGGGCAAGCTGCCACATATCGGTACCGATGTCGCTGTCACGCACCGGACGCACGAGTGCTTCGTTTCGCGGATGCCCACCGATCCATAGACGCTCGGTGGAAATTTTGAACGCATCCGAGTAAATGTCTTTCCACATCTTGCCGGGTGCCACCAGATATCCTTCCGTGCGCACGGTCCACGGCCGTGAAAGCACAAGCCATGCATGAATCAGCTTTCGGCTTGTCAACCATCGCTCAAACGACGTGAGCGTACACTCGAGCCCGATTCGTTTGAGGGGACACCCATGCCAAAGATCCACCGAACAAAGTCCACCCGAAATCCAGTAGCTTACGGGTGGAACCACGACACCATCGTGTATCAAGAGTTTCGCGTGCAATGTGTAATACAGCCCCCGGAACGATCGTACCATTTCAGTCCTGTACCCCCGTGCACGGAGGGCATGGAGGATGGATCTGGAACGTGTGAGCCAGATCGGTCTCACATCTTTCCTGTTGGCATGAACGTAGAGAAAAAGGTACTTTGCATTATCGGAGAATCGAAAGCCGTCCCACGCGTAAAATAGCCAGATATTTTCATCGCGGGGTACGAGCCACGAACATGCACGAATGATGTGGAATACGGGAAACAGAAGAGTAGAGAAGATTGAGGCGCGCCAGATACGCCAAAGGACAGCGCGCAGATGACTCATCACATCAACGAAGGCACGAGGCAGCCAACATTACGCGTCAAAATATCAGGCTTCACCTCGGAATTTCTCACATCATCTTCGGTCGCTTCTCCTGACAGGACGAGAATGGAAAGAGTGCCCGATGCCTTTCCCAAGCCAATATCTGTCGAGAGCCTGTCGCCTATCGTAACCGCTTCCGACGGAGCGACGTGCTTCTTCTCCAGAGTGGGCAAGATCATCTCCGGCGACGGCTTGCCGAAGATCCTCTCCGGACGCCGGCCGGTTGTCATTTCGAGCATCGTCGTGAGCGTGCCGATATCAGGAACCGGTCCGAATTCCGTGGGGCACACAAGATCCGCATGCGTCGCGAAGTATCGCACACCCGTGTGAAGATGGGCAGCCGCCGTACGCAATTTTTCATAGGTGAGCTCAGTGTCGTACGTGGTGATGATGGCCTGCGGACTCCTGGCATCCACCACAAATCCCCTCTGCTGCATCCGCTCCGTCACGCGTGCCGTCGCGAGAGGATAGATACGCGAAATTCCCTCTTTCTGCAAAAACGCCACCAGCGCATCCATGGGCAGAAGAATGTGATCCTCGTCCATAGGGAGACCGAATGACAGAAATTTATGGACGTAATCCGGCGGGGTTTTCGACGTGTTATTCGAGACGACATAGATTTCTCTTCCGAGGGACGTAAGCGCTCCCCAGAATTCCCGTGCGCCTGGAATGAGCGTATTGCCCGTGTACAGCGTCCCGTCCCCATCCAGAAAATAACACTTCTTCTCCCCGAGATCCGCAATACCGGGATGAAAGATCATCTGGGCAATCCGAAGATCCTCATGATCGTCCACTTCCCACCACCGCAACCCCGCGATATCGTGCGGCCGGGCGAGCATGGCTTTGCGCATGCAGAGATCATGCAGAAAAACCTCTGTCCATTGATTGCCCCACCTCTTCTCATCGTGTTCCATTTTCTCCGTCAGCGTCTGAGCGATGACCTGCGCATCACACTTGAGAAATTTGTACACGTCGATAGAGCAGCCATAGGCCGCATCGCAACCGATGGTCTTTGCGATGCCGTTGATCCTTCCGCTCAAATCCAGTGTCACTTTCATCGATTCGCCGATAGAGCGGCCCACATCGACCGCGAAGAGACTCTCGTCTGTTTCCGCAAGAAGGCCACCGATGATCTGCCCATCGAACACAACATCGCCGTTCATGAGAAGCACATCTTCATCGAGATGCTTGCGCGCACAATAGAGGGAATAGGCATTGTTCGTCGTCTGGAACTTCTCGTTCTTCTCAAAAGAGAATGCTACGTCGGGGTACCGCCTCGTGCAGTATTCAACAATGCACTCGCTTCTGTACCCTGTGCACAAGACGATAGACGTTACATGGTGCTGGAGAAGCGCGTCGATCTGCCATCCAAGAATGGGTTTTCCATGCACCTCAACGAGCGCCTTCGGGATGTCGTCAGTCAACGGACGTAAGCGGGTCCCCTGGCCGGCTGCGAGAATGATCGCTTTCATAGGTCACATCCGTTCCGGTAAACAACAAGGCAAGAGAAATTACCCGACGAAGAAAGGGAGGGAGGCATCACAGTCCCAACTGCTTGCGGATCTCCGCCGCCTGGTCCTGTTCCTGACCGCGTGCGGCCTGCTGCACCGAGATCGCCTGCAGATCGCGCCAGTCCTCGGCATGCTTCTGCTCCAGCTTCTGGAGCTGCAGAAGATGTTTGGGCGAAAGCTCCGAGAACTTATGCTTCTCCTCCTCCAGAATCTTCTGGAGCTCATCGATCTGGAACTGCGAGAGCTTGGGAATCGCCATGATGATGCGCCACTTCTCGTCGCGCGTGAGCGAGATCGATCCGCGCAGGAATGTCAGAAACTTCTGGTCGTCGAACTTGGTCTCGGGATGCGCGGGGACGGGAATCTTGTCGTTCGTGAGAGCCGACGTGATGCTGCCGAACCGGTAGTTGCCCACCTCTGCGAGAATCTTGAGATCCTCGTCATCGAATCCCATCTCCTTCGTCGCTTTGGTGCCCGGAGGCGGAGGCGGCGGACCCTGGTCCGCCTGAGGCGCTGCGCCGTCCTGCGCACCACCGGCCTGCTGCCCCTGCTGAGGAGGCGGGGGCGGGGGCGAACCGAACACCTGCGTGGGATCAAGTCCGCCGGCGGGAACCGGATCGCCCGGTCGGGGGGGCTGTGGAGGAATGGGGGTTTGAGCCATAGAAACAAGAGAAAGAGACTGTTCTAGAGTCTAGCAGCCAATCCGCTCCCGGCAAATGGCTTTTCGCCCAAAGTGCGCTCCGCCGCCCGCCTCGCCCGCACGATGAATTCCGGCTGCACGAACTCCTGGAAGGCGCCGAAGGAAAACCCACTCTGGCGCGTGCCAAACAGCTCTCCGAAGCCACGGAGCTTCAGGTCGATCTCGGCAAGGATGAACCCGCTGTCGTGCTCCTCCATGGCCTTGAGACGGGGTGAGCGTGCCTGTTCGACCGTGGTGGTGGCGAGAAAACAATTGCTCTGATGTTCCCCGCGTCCCACACGCCCGCGAAACTGATGCAGCTGCGCGAGTCCGAATCGCTCCGCCCCTTCGATGAGCATGATCGAGGCATTCGGCACGTCGATGCCCACTTCGATGACCGCCGTCGAAACGAGCAGGTCTACCTGCCGCTCCTTGAACAATCGCATAATCCGCTGCTTCTCCCTGGGCTGCATCCGGCCGTGCAGAACCGCAATGCGTCGTCGCGGAAAGCTTTCTTTAAGCCTTCGTTCCTCGTTCTCCACACTCTTTACCTCGGCCATTTCCTCATGATCTGAAGCAGTGATCAGCGGACAGATCACAAATACCTGCCTTCCCTCTCCAATCTGCTGGTCGATGAACCGTTCCACGGTGACGCGGTCGCGGGGCGAGACCACCTTCGTGTGGATTTTCTTGCGGTTGCCGGGCTTCTCGAGCAGAACCGAGAGATCATGGTGCCCGTACGCGGTGAGCGCGAGCGTGCGGGGAATCGGCGTTGCCGTCATCGTGAGCACATGCGGACTCCCCTTCTCCTGCAAACGGACGCGCTGATCCACGCCGAAGCGGTGCTGCTCATCGACGATGACAAACTTGAGATCGGCGAATGTCACCGCCTCCTGAATGAGCGCATGCGTCCCGATGACGATATCCGTCTTGCCCTCTGCCACGGACCGGCGCATTGCTGCGGCATCCGCCGCGCGGAGCGATCCGACGAGCAGTGACACTGTCGGCATGCGGAACACAGGCACCCGCTCCCCTTTCGCGCGTCGCGCCGCCAGATCGTTGTGAAGCGCAACGAGCATGCGCGCGATCGTTTCGGCATGCTGACGCGCGAGCACCTCCGTGGGCACCATGAGGGCACACTGGCCTCCGTGCGCGAGCACGTTTGCCATCACGGCCGCGGCCACCAGCGTCTTGCCCGAACCCACATCCCCTTCGAGCAGCCGCGACATGGCCGTGTCTTTCTCCATGTCCCGCAGGATCTCGTAGATCGCGATCTTCTGACTCTTCGTCGGCGTGAACTTGAGCGTCTGGAAGAACGCCTTGATGATTTCCGGATCCATGGGGATCTTCAGCCGCTCCTGCCGGAACCGCTGCCATTCCTGCCGCTGTGTCAGCGCCTCAAGCTGGATGCGATACATCTCTTCAAACGCCAGCCGTTCGCGGGCGCGGGCAACGTCCTCCGGCTTCCCGGGGAAGTGGAGCGCCTCGATGGCCATCGCACGGGAGAGCAGATGCTCCTCCTCCAGAACTTCTTTCGGAAGCGTTTCAGGGAGATTCCGCATGACGCTCCGAAGGAAGACCATCTTCTCCCGTAGCCATTTCGTTGAAATGATGTCGTGCTGCGGATAGATCGGCACCAGGCGTCCGGCATGCACGAGCGGACGCGTTCCGGCACGCTCGAACTGCGGACTCATCATCTTGAGCTTGTATCCTTCCTCCTCAATCTTTCCGGTCAAAACGACCTCGTCGCCATCGGTCAGCATGCGCTTGACGTGCGGCTGGTTGAACCAAACCACCTCCGCACTGTCACCGTTCAGATCCATGAAGAGCGCCTTCACGAGCATTTTCCGTTTGCGCGTGCGCACAAGTTCGATGCGGCTCACCGTCCCGCGCACCGTCACCTTCTCGCCCAGGGGCGCATCGCCGATCGTCTGGATCTGGCTCAGGTCTTCGTGCGCCCGGGGCAAGTACCCCGCAAGTTGTTCCACGGTCTCGATGCTCATGGCCTTCAGCGCATCGATGAACGCCGGCGTGGTCCGGAGGAGTGCCACGGTGAGGGAATCGCTGAGTTTCACGGAGAAATCATACGCGAGAAGCGGCCAGCGAACAGCTGTCAGTATTCGGCATGTTCGCACGCCGATCGCCGATCACTGCACGCTCAAAAAGGCCTTCCACGCGCGTGGAAGGCCTTCGTTCACTCTCTCTTCGAGGACCGTTTACCCTTCGAGAACTTTTCGGACATCGACCAGCTCGCCTGTGCTCCTGGGAACCTTCCTCCTCCTACTCCTCCTACTCCTCCTCCAACTGAGAAAGCATTCCACCAGGCAACCGAGCCCCACGAGCGTGAAAACAAGCGGCCATGCGACCATTGTCAATCCCATGAAAAAGAGTTCCTCCGGGGCGCGGTAATACCACCCATCGTCCTGGAGCCATACGAGCCCTATCCCTACTGCGAGGTACACGCACAAACCACCTATCATCAACACGATTATTCCCACGGAACATCTCCATTTCTCCTCGATGTTGTGAGAGAGCGAACATATGGCACAGTATCACTTTTGGTCGGTGCAACAACGCGGTATCCTTCCTTTCATATGAAATACCTCGCCGCCCTCGGCCTCTCTCTCCTTCAGCTCACATTCCCTTTCGGCACCCTCGCTACGAACATAGAGGAGGAGCTCACATCCGAGCAGGTGCAGGAACAGCAGTGGGATACCGAGTGTCGTGCCACCCTCCCGTACGGCCAGGGCGATTTGGAAGCCGCGCTGCTCTTCAGGCTTCGCCAGTGCGTCAACCGCAAGCAGAATGCGTGGACGATCGAGCAGAAGCTCGCGCAGGAACGTGAGCGTTTGAGCCAGCGCTCTGAGCGCGAAAGGGCGCGCCGCGAAAACGTGCTCTCCCGCCTGCGCTCCGGCGTGCAGCAGCGCATCGAAAATGCCCTTCCGCGTCGTGCCGAGCAGGGCACGCTCCTCCTGCGCTATCGCACCCGCCGTCGGTATCAGGAGGTGCACCAGAATATCCGGCAACCGGGGAGCACGAATGCCACGACGGAGGATTAGGGAGTACAAACCTCCATCCCCCCGCCCGTACCGATCCTCGGTACGGATCGGGCGGGCCAACCCCTTCCTCCACAAAAGGAAGGGGAGCACATCAAACGGTGAAACAACTACAAACACAAACATTCCCCCTCTTTGTGGAGAGGGGGCGAGGGGGAGAGGAAAATTACGGCTGCAATATCTCTGCATCAGACATTCCTTCCACTGCGATCGTCACTTCCTTCACGAACGGGAACTGCCTGAGCGTGCGCTCGATCTGAGAGCGGATGGCCGCAACACGGCAGGATCCGGCAACCCCTTCCACAAGTGCTTTGTTGAACGTTACGGTCACGTTCCCGTCGTCATCCTTCAGCGAGCGAACGATGAGTCCATCAGGGAGAACCGAGAAAAATCCTTGCCGCTGTTCCAAAATGCCGGGACCGCTGATGAGCTCCCGAAGAGATGCGGCAAGCAAATCCTCGGAGACCGAAACGCGGCGGGCAACGGGGTAGGAAACGTCGCAGTACATCGTTTTGGGATCGCGCTCAGTGTTCCCGAAAAAGGCTTTGATTTCCACGGAGGCAATGGGAGGGAACCGAACGGGAATGACTACTGCCTGCTCCAGGAGCTTCCCCTTCTGCGTAAAGAGCGAAACCGTCAGCGTCCCTCCGGTGCCGAGCGGTCGCGGAAAAGAAACCGACGCGCTGAAAGGGACGATCTGGCCGGAAAGTGCTTTGGGCAAGGGAATGCGATCCTCCGCCAGTGCAAACTCATCTCTATCCGTAAGGAGCAGACGCGCAGTCGTTCCACTCCCAATGCGCACATCACCCTCTACGACCAAAGGCAATGCAATAGCCTGATCCGAACGGGGTTCCACGATACGCAGTCTGCTGTCAGCGGACGCATAGTAGATTGCGTTGCCGGCGATGCAGCGCGGCGGAGAGGTCTGTTCCACCGGGAACTTCAGTTGCTGGCAGGAGGCGAAGTCCACGGCAGCCGCTCTCTTCGAGGGCGCGACATCCGGGCACCATGCGGCGGAACAGAAGAAGAATAACCCGGCACCCGCAGCAAGCAGGAGGAGAAGGAGTGAAGCCAGCAAAATGCCGATGATCGTGCGATGGAAGGCGGTCACGAGCAGCTATCCTACCAGAAAGTTCCTTACGATCCTGTCTTTCAGGAAGAGGAACAAATCCCCTGTCCCACCTGCGTCCCTCTGCTAGGATGACACGCATCGTGGTGCCCGCCCGTACCGAACGTCGGTACGTTCGGGCGGGTAGATCATTTGCCCAGTCCAGTGCTTGCGGGATGTCATGAAAGAACGCACGCTCTCCCCCACGACATGATCTATTATTCCACCAGTATCAATCGGGGTGTAGCTCAGTTGCCCAGCACCGCTCTGCGGTGCGTCATAAATAAGACGCGCTCTACCCCGACATGATCTATCATTCCATCAGTATCAATTCGGGGTGTAGCTCAGTTGGTAGAGCGCACGGTTCGGGACCGTGAGGTCGAAGGTTCGAGTCCTTTCACCCCGACCAAATAATCCTCGCAAATAGTTGACGAGAACTTAAATCGGTTTATTTTGACCTAAGCTCTTTCGGACATCGGTTTCTGTGTGCGCACACAGGATTGTCTCTAGAGCCACGACACTCATTTCGAGGAGATAGCCATGAAGGTCTTCACAACCGGTCGGGTTGCACAACTGTGCAAGGTCACCGCCCGTACGGTGGCAAAGGCGTGGTTCGACACCGGCAAGCTCAAGGGATACCGGATCCCCGGCTCTCAGGACCGACGGATCCCGCGCGAGTATCTGCTTAGGTTTCTCAGGGATGGCGAGGGTCGGATCAAGCCCGCTGTTCGCAAGAATGCTATTGCCACCCTTGAGGACATGGCGCTCGCAAAGGTCCTCGTCTTCACCGACGACCAGGCATTGCGTGACATCGTCCGCAACGCGCTTCCGACGGATCAGGGTTTCAAGGTTGAGTTCTGTGGGAATTGTGCAATCGACTGCATCGGCGCGATTGCATTTGGTCCCGATGTCATTCTCTTCGACTCTATCTTCAATGGAGGATACATCGAGGAAATCGCACGCGAGGTCAACCTTGACCCGCAACCGACGTTTGCAGCCATCGTCAGTGCCGGCTGCCATGTCGGCGAGACTTTCCGCGAGCAATTCGAAATGCCGATCAATGCGGATGTGCTTGCCCGACGGCTACGCGAGTTGGTCCGCTTCCACAAGGACATCTGAAACCGAAAGAGCTGTGGGAATCCTGCATTCCCGACATGATATGCCCCGTCGCTACGCGACGGGGCATATGGTTTGACATCGGAATCAAAACTCCTAGAATCCCGTCACATGGCACTCCGCGCCATTATCAGCAGCATGATTATTACCCCCGCCACCCAGGCGTGAGGAAGTAGCTGCTGACTTGTATTCCCCTACTCCCCGCGCCCAGCGGGTTTTTTGTATGTCCACAATTGATGCACAATCATCGGCTCTGGAATCCCTCGTCCTGCTCGTCTATCCACCCATTGGAGCAGATGGAACACACATGCCTGACACGCTGCATATGGAGCTGACACATGCCAAGCGCTTCTGCCGGGCGCGACTGGCCCATGCGCTTGCCGATCTCCCCCCTGATCATTGCATACAACTATTGACTGAGCGGCGCACTGCGCTCGAAGCATTCGTTCAGGAATGTGCGGAAAACGAATCGGCCGGTTTGCCTCCGACTATCGAACATATCGCTTTGCGCCTGCGTCGTCTCGTTCTTTCCCCTTCCGTCGCATGAACACCCTCCCATCCCTGCCTGCCGGCATGCAGGCCCCCACCCCCGAAGAGATACGCTCGACGCGCAGAGAGCTTCCCCCCGAGCTCATCAGCGAAACCCCCCTGGTGCTCTCTGCCCGTCTTTCCGGCTCTGCAGGCAGCCCCGTCTACATCAAAGATGAAGGTCAGCAAAAGGTGCGTTCCTACAAAGGACGCGGCAGTGCGGCCAAAATGCTCGCACTCTCCCAGGAGGAACGTGCGCGCGGAGTCGTCTGTGCCAGCGCGGGAAATCATGCGCAAGGCGTGGCCTCCGCATGCAATTACTTTCACGCCCGTGGCACGATCTTCATGCCCACCATCACACCGCCGCAGAAAATCGATGCCACGCAGCGCCACGGCAACGGTTTCGTCGATATCGTGCTCCATGGCGACAAGTATGATGAGGCCGCACAGCAGGCACACACATTCGCCGAGGAAAGAGATGCAGCCTTTCTCCACCCCTTTGACGACTGGGATGTCATCCGGGGACAGGGAACCGTGGGTGCGGAGATCGCCGAGCAGGTGAACGCTCTTCGCGAGGACTTGAGGGCGGTACTCGTCCCCGTCGGAGGCGGGGGTTTGATGGCCGGAACGATCCTCGCACTGGAACACTCCCACCCGAGGACACAGGTCATCGGCGTCGAACCGGCCGGAGCTGCCTGCATGACAGAATCACTGAAGGCCGGTCATCCCATCACTCTCGGAAATGTCGATACCTTCGTCGATGGAGCGGCCGTTGCCCGCCCCGGAGAAAAGCCCTTCTCTGTCGTTTCCCGGGCTGTGAGAGACGGACGGGCTCGTCTCATGACCGTTTCGAACGGCCTTTTGGCCGTAACCATGGTTGATCTCTACCAAATTGATGGAAAAATCACAGAGCCGGCTGGCGCCCTATCCATCGCCGCCCTCGAACAAGTGAAAGGGGAAATCGAAGGAACAAAGGTTTGCATCCTCTCGGGCACGAACTTTGACATGAATAGAAACCAGAGCGTCCTTGAACATGCGAAGCTGCACCGCAGGACCAAGGCCTACCTGGGAATCCATCTGCCAAACCGGCCACAGGCGCTCAGGCAAATGCTCAATGATCTGGGAGGGGTGCTGGAGGCGGTCAATATCACCTACACGCACTTCGATGCCGCACAATCCAACGGGGATCCCTCCCTCATTCTCGGCCTGGAATCGAAGAAGGGAAACTCCAAGGATATCGATATTTTGCTTCAAACGCTCACTTCGCTGTGTCATGAGGGTCAGAATCCGCGCTATTCGTTCCACGTCCTTTCAGGCAAGCCGGACCTGTGAATCTGAAGCCAATTTCATGCGAATTAAGCACTCAATGTTTATGTGATATTGATTTATCGTCAAATATGTTCTTTGAATATGAAGAAATTCGACCCTGTATGAACACAAAATTTGTACAAACTCCGATCCCCCATCCTCCCCCTCAAAATTAGTGGGTTCAGCCTTTCATGAAGCCAAGAAATGCCGATTTTTTGACAAGTACCAGAATACTGAGCACAAATATGCGTCAAAGGTATCTAGACAACAAGTCAGCGTTGAGTACACTGCCGCGCCTTTATGGCAACCACTACGATTAAACCCGTGAAGCAACATCTTCACTGTGCTTCCGCCCCGCTCGTGCTCATGCACGCGCTGCTCATCACCTTCCTGTCCCTCGCAATGGTGATGAGTCTCCCGGTCCTCGGCTAACGGCCACACCGGGAACGGACGGAACTTCGCAACCCTGCAGGCATAAACATTCAATAATTGCTCTGCAGTTCCCAACCACCGCCTCCCCGCGCTTCAAGCGCTAGGTCGGGCGGGTTCTTTAACCCTCAATCAGGCCAATCCTTCCTCAGTCACGCTTCAATTCCTTGAGCATACCGGTCGCCACCTCCTTTCCGGGGGCAGGGTTGCCATCATCTTTTTCCAGTGTGATGATCATATTGGTAAACCCACTCAGATCCCGGTCCGCCTGATAGTCCAGGTTATGCCGGACATCGCCAAACAGACTCTTTAAGTGGCCTGTAGACAGGCGCTCGTTCGTTTTGGGATTCACCAGCCAGCCCTCGTAGAAGGTGTCGTCCTTGGGAAGAGCAATATTCACCTGCAGGGTATGGAGCGACGCTCCTTTCTCAAAAACATGCACTTTGCCGAGGCCGTTGGCCGGCGTTTCGGTATTTCCTGCAATCGGCCCGTAGGCAAAGAATACTTCTTTGCCGAAACGTAAATCCTGCACGCCTCCCGAAGGGATGTTGTAACGGAAGCTTTCAGAACCGAGCGGTTCCGTGACATCGACGGACGATCCACATCCTGCGAGAAGCAGGGGCAAAACACCAAGGAGGAGGAATGATTGCTTCATAGAGAGAAATGGGAAAGCATTCTAGCAGGCTGACGCAGTACTCACCAGAGCACTTATTGTAGAAGTTGAGCGTGTCTTAATCTCTCTGTCTTCGCCTGACGATCCACACTGGCAGCCATGACTTGATAGCGCGGTGCTTCGAGTGGATAGATGGTAGCCATAATCTCGGCAACGGACATGAATTCCTCCACATTGGCCGTGATTGCAACGTAGTGGCTGTTTCGCAGAATCGCGTTGTAAAAGTGCTGCATGACCTCCGTGAACTCCCCCTTCCGATCTTCAAGCACCGTCGTGCTCTCAAGGGACAGGAGCGGTAAAAGCCCGTGGAGGATGCGAAGGTCTGTGTAGCGACCCAGTGCATACGCCTGCTCGTAGGAACGTTTGGCCAGTGCGGTATCTTTCAGTGTCCCGGCGATCTCCGCTTGCAGTATCCATCCGCGCGCATCAATTGGATTGATTCCTTCCGTATATCGGCGAATGGTATCCAAAGCGACTTCCGGCGACCCGGAACGCAGTTGAAGACGTGTAAGATTGAGAGGTAAATCACGGCTGTACCACTCCCCTTCTGACCACTGGTACCAGGTGAGAGCCCGTGCAACCTTGCCCTGTGCGTCCACACGCCGGGCCAGCGTCGAGGTCACGGCAAATGCCCCTTCATGCAGAACTGCGGCAAGCAGGATGATCGCGAAGACAAACTCTGAAGTATGAACAAATTTTTTGTTCTCTTTTCCGGACCTCGCATCCATGAGCATCCCTGCGATCAACACCGTGGGCAGGCTGACGGCGATGAAATGCAGATTGAAATCCACCAGATTATGCACCAATACCCCAAGCAGAGATGTAAGCAGCAGAAACTGTCCGGTGGTGAGCTCACGTCGGGGAATATGTGAGAAGACGCACCGGAGCGGGCAGCCTTTGAGCGGGCAACGGCAAGCAGGAAGAAGCCCCTTCAGGAACGGGAGGAGCACGGCGAAAGTCAGGGAAAGCAGAAGGAGAGCCGCCGGCCACCCGCGCTCCGCCGCCGCTTTCAGATACACGTTGTGCGGATGATCGGAAGTCGCAAAAACATCATCCATGAGGGACGTCTGCGCGAAGCGGAAGCTCCCGGGTCCCCAACCGAAGAAGGGTCGCTCGAGCGAAAGGATCACAGCCTGTTTCCAGAACGCGCGACGCTCGGTGATGGAATCAACACCTTCGGGAGTGAGGAAGAGCGTGCGCTCCGAGAGCGACTGCACCGCATGCGTACGGGAACGCAGGTGATTGCTGAGCCCGAAGATCATGAGCCCGATGATGAGCGTGCCCACGGCAACCGCCAGAGCGCGCTTCCACGACACATGCCGCTTCGCTGCCCAGAGAATGAGGATGAGCCCCTGTCCGAGGAACACGAGAAATGCCGCACGCGAGAAAGTCAGGAGTAGGCACCCCACCATCACGCCCGCAGGAGTGGTGCGTTTGAGAATCTTCCAGAACGTTTCGAGCGCCCTCCCCCCCTGCTCATGCTCCGGACGGGAAAGCAACAGCGCTACAGGCCACGCAAGCAGCAGGAGTTCTGCCCACGCATTGGGCCACGCGTTCTTCCACGGCGCACGCATATCGAGGAACGTCCCGACAAAACGATTGAGCGGCCCGGACGCATAGATGAGTACGCCGATGAGGCACGCCAGGAGCACCGTGACCACGAGCACCCGCAGGATAGACATGCGCACCTTCGCATTCTGCGGACGACGGATCATCCAGAAAAAGAGGAGTGCCAAGGAGACCGTCTGCGCCACCTCGTCAAACCCGTAGTTCATCGTGCTCGTGAGCACGTAGCTCACGGCCGTCCACAAAACGAACACCATCGTCAGCCACCAGACCACCGGAGCAATCGGACGATCCGCATCACCGCTGCGCCGTCCACGAAACAGTACGACCGCACAGGCGACAAGACCGAGAAGCAGTGTCGTCTCGAGTGTCCGCCCGCCCCGCCAGAGGATGACGAACGCGAGCAGCATGAGGAGCGAAACCTGGCTGCATCGCTCCCACGGGACGCGCCTGAGGCGCGCAAAGGTTTGCGAAAACATCCGGACCAGTATGCCGAAAAATCACCTTGGGCGGAAGGGTGGAAAGCACGGAAACAGCAGCACATCACAATGGTGCCGACGGGGAGAATCGAACTCCCATGACCTTGCGATCACACGCTCCTGAAGCGTGCGCGTCTACCAATTCCGCCACGTCGGCACAGGGCTGCGAGAGTGTACCACACCCCCTGCGTCGCAAATATTCTTCCCGAGGAGAAAACGGGAGAGGAATCGAAAAAGGGCGGCCCGAAGGCCGCCCCTGTCTTTCTGAACAAAAGGTCATTAGTCGTAGATGTACACCGGAACGGAGCTGGGACTTTCGAGCGTGGAACCCAGAGTGGGGCTCGAGAGTATGACCGTGAAGTACTCGTTACTGTCATTGACCGTGTCACTGACCACCGGAACCGTGAACGTCTTGCTCTGCTCGCCCGGCTCGAACGTGAGCGTGCCCGTCGTATGGGTGTAATCCAGACCCGGCGATGCGCTGCCGTTGGAGGTCGTATACGTCACACTCACCGTGTGCTGCGTCCCGCCGATGCGATTCACCGTGAGCACGGCAAGGCCGTCATCCTCCACGACGGAGAAGCTCGATTTGGAGAACATGAAAGACCCGCTCCCGTACGTACCGATTTCATCATCGGCAATGCCGACAAGCACCGTAGGGGTGCCCAACACCGCCCCGCCCGTCGGAGCACTGAGCGTCAGAGAAAGGGTTTTCTTTCCGTCTACGGCAGTATCATCGATGAGAGGAACCGAGAACGTCTTGCTGGTCTCGCCGCTCGCGAAGGTCAGCGTTCCGTTCGTCGTGGTGTACTCGCTGCCCGCCCGCGCCGTCTTATCACTCGTGGCATACGTCACGCCCACCTGCCCGGTCGATCCGCCCGTACGCGACACCGTGATGGTTATTGCCGCGGAATTTTCACGCGCTTCGTACCCCGCTGCGCTGAACCCAAGCGTGCCGGCACCCGACGACTGCGATGATGTGGAAGAAGCGGTGGAAGAACTCGACGAGGAAGTGCTGTTGGAAGCTTCGTTATCGAGAATCGTGAGCGTCGATTTCACCGGAGAACCGAGCTGGGCGCCCCCTGTGGGCTCGAAAAGCTCTAAGAGAATTGTTTCCGCCCCCTCTGCGAGAGCATCGTCCTTGAGAGAAACCGTAATCGTCTTGCTGTCGACTCCATCGGCAAAAGAGAGCGTGGATGACGCCACCTCGACGAAATCACTGGTTGCGGTAGCCGTGCCCGCCTTGATGGAATACTTCACCGTTGCAGTCCCGTCTGTTCCATCCGCGCGATCCACCAAGATCGACATGGACGCAATCGTCTCTGGAATGCTGAATGTCGTACTGGTGAATTGGAATGTGCCGAAGCCATTGTACGTGTGGCTATAACTGGAGCTGGAGCTCGAACTGGAGCTGGAAGTACTGCTCGAGCTGGAAGTACTGCTCGAGGAAGAGCTCGAAGAGTGCGTGGAGCTCGACTGTGCCCCGCCCGATTCCAAAATGTCATCGCGCAGCCGCTGCATCATCACGGCGACCTGGCCGCGGGTGACGAAATCATTCGGACCGAACAGCCCGTTTGAGTACCCTTTGATGATACCAACGGAATACATCTCGCCCACCGCCTCGTCGAAGAAGGCTCCTTCGGGAACATCGCGGAACACGGCCGAACCGCGGATGGTGGTCGCAAAACCCATGCCGACTCCGCCAAGCACGAGACCGGCGCAGAACAGGGAGAGCAGAGAAAACAAACGTGGCATGCGCATAAGAGAAGATGGGAAGGAATTCGATGAATTATGCAAAAGATCCGCCCATGAAAACAATAGACAGCGACGGCGATTGTGTATTTTAGGATTCCCGTGCTCAGTGCGGCCGCTTCTCCTTACGCCCTTGATCCCTCTCCAAACACTCCTGTATCTGCTCCAGTTCATCGTGACTGATGCCCTGCACGACACTCACTGTATCTTCTTGAGGTTGAAGTTTTGCTGTCGGAAGCCCAAGGGTCACGCTTCGATCCCTCGGCACGGTGAACCGGCAGCAGGAAGCGGTTCCCTGCCACTCACCCCTCACTTCACTGCTGCCGGCATCCCGCAGCGCAAGAGGCACGGTCGAAACGCAAGCCGTATACAACGAGACCCCGTGGATGAAGACAGCCACCCGGGAGGTATGTCCATTGGGAATCGTATGCACACTCACGCGTCCCATCCTGTTTCCGTACGGATCGTGCAGATCCACCCACCGGCATTGTTCCCTCCACGGCTCGATCCGCCCGATGGCAGCACCCAGCTGCCCAACCACCCGTTCCGCTATGTGTGCAAGAACGCCTCGGGTACGCTCAGGGGCCGGGCCGGTAGTGAACATTTCTCGAGTTTCCACTGATAAATTTGCGGCGGAACTCTAGGGATACACCTGCACCACTTCAAAAAATTCTTCTCCTCATTTTGTGAGCGCCCCTTGACTGATCCGATTAGCACTCTAAAATGCCGACTGCTAACGGCGTCACTGCGTCGACGCCACATTCTTCTTCACGCTCCCCTTCCCCTTCCTCTTCCTCTTCTATGGCAACCATCCCGCAACTGAAAGTAAATATCGAACCCCTCGGTGACCGTGTGGTCGTGCATCCTCTTGCCGCCGAACAGGTCACGGCCTCCGGCATCGTGATTCCCGATACGGCCTCCGGCGAAAAGCCGCAGGAAGGCGTGGTGATTGCGCTCGGCAAAGGCGGCATCATGAACGAGGGCAAGCCCGTCGCGAATCCCGCGGAATTTCTCAAAGTGGGCGACCGCGTGCTCTTCGGCAAGTACGCCGGCGATGACGTGAAGCTCAAGGATACGGCCGGCAAAGACGTCGAAGTGAAAGTGCTCCACCTCGATGCCATCCTCGGCAAAGTGAAATAGTCTTCGACTACGCTCAGCCTGACACTTCCCTAATCCTAACCCTATCCCTCCCCCCTAAACATCATGGCTCAAGCGAAACAACTCCTGTTCGGCAATGAAGCGCGCAAGAAGATCTTCAAGGGCGTCGAAAAGCTCACCATGGCCGTTCGCGCCACCATGGGCCCCAAGGGCCGCAACGCCGTGATCGAGAAGAAGTACGGCGGACCGACCGTCACCAAGGACGGCGTTTCGGTGGCCAAGGAAATCGACCTCGAAGATCCGTTCGAGAATCTGGGCGCGCAGCTGGTGCGCGAGGCCGCGACCAAGACCAATGACGCCGCCGGAGACGGCACCACCACCGCGACCGTGCTCGCCTTCGCCATGATGGAGGAAGGCCTCAAGCACTTAAACGCAGGCTCAAATCCCATTGCGATCAAGAAAGGCATCGAGAAGGGAGTGGCAGCCGTCAATACCGAGCTCGAGGCGATGAAGAAAGTCGTCTCGAAGAAAGAGGAGTACGCGGCCGTCGCCAACATCTCGGCACAAGACAGCGAGATCGGTGACGTGATCGCCGAAATCATCGACGAAGTCGGCAAAGACGGCGTCGTAACCGTGGAGGCCGGGCAGACGCTCGGCATCGAGAAGGAGCTGGTCGAAGGCATGCAGTTCGAGAACGGGTACATCTCGCCGTACTTCATCACGGATCCCGCCCGCATGGAGGCCGCGTACGAGAACCCGTACATCCTCATCACGGACAAGAAAATCGGTTCGATCCAGGAGATCCTGCCGCTCCTCGAGGCATTGGCCCAGCGCGGCAAGAAGGAGCTCGTCATCATCGCCGAGACCGTGGAAGGCGAGGCGCTCGCCACGCTCGTGGTGAATAAACTCCGCGGCACTTTCTCGGCCCTCGCCGTCAAGGCGCCCGCCTTCGGTGACCGCCGCAAAGAGATTCTGAAAGATATCGCCGCCCTGACGGGAGGCCGCGTCATCAGCGAGGAAGTGGGTCTGAAACTGGAGAATGCAACGATCGAGGATCTGGGCCGCGCGCGCCGTGTGGTCGCCGACAAGGATAAGACCCTCGTCATCGACGGACACGGCAAGAAGGGTGACATCGAGCAGCGCATGAAAGAGATCAAGATCTCGCTCGAGAAGACCACGTCCGACTTTGACAAAGAGAAGTTGCAGGAGCGCCTCGCCAAGCTCTCGGGCGGAGTCGCCGTCATCAAGGTGGGAGCAGCGACGGAAGTCGAACAGAAGGAGAAGCAGCACCGCGTCGAAGACGCCCTCTCGGCCACACGCGCCGCCGCGGAGGAAGGCATCGTCCCGGGCGGAGGCACGGCGTACATCCGCGCCATCCCAGCACTCTCGAAGCTTAAATCTGAAAACGAAGACGAACAGATAGGGATCGACATCGTGCGTGACGCGCTCTCGGCCCCCTGCCGCCAGATCGCCGATAACGCCGGCATCACGGGCGAAGTCGTCTTCGAGAAGGTGAAGGGCCTCAAAGGAGCAGACGGCTACAACGTGCTCACGGGCAAGTATGAGGACCTGGTGAAGGCCCGCGTCATCGACCCGAAGAAGGTCACGCGCTCGGCGCTCGAGAACGCCGCCTCGGTTGCTTCGATGTTCCTCACGCTCGAGGTCGCCGTGACGGAGATTCCCAAGAAGGAGGAGCCGATGCCGCAGATGCCGGGGGGCGGTGGAGGAATGGATTTTTGATCAAAACGGGGGACCTTCGGGGTCCCTTTTTTGAGTTCAATTTTCACACTGGCTACGTGGAACAAATTATTGTAATGTAATAAACCAATTTCACAGCGCTCCATGAAGGTCGCACTCGCTTTTCCGGCCCCCACCCCGCCCTTCCGGAATCTGGAAGGAGGCTACGGCGACTCGGAGAAGACCCTCCTGCCGCCGCCGACGGGACTCTCCGTGATCGCCTGCGCGCTGCAAGAAACCAGAGACGACATCGAGACGACCGTCATCCCTCCCCAGATCATTGAACCGTCGGGAGCGGTGCGGTATCGGAAGATCGAGGAGGTGACGCAGGACTGCAAGGACGCCGATTGCGTGGGCATCTCGTGCCGGTGGGACAATCAGGAGGCGGCCCTCCTGCTGGCCGACGCCGTGCGGCAGACCAACGAAAAATCCCGCATCGTCTTCGGCGGGCCCAACATGTGGAGCAGCACTATGGCAGAAATGGTGCTCCGAAATGTTCCATCCGTCGACATCGTCGTGCGTCAGGCAGGAGAGAGGGCACTGGGCGAATACCTCGAAGGAACTTCCTTATTCGCTATCCCCAACCTGACGTACCGACAGCAAGGAATCCCGCACAGCAATTATGCTGGTGCTCCCGACATGAACAAGCTGCCGCTGTGGGATTTTCGACACGTGCGAGATCCACGACACCTCGCCCCCTTCGATGCGCGCAATCCCGCGTTCCATGCGCCCCGCGATCTCGACCTCACGCCCAGTGTGGAATCGAATCGCGGATGCATCAAGGCCAGTCACGAAGGCGCCTGTCCATACTGCAGCTCGGGCAGGGATTCGTTCAAAACACTCGACGCTCCGCGCTTCTTCGAAGAACTTGCGCATCTGTACGCGCAGCATGGCATGAAAGACTTCTTCGTCGCGGACAATATCTTCTCGGTATCTCCTCGACGGGTGGAGGAACTGAGAAAGATGAGAGTGGAACGCAGGAGGGATCTTCCCGAGGACCTCAGGATGCGCGCGTACGCCTACCCGACGGACTTCCGCGGCGAGAACGGGTGGCGCACGGCGGAGCACCTCCAAGTAATGGGAGTGCGGGAACTCTTCATCGGGCAAGAGACATTCGACGCGGAAATCGCACGGAGTTTGAAGAAGGAAATCCCGAAGGTTGAGGAGATGGTTCAGACACTGGTCATGCTCAAGCGTTTTGGATTCGCCGTGAAGATCGCGCTCCTTCTGGGACTCCCCGGAGAGACGAAAGAGAGTCTGCAGAAAAACGTCGACGGCCTCCAAAGACTCCTCGATGCCTGCAGCACTCCGGATCCCGCGGAAGGAGGACTGAAGAGCGTTGATATCTCGCGCGTCATGCCGCTCGTCGGAACGGAACTCTATGACTTGCTCCTCAAAAATCCACAGGCGTGCAAAACATACCTCGACATCGTGCTGAAGCCGCTCCATGAAGACGTCTGTCCGAGATATCCCCTCCTCTTCCGGCTCCTCCTGGAGCATCACACATCCGTGACAGTCGACGACGTGACAGCTGCAGAAAAGAAGATGATCAGTGCGGCGCGCAAGGCATTGGATCCGACAAAGGTTGGAGGATTCGGGGTATGAAGGAGGGATAATACGAATGACATTATCGCCACCCGCCTTCGCTAAAGCTTCGGCGGGCAGGCAGGGTGACACTTCAAGTCACTCAACTGGCGGCAGGGACTTGAGCCATTCAAGCATGCCCCTAAGGTGCCCCTTCGAGAGATACTTGGACGGAAACTCGAGTTGATCTTCCGCGAAGCGCGCCCGCACTTCTTCCTCACCCAAGCTCGTCCTTAGCGCCACGCGCGTGCGGGCGAACTCGGGCGCGAGCGCAAGCATCTGGCGGAAGAGCGGCTTGGACGTCAGTCTCTCCAACTGATAGTCAAGAATGGCTGCATGCAATCCCGTGCCGCCTTCGGCACCTGCATCGATCCCCATCAACTGACGAAAGCGGATAATTGCCATGCCCACCTCTGCTTCGGTCACCACCTCCACATCCGGAAGAAAATCCGCAAGGCTCCGCGAGACGTCTTCACGCTCACGGGTGCTGTCATCGACCAGGAACACACGACGATTCGGCATAGAAGAAATGGGAAGAGCGAATCATTCTAGCGCCGGGAGGCGAAAAGAAAAGACAACAAAGCCAAAATCCTATATACTGTTCTGATGGTTTCCCCTGCCTCCCCCACCCCCGAAAACATCCCCGAGCTCCACCCCGACGACGTGGCGACGTACCTGCACGTGATGGAGTCGAAAACAGCTGCCTCGGAAAAGGAGTTGGCCACGGCAAAGCGCGTGGATGATGCGCTGAAGATCCCCGAAGTGCGCGCGCAGTGGGCCGCCGTTCTGCAGCTGGAAGACCCCGTGCTGCACCCGGAGAAGTATCCGAGCGCGAACTAAAGTGCAGTAAACCAGACATCCCCTCCCCCTGTCGCAGGGCTTGCTTGACTCCGGAATATGACCACGGGACACTTCGCATGCCACAGCCGTTCGTTTGTGAGAGAGATCTGCCATACCATGGGCAACCTGTCCTCGGTTTCCTTTCTTCCCCTCCCTCATCCCATGGCCACACTCTCACACGCAAAAACCCTCGAACGCCTCGGGCAAGACAAAGACCTCATCGCCATGGACCAGAGTAAGGGCACGCACGTCAAACACATGCAGGATCAGTTCGGCATCAATGTGGATCCTGCGGCGTTCGACTCCGTCGCAAGCCGCGTCCGCCAAATGATCCGCACCACACCGAACCACGGACACTCCTTCGCCGGACGCATCGAGTACATTGACGAAATCATGACGCCGGACCGCAGACCCATCGAATCCGGACTGGACAACAGCGAGAGCGTCGTCATCTGCAAGTTACTCGGACTCGACAAGGAAACGGGGCTCATCCCCCAGAAGGACATGGACGCATTCCCCGATCAGATTCGTGCCCTTTCGAACATTGGAGTGCATGTGGTGAAGCTACGCAGCACCTTCTACCCCGGCATGCCGCAGGCGGACATCGCACGGGGCATCGAGCAGTTCGTGGAATTGCAGAAGGCACTGACGAAGCAGGGGGATGTCTCGGCCGTGCACGAGCCGGAGTTCCTGCACACGGCCAAGGGAAACACCCACTCATTGGAAACGAACCGCACCCTGATGACGATGGTGCTCGGCGTCATCGCACTCCGCTTCCGTCAGCAAGACATCTCTCACCATCCCTGGCTGCTCAAGACGAGCGTGGCTGCTCCCGGCAAGGCTTCCGGACAACCGATTGATCCGGAGGCATGCGGCTACGCGACCATGCGCGCATTCGATGAAGCCGGCCTTCCGGACGACCTCAACATCTACCTCCTCTCGGGCGGACACGAAGACTCCAGCATCCGCCGCATCTTTCAGGTCATCCGCGGACAGCGCTCGGACGTGAAAACCTCCTTCTCGCGCACACTCTTGAAGCAGGTCTACCAGGAGGCACTGAATCCGAACGGCACGGGAAGAGAGGTCGTCACCGTCGATTCGCCGGTGCACGTGGGCCGCGGCCAGACAGAGCTCCATCGACAGGGCAAGCTCAACCGCCTCGCCCGGGCAGGCAAGTACGAACCGAAGTATGAGGACAGACAGAGGTACCCGTCGTCAGATCTGCCCCAATGATCACCTCAGGCGGATGGCGCCTGTCCTTTTCCAAGTCCGATCACGATTGTCTCGCCTCTCTTGATGTCTTGCTTCAGAAGCTGATCGGCAATGCGGTCTTCCACTTCCTGCGTGATCACGCGTCGCATGGCCCGTGCGCCGAATTCCGCGCTGTAGCCGCGCTGGACGATCTCGCGGATGAGCGGCTCCTCGACCTTCACGATGATGCCGCGCTTCTGCTGGATGTCGGCGATAATCTCCCGGATTTGCAGCAGCGCCACTTTCTCGGCATCGGCAAGCGAGAGCGGCTGGAACAGCACCACTTCATCGAAGCGATTGATGAACTCTGGCGAGAAGATCTTCTGAGCAAGGACAGTATCGGTCACCGCCTTCTTGAAGGTCTCGGGGTCCACCGCGGGATTCTTTGATACATAATCTCGGATGAAGAGCGCTCCGGCGTTACTGGTCGCGATGATGATCGTATTGCGGAAGTCCGTCTTCACTCCGTGGTGGTCGATGAGCACGCCTTCATCCAACACCTGCAGGAACAGGTTCACGATGGAGGGATGCGCCTTCTCGATCTCATCCAACAGCACAAGCGAGAACGGCTGATCCTGAATGCGCTTCGTGAGAAAACCTTCGGCGTGGTCCCGGCCGGCCTGCGGCGAACCGAGGATGCCTTCGATGCTCGCTTCAGTCGAATATTCGTTCATGTCGAGCCGGATCATCCGGTCCGCAGCGCCGAAATATACCTGTGCGAGCGTCTTGGCCGTCTGCGTCTTGCCGACACCCGTAGGACCCAAAAAGAGGAATGTGCCCAGCGGCCGCTTGCCGGCACCCACGTCCAGGCGTGCGCGCTTGAGGGCACTGGCCACCGCGTGCACCGCAGCCTCCTGTCCGATCACCGTAGCGCGCATCGTCTCTTCGAGCTTCATGAGCCGGTCACGTTCGCCTTCCTTGACGCCCGTCACGTCGACGTGCGACGTCCGCGAGACAATCTCGCGGATGTGCGGCTCGATGACGGCGCTTACCCGCGCCTTGCGCGCGGCCGCCATGGCATCCGTCATGACAGAAACGGCCTTGCCGGGAAAGGCGCCCTTGCCGAGATAGCGGCGCGTGAGTGTGAGGATGGCCTGCAACGCCTTGTAGGTGACCGTGACGTGGAGGTGATGTTCCAGACGGAAGTGCTGCTCCATCAGGACCGCCAGAATTTCCTCGTCCTTCGGCTCCTCCAATGGCAGCACCGAGAACAGGCTCTCGACCGCCGCCGATCGTTTGATCACGTCATGGTAATCCTCCGTGCGCGCCGTTCCGATCACGGAGATGTTTTTGGTCTCGAGCAGTTTCTGCAGCACCGTCAGCACTTTTGAATCGGCGGATGCGAGGAGCAGCGCGATATTCTCGATGACCAGGACGTAGTGTCCCGTCTTCTCCGCCTGCTTGAGCGCCTGCAGAAGGAATGTGTCAGAAGGCGCGCCGCCCGACAGCAACTCTGCGGTTCTGAGCGTGAGGATTCTGGTTGTGGATTTTGATTCTTTCACCTCGCTGCGACGAAGTTGATACAAGGCATGTTCCACAAATGTCGTCTTGCCCACGCCCTGCGGTCCGACCACAAGAATGTTGTGGTTGGCCTGCCGCGCGAGGATGCGGTGCGCCTCTTCGATCAGCGACGTGTGCAGAACCACCGCACGGTTATCCTTCCACAGAATCGAGTTCGTAATTTCATTGGCAAGCCGATCCAGCGCACTCGTGTAGCCCAGCATCCAGGATTTCTCGAGCCCGCCGAACGTTCGGATGAGCACATGCGGACTGAAGAACGAATGCCTGACGGGGAGGAGCGTGTGGAACTTCTCCCACCGGAGCATCGTCTTGAGGTCATCGAGCGAGAGATCAAGCCCATTGAGAAGCTCCGCTGACTGCGGGCTCTTCTCGAAGAGCAGGTACAGGATGTACGGCGCAGAAATCATTTTTTTGTTGAATTCCGGCAGACGCCGCATTGCCTCGTCGAGGAATGCGGATGCTGCCAGACTTGCAGCGGTCTCGCGCAGACACTCCCATACCACCTCGGACCGCGCAGCCATCTGCGCCAGCAGGAATCTGCCGCGAGAGGATGCGAGCGAAGCCTGCAGAAGTTCAGCGGTGGATACCGACGTGAAATCGTGCAGGTGCAGGACAACGTCGAGCGGCAGACGATCAGCCGCCGTCTTCGCCGTCGCGTCTAAGTGCGCATCGGCCCCCAATCGGTCCGCGATGAATCGGCGGATGATGAAGAGCGCGGCAAGAACCAGCGCAGCCAGCAATCCCGCCACCGTCCACTGACTGCTCTCTTCCGCGAACAGGAAGATGGCGCCGAACAGCACTGCGGTGCTGATCCACGTTGCCAGGCTGAAAAAGAGTCCGGTCAGGATGGCTGCGAGGCAGGTGCGTGTGCCGGTGATATCGATCGTAGAGGCCATATCAGACAATGATGAACACAACGGCGAGAATACCGATCGCGACAAGCGGGAAGACGAACCACCCCACGAAGAGCACAATGAAGAGTGCGAACAGCAGGATTTGCAGAGCAATGGAGAGGATGATCGCAAGCAACCGGATCACCATGCCGATCATGCGCGTCACCAGATTCACGAAGAACGCCTGCAGGAACTGGTCCCACCGCACGATGCTCGGCATTTTTTCGGCAATCCCCTTCCAGGGACTCAAGAGTGTCTTCAGCAGGAATGGCACGGACAGAATTTCCGAGAACGCTCTGGCGTAAGCGAAGTACCCGCGCAGGATATTTCGCGGCTCCTCCCAGAGGACCCACGGGATGAAATCCGTTGCGATAATCTGCGCCAGAAATTGAGGTCGCTTGAGGAGCCTTGGCAGGCCGGCAATCGCACGGAGGAAGTTCATGTGTCTTTCGTATAATTATACAACATTTTTAGATTTTATTCAACATACAGAATCGGCGTATACTGACGCCCAATGCGCGGAATTTTCATTGTCCTTGAAGGCCCCGATGGAGCGGGAACGACCAAGCATTGTACGCTGTTGAGTGACCGCCTGGCCCACGAGAAACATCCCGTCCTCTGCACGTTCGAGCCAACCGACGGACCCATCGGATCGGCGATCCGCAGCGATCTGCATGCGGGAAAATCCTTCTCTCCCCTGGATCTGCAGCAGCGCTTTTGCGCTGATCGCGCATGGCACCTTGAGCAGGTGAT
Organism: Candidatus Peribacteraceae bacterium; assembly: GCA_028703445.1. Classification (GTDB taxonomy): domain Bacteria; phylum Patescibacteriota; class Gracilibacteria; order Peribacterales; family Peribacteraceae; genus Peribacter. Next base: position 74,842 of record JAQVMW010000004.1, read on the forward strand.
CGAACCCGCACTCACCCGGGGAACGATGGTGATCTCGGACCGCTACTTTCACTCGACGATCGCCTACGGCCTTGCCCTCGGAGTTCAGCGCGCGCAACTGGATGAGATGAACAAAAAATTTATTCGACCTGACTACACACTTTTCCTTCTCCCACCCTTCGAAGTCCTGCAGGAGCGCATGAGCCGCCGCGATCAGACGGACGCACTGGAACGCGCGGAGCTCCAGCGAAAAGTATCTGACACCTACCGCCTTCTGGCGGAGGAAGATCCCTCGATCCGCGTCATCGATACATCCGGATCGCTGGAGGACGTGGCAGAGAAGATTTTCCATGCCGTACAAGATACGTAGTATCTGACCTAACTTCTCCCGCTCCCACCCCCTCTCCTTTTCGTGCACTTCACCTCTCCCCCTGACCCCCTCTCCATAGAGAGGGGGAATGTTTATGTTTGTAGTTGTTCTCCCCTTCCTTCTCGGGAGGAAGTGGCCGGGGGATGGAGGTTAAAATCAAAAAGGGATCGGGAAATGGAGGTTTGTTTTCAAAATAAATTTCGTTCCTAAATCACGTGCGGCTGCTCGGCGGTCGCCAATTGTCCGCACGCCGCCGCAATATCGTCCCCCATGGTCCGGCGCTGTGACACGTCGATGCCATGTTGCAGAATCACCTGCTTGAACCGCTCGACTCGTTTCTGTTCACTCGCGGTGAAGGCCTTGCCTGCAACGGGATTCAGCGGAATCACATTCAGCTTGGGTGATCCGCAGCGCTCAATGAACCGTGCCAAAACTTCCGCCTGATCTGCACTGTCATTCACTCCGCTGATCAGCGCGTATTCAAAGGTGAGATGGTGGCGGCGGTTGCCGAGGATCTGGCGGTAGCGGCGGCACCAGTCCGCAAGTTTGTCCAAAAAGTGCGGCACGGTGCTCGGTACGATCTTTTCGCGCTCAGCTTGAACGGCACTGTGAAGCGAAATCGCAATCCGCACCGATGGCCAGTCTTTGTCCTCCAGCAACTGATCCATCGAAGGCAAAACCCCGACGGTGGAAACCGTGATACGCGTCGGACCGATGTCGGTCTGATCCACCCACGTGCGGATGGCCTGTTTCACACTGTCCACATTCGTAAGCGGCTCACCCATGCCCATGAAGACGATATTACTTATGCGCGAAGCGCCACCGTTACTTCTCTCCCCTCTGAGGAGAGACCGACTTGTTCCGAGCGAAGCCGAGGGAGTGAGGGGGCCACGAAGAAAGGATTGCCAGAATCGGAGTTGATCCGTGATCTCGTCCGCCGTAAGACTGCGTTTCAGTCCCATCGCGCCCGTGGCGCAGAACGCGCACCGCATGGCGCATCCAATTTGAGATGACACGCACACCGTCCACTGCTCGCGTGCATTGCCCATCAGCACGGTCTCGAAGAGTAGATCGTCTTCAGTAGAGAGCACCGCCTTGAACGTCTCCTTGTCCCTGCTCTCGAACATGCGGTGGAGCGTGACGGACATCCACGGAATCTTCGCTTCCACCGCCTCGCGCATCGCCTTCGGAAAGACCGAGACACTCCCCCACCCCGTCGCGCCCGGCTGAAAGAGTGCCGCCTCCGCCTGCCGCCAGCGGAACGCAGGCGCCGACGGGAAGAGCTCCTGAAACCGTTGCTGACGCGTCTCTCGTGCCATCGCGGACAGCGTAGCAGACAAAAAGCGGAAATGACCGTTCACAGCAGCATTTCCTCCCTCTATCATGGCAATGCAATGCCAGCACAAATCCTCTCCGGACGGGAAGCAGCGGATGCGCTCCTCGCGACCCTCAAGCCCAAGGTGAAGAAGCTCGATCCCAAGCTGGTCGTCGTGCAGGTGGGCAATGATCCTGCCAGCGCCAGCTACATCAAGCAGAAATTCAAGAGTTGCGAGGCTGTGAGCATGCGAAGCTCTCACATCCATCTGCCCGAGGAGACGAAGCTGGAAACACTGATGGACATCGTGATGAAACTCAACGGCGATCCCGACGTGACGGGCTTCATCGTGCAGGTTCCCCTGCCGCCCTCTCTGCAATCACATATTCCCGAGATCGTCCGTGCGATTGATCCGAAGAAAGACATCGACGGCTTCGGTGCGTACAACCTGGGCAAGATGTTCCTCTCGGTGGAATTTGAACACCTGCCGCCCGCGACCCCCGGCGGCATCGTCGTCCTCCTCGAGCACTACAAAATTCCCGTGAAGGGCAGGCACGTCGTGGTCGTGGGACGCAGCAACACCGTTGGCAAGCCCATTGCCGTGATGCTCCTCAACCGTGATGCCACCGTGACGGTCTGCCACCATCACACGAAGAATCTTGCCGCACTGACCCGGCAAGCCGACATCCTCATTGTCGCCGTGGGCAAGGCGGGGCTCATCACCGGCGACATGGTCAAAGAGGGCGTCGTCGTCATCGACGTCGGCATGAACAAGACGGAGAAAGGACTCGTGGGAGACTGCGACTTCGATTCGGTTGCGGCAAAAGCATCGGCCATTACGCCTGTTCCGGGCGGAGTCGGCCCGATGACCGTTGCCTCCTTGATTCGAAACTGCGTTCGAGCGAAAGAGCGACAAATTGCAGGAGGAAAATAATGACATCCCTGGATGAGCTGATAGTATGTGGCTATGGAGAGCGATGATCCCGCTTGCGCACTCACGATCGAAACGGTTGATGGTTACAATGTTTTCACGGAATACCATCGGCTCGTGTGCGAACAGCTCCTTGTGGCACGGCAGCTCACTCAACATTTCAAAGAGATACATACGCAGATCGGACAATCCGAACCTCACGTGGAGGAACGCCACATCGATGCAATCGCTCGGGCACTGCCGGTAGAACGCATCAACCCTCATGCGGTTCATCCACTTATCGCTTTGTCGCTTACGCAGCACGACACCATCTCCGCCTTCCATGCAATCGCAAGTATATGCGAGCGCGATAATAAACTGCTCACGAAGCAAGGACAGCCACAAGATCCAATCTTCACACGGCTCACAACACTCTATTATCGCATTTGCCAGATCCCCATTCCATCAACATCACCCGAGAGGCCAATTGACCTGCTCAATCATGAGTGATACACTAGTGGCACACTTCCTCTTCTGCATTATGCCCACCAAGAAGCGCCGCCTCAACGTCACACTCAAGAAAGATGTGGCCCTATACCTCAAGAAGCTCGCTCTTCGCGATGACATGCCTGAGGCAACCAAGGCAGCACAGATGATCGAAACCGCCATGGAAATTGAAGAGGATCTCTACTTGAGCCGCATTGCCGATGATCGGTTCGCGCGGACAAAGAAGTGGATCTCTCATGAGGAATTCTGGTCGAAGCTCTTATGAAATATAAGATCTCGTACAGTGCACTCCACGATCCGAAAAGTCTCAAGAAGATTGATAGATCGGATTTATCTGCAATCAAGCAAGCGATCGAGGAAAAACTGACGATTGCACCTGAGGCATTCGGAAAACCTCTGAAATTCTCGCTGAAAGGTCTGCGTAGCCTTCGTGTCGGGGACTTCAGGGTTCTCTACTGTATAGATGGACTCATTGTCCGCATCACTCATGTCGCCCACCGCTCGACGATCTACCGCGACGCAAAATAGTCGCCGCGGATCTTGCGGTTCACCGGATTCCGAGTAAACTATCTCCGTGGAAACACCGTTTCCCTGCTTTTCGGCCTTCCGGACTTCCGTCCGCAAGGTCTGCTTGAGCGTGTCCCCCGTTTTACTCCCCTGCCCTGAGCCTCGTCGAAGGGCTACCCCCTAATCCTTCTCGTGTGCGGAATAATCGCAGTCGCCGGCTTCAGAGATGTGATTCAGGATCTCTATGACGGCCTCATCCTCCTCCAGCATCGCGGTCAGGACGCAGCAGGCATCATCACCTATAACAGCCAATTCCATCTGAAGAAAGCAAACGGTCTCGTACAGGACGTCTTTCATGATAAATCCCTCCTGCGTCTGCGCGGCACCATGGGCGTGGGACATGTGCGGTACCCCACGGCCGGTTGCTCGAGTGAATTCGAGGCGCAGCCCTTCTTCGTGTCGACACCGTTCGGCATCGCCTTGGCGCACAACGGCAACCTCACGAATGCCGCGGAACTGCGCAAGTTCCTGCTCGAGAAGGAGTACCGCCACCTCAACACGAATTCCGACTCCGAAGTGCTGCTCAATGTCCTCTCCGTCGCGATCCGCAATCAGCGGCCGAAGGGGCGCCTCACGCCTGACCAAGTCTTCAGCGCCATGAAGAGCGTCTACAAGCGGTGTAAGGGCGCCTATTCTGCCGTGGCGCTGATCGGCGGCCAGGGGATCCTCGGCTTCCGCGATCCACACGGCATTCGCCCGCTCCAGATCGGCAAGCGCAAGTTTGGCATGAAGGAGGAATACATCCTCGCCTCCGAAAACTCCGCCTTTCCCGCACTCGAATTCGAATTCGTGCGGGACGTGCGTCCCGGCGAAGCGGTTTTCATCGACCACAAGAACCGCCTGCACTCCCGGCAGGTCCGGCACGGCGAACTCAATCCCTGCATCTTCGAATGGGTGTACCTCGCGGCACCCGACTCTACCCTCGACGGCGTGAACGTGTACAAGGCCCGCGTTCGCATGGGCGAAGCACTCGCGCGCCAAATCAAGAAGGCCGGCATTCATATTGATTCCGTGGTCCCCGTACCCGATACGGGCCGGCCCGTTGCGGCCGGGCTCGCAAGCAAGCTCAACGTGCGCTACCGCGAGGGACTCATCAAAAACCGCTATATCCACCGCACATTCATCATGCCGGGCCAGTCCATGCGTAAGCGCAGTCTGCACTTCAAGCTCCATCCAATCGAGCTCGAGTTCAAAGGCAAGTCCGTGCTGCTCGTGGATGACTCCATCGTACGCGGAAACACCAGTAAGAAAATTGTGGAGCTTGTGCGCGAGGCAGGGGCCAAAAAAGTCTATTTCGCTTCGGCCGCTCCCCCCATCATCAGCCCGGATCCCTACGGCATTGACCTGCCCACCACCGAGGAGCTCATCGGCGCCAACATGTCGGTGGAAGAGATCCGCAAGTACATCAAGGCCGACGGTCTCTTCTACGGCTCGATCGATGACCTGCACAAATCCATTCAGTACGGTAACCCCCGCATCAAGTGCTTCAGCGAAGGTTGCTTCACCAAGAAGTACCCCACCCCCGAAGTGACTCCAAAATTGCTCAAGGAACTCGGCAGCTGCCGCAACCAAACGCGCGAGTCCTTTCAGCAAGACGAAGAGGAAGGTGATAGTCAGAAAATGCTCGCACTGGTGTAATGTGGATAGGCTTTGTGAAATCTGTTACATGAAAGAGACATATCAAACCATGTCCCGTAGCGGAAGATCGCGATCTTCCGCTACGATATGCCGGTGCAGCAGACCTGCCGCCACTGCCAATCGCTCTTCGAGGTCACGAATGACGATCTCGTGTTTTACGACCGCGTTTCACCGGTGTTTGCCGGGAAGAAAGAGCTGATCCCGCCGCCGACCCTCTGCCCGGATTGCCGTCAGCAGCGCAGACTGACTTACCGCAATGAACTTCGCTTGTACCGTCGCAAATGTAGTAAGTGCAATGAGGAGATCGTGGCGATGTTTTCCGATACTGCGCCATACAAAGTGTATTGCCATCATTGCTGGTGGGATACATCGTTCGATGCGCGGAATTTCGGGAAGGAGTGGGATAAAAAGCGCAGCTTTTCCGAACAGTTTGCTGCGCTCATTAAACACACACCTCTCCCGCACCTGGTGATTGGTGATGCAGAGAACAGCGACTTCACAAACTATTCATGGCAGAACAGGAACTGTTACATCCTCTCGAGTTCTGACTATAACGAGGACTGTTATTATTCCACGTACCTCTTCCGTTCACGTAGTTGTGTTGATTGCACATTCGTTGATGACTCAGAATTGCTCTATCAATGCGTTGATTCAAAAAAGTGCTATGATTCTCAGTTTCTGCAGCAGTGCCAGAACTGTTCGGATTGCATGTATTGCTATGACTGTCACTCCTGTCAAAATTGTTCCGGGTGTGTCGGGCAGCGGAATAAGAAGTATTGCCTTTTCAATGAACAACTCACAGAAGAAGAATATGAAGAAAGAAAAAATGCACTCTCTCCTGCCATACTCGAAAGAAACTTTGAGAAGTTGAAACTCCAATTTCCCCATCGTTTTGCGGAACTTGAACAGTGTGAACACTCGACAGGCAATCATCTGCAATCATGCAAAAATGCAGAACGTTGTTTCGATCTCGTGGAGGCCATAGATTGTCGATATTGTGCCCTCGGATTCAAGCTGAAGGATTGCATGGACTGCACAGGCACCACTGGGTGTGAATTGCTTTACCAGTCCGTTGCCAGTCCCGAGAATTACTCCATGCAATTCTCCTCGGTCATTTGGCCGAAATCCTCTTTTTTACAGTACTGCCTCTTCTCCCGCGCCTCACAACGTTGCTTTGGTTGTGTTTCACTCCACAAAAACGAGTACTGCATTCTCAACAAGCAGTACACCAAAGAAGAATATGAGAAGCTTGTTCCCGAGATTATCGCCAAGATGCGTGCAGAAGGGGAGTGGGGCGAGTTCTTCCCCGTCTCCATGAGTCCCTTTGTCTACAACGAAACCGTGGCACAGGAGTACTTCCCGATGACAAAAGAGGAAGTTCTCAGGCGAGGATGGCAGTGGCGCGATCAGAAAGACGAAATGCCAAAGGTTTCGAAGATAATCGCGGCAGAGAAACTTCCGGACGATATCGCAAATGTTCCGGATAACATTTTGATCTGGGCGATTGAGTGCGAAGCGACGAAGCGACCCTTCAAGATCGTCAAACAGGAATTGGACTTCTACCGGAAAATGAAGCTCCCGATCCCCCACTTCCACCCCGATGAGCGGCACAAAAGGAGGATGATGCTTAGAAATCCGCGCAAGCTCTGGAGCCGCAATTGTGCCAAGTGCCAAAAGCCGATAGCCACAAGCTACCCGCCCGAACGACCAGAAATCGTCTTTTGCGAAGCTTGCTACCTCGCCACAGTCTATTGATCTTGCATGCCGGTGTACTCAAGGTCGTTCTGGTCGGGCGGGTGCGCCCAAGCGGCCGGAGATCGTGTACGGTGAAAATTGCTATCTTAAAGAAGTGTACTGAGCAATTTTCACCCTGCCTGCCCGTCCGTAGCCCGAAGGGCGAAGGCGGGAGCGAGCAGAGCGAGTCGAATGGGCGAGGAATGTTATCTGCAAGAGGTGTATTAGCACTGTCATCCTGAGCTCTGTCGAAGGATGACGCCGCATTGCCATGGTTTGACAGGGCTCACCATGACAATGCTTTGCTATACTGCTGATATGAAGATCCTCCTCGTCGCCTCCGGCGCCCGCGAACACGCCATCGCCGATGCGCTCTCAAGGAGTCCGCAGAAACCCGAGATCATTTCGATCTGCACCACTCGAAATCCCGGACTGAAGAATCTTTCCCGTGAACTCCATGTGGGCAACATCCTCGATTTTCCGTGGGTGATGGAAATCGCGAAGCAGACCAAGCCCGATCTCGCCATCGTCGGCCCGGATGACCCCATCGGAGGAGGGCTCGCCGATCTGCTGGAAGCCGCAGGCATTCCGACCGTCGCACCGAAGAAGTCACTCGCGCGCATCGAGTCGAGCAAAAGTTTCGCCCGCGACCTGCTCCAGAAAGCCATTCCTGATTCCGTGCCGAAATATCGTGTTTTCACCTCGTACGAGCCAAAAGAACTGAATAAATTTATTGCGCAAGATTTGAAGGGCGACTACGTGGTGAAGTACGACGCCCTCAAGGGCGGCAAGGGGGTGAAAGTGAGCGGCGAACATCTGGCCACCATCGAGGAGGGCATGCAGTACGCCAAAGAGTGTATCGAAGAAGGAGGGCGCGTGGTCATTGAAGAGAAACTCGTCGGGGTGGAGTTCAGTCTGCTCTCGTTCGTCTCCGGCACGCAGGTCATCGACATGCCGGCAATCCAGGATCACAAGCGCGCGTACGCAGGGGACACCGGCCCGAACACGGGCGGCATGGGAACCTACACGGACAGCGATCACTCACTGCCTTTCCTCGAAGAAAGAGACCTTCAGCGCGCGAGTGAGATCAATCGGCTCACCGCTCAAGCACTGCTTCGAGAATGTAGAGAACCATTCCGTGGCATCCTGTACGGAGGCTTCATCGCCGTCAAAGACGGTATCCGCGTGATCGAATTTAACGCACGCTTCGGCGATCCCGAGGCGCTCAACGTGCTCCCACTCCTCTCTTCTGATTTCGCTGAGATCTGTCGAGCCATCACGCAGGGAACGCTCACAGAGGACTTGGTCCGCTTCGATCACAAAGCCACTGTCTGCAAGTACCTCGCGCCCGAGAGCTACCCCGTGAGTAAAGACCAGAAAGGCACCGTGGTCACCTTCCCGCCGGTACCCAAGAATGCACGCCTCTTCTTCGGAGACATCGCGGAGGATGAACAAGGTCTCCTGCATGTGGGAGGATCGCGCACGGCAGGAATCGTCGGCATCGGAAATAGTATCGCGGAGGCAGAACAGGTCGCCGAAGAATTTTGCAGAAAGGTGCAGGGGCAGGTGCGTCATCGTGAGGACATCGGCACGGCTGCGCTCATTGGGCAGAGAATGAAAACGATGCGCTCTCTGCGTGTTCGGTAGATCTCATCGCAGTCACTCTCCTTGCATTTGAAACATTGCTCCCCTCTGCGTCAGGAGACACCCAGGCGTAACATCTGCTGCTCCACATGCCACGTCTTGAGCGCATCGAGAATGTCGCCGATCTGTCCTTCCATGATGGAGGGAAGATTACTGAAGTTGCGATTCACGCGGTGATCCGTCACACGGTCCTGAGGGAAATTGTAGGTCCGGATCTTCTCGCTCCGATCCCCCGAGCCGATCTGCCCCGCACGCATCTCCCCGCGCTCTTTCGCCCTCTTCTCCCGCTGTGCTTCGTAAATGCGGCTGCGAAGAAGACTCATCGCAATCTCGCGGTTGCGCTGTTGGCTTCGCTCGGTCTGGCACGCCACCACTGTGTTCGTAGGAATGTGCGTGATGCGAATAGCGCTCTCCACTTTGTTCACGTTCTGCCCGCCGGCACCACCGCTCCTGAATGTATCGATCTTTAGATCCTGCGGACGAATTTCAATATCCACCTCCTGCGCCTCGGGCAGCACTGCGACAGTCGCCGCGGAGGTATGTACGCGACCCTTCTTCTCCGTCTCGGGAATCCGCTGCACGCGATGCACGCCGGACTCGAACTTGAAATCCCCGAAGGCCGGGCCATCAATACGGACGACGGCCTCTTTGATCCCACCCCCTTCCGCATCCGTTTTGCTCACGAGTTCCGTCTTCCATTTTTTCTGCTCGGCATAACGCAGATACATCCGCAGGAGCTCCGCGGCAAAAAGCGCCGCCTCCTCCCCTCCTGTTCCCGCACGGACTTCCAGAATCACATTGCGCTCATCCTGGGGGTCTTTCGGCACGAGGAACGCTCTCATCTCACCGAGAAGCTCCTCTCTGCGCGTCACTGCCTGAGCCGCTTCCTCGTTCGCCAATTGCTTGAGATCCGCCTCCGTTACCTCCGCAGCGAAGGCAATAGCCGCCTCGCAGCGGTCATACTCCCTGAGAAACAAAACAAGCTTCTCAAGCTCCTTGTATCGTTTCGCGAGTTGAGACATGCGCTTGGAATCTGTGAGGACATCCGGATCCTGCATCTCACGCCCTATGCGCGCATACTCACCTGCCAGAGCACGAAGTTTCTCAATCACCCCGTCAGTATGGCAAACTCTGACGAATTATTGAAGCGAAGAACGATCAATGTAGGATGAGTCCGTGCGCATCCTTGTCGCCATGTCGGGTGGAGTGGATTCCAGTGTCGTCGCCTGTCTGTTGAAAGAGCAGGGACACGACGTCGTGGGCGTCCGTTTTCAGCTGTGGCAGGATCCTCTCGCCCCGGCAATCGCAAAAGTTCTGCCCACCAAATGTTGTGACGCTCAAACGCTCGCTCGAGCACGCAACGTCTGCAAACTGCTCTCTATTCCCCTCCACACACTCGATCTGCAGAATGAATTCAAGTGCGCCGTGGTCGATCCCTTCATTGCAGCCTGCCGCAGCGGATGCACCCCGAACCCCTGCGTACTCTGCAATCGATCGTTCAAATTCGCACACCTCCTCACCCTTGCAAAAAAACTTAAGTGCGACAGGATGGCAACGGGCCACTACGCCCGGATCGTCAGAAGAAAAAACGGCTTTGCACTTCTGGAGGCAACGGACAGAGCGAAAGACCAGAGCTACTTCCTCTCCCGATTAACACAGAAGGAACTTTCGCGAACAGTGTTGCCGCTTGGCACAAAGACAAAGAAGGAAACCTATAGGCTTGCACAGAGGTTTCGAATTCCCATTGATCCCTTCAGCTACAGAGAAAGTCAGGATCTCTGTTTCATTCAGGAGCAATCGCCGGCGGCCTTCCTCCGTCGGTACATTACGGATGTCAAACATGGGCCCATCAAGACACTCGACGGCACAACAGTCGGAACACATGAGGGTTTTCCTTTCTACACAATCGGACAGCGCAGAGGGCTACACGTCGGTGGTCAGAAAGAGCCTGTTCATGTCATCTCTATTGATCAAAAAAGTAATACAATTTTCGTGGCTCCATATAGGGCTCTACTCAATAAAGATATCCGAGTATGTTCACTTTCATTCACCCGAGAACCACTTAAAAAGAACATGGCGTACTCTCTCTCGGCCCGCATCCGAGCTCAGGCGAAAAAAGAACGCGGAACATTCACTTTTCGTCGATCTACAGGGCTCTTCACGTTTAATCACCCAGTGCGTGCAGCTACTCCGGGACAGGCTCTCGTGCTCTACCGCGGGCAGGAAATTATTGGATGCGGCCTTATTGCCACAGAAGTGCATCGCAAACATGGAGCTTGCAGTGACGAAACCTGCTAGGATTACTCACCGCTCGCTGTAGCGCAAAACACCATTTTCAGGTATACTGTCATGATTCCTCTCGATCGACGCCAACCTCGGCCCCACGCCGCATGCTATGACACAGAAGGGAACATCATCCTCCCGCTGGAGGCATCGGTTCCTCCCGTGCAGGAAGCTTCTGCGCATGCCATGGAAAATCCAGTGGAACAAAAAATCGAAAGAGCCCTTCCCAAAAAGAAGAAGCTGTTCCCATCCTGGATCCTGTGGCTTCGATCCACATTTGTTTCGCTGCCGTCACACGCCTCGACAAATGCAAACGCACTGCTTAAAGAAAGTGCGGAACAGTACCGTCAGAGCGCAGAAGGATGTAAAACGCTGTCCCAGCGAATGACGCATGGGCTGCAAGGAGCCGCCGGGCATTTCTGGACTTTTCTCGCACAACCGGTGTGGGTGGTGAGACCGAAGCGTGAGCCCAAGCGCTATAGCAGAATCACACTCTTCCTGATCGATACCGTTCGCTTCGGCGGTACGTTCGCCGCCCTCTTCGTGGCACTCTTCGTCTCGCTCAATTACCAGAGCTTCTGGCAGATTATCCAGACCCGCTTAGATCCCCTGCAGGAAATCCGCACGGAAACAAACTTGGGCGCAGGGACGGCGGCGGAACTCCGTGAGAAGCTGCTCAAATCCCCCATGCTTACGACAGCGGGCAGTCAGGATGAGGGAAGCCTCTTGAGTTTCCTCCCCCCCGTCGGTCCGCCGGAGAACCGGCTCATCATTCCAAAATTGAACCTGAATGTTCCAATTGTCATCCCGCCCTACGAGGCATTGCTCCGCGAAGATTGGACACAGGTGGAATCCGACATTCAGCAGGCACTCGAGAAAGGGATCGTACACTATCCGGGGACGGCAAAACCCGGTCAGGCGGGAAACTTCTTTATGACCGGACACAGCTCCTACTACCCATGGGCACCGGGGAACTACAAGACGGTCTTCGCACGGCTGCACATGCTCTCGGAAGGAGATGACTACTGGGTGTACTACGGTGGCGACAAACACCGCTACGTCGTTCGCTCGGTCGTCGAAGTGAAACCTTCCAACGTGGACGTGCTCGACCAACCCGCCGACCGCCGCCTCTCAACCCTCATGACCTGCACTCCCGTGGGAACGACCTTACGACGCCTGATCGTCTCGGCCGAGGAAGTGGATCCCGAAACCGCAGAGCCGCTCGCCGTCGGGGAGCAGCCCGTACGTGAACAGCCGAAGTACAAGATGGAGATGCTGCCCATCTGAGCATGAGAGACAAACCTGCGGTTTTTTCTCTCATGAACTCTCTTTTCCCTTAAGAGGTGCCGCTTCAGCGCTGGGTCTAAGACGAAGCCACCCACCGCTTCGCGACAGATTATTCGATTACAGATATACTGCTGTTCGAGACGTTCCTTTTTATGCCGCTGTGGTGAAATGGTAGACACGGGGGACTTAAAATCCCCTGCCCCTTACCGGGCATGCTGGTTCGATTCCAGCCGGCGGCACCATTCGACTCGTGTCTTCGGCGCTCGCTTATGGTCTGCGCACCTTCGGTGCTCCGACCACTCTTTCAGCACTCAGGCAGAGTGTCCCGAACGAGCGAGCCGAGGGGCATCCGGCTTCGTTCTGTGGGTTACGCCGTGATGACCGAAGAAAATGTTCCATCCGAAGATGCACGGCAAAGTCTTGGCGTAATACAGTGGAGACTGGTCACGGTCACTTGACAGAAGATAGATAGTAATTAGAATCATGCGCTATGCCACATGTTCTTACTCTGGGTGATCCAGACCATCCAGAACATCACCGAATATGTGGGATGTGCTCTTCGCTCTCACCGGAGACTGAAATAAGCATTGTCCCTCTCTCACGCGGCGAATCTTGTTTGCGCGATAACCACTTGAGTCGTGATTCTCGACCTCCTCACATACTTGAAAGGTGTCCGTCAGTCGAAACGATCCGCGAAAGGATCGACAGCGTTCTCGGGGAACTCTTCCAGCTGGATGCAACGGTGAAGTCTCCTCTTGCAGATGGTTGGGAATGGAAGGTAGGTGAAAAGCTCGGTCTCCCCGCCCTCCGTTTGACTGTGAGTAGAGTGAAGGAGCCGATCATTCGTTTCCAGATTGAGAAAATTCTTCAGAGAATGAATTTGCGTAATTTCTAATGTGTCGGAACTGGAAATGGGACTGACCATAGTTGGGACGGATGCAATACTTCTCCATGCCAAAATCATTGGCCAAAATGAAGAATCCAGTAACGCTGGGACCACCATAAAGGTTCGCCGCTACCACTCTTCTTCCGTGATGTGGCGTGTTTATTAGATATGTTGTATAATACTAGTTACACATGCAAACCCTCACCGGAGTCCTTCGGCAGCCCGCCCTCCATGTTCGCAGACACCTCTGCTCTTCCACGATCGGCTGGATCGCGCTCACCGTGATGATCCTTTCGGGATCCACGACAGCCGCATTCGGAAAGAAACTCACGGAGTTCTTCTCTCCACTCTCGATGCTCTTCTTGAGCGAGATCATGCTGCTCCTCTTCGCGATCCTGACCTTTGGATTTTTTCCGATCGTCAAGAAAATTCGCCACGTTCATCCATCTTTCATTCTTCCGCTCCTCACCGCCGGCGTGCTCAACGGAGTCGTGGCACCCATCTTCTGGTTCACGGGTCTCGAACGGACGTTCGCCGTCAATTCCCAGCTCTTCGGTAACTCCGAAACGCTCTTCCTCATTCTCTTCGGCATCCTGCTAATACACGCTTATCCCAGACGTACACAGTGGATAGGCGGCACTATCATTCTGACGGGGCTGCTCACGGTTGCCCTCAAAGGATTCACTACGGGAATCAGTATCGCGAGCGGCGATGCACTCATCATCCTTGCCGGCGGTATCTACGGCCTCGGAGGAGCGCTCATCAGCAAGTACCTGCGCCATGTGGAACCGCAGATCATCATCGTCGCGCGGTCCTGCTGCGCCATTGCTTTCTTCTTTCTGCTCTCTCCGTTCATCACGCACCCGTTCGCATCTGAGCTCAAAACGTTTCCCTTGGAATTTCTGGGCGTCCTGGTCGGTTACGGACTCATTTCACGTTTCCTGCTTCTCTTCAGTTACTACGAATCCATCGAACGCCTGCCGCTTGCCACCGTCTCTTTGCTCGGAACGCTCGCTGTGGGAACGGGACTTCTCTTCTCGCACTGGTACCTCGACGAAAGCATTTTCTGGTACCACGGAGTCGGAGCGGCTCTCATCATCCTGGGCGCAGTGGTCGTGCAGTGGGGAAGCCTGAAGAAACTGGAAAAATACGTGGTACACGCTCTGAAGGCACACCACCATTAGGGATTGGGGATTGCCCGCCCGGATGACCATCCGGTCGGACGGGGAATATTGGGGGTGAGGGTTCAAGGAATAATCCATTCAAGGCTCCCTAATACACTAATCCCTAATCCCCAATCCCTATTCTCCGTACACCTGAAGCGCCATCGTGATGATTTTCGCAACTTCCGCACGGTTCACAGGATCTAAGGGACGGAAGGTGCCCGTGGCATTCCCCTGAGCATCACTGTCACCCGCAACCACTCCCGCTTTCGCGGCCATCTCGATGGCGGCTGCGAACTCCACCGAACCATCTATGTCCGTGAAGATTCCGCCCGTTCTCGGCTCGATTTTCACCCCGAGCGCCTGCAGGAGCGTTGCCACCACTTCCGAACGGCGAGCCAGCCTGCGAACATCCACCGATCCGTCCGCAAAGACCGCCCACCCCCGCTGCTCAGCACAACGAACGAAACTTTCGGACCAAGTTCCTTTCGCCATCGCATTCTTGAGGGTTGATCCACATGCCAAAAGATCCACCTGCGAAACGTGTACGGCAATCTTGGCCAGTTGCTCAATGGTGAGTGAATCGGCAGGACCGAAGAGCCCTTTCAGCGTTCCATCCGCTTCTCGATACCCCGAGACAATCCCCTGCTCCGTCACCTCACGCACGTACGGAGCGAACCACTCCACTTTCGGCACATCACGGAACACTACCGGCACGCCGTCCACGCGCGCGGTGAGATACGTTGGATCCTCCTCGCTCTCGGATTGACGACTGGTGGAACTCCCCTGACCGGTTGATGGAAAGACTTCGGATCCCGATTCGCGCACGGCATCACTCGACTGCCCGTACTGTTCATCCTGCATTTGCTTCACTACCCCATCGAACAACGCGGCGTCATTCACGACATCATCCAAGGAGCTCGCAAGGACGAGCGACGGCAGAAGCACGCAGAGAAAGATCGGAACTGTTGAAGAACGCATACAGTCGTCCAGTGAACCGTTTTGCAGACCATCTGACAATTGACAGCAAGCGGGAGCGATGCACTGCGCACGGAGAACGGTGAAGCTTTACAAAACTCGTGACTGGGATATTTCCTTCAGATATGTCTGCGAAGATTCCTTGCGGAACCCCGCACCGAAGGCTCCATAGTACACACTCATCCCGACTTCTCATCCACAAGTTCGCGTCCATGTCCTTCTGGTGCGGGACAAAAATACTTGCCACGGCTTGATGCAGACGGTAGGCTCCCGCGCGATCATGACCGGACATGCAGCAGCCGGCCCCCGTGGCCCAGAGAAGGGCAGGGGGACGCCGTTTCCCGATACGCCGACATCGGATACGCAGCACCTGAAGGGAAAAACAATCCTCCTGCTCGGTTCCGGCGCGCTCAAGATCGGCGAGGCGGGGGAATTCGACTACTCCGGCAGCCAAGCTATTAAGGCCTTTAAGGAAGAGGGCGCACGCATCGTCCTCGTGAATCCGAACATCGCCACGAACCAGACGAGCTGGAATCTCGCCGACCGCGTGTATTTCGTTCCGGTCACGCTCCCGTTCGTGGAACGCATCATCGCACAGGAGCGTCCACAGGCAATCGCCCTCGGCTTCGGCGGACAGACAGCACTCAATTGCGGACTGGCGCTCTCGGATACAGGCGTATTGAAGAAGTACGACGTGGAAGTGCTGGGGACATCGGTCGAGAGTATCCGCAAGACTGAAGATCGCGCGCTCTTCAACGCCGAACTCAAATCCATCGCCGTGGACGTTCCCAGGTCTCATGCCTGCGAATCACTCGATACAGCACTGAGCGCAGCGAAGGAGATCGGATTTCCCGTAATCATCCGAGGTGCCTTCGCTCTCGGGGGCAAAGGGAGCGGCAGAGCCATGAATGAGAAGGAGCTCACGGAAATCTGCAAGGTTGCGTTCGTGGAATCGCCACAGATCCTGGTGGAAGAGGATCTCACCGGCTGGAAGGAAATCGAGTACGAAGTGGTGCGCGACGCCGCCGACAACTGCATCACGGTCTGCAATATGGAAAACGTGGATCCCCTCGGCATCCACACGGGCGAATCCATCGTCATCGCCCCGAGTCAGACCCTCGACAACGAGGATTACCAGATGCTGCGGTCGAGCGCGCTCAAAGTCATTCGGCACTTAAAAATCGTCGGCGAGTGCAACATCCAGTACGCACTGGATCCGCGGTCCCGCCGGTACCGCGTGATCGAGGTGAACGCGCGCTTGAGCCGCAGCTCCGCGCTCGCCTCGAAGGCGACAGGGTACCCATTGGCTTTCATCGCCGCCAAGCTCGCCCTCGGTGCTCTGCTACCTGATCTCAAGAACGCCATCACGCAGGTGACCTGCGCGGATTTCGAGCCGTCTTTGGACTACGTGGCTGTGAAGATGCCACGATGGGATCTGCAGAAGTTCCGCCACGTGAGCGATGCCGTCACGAGCGAAATGAAATCCGTGGGCGAAGTGATGGCACTGGGCAGGACATTCGAGGAGGCGCTCCAGAAGGCAATCCGCATGCTGAACATCGGCGAGGAAGGACTCGCGCCCTGCACGATGAAATTCACGGAGATCGGCAAAGAGCTCAAGCGCCCCACTCCGCGACGCCCGTTCGCCATCGCCGCGGCACTCGCTGGTGAGTGGTCCGTGGATGAAATCTCCATTGCCACCGGGATCGACCGCTGGTTCCTGGAGCGCATCCGCACATGCATCACGCTTGCCGCCACCCTACAACAGACCCGGGCAAAGACCCCCCTCACCCCGGAGCTTCTGAAGACAGCCAAACGCGCCGGCTTCTCCGACAAAGCCATCGGGCTCCTGACAGATCGCACGACGCAGGACATCCGCGCTTTACGTATCGAGCAGGGCATCACCCCCGTCATCAAACAGATCGATACGCTCGCCGGCGAATTCCCCGCACAGACCAATTACCTCTACCTCACCTACCACGGGAGCGAACACGACATGACCTTCTCGGATCAGAAGCCTCGGGTCATCGTGCTGGGAAGCGGTCCGTACTCCATCGGCTCCTCCGTGGAATTCGACTGGTGCTGCGTGCAGGCCGCCCACGAACTCCAACGCCAGAACTTCGAGGTGCTGATGATCAACTCGAACCCCGAAACGGTGAGCACCGATTTTGACGAGTGCGACGCGCTCTTCTTCGACGAACTCACCGAGGAACGCGTGCGCGACATCGCCGATCTCACGCAGCCGACGGGTATCGTCGTCTCGATGGGCGGGCAGATCCCGAACTCCCTCTCCCCCAAGCTCGCAACCGCGGGATTGCCCATCCTCGGCACGTCTCCCAAAGACATCGACCGAGCCGAGGACCGGCACAAGTTCAGTCTGCTCCTGGATGAACTCAAGATTGATCAACCGGAGTGGAAGGAATTCTCGGAAGTCTCGGGTGCGTCATCGTTCGCCGACAGCGTGGGCTACCCCGTGATCGTCCGCCCGAGCTACGTGCTCTCGGGCGCCTCCATGGCCGTGGTGCACTCCCGAGACGACCTCACGGACTACGTGCAACGCTCCGCCTTCGTGAACAAAGAGGCCCCCATCGTCATCTCCAAATTCGAAGTGGGCGCCAAAGAAATCGATTTCGACGGCGTGGCGCAGGACGGCCACCTGCTCCTCTACGCGATCTCGGAGCACGTGGAGAATGCCGGCGTGCACTCGGGCGATGCCACCTTGGTCCTCCCGCCGCAGCGCGTGAATCTGGAGACACTGCGCAGGGTGAAGCAGATCGCCAAGGGCATCGCACGGGGTCTGCACATCTCCGGCCCCTTCAACCTGCAACTCCTCGCCAAGGAGAATCGGCTCAAGGTGATCGAGTGCAACCTGCGCGCCAGCCGGAGTTTCCCCTTCGCGAGCAAAGTCACTGGGGTGAATTTCATCACCATCGCCACCCAGGCCCTGCTCAAGAAAGCTCCCCCGGACGTGCGCTACCAGACGATTGACCTGGATCACGTCGGCGTCAAAGCCGCGCAGTTCAGCTTCGCGCGCCTGCACGGCGCGGACCCGCGGCTGGGGGTGGAGATGGCCAGCACCGGCGAGGTGGCCTGTTTCGGGGACAATGCCGAGCAGGCGCTCCTGCTCGCGCTCATGGCCGTCGGCTTCAAACTCCCGAAGAAAAACATCCTCCTCACCATCGGACACATCGAGGACAAGTTAGACCTGTTCCCCTCCATCAAGCGTCTCGCGGAACGGGGCTTCGCCTTCTTCGCCACACAGCGAACGCACGAGTTCCTGGAATCTCGCTCTATCCCTTCTGCCCTTCTGCACAAGATCTCGGAACCGCGCAGCCCCAACATCCGCGAGTACCTGGAACAGAAGCGGGTGGACCTGGTCATCAACGTCCCGACGCACAGTAGCTCCATCGAGCAGACTGACGGCTACTTCATCCGGCGGCTCTCTACCGATCACGGCATCCCGCTCATCACGAACGTGCAACTGGCCAAACGCATCGAAGAGGCTCTTCTGCGCGAATCTCCCGAAAAACTTCCGCTTCTTTCCTGGCCGGAACTGCTGAAGGATGACCGTGGATGAAATCCGGGAATTCCTTGCAAGGAAAGAACGCAGCGCCTAGCATTGGCTTCACTTCCTCCCCTGCTTTGCTATGCCAGATATGGATGATTTCACCCTTCCGGAAGATTCGCTCCCCTCAGGGGGTACCGGTGCAACACCCATCGGTGATGACGAGCAGACGCTCGTCACCCGTGAAGGACTCAAGAAGCTGCAGGATGAACTGGATTACCTCAAGAAAACACGGCGCCAAGAAGTCGCACAGCGTCTGAAGGAAGCCATTTCCTACGGTGATCTCTCCGAGAATTCCGAGTACGAGGAGGCCAAGAACGAGCAGGCCTTCGTGGAGGGCAGGATTCTGGAACTGGAACGCAAGATCAAGAACGCCAAGATCATCTCTGAAAAGACGGCTCACAAGGCAGTCGAGATCGGTTCCACCGTGACCGTGCGCAACAAGACGAGCCGCGACGAGCCTGAGAGTTACACCATCGTCGGTGCCACCGAAGCCGACCCCATCGAGAACAAAATTTCAAACGAGTCCCCTCTCGGTAAGGCCTTCCTCTCCCGAAAGACCGGCGACAGCGTGGAGGTTGTCGCACCCGGAGGGACGTTCAAGTACGAAATTCTGAAGGTAGCGTAGGACGGATTGTCGATGTGTGCGGAAGATTCAATTTTCCATTGACCGCATGTTCTGTTCCTCAGAATCATGATTTGCTAAACTCAACGCGATGGTACAGAACACATTCATCATCGGTATCCTGGGATCGCTTCTCCTCGTCATTGGAGCGGCATGGCCGGACAAGCCCGTGCCCCATCCGGCGCGCTCGACGAAGAACTGGCTCTTCGCCATCGGCGGGCTCGGCATGTTTTTCTATGCGTTTTTGGGCTATCTGTCCGGCGGTTCCATCTTCTACGTTTTCCTGCAGGTATTCGTGATGATCGCGAGCCTGTTCATGATGCTCAATGTGCCGGATGCGATTGATACGCCATTGATCGCCATTGCCGGCATCGGCTTCGTGATCTGGTCACTGATGCTCTTTGAGGGTTTCGGCACGATTTTCTTCATTCTCGGACTCTGCGGCATCGGCATCGGATACGCGCTTGATACCGGAACGCTCAAGCGGGAGGCGTGCCTGACCGCGGGGAGCATCCTCATCGCGCTCTTCAGTTACCTGGAAGGCAATTGGATCTTCTTCTGGCTCAATCTCTTCTTTGCGCTGTTCTCGGGATGGTACGTGTGGAAATTCCTGCAGAGGAGCCCTCAGAGCAAACCACTCTGAACACGTGGGGTTCCGACGAGTCGGGGCAAGACACACCTTGAGCAACGGGCACCCTCCGCGTACGCTTCTTCCATAACCGATGCGTCACCCCCCTCCGGCGTTCAGATCTCCGAAGACCTGAAGAAGAAGTTCCCCGAGTTGATCGAGCTGATTCTTGCGTCCGAGAGCATGAACGACGAGGAGCGTCAGTACTGGGTGAACATCCTGCCGGTCATGACACCCGAACAAATCCAAAACCTCAAGGACATCCTCTTAAACGAGAAGCAGCAGCTCGCCGCCATCGACCGCAAGTATGCCAAGGAAATCGAGCGCATCGGGGAATCACAGCTCCTGCAGAAAGTGGATGAGGAACGGCGCACCCGCCGCGAGCAGCGATCGAAGACCGAACAGAGCGCACGTGCGGAAGAAGATGCTCACACCGCAGAAATCCTCGGCAAGATACAACGGGAGTGAAGCGGACAGAATCCTCAGGAACGCTTCGTGCCGGAGAAACTGAGCAGACACCGGTCGAGGAGCGCAAAGAGCTCTTCTTCGGAGTCGGCTCCCGCCTTCCAGGCACCGGTTTTCAAACTGATGTCCGCGTCCGTCACGCGCAGGAGCAGTTCCCTCAGCTGTTCCTTCCGGCAGGAACGTGCCAAAGGGAGAAGGGCGCGAGCAGCGCCGAACTTCACACCCGTCGCCTGCATGATGCCCTGAATGCTGGTTGTCCCTTCACTCACCGCAGACGCGACGGATACAAGACTTGTCACGATCCAGAGGAAGATCGTCCAGATGCCCTGAGCACTCTCCCCTGCCTTCAGGAGCCGGTGACAATACAGGACCGCCTCTTCAGCGCGGCCGTCCCCGAGCAGATCCAGAAGATTCCACACCGTCTGCTCCGCGGAAGGGAACACGAGTGCGTCGATATCGCTGCCCGTGATCGGGCGGCCTGTAGCAAACAGTGAGAGCTTTTTTATTTCCTGTGAGAGTTTGCGCTGATCCTCCCCCACCTGTTCGATGAGCAGAGCAGGGACTGCGGATTCCGTCTGGGCACCCGCGGCGCGGAAAGCCTCCTGAATCCAGCGAAGCAGCGCCTCGCCGCTCAAGGGCGGGAATGTCTTTACGGTCGCGAGCTCCAAAAGTTCCTTGGTGGACGACAATCTGCGATCCGGCTTGGGGGCGACGAAGAGGACGACGACCTGCGGATGAACATGCGAAAGTACCGCACACATACCCGGAACGCCCTTGGATGCCTTGTGCCTGCTCGGAGACCCCGAGCCCTGTCGAGGGGCAGCAGGAGATTCCTCGGTAGAGAACGAAGGAATGTCGTCGACAACGACCAGACGACGCTCGGCAATGAACGGAGCTGAGGCGACCTCATTCAGAAACGCCGAAGGAGTCAATGCGGCTCCCGAGAGACGCGTGAGGTTTTCTTCACCGTGCCGCTCCTTAAATTCATGCATCCAGCGCGAAAGCTCCTCAAGGAGTGTGAAGTTATTTTCGCCCGTAAAGAGAACGATATTTTCCATGAATAGGAGCTTTGAGTGTACGCACGAAGCCGATATTCTGATACTTTACAAAGTTTGAACCGATAGTGTAACAGCAATGAACGCTCAGTTGAAATATACTGATCATGATATCAAGTCAACTTCCCCTCACTGGAGGGAAAACCCGAAATGTCCTATACTAGTACGAAATGCACATTACATACCATTCACGGCAGTTCCTGCGGGTTCTCCTCTTCAGTGGGATCTGCGTTGCGGCCTCCTTCCTCATCGGCATTCAGAGCGCCGGGGAAGTGCAGCCCATCGCGCTCATCGAAGCGGGATCCGTAAGCCAAAGTGGCGACCTGACCGGAGACGGCAGCGTTGATGTGCAGGACGTCATTGCCATCCTCGAGGTGGTGCAGGGGTACGTGCAAGCGACCCCCGATCAACTGCGTGCCGACCCCAATGGGGATGGTTCGCTCACCGTCGACGACGCCCTGCGGATCCTGCGCGCCCTGCCGTAACTTCGTTGGCTCTCCCACTGTATGACTCTCTCCACCACTCTCCGTCGGCTGGCCCTCAGCAAAATCCTCCTGCTCCCCATGCTGGCATTGGTTATCCTGATTCCTGCAAACTTTATGGCAGAGGAAACGGCTGAGCCGACACTCTTCTTGCGTCCTCATTGCGCGGAAGGAACGGCCACATGCCCGACATACACCGTGAAAGATCCTGAAACCCTCCAGACATCTCCACAGAAGAAAGGCGATGAACTCCACATGGACCTGGTCCTCACCAATCCCGGAAAAAGGAAAATCTCCCGCGTGCGCGCATGGCTCCAGTACAATTCCGCCGTTTTAGAAGGAAAGGGAATCACGGCCGGAACAGCGCTGCCAACCCCAACTCCGGGAGAGATGATATTCTCCGCAACAGACGGACTCATTAAGATCGATCTCTCGGCAACAGCGAATGCGGAACCCACCACCGAGGAGATCCTCATAGCCCGCCTCCTCCTGCAGGTGAAATCGGTGCCTCAAACCAAAACGGATGTGATGAGCTTCTACGACGTGCAACCGACGGGACATACCCGCGTCGTCGCGGTGAAAACGGCAGGAGGCACCGAGGATATCCTCACCCAGAATCCCGGTTCACTGCTCGTCGCCTTCGAGGCTGCGCCAGCCTCTTCCGCCTCCTCTGTGGCAAGCTCCACCGCTTCCACTGGATCCGGAGCAAGTTCCGCATCCAAAAAATCCGGCAGCGGCACGTCGTTCGCGAGCGACAGTGGCAGCGGCTCCAGCTTAAGCAGTGTCGCCGGCCATGCCGCCGGGAGCGGCAGCTCCGCTGTCTCTTCTGTTCAGAGCAGTGCCTCCTCCGCTGCGGCCCCGATTTGCGGCAACGGCATCGTGGAAGCCGGCGAACAGTGTGACGACGGCAACTTTCTCGCAGGTGACGGATGTTCCATCGTCTGCACGACCGAAGCGCAGTCAAGTTCCAGTACCATGATCGGCTCCGGCGCTTCATCTGCCAGTTCCGTTGCATCCCGAATCCTCCTTCCGGACGGCATGACCTGCAGTGAGCATGGCGACTGCAAGGGCGGACTCTGCAGCGGAGGTATCTGCCGCGGCGATATCCTGAAGGTGGAAGATGGCGGTGCGTGTACCGCTCCCGGTCACTGTATGAGCGGGATTTGTGAGAGCAATCGCTGCGCGAAGGTGACATCTTCTTCCTCTGCTTCTGTCACCCCACCCGTGAGCGGGACGGCCTTCGCCCTGCTACAGGTACGCAATGTGCGGATCACGACGGAAGGAACCAGCCTCTATGTCGCCTGGGATCCGCTCGCCTCGTCTCAATTGAAGGCCTACAACCTCTACTACGGAACCACCACGGGACGTTACATCCAAAGAAAGACGATCTCGGAGGACTCGACGAGCATGGCCATTCGGGGACTCCCCGAGAAGACCACGTACTTCGTCGCCATCCGCGCTCTCAGCACACAAGATGAGGAGTCGGCCTTCAGCCAGGAGGTCGCCGTCGAAGTGGGAAATGCCAAGACATCGACCGCTCCCCTCACGGGAGACCTGCTGTCCACAAGAAAACCAGTCACGGTTCCAGGAGAGACAGGCATGTCGTCGGTGATCACCCTCATCCTCACCATCTCCGCCATTACCGGAACCGCCCTCGCCTCCCGCAGGCAAATCGTGGCACTGACTACTACGCCCCGCGCACGATGACCGATCTGCATCCCAACTGGCAGGCCACCGATGCCTCCACGGAGGAACAATCCCTCCCCGTGCGCGTTGTGGAAAAGCCGAAGCAGAATCAGGAGACTCCTCCACGGCAAACACACCCACCGCGCATGCGCCGCCTTTCGCGGCAGCCGGCTGCCATTGCAGGAATGCTCCTTGCCATCTCGATCGGCCTCTCGCTCTTCTTCGGATTTGACGGTGGAACAGAGGTTACCGTCCGGATCACCGAGCAAGGCTTCTCCCCCAAAGCCATCACCGTCACCACCGGCAGAGACATCCGCTGGATCAATGAAACCGATCGTCCGCATGTATTGCAATCCGACGCACTCTGCACACGCAATCAGGAATGCTTCTCCACACGTTCCATCGCCCCAAAGGAGAGCGCGATACTGACGATCACTCCTGAGTTCGATTCCGGCACGTATTCCTACTACAGCATCAACGCGCAGGGTATGGAGGCCAGCATCACGATTCTGGCGGATACCGCAGGAACGAAGACTGCTGCCACCAAGACGGAAACGCAACAGAATCTCGCGCAGACCGTTCCCTTCGGAGGCGCGTCACAAAGCTCCACTCCCTCCTCCGGAATGGGGTCATCTTCATCTGCATCGTCCCGGACAGGCGCCATGGTATTCGCCCTCTCTCCTGCCAACGAAGACGGATTCGTGGATATCACTTCCGTGCTCACGGGAAACGCAGTCTCTCCCACAGATGATCTGGATCCGAATTCCCAAACACAGAGTTCCCTGTCCTCCGACGCCCCCTCCTTCGACAGTCGTTATGAGTCGGGCAACCGCATCACGCAGCTCCCCATCAATCCCTATACCGTCAACAGCACGAGCACGCATCCCTTCGATGCACAGGGCAAACCCATCACTGCTGGAGGCAGCTCTTCCACGGCAAAGGGCACACTGCACGGCGGAGCCCAACGGCCCATCTCGCAACCCGAAACGGGACCCGCACTCTGGATCACAATCCTAGGCTCCCTCGCGCTCCTCTTCTTCGTGACACGCAACCTGCTGAAAAAAGTGAATGTTTGAATAAATTATTTATTCAGTTTTCCCTGTGCCTATCATCCTGTGCACGAGAGTTTTAGAGTGGAAGGGTGACCGTCGCCCCGCATCCGTCCACTCCCCTGCCCTCCCGCTCCACCCGCTGGTGGATCATCGGCGCTTTTTTCTTCCTCACGTTCCTCGTCTACGGCAGTTCGCTGACCAATGCCTTCGTGCGGTGGGATGACGGCCTGCTCATCTACGAAAATCCCGCCATCCGTTCCATCACCCCGCAGAGCCTCAAAACGATCTTCACGACGTACGATCCCGAACTCTACATTCCGCTCACTTTCTTGAGCTACCAGTTGGATTACCTGGTGGGAGAAAGCAACGCTACGATCTACCACATCCAGAACCTCCTCTGGCATACCCTGAATGCCCTGCTCGTCGCCTGGCTCCTCCAGAAGCTCACAAAACGGGGATGGCTCGCCCTCTTCGGCGGGCTTCTCTTCGCTCTGCACCCGCTCCACACCGAAGCCGTCGCATGGGCCAGCGCACGCAAGGATGTGCTCTCGACGTTCTTCTTTCTCGGAAGTCTCATCACCTACCTCTCGTACCGCCGCGATCAGAAACACTCGGCCTACGTTCTCAGTCTTGCCGCATTCCTCTTCGGGCTCCTGGCCAAAGTCACGGTGATCACCTTGCCGGTCATCCTGCTCCTCTTTGATGTACGTGAGCGACGAACATGGGATCGCAAAATGCTCTTCGAGAAGCTCCCGTACTTCGCATTGTCCGTGCTCTTCGGCGTCATTGCTTTCTTCGGCAAGACCGGTGTGCTTGCTTCGTCCAGTTTGAGCGAAAAAATCCTGATGGCTCCCAAGAGCGCCATTTTCTACCTCGAGAAACTCTTTATTCCGATCCATCTTTCGGTGCTCTACCCGTTCGTCGACGAAGTCACGCTCGCTCACCCCGGAATCCTCGTCCCGTTCCTGCTCTTTTTCGCTCTCATCCTGATCGCCCTGATTTCACTCAAATGGACCAGAGATGTTTTCTTTGGCATCGCATTCTTCCTGATCACGGTTTCTCCCACTCTGCTCAATTTCGCCAAGGGTGACTTCTTCTACTTCGCTTCCGATCGCTACGCCTACGTGCCGAGCATTGGCATCTTCTTCCTTGTGATCCTGGCTCTCGGACGTTTCTGTCACGAGCGGCTGAAGCCCATCTGCATCGTTGTCGCATGCGTTCTCCTTGCTGCCCTTGGCGTGCTCGCTACATTCCAATCGCACACATGGAAAAACAGCGAAGCCCTCTTCACACAGGCGCTTGCGATTTCGCCGGATGCTTACGTGGCCCGCGTGAACTTGGGAAACGTACAGCGCTATCGCGGAGACGAGGAACAGGCCATCGCTTCGTACCGCACTGCCCTTATCGTCATTCGCGAGAAGGGACGCACCGGACCGGGACTGAACCGCGCAGAATCGAAGACCCTGAGTAACCTCGCCTCCGCACAGAGGGAACAGGGCAACTTCGCAGAGGCCAGGTCATCCTATGAAGAAGCCCTGCGCCTGAATCCCCAAAATGTTTACGCGCTCCTGGGGCTGGGCGTGGTCGCCGGCCAGCAGGGGAACACTGTTCTGTCCGAACAGTACTACCGGCAGGCGATTCTGGCCGCTCCGGACTTCGCCCCCGCGCAGCTGAACCTGGGAGCGCTGCTGGTCGGACTCAACCGACTGGAGGAAGGAGTGGCCGCGTACCGCACTGCCCTCAATCTGAATCCCTTCTTCCCGCAGGCACACTACAACCTGGGCGTCGCGCTCACGAAACTTGATCGCGTCGATGAAGCGGAGCCAGTCTATCGCGAAGCGATCCGCCTGCAGCCGAAATACACCGCAGCGCGCATCAACCTCGGAATCCTGCTCTACAACAGCCATGCAATCGACGATGCGACCGCGCAGTTCGAGGCGATTCTTGCCTACGATCCGGGCAATGCGCAGGCACGCTCGGCACTGCAGCAAATTCGCGGGCAATAGAAAGAGTCCCGAGCCGCCGCACAATACGACGACCCGGGACAAAAATTGATCGGCAGGCTACCGGCCACGGATCAGGATGATTGACGTGCAGACCGATCCCTGCTCGCCCTGTGGATGACATTCATGCCAGAGAAGACAGGGAGGTTCGACGATGAGAACATTCCCTGGCTGCTTCTCGATCTCGGCCTGTTCCGGGACGACGACGAAGCGGTCGTGCGTCACGAGGGGGATGGCTACCCCTCCGTACGCATGTGCACGCGTGTCCCATTTTGAATCCATCCATTCCTCGATCCGCTCGGCCACCTGTTCATGGGTTGGAAAATCCCGAACCAGGTGAACGGCGTACAACATCTCCTTGCCCGCAGCATCCCATACCCGGACGACCGGCGAACGAAGGCCAGGGAAATGGAAAACCGACCAGTCTCGAAGATTCGCAATTTTGATGAATTGTTCGGAAACAATTCCCAAGACATGGAAGTCCACACGGGAAGGCATTCCCTTCCCCAGATGCACGTTCGTACGCTTCTTCATTCGAATATTCTCCTGCGACTATGCTTCGTCCACCGACCACAATCGTGATCCTTCCTTTGAACGAGAGCAGCTCCCAATCCCCAAAAGACACTGAGAGCCGCTCTCCGATTCAAAAAGTATCCGTGCCTGCCAAAGATCACTACCCAGAAGACAAAGCCCTCTAAGCCAGTAGATTGTACAGAAATTGATCAAATAGTCAATTAGTCAACGCCAGACTTGCACCGGAAATTGAGGACGGAGCACACACACCGCTAGCATGAACTTTCACCTCTCCCTCATCTCTTATGTCTCTCTCCGACTCCCCTTCGCGCTCCGCACTTCGCGGGGCAGGTCGATTCTCCTCCGTGACCCAAACCATCGGCCGGCGCCCGCTGGCCCTGGCGACCGTACTGGTCGTCTTCATCACGCTCATCGCGCTCTTCGCCACGGGAACCGTGCGATTTCCAAGCCGCCAGACCACGATGGATTTCTCGCTGCGCCAGAAGATTTCGGCCGCTTCGACCCTGCAGTTCAGCTTTCCCGCACTCATGGACCACAAGAGCGTAGAAGAGAG
Source organism: Candidatus Peribacteraceae bacterium (assembly GCA_028703445.1). Classification (GTDB taxonomy): domain Bacteria; phylum Patescibacteriota; class Gracilibacteria; order Peribacterales; family Peribacteraceae; genus Peribacter. Next base: position 102,748 of record JAQVMW010000004.1, read on the forward strand.
TATGACGCTTCCGGAGAGCATTACGGGAACGTTTGGCTGGACGGATGAGACGCTCACATTCAGTCCGGCTTCTCCCCTGCCCGCAGGAAAGACTCTCGTTTTTCACCTGAGCCGCGACGCCAAGAAATCCGACGGAGTGAGTCTCAATCAGGATCTCGTCTTCACCTTCATCGTCGCCGGTCCGCCTCTGATCGCAGGCCGCATTCCCGAGGTGGGCGCGCAGCATGTCGCAGAAACCTCCAAGATCACCATCATCTTCGACCGCCCCATGATCCCCCTCACGCAGGTGCAGGGCGATGCGGCACAGGCGCGACTGGCAAACTGGCCCGTGACGATCTCGCCCGACACGGCGGGACGCTGGCGGTGGCTCTCGACGGTGGCCGTGGAATACATACCGGAAAAGGGGCTGCTCCCAAGCACGCGCTACACCGTTTCGATCCCCAAAGGGATCAAGACCATTTCGGGTGACAAAACGGAGGAGGATTTTTCGTGGACATTCGAAACCGCACGCCCGCAGGTGGTGGCCACAAATCCTGAGAAATTCTTCATGCTCGCCGGACCCACGACCGTGCTCACGCTTACCTTTAATCAGGAAATGAAGATAGACAGCGCCAAGGAACTCATCTCTCTTTCACGAATGGAAGTAATCGGTGCAAAAAAGGAAGAAATTGCCATCCGCTCTGTATCCTTTGGAACGGTCGAAGTGGATAAGCGCGACGTCACGGACCGGAAAACTCTCATCATCACCCCTGCGAAACCTCTTGCGTTCTCCTCGCTATACACACTCACCGTCGCACCGGGACTGACGGGGGCAAAAGGCACACTCGGAAGCGGCACAGGATTTAGCTTGCCCTTCGCGACCGTGGGGACGCTGAAGGTTGAGCAATCCAACTTCGAGTACGGCCGTGTCTTCTTCAAATTCTCTAATCCTCTCTCAGAAGATTCCCTGAAGAATCAGATCATGATCGCGCCTGCCATCGAGAAATGGGAGGAAACGGAATGGCAGCTCTCATCGTGGGTGGACAATCGCGAACTCGCGGCTTATCCGCCCCTTGCTCCCTCCACGCAGTACACCATCACGCTGGGCACCGGGCTCAAAGACACCTTCGGGCAGTCACTCAAAGAACCTGCCACGTTCTCGTTCAAGACGCCGCCGTTAGACCCACAGCTCCAACTCGAATCCAAAGGTGAATTCGGCATCTTCGAACGGGAGAAGCCCCCCGTGTACCGACTGAAATCCGTGAATATCACAAAGGTGGAAGCCGAGCTCTCTTCGGTGAGCATCTTGGACTTCCTTACGTTCCGCGACACGCATGAGACATGGAACGCACTGCCGACGAATCTCACCCCCCTGCAGACATGGACCTACGTTCCGGAAGTGAAAAGGGATACGTGGGATATCCATGCGTTCGATTTGATTGAGGAAGCGAAACAGTCCCTCCCATCCGGCCTGTACGCGCTGCGGGTTCGCGCTCCCAACGAAAAAGGCTATGACGGCAAAGAATTGCAGTACACCCAAATTTTCGCCCTCACTTCAACCACCCTCACGCTCAAATACTCGGGGAACCGCGCGCTCGTGTGGGCAACGGATCTGAAGACGGGAGAGTCTGTCGCCGGTGCCAACGTTGCATTCCACTCACTCGATGGGGAAATAGTCGTGACAGGCAAGACGGATAAGCAGGGCTTCTTCGAAACACCAATCGACATGAAGCGTTTCGCCACGGCCATGAACGAATGGGAGCCGGAATTCTGGGTGACTGCGGAAAAAGGAGGCGATCTCTCCTTCGTTTCCAGCAAATGGAATGATGGCATCCGGCCGGACATGTTCGGTCTCTACACCGACTTCTGGAATCCCTCGGACCGCGCCGAGCGCATTCACTCGACCCTCTACACGGATCGTCCGCTCTACCGCGCGGGGGATACCGTGCACTTCAAAGGAATCCTGCGAACGCGCAACGTTGACGGCGTGCTCGCGATCCCCGAGAAGAGCCGCGCCGTGTCCGTCACGGTCAGAGACAGCAATGGGAACGAAATCTTCAGCAAGTCACTGACGCTCTCTTCCTACGGCAGTTTCGCCGGCGATCTCCCCATTGACGCCGAAGCTCCCCTCGGCACCTATCAGATCACCGCAGGATTCCAGGAGGGTACCTACGGAGGCGATGCGTACGGTTCCTTCGAAGTCCTCGCCTATCGCAAACCGGAGTACCGCGTGGACCTGACCACGGAACGGGAAGACTATTTCCAGGATGACACGGTGCAGGCGACCATCGCCGGTGCCTACTACTTCGGCGCACCCATGGGCGGGGCATCTGTCGCGTGGAGAGCCCAAACCACGGATTACTTCTTCAACAAGGTGCAGGATGACTGGTACTCCTTCGGTCTCGAAGACGCGTTTTGCTGGCAAAACTGCGAACGCGAAACAAAGCTTCTCGCGGAGGGCGAGGGAACGCTGGATGCCTCCGGCAGACTGGCCATCTCCGTTCCCGCAACAATCGCGGACAAGCCCGTGAGCCAGATCCTCACCGTCGAGGCCGACGTGACGGATCCAAACAATCAGGTCGTCAGTAACCGCGTTTCCGTTCCCGTGCACAAGGCCGATGCCTACGTGGGAGTCAAGACGGAGGACTATGTTGTGACGCCCGGAACCGATGCCGCGATCGGCGTGATCACGGTCAAACCGGATGGCTCCGCGTTGCCGAACACGAACGTTACCGTGAACCTCTATAGCCGCAAGTGGAACACCATCAAGAAGAAGGGTGTCGATGGCCAGTACTACTACGACAACACGCCGGAGGATACCTTCGTGCGCGCCACGAAAGTCACCACCGACGAAAAAGGGAAGGCGCGCACAACGGTGCGTCCCGATCAGGGCGGCGAATTCCGCGTGGTTGCCGTGGTCGAGGACGAGCAGGGACGGCAGGCGAAGGCCGCCACCAGCCTCTACGCGTGGTCCAGTACCTACGTGAACTGGCCGCACGAGAATAATAACCGCATCGATGTGGTACCCGACAAAGCGGAATACCGCATCGGCGACACGGCGACGCTGCTCATCAAATCCCCCTTCCAAGGCGCGAACGTGAAGGCTCTCGTCACCGTGGAACGCGAGCAGGTGATCCACCGGGAAGTCATCACGATCGAATCTACAGCACAGAAGATCTCCGTTCCCATCACCGAGGACCTGCTGCCCACCGCCTATGTCTCCGTGATCGTGCTCAAACCCCGCATCGGCGAGACCTTCAACGAAAACGGCCTCGACACGGGTGCTCCCGCGTTCCGCATCGGCTACGCCAAGCTCCCCATCGAGACGAGTTCCAAGCGCCTCACGGTGAACGTCATGCCGGACAAGGAGAAGTATCTCCCCGGCGAAAAGGTCACGGTGAAGCTCAAGGCATCCGATTGGCAGGGCAAGCCCGTGCGTGCCGAACTCTCGCTCGGGGTCGTTGATATGAGCGTTCTCGCACTGACCGGCTTCGAGCTGCCCGACCTCGTGCAGCGCTTCTACGGCGAACGGCCCGTGGGCGTATTGACCGCAGAGATGCTCACCTTCCTCATCGACCGCTACAAGCCCGGATCCAAGGGCGGAGGCGGAGCGGATCTGGAAGCGAAGAAACGCGGCAACTTCAAAGACACGGCCTACTGGAACCCCACCATCCTCACGAATGAGAAGGGTGAAGCGGAAGCAGAATTCACGCTGCCGGATAACCTCACAACCTGGCACCTGCTCGCGGTCGGGCAGACGATCGCTTCCACTTTCGGCGCAGCGGAGGATACCGTGATCGAGACGAAGCACGTGATCGTGCGTCCCGTGCGGCCGCGCTTTGCGGTGGTCGGAGACCGCGTGACGCTGGGCGCGATCGTCCATAACTTCCTCGACAGCTCCGCCACGTTTGATGTTTCACTCACCGGAAGCGGCTTCACTCTAAGCGGGCAACGAAGTAAACAGGTGACGATCGGTGCCGGTGAACAGACGAAGGTGGAATTCCCCGTGACGATTGCCCGGACAGATAAGGCAACCTTCACGTTCCTCGCGAGGAATGAATCAGCACGCGACGAAGTGGAGGAATCGATTCCCATCCTGACCTATGGGACGCCGCAGAGCGCGGCGACCACAGGCATTACGGAAGATGTAATCACGGAGAAGGTGCTTGTGCCCTCCGAGAAGGATGCGCGCGACGGATCGCTGTCGGTGACCGTCTCTCCGACCCTCGCCACCTACCTGCCCGGCGGACTCCAGTACCTCGCGAGTTACCCCTACGGCTGCGCGGAGCAGACCCTCTCGAGCGTTCTCCCGAATGTCGTCCTCCTGCGCCTGCAGGGCTTCGATGCCTTTCACATCGTCGACAAAAAGAAGCTCGATGACATGGTCACGAAAGGCCTCACCCGCCTCTACACCTTCCAGCGCGGCGACGGAGGATTCGGCTACTGGCAGGAGAGTAATCGCAGTTACCCCGCCCTGAGCGCCTATGCCCTCCAGGCACTCTCGCTCATCCGCGACAGCGGATTCGCCGTGGATGACGGCGTCCTCGCCCGTACGCGCCAGTACCTCGATGCCGCTCTGCGCAGATCGGATCCGAATGCCGAGCTGGATGTCGCCACCCGCGCGCAGATCCTGTTTATCCTCGCGGAAACGGGAGACGTGGACGTAAGCCTTCTCAACAACCTCGATGAGCAGCGCGCCAAGCTTCCGCTCTTCGCCAAAGCACAATTGGCCATGGCCTTCGATCACACCAAGTCCAAAGGCAAAGCGCGCGACATCGTGACGGAAATCCTTCGGTCCGCGAAAGTGGACGGCCGCGGCACGCACTTCGAAGAAGAGGACATCGGCACGTTCGGCTCCCTCATGCACACCAACGACCGCACGTCCGCGCTCGTACTGCAGGCTTTGCTTCGCATCGATCCCAAGAATCCCCTGATCCCCAATGCCGTGCGCTACCTGCTGACCATCCGCAAGGACGGCCACTGGGATACGACGCAGTCCACCGTCTCGGTGCTCCTCACCTTCATTGAGTATCTAGAACAGACAAAAGAGCTCGATGCCGCCTTTACGGCGGGCGTGGATGTGAACGGGACGCAGATCCTCGACTGGAAGGTCACGAAGGCAAACGTGCTCTCGCGCAAGGAGGTGAAGCTGGCATTGGACGAACTCGTCAGAGGCGAAACGACAACGCTCAAGATCGGTAAGGAAGGGACGGGCCGTCTGTACTACGACGCCGTGCTCTCGTACTTCTACACCGCAGATACCCTGCCGCCCGCCGAAGAGGGCATCAGTGTGCTCCGGTCGACCGAGCCGCTCCCCGATCAGAAAAAAACGCTGACCGTCGGCAATACCTACCGCGTGACCCTCACGATCACCGTACCCGAGGACCGTCACTTCGTGGCCGTCGAGAGCCCCTTCCCCGCGGGTTTCGAACCGATCGACGTCAACCTGCAAACCGCGCAGAAGACGCTGCTGTCGGACGACACGACGCGCCTGTGGGATGAGAACTACTGGCAGAGCGGACTGTGGCGGTTCAATCACCGCGAACTCCGCGATGACATGTTCTTCGCCTTCGCCGATGAGCTGCCGGCCGGCGTCTACCAGTTGACCTATCTCGTCCGCGCGACGACCCCGGGTACCTTCCACGAACGCCCGGCCCATGTGTTCGAAATGTACTTCCCCGAGGTGTTCGGCCAGACGATGGGTAAGGTGGTGACGATTCAGGAATAGCGGAAAATGAGAGCAACATCCGTAGCGGAAGATCGCGATCTTCCGCTACGGTATTCCTGTGATGCACACCTGCCGCAACCTGTGGTGCAAGCAACCCTTCGAGATCACCGACGATGACCTTTCCTTCTACGAAAAAATCTCACCGGTTTTCAATGGCAAGAGAGAATTGATCCCGCCGCCTCTGCTCTGCCCGGAGTGCCGGTTGCAGCGGAGACAGGCGTTCCGTAATGAGCATTGTCTCTCCAAGCGCACCTGCGACCTCTGCGGGAAACTGACCATTTCCTCTTTTGCCTCCGAGAGTCCTTTCCCGGTGTACTGCAGTGATTGCTGGTGGTCGGACCGCTGGGATCCCGCGGATTACGGAAGGGAGTTCGACTTCACCCGTCCTTTCTTTCCCCAATTCGAAGAGCTCCAGCACAGTGTGCCACAGGCCGCCGCTCTCCAACTCAACAACGAGAACTGTGAATTTAATCACCTCCTCGCTTTCAGCAAGAACGCCTACCTGTGCCCGGGGAGCTACTGCGTCGAAGATTGCTACTACCTGCGCAAGAGCCAGTACTGCCGTAACTGCGCGAACGGAAACATTCTCAATCGATGCGAGCTGGTCGCAGAGAGCCAAAATTGCGACGGCTGCGTCTCTTCGCACCACCTCATCAATTGCCGTAACTGCTCTTTCAGTAGTTACCTAAATGACTCTTCTGGCCTCAGGGATTGCTTCATGTGCAGCGGGCTCATGAACAAACAGTACTGCTTCAAGAATGAGAAGTTCACGCGCGCCAAGTACGAGGAGACACTCCGGCAGTACGCCGGAAAATCCCCGGAAACACTGTTCTCGGAATTTCAGGAATTCAATCGCACTACACCTAAGCGAGCCCAAATTCAGCTCCACTGCGAGAATTCCACGGGCGACTACCTCACGAATTGCCACGCCGCCCGTCACTGCTCCGACTGCATCAACATCGAGGATTCCTCGTACATTGTCGAGTGCGAAGGAGTCAGGGATTCCATGGATTTGACCTCGCACGACAAGGATATCGAGCTCTGCTACGAGATGTCCTCCGGCGGCGAGAAGAGCTATCTGACGCGTTTCTGTTACTGCACCATCGCCTCCCCCCGCTCCGCGTACATGAGTTCGTGTTTCTACCAATCCGACAGCTTCGGGTGCGACGGACTGCACACACGGGGTCAGTACTGCATCCTCAACAAGCAATACTCCAAAGAAGCATACGAAAAACTCGTACCCAAGATCATCGCACACATGAGAGGGACGAAAGAATGGGGTGAATTCTTCCCGATTGAGAGAAGCCCTTACGCCTACAATGAATCCGTCGCCCAAGACTACTTCCCGCTCACGAAAGAGGGGACGGGGAAACGGGAATGGCAATGGAAAGATCGAACGGACGAGATGCCGAAACTCTCGAAAGTGATTTCCGCTGTGAATCTGCCAGATTCGATTGAGGAGGTTCCCGACGATATTGTGAACTGGGCAATTGAGTGCGAAGCGACCAAGAGACCCTTCAAAATCATCAAACAGGAACTGGATTTCTACCGGAAGATGAAGTTACCGATCCCGCACTTTCACCCCGATGAGCGGCACAGGAGGAGGATGGCGCTCCGGAATCCCCGTAAACTCTGGAAGAGGCCGTGCATGAAATGCAGTAAAGAAATGCAAACAACGTACTCTCCCGATAGACCAGAGGTTGTGTATTGCGAATCTTGTTATTTGGCTTCAGTATATTGAGATGCAAAATCCCTTCTTCTGGTGCAACAAGATTCGCCCTGAGCGGAGCGAAGCGGAGAATGGGTGAGGAGTGTTATTTGAAGGGGGTGTATTAAGCCAGCTGCTGCCCTTCGCGGCTGCGGCTGGCGATGTCATACTAAGTCGCACCCGCGAAGGGGTGCTGCTTTCACCGCCTTACACATGATCCGTCCCCGTTCCCTCTTCTGGCTCCTCCCGCTGCTCGTGCTCGCAGTGGCAATCCTCCTGCCCCTTCCGCAACGTTTCCTCGACCGGCAACAATCCTCCATCCGCATTCTGGATCGCAACGGCGAAGAGTTGTACGAGCTCAATCGGGTCACGCGCGGCTCGCAGCAGTGGGTTCCCCTCCGTGAAATTCCGCAATCCTGCACTGCTGCGCTACTCGCCATCGAGGATCGAAGTTTCTATGCACATCCGGGAGTGAGTCTGAAAGGAACAATCCGTGCCCTCTGGCAGAACCTTTCGACCGGACGCGTCGTGTCGGGAGGCTCCACCATCACCCAGCAGCTCGCCCGGCTTACGCTGGGCACTCAGGAACGCACCATCGTCTCGAAAGTGCTCGAAGCTCTATTGGCACTCAAGCTGGAACAATCGCTCAGCAAAGATGAGATTCTGGAGCGCTACCTCAATGCCGCCTACTTCGGGCACCGGTCCTACGGGCTTTCGGCAGCGGCCAGGACGTACTTCGGCACCTCGGTGAGCGAGCTCTCCACCGCGCAGTGCGCCCTGCTCGCGGGCCTGCCGCAATCCCCTTCCGCGCTCGATCCATTCGTGAACAGGGATGCGGCGAAAGCGAGACAGGAACGCGTTCTCGGTGCCATGCGCGAAACCGACACCCTCTCCGATGCCGAGCTGAAACAGGCAGAACAGGAACCCCTGACGCTCACGGAAGACAGAACGTCAATTCGTGCCCCGCACTTCGTTCTGTGGCTCCTTACAGAACGGCCGGATGATTTCAGCGCTCCGACTGTCCGCACAACACTGGACCTGAATCTACAGATGGAAGTGGAGCGCATCGTTGAACGCAAACTGAAAGAGCTGGCAGACAAGAACGTCACGTCCGCCGCCGTGGTCGTGCTCGATGCTCATACCGGTGATGTACTGAGCATGGTCGGTTCGGCGGATTACTTCGACGAGGAGCACGATGGCGCGGTCAACGTCGCTTTCGCATCGAGACAGCCGGGATCAGCCCTCAAGCCCTTCACCTACGCACTGGCACTCGCGAAGGGTGATACCGCTGCGACGACCGTGGCCGATACTTCCGTTCAATTCCTGACGCAGGAAGGCACGCCGTACGTCCCGCGCAACTACGACTACCTCGAGCACGGCCTCGTGCGGTACCGCGAGGCACTGGCTAACTCCTACAACATCGCTGCCGTGCGCGTGTCAGAACGCGTGGGTATTCCGACGCTTCTCTCGTTCCTCCGCTCCGCGGGACTCTCGACGCTGACAAAGACCCCCGAACACTACGGCCTCGCCCTGACCCTCGGCGATGCGGAAGTGAAGTTGCTTGAGCTTTCTCAGGCCTACGGCATCTTCCCGCGCGGCGGTGAAACACTCCACGTGCGCACCATCCTTTCAGACCCGACTCAAAATGGAACGGGCATCCTCGATCCGCGCGTCGCGTGGCTCATCACCGATATGCTCAGCGATCCGACGGCGCGGCTGGCGGAATTCGGAGAGAGCGGTCCCTTAAATTTCGGTTTCCCCGTGGCGGCCAAAACGGGCACGACGCGTAACTCCCGCGACAACTGGACTGTCGGCTTCACCCCTGACCGCATCGTGGGAGTCTGGGTGGGCAACGCCGATAACTCACCCATGAAGGATACTTCCGGAGTAACGGGGGCAGGGCCGATCTTTCATGATGTCATGTTGGCAGCGGTCAGGAATCTGCCACCCGGCGATTTCGTGCAGCCGCAGGGACTCACGAAAATAACGGTCTGCCGACTATCGGGCAAACTTCCGACGGATCTGTGTCCGCATACGATTGACGAGTGGTTCATCGCAGGAACAGAACCGACAGAACCCGACGACATCTATCAGCCTTTTCTGATTGATACTCGAAACGGCCTCTTAGCTGGAAGCGGCTGCCTGCCCCTCCGAAGCTCCGAAGGAGCGAAGGAGAGTGATCAGAAATTTGTTGAACGGAAAGGGCTCGCCGTGTTTCCAAAAGAAGTGGAACAGTGGGCGCGCGAGCAGGGGTGGCCGGTTCCTCCCTCCCAAATCTCCCCTCTCTGCAAAAAAATATCTCCAATCCCTAATATTCCCCGCCCGACCGTCCGGCCGTACGGGCGGGCAATCCCCAATCCCTCGTCATGGATAGAGATCACCCAGCCACAACCGAGCGAGAGCTACCTCTTAGATCCCCTCGTCCCGGATACACAGGAGCTCATCATCTTTACCGCCCACGCCTCAGCCGACATCCAAACTGTGGACTGGTACGTAGATGATAAGAAAGTCGGGACAGCGAAGGCGCCGGATTTCCGGTTCAAATGGCAGCCTCAATCCGGAACACATGTCCTGAGCGCACGCACCGACGGGAAGGAGACTCATTCTTCATTCGAAGTACTGGAACGATGATGAGCTCCATCCGCTCTTGCCAATGAAGCGGAAGAGGCATTAGATGATCCCCATGTCACAGATCATCGGTCTCACCGGCTACATGGGCAGCGGCAAGGGCGAACTCGTAAAACTCCTGCTCAAGCGCGGCTACGCGTATACCTCCCTCTCGGATGCCGTGCGTGCGGAGGCGACCAAACGAGGACTTGAGCACACGCGAGAGCACCTGCAGCAAGTCGGAAACCAGCTTCGCGAGGAGCATGGCGCGGGCATCCTCGGGAAAAAAATCCGCGAGACCGTGGAGCGCGAACTTGAGCGCCGATGGATCATTGACGGCATCCGCAATCCCGGCGAATGGGAGGAGCTGAAGCACCTCCCGGATTTTCAGATGGTCGGGGTCACTGCATCGCCCGAGACGATCGTGGATCGGATAGTGAAGCGCAATCGCGAGGGCACTCCCCTCTCCCGCGAGGAAATACTGGAGAAGCTCAATCGGGAGCGCGGCATCGGCGAACCGTCCGAAGGCCAGCAGGTGCAGCGCTGCCTGGACCACGCCGACTTCCTCATCGTGAACGAAGGGACGCTTCAGGATCTCAACGTAAAACTCACGCACTTCGAGCGGCTCGAGAGCGGTGAGGACCGCCCCACGTTCCACGAGGTCTTCATGGAGATCGCCTACACGTGGGCCAAGCGTGCCACGTGCCTGCGCCGCAGAGTGGGCGCCGTGATCGCCAAAGACAAGCAACAGCTGACGGCGGGGTACAACGGCGCCCCACGAGGCGTTCCCCACTGCGCCGAAATGGGCGGGTGCCTGCGGGCAAAACTCAAGATTCCTTCAGGCCAGCGCGCCGAGATCTGTCGCGGCACGCACGCCGAGCAGAACGCCATCACGCAGGCCGCCAAGTTCGGCATCTCGATTGAAGGCTCCACGCTCTACTGCAACACCTTCCCCTGCGTCATCTGCGCCAAGATGATCCTGAATGCCGGCATCGAGACGGTGGTCTACGACAGCGACTATGACGATCCCTTGAGCAAAGAAATCCTCGGTCAGCAGAGTCTTCTTAATCTGATTCGCTACGAGGGAAGGAAGTTTCGAGCATAAAGGTGGACCACTGTGCAGCCAGATCCGTGTCGAAAGCTGGAGGTGTATGAGTCGGAATATAAGTTTTTCTCAAGCAGACAGGTAGAGACAGCGCAAGTGTTCAGGATAATTGCTAATTTAGAGAATCAATGTACATTAAGTAATAGATATTTTTCCCTGTTTCCATCTTTACCCATGTTCATGCTCGACGATCTTCCTACCTATGAAGTACTTGTGGAATCCATTGACCTGAAAGAAAAACTGAGAACTGCCGACAATCCTCAGACAGTCATCGATGCAATCTCTGCAGCCTTCGAGCGTATTCAAATGTGTTGCCTTGTAAGAAGAGAAGAGACTCCGCTCAATTCCATTCGTCTCCATGACCGCCTTCAGGAGATTCAAGTAAAAGTAGCTGATTGCTATCAGCGCATTGTCCTTCCTGACAATTACCGAAAGTTTTGGACGGCCGCACAAGAGGAGCTGGATGGAGAAATGCAGAGTCTGATCACGACTCTAGACCATCTGCGTTCGCAATCAGGTGCAACGAAAGCAGCACGTGCAAACGCTTGGTTTGAACAATACCAAGTCACGGCGTCGGAAATGAAGTCTGAGGACATAGTCACAGACATCAATGCTTTCTTGGCGTGGAGGAAAAAGGAGGAATCAAAATTGGAAGAGCAAATCAGAACACTGCAAGAAATCAAGCAGAAGTTGATCGAGAATGCACCGCCATCCGACACGGATCGTTGTTCGCCCTGAAGGGAGGAAGTTTCGGGCGGAGAAGAGGGATCGGCCACAATGTACAGAAAATGAACGTGCGGAGCGGCACGGCTTTGCTACACTGGGATCAGTGGGTCGGCCCGGCTTCGTCTGCGGACTACGCCGAGGCGAGTCACTCTGCTGCATTACTGCTCTTTGGATCTCTGTCGCTATTCGTGGGTCGGTACCGAAGTGGTCAAACGGGCCAGACTGTAAATCTGGTGCCTCATGGCTTCGGGGGTTCGAATCCCTCCCGGCCCACCATCCTCCGCGCAAGAGCACCTTGCGCTCCTACGCGCATTTCTTGAGCAACTCCTCGATCTGCGCGTTCTTTTCGTTACAGAGCACCTGCAAGGCATCCAAATCACGTTCCGCCTGCTGCCGCCTGGTCTTTTCCTGCGATAACTGCGCCTGCATATCACGCAGACGCAAATCCAGCTCCCGGCCTTCCATGGTCCGCATGATGAACCGGCCGAATTCCGGATCGGAGAACTGCAAACCTTTCTTCACACGGTCTTTGTCATCGGCCTCCCTGGCATCTGCCAGTTCCTTCATGTGACGGATAATCGTAAACCGTGCAGAGTCAAACGTTTCCTTGCCGGGCCTGAGGGAGAGGGACCCACGCGCAACGGCACGCTGCAATCCTTCGTACAACGTCGCGACGCCGAATCCGCAGGTCGCGTAATATTTGCCGGGTAATCGGACACCGCTCAAGTACGTATCCTTTTCGGCGTTCGTCATCTTGTGAAATGCCATACGCTGCTCCTCCGTCGGCAGACTGTATTCAAACCGCACGTCTCTGCTCTGAAAATCGAGAAAATCCGAGAGGTGCTGACTGTTCGCCATCTCCTGCTGATAGCGAAGCCCGATCTCTTCCATCAGCGCCGGTGATAGGGGGCCTTCGGCATCGAGCACCAGGGCAAATTCATCGCCACCTGCGGCAAGAGGTGTCACCTTGATCTTCTGCTCCCCTTCCAGCCAGCGGCACGTCTCGCCGTTGCGATCGAGAAGGAACTGAGACATGGCTTGCAGGTAATGGGTCACGTTCTCGTACGTGGTGCAATCCACCATTCCCTTCACACCGTTCATATCGACGGATGCAAGAGCGTAGGTTTTGAGAACATCCGGCGACACGTGGTCGATCGCCGCGGTGGCGAGGTGGCGGGTCAGCAGGGAAATGCCATACGCCTTGGAATGGATGGGAAATTCCGGCGTGGAGAGAATGGAATCGTAGAGGTTTTCGGCATGGACATCGCGCGTCGTCTTGCTGCGAATCGCCTTGTACATGCGTTGCGCTTTATCTCCGAACTGATCTTCGGAATATCTCTTTCTGAGCCTGCGATCCGTCACGCGCAGATGCATATCGAGCAGACGACGCATCTTGTCAGGAAGCTGAGCACGCAACCGCTCAATCATCCGTTCCTGATACGACGCATCCGCCGTCAGACGGGCATTCTTCTCCAGATCATGTAGAAGATGCATCACCTGTACGGCGATTTCTGCTTCGTGTCGTT
>JAQVMW010000005.1 GCA_028703445.1 Candidatus Peribacteraceae bacterium
CGTAGGCGGTAGAACCAGAGGTCTCGTTCAGGTGCCAGACGCCATCGTAGTTGGCATCCCACACCCCCGTCACATTCTGCCCGTCCACGGCGGAGCCGGAGCCGTAGTAGAGATAGATGACCGTTCCGGTGGCGGTGAGGACGGTGGGTACCTTCACCCAGTAGTTGCCGGAGCCGGAACCGGAAGAGATGAGAAAGCTCTCTTCCTCGTAGGGGAGGACCATGCCCGTTGCGGTGGCGAAGCGGATGTCGTCGCCATCGGCCTGTGCGGCGGCACCGACGCCGGCATCGGCATTGACTTTGACGTAGAGGGGGAAATTACTGAGGTTAGAGTCGACGTTGGTATTGTCGATGACGATCCTTTTGCGTTTGGTGAAACCCGAGAGCCACGCCGTGACGGAGAACGTACCGGAAGACGCACTGGAGCAGGCAGCGCTGTCGTCACACACGTACGCGTAGTAGTTCTGCGTGCCTGCAGCGGCACTTGTGGCGGTGTAGGCGCAGGTGATGGGATCGGTGAGGGCGTAGCTGCCGGAAGCGGAACACCAGGTTCCTCCCGCGCCGCAGCCCGCGGAGGTACCGTCCGCCGCCTTGCAGACGTACATCTTGATGCCTTCGGCATCGGCGTCGTTCCAGTCGACGGAGAAGGTCACGTCCTCGCCTTCGTCCACGGGATCGGGAGAGTCGGTGACGGAGGTGATCGTGGGGGCGGAGTTGGCACTCTCCTCCGCAGCCCACGAGACCTCCTGGTCGCTCTCATTTATATTGTAGTACTCGAATTTGACCCAGGCATCGGAACGCGCCACTGCGGAAATCCGCACTTCGTCGAGCGTGATCGGCGGATAATAGTCGACACTCGCACCGTCTGAGTATTGTCCGGCGCCCATCGTAAAATAGGTCGCAGTATCAGAAATACTGCCGGAATAGGCATCACTCGTTCCCGCAGACGCATCGAGATTGATTTTTACATTGGAACCATCATAGCGACCCACGACGTAGTGCCAGCTTGTATTGGACGTCCAATCGAATGTGACGTAGGCGCGGTTCACATTCCAGCCCTGGGCATGAAAGACGACGGTATTGCCCGAAAAATCATCTGTGAAGAAAAGACCGTACCCGTCCGTCCAGTTGCCATTGGTCATTTTGCCGGTTAAAAAATCATAGTCGGCGGCGGCAGAGGTCAGCTTGTACCAGGTTGACAGCGTCATAGTGCCTGTCTGGCTGAGTGAAGCCGAATCCGCCACATATAATGAATCATTGGTTCCGTCGAATAGCTGACCTCTCGAGAGCTTGGCATCGACAGGATCAGGAGTCATATCGGGTGAAGCAGACCAGCCAGTACCATCGTTATTATTTCCGGTTGAATCAATCACATCGCCCTCTGTGGGATACCCTGCGACACTCTCCTTCAGGTGCCACACCCCCTTGTAGTTACTGTCCCATACCCCCGTCGCATTCTGCCCGTCGACGGCGGAGCCGGAACCGTAGTAGAGATAGATGACCGTTCCGGTGGCGGTGAGGACGGTGGGTACCTTCACCCAGTAGTTGCCGGAGCCGGAGCCGGAGGAGATGAGGAAACTCTCCTCCTCGTAGGGGAGGACCATGCCCGTTGCGGTGGCGAAGCGGATGTCGTCGCCGTCGGCCTGTGCGGCGGCGCCGACGTCGGCATCGGCATTGACTTTGACGTAGAGGGGGAAATTACTGAGGTTAGAGTCGACGTTGGTATTGTCGATGACGATGCGCTTGCGGTAGGCAAACCCTGATAATTCAGCAAATGCATGTGCTTGTTGACGCTCAACAAACGGAGGATGGAGCAGAGGCGCGAGAGGCGCGAGAACGAAAAGAAAGATGAGAAATGCGGAAAGAAAAAAACGACCATGCGCATACGGAGAAAAGTGAATGGCCGATTGTCTGAGAAATCCGCTCCCATGCATGCGGCTCGCATGGTACAGGATTCCACCGCTCAATGCACCGTTCCACTTACGGCGCCGACGTCTCCCCGTTCAGATTGATGTACCCCGCGTCGGCAATCCGGGCACAGGCGCCGAAGACATTCATACCGGCACTCCGTGCTTCCTGACCTCCTGCGCAATTCCGAAGGAAAGATCATCCAGATCCTCCGGGTGCAGACACACGATATCCATGGGGACATCGTAGTTCTCCCGCTCGCCGCGGATGATGAAACGTTCCCGCATACGGCTCTCATCAAACGCCTCGTGCACCACCGCAATATCGACATCGCTCCACCGGTGCGGTGCCCCACCGACAAGGGACCCAAAGAGCAAAACGGACACGACCGGAATACCGCGCTCCTGCAACTTCGCTTTCAGACGGGACGCGATGCGCAACCCACGCTCTTTAGAGGGTGCACGGTATTTCATAGAAAGAGAGGAGAAAGAAAGGCAACTGCCTTCTGCAGCCACTCCCGGGCATGTTGTTGCGTCGCATATTCACCTGTCCAGTGCGGATCATGGTACCGCGCATCAACGGAGAAACTGGAAAGTTCGCGGAGAAATGCGACGGCATCTTCCGAAAATGCGGAGGAAAGCAGCGAGGCAATGAAGGCGAGATCATGCGTGCGGGGCACGTCTTCGCCATGTTCGCGGATGTACAAGGACTTCAGGGCTTTTTCGACAGCAAGATGCACATTGAAAAGCACGTGGTCATACTTCTGCGCTGTCAAGGCAAGTTGCGCCATTTCCAGAGCATCCTGCGCCCCCTTCCGCCAATGCTGAATCATCTCGTCTCTGGACACGCGGAAAGTATAGCACGAGATCCCGATAAGCAGCACTGATCCGAGCCGCTCCCTACCTACGGGGCACTCGTCTCCCAGTTCAGGTTGATGTACCCCGCGTCGGCGCTGCCGGCGCTGGTAGTGGAAAGCTTGACGAAGAGCGTGATGTACCCGCCCTTCGTGTACGTGCCTGCCGCCTGCGGTCCGGTGACCGTGGCCGTGGTCCAGCTCGCCGCGGCCAGGCTCTCGCCTCCGGTGAGCGTGACTTTGGCTCCCGCAGTATCCAGCATGCGCAACGACGCGGCGTTCACGGCATTGGAGGCATCGGTCGTCCGGTAGCGGAACTGGACGGGAAGATTGGCATCCCAGGTTGAGAAGTTATCCGGCACGCGCACGCGCACGACGATCCAGTACTCCTGAAGCTCGGCTTTGGAGGATGTCCAATGGTAGTAGTTCTCCTTATTCGTCGCATCGTAGGCGTACGAGAGCTGCCCGATGTAATTGGTGCCGCTGCCGGTATAGACCGCATGCGGATACTCAGGGCTGAGGAAGACCACGCCGCCGCTCCCCACGCCCACCGTCGAAGCTTCCCATGTCAGCGTGCCGGCGCCATTCGTCGTGAGCGTCTGGCCATTGGATCCGGCGCTATCCGGGAAGGTATACGTCACACCGCCAAGTTTGATCGTGGAGCCGAAGGCCGCGGCGCCCTCCACGGCCAACGTTCCGGATGAAGTGAGCTCAGACGAAGCCCTGACCGTACTGCCCGAGACCGTACCCACCACTTCGAGCGTCGAATCAGGCGCATTGGTGCCGATGCCCACGCGCTCGTTGGTCGTATCGATGTTGAACACCGGAGTGCCCCCATCACTATCCAGCACCTGGAAAGCCGTGATCGAATCCACGAGGGTGCGAATGAAGACGCTGCCGGAACCCGTCAACCTCTCGGCAAAGCTGAGCACGCGGCCGGATGCGGTGCCATTCACCTCGAGCGCGGCTTCTCCCGCGGTTAGAGGACGGATCTGCAGGGCGCCGGTCATCGTATCCCCGCTCGTATTCACGTAGCGGTTGTCCACAATGGAAGGATCGAAGAGAACGCCGTCATTATCCGTGTAGACATTGACAACGTCGGTGAGCAGCGTCTCGAGCTCCGATTCCGTGTCGATTTCACCGCTCGTGATGATATTCACGGCACCCACCTGCGTCTCGAGTTCGGACATGTCATCCATTTCCGCTTCCTCTATGACATCCACGCAGTTCCCGTCGCCATCGAGATACTCGTTGGCACCACAGAGCGTCTGGGCATTGGTATTGGTATCAATATCGCTGCTCCACGAGAGGTTTCCTGCGCCATCGGTCTTGAGCACTTTGCCCGATGCCGTGCCGTCACTCCCCGGAAAGGTGTAGGTGACTCCGCCGATCTTGAGCGTGGAACCGAAGGATACCGCCCCTTCCACGGCCAACGCGCCGGATGCCGAGACATTGCCATCCAAGAGTGTCGCGCCCGAAACGGACAGCTTGCCCCAGATGTCGGCGTTGTTATCCACCCGCAAGGCCGCGCCGGACATCACCTGCTTAATGGAGAGGGAACCTGTGGCCGTGACATTGCCGCCCACATAAATCGATTGGCTGAATTCAAATCTCCACGCCGAGCGGTTGAAGGTCACCGTCTCGCTGAGCGTGTCTCCGAACCGCAGTTCGATGTTCGTGGTGCCGTCTCCGTCGTCGATCGTACTGAAGGACTCCGTATTCACGAGCAAAGTCGGATTCCAACTCGAAGCCGCAGCCCCCGGCAGAGGAATCAGAATGAGGAATGCCGCAGTCACCGCGACAACGATGCCACGGAGTGCGATTCCCGTTGAACAGTGTTGGTATTTCATGTGGATGCTTCTGTACATTATAGGATATATCATTCATGAAGTCAGCATCCTTTTAATGGACTAAAGATAGGTAGTATGTTTTAAATACCAAGCAGCTTCTGCATCCACAATTTCACTGTTCCCAAGCCCATGGAATGGTCACCCTTGGCGGAAAGGTGAAAAACGACGCGGAAATCCTCCCCAGCCGTCCACGTCGCCCCAGCTGCGCATTCCAGATTGGATGTCGTCCATTCCGTGGCTGCAAGATCGAGCGCGGATCCCGAAAGCGTGACGAGGTTTCCCGCCGTGTCGTAGACGGAGAGATCCAACTGATTATCGGCGCTGTCCGCCGTGTCGGATACGTAGCTCACTTGCAGCGCGGGGTCTTTCCAACCCAGAAAATCATGGGGAACGGTCGCCCGCAGGGTAATATCGTAATCCTGCAGCGTAGACCGCGTGGACGTCCACACGTAGTAGTTGGTGTCCACGCCGGCCTGATCCGTCACGTAGAGCCTGCCGATGTTGTCTGATCCGTCGCCGAGGTAGGAGGCCCCGTCGAATCCCGGATGGTACGCCAGAACGAAGTCATCCTGCCGGTCATCGCTGCTCAATGCCCTGCGATCCGTGATGCCCGTCACCGCGCCCGGCGATGTGGTCACGGTGGCCAGGGGAATGAAACTCTTGTCGGTCGGGAATCCGACGGGAGTGACCAAGACCCCCGTCGCACTCATGTAGAGGTAGTTCGTGGTGCTCGCCTGGACGCCGATGCCGTTCTCTCCGTTGTAATGAATGAGGACGCCATCGATGCGATAGTCCCCTGCCGCCACCTCCACCGTGAGGCCCGCCCCCGTCGAGACATGCAGGTGCGTATCGTCGGAAGCGCTGCTCAAGGCGGTGATATCCACTCCGTTGATGAGACCCGTGACAGTGAGGTCACCCTGCACCGTCGCACCCGACTGGAAAACGGTTTCCCCCATCACCGCCAATGACCCGCTCGTCGAGAGATTCCCCTCCACGTACAGTTCGTCCGAGAATTCAAAGCGGTGCTCGGTGTCGAGGAACTTCAGCGTTTCCGCTCCCAGAGCGTTGCCGAAAACGAGCACGGCATCTTGCGCCGCATTGTCCTTGTTGAGCGTAATCCCGCTCTCCGTTTTGATCGCACCCGAGGCGGTCAGGCCGCCGCTCGTCACGATGGCGCCGCTGTTCCCGACGGAAAAGACCTCCCCGACCGCATTGCTGAAACTCATGAGACTGCCCGTCCCCAGCTGCGTGCCCCAGAGGAGCGGATCGCCCGAACCGTACGTCGACTCCGTGCCAGTCTCGAAGTAGCTCTTCGTGGGGATACAGGTGCACCCGCTGTACGTCCCGGAAACCCCGCCGGTCGTGCAGGCATCACCGTTATGGATCTCGCAACCGTCGCCTCCCAGACCAAGGTCGCTGTTGCAGTCGTAGTAGGTCGACGAACACTGACAATTGCCCAACCCACCACTGCATCCGTTGTAGACGGCATGAGTGTCGCACGCCCCGCCGTTGTTGATCTCACAGCCATCCGTATTGCCAATTCCCTCGCCATCACAGTCAAGATAATTGGTATCGCATTGTGCGGCACAGATTGCGCCGTAATTGTTGTGCGCACCGGTGGGATAGTCGGTCACGTTCGTCTGCACCTCGCACGTACCCGCTTCCGCATCGCAATCCTGATAGCCGCTCCGGCAAGCCCCGCAGGAGAATGTCCCCGCACCCGTACAGGTGGTGAGCTTGTTCGTGGGTGCACTGTAACAACTGCTGTCTCGGTTGCAGAGCCATGCACCGTCGTTATCGCAATAGGGTGCGACGCTGTCGAGAGGCTGGGTGAAGCAGTTGATGATGTAGCCGCCGCCGAAACTCGCCGAGTACTGCGTCGTCGATGTCGCCGTCGCTATGGGCGCAGTGACCAGCGACATGTCGTAACACTGGGGAATGTTGCTGTTATCCACGCCGCAGATTCCCAAACCGGCAGGACATTTCTGGCCGGGAAACTGGACGTCCTCATCAGGACACAGCGTGGGATCCGTTTCGTAGTGCGCCGTCACCGTGGCGAACACCTTGCCCGCGGCCATCATGAAAAAGAAGAGCGTCAGAATCGTGATGCCGAAGAGCGAAGGACGGGAAATCCGCATAAGTGCTAGCGGCAGCAGGCAATAGGCTGTGCAACAGCGCAGTTGGTGAGGTAACCCTTTCCGCCTCCTGACTCGATCGTCACCCCGCCATCCGTGCTGAATTCCCACCACGAACCAAGGTCTCCCCCGTCCCCCGATGTCCAGCCCGCACAGTCGTTCGCATCGGCGGTGTAACCCGGTGCACCCATGGACGCCCACCCGTTCACCATGCCGGAGAAGGAAGAGAGATTCTGGCCGACCGTGGAGATGATTTCGTCCACCTGACACATGTGACTCCCCGTGAATGCGTGCACGCAGATTTCATTGGCCGCCTGATACCCCACGAGACTGCCCGTCCCGACGGAACCGTCGGAAGTCGAAACGGTCGTCCCGACGAACTTTCCCGCAGCCGTGAACGTTTTCCATCCTGTTCCGTCGTAGCCCTCGTAATCCGTTCCCGTCCAGCGGATGGTCCCCGCCCCCGTCCCCGTCCCGGGCGCGTAATTCCCCATTTGGACACCCCCTGTCACCGTGAGATCACCCGTCAGCTTCACATCATCCGAGAACTCGAACTGGTTCGTCGAGTCGCTGAACTTCAGTGTTTCCGCGCCGGCGTCGTTGCCGAAGGTCAACACGGCATCCGCCGCTCCGTTATCATGATTGATGGTGAGATCGCTATCCGTGGTGATGGCCCCCGTGGTATCGAGCGTATTGCCGATCGTCGTGGCACCATCAAGCACCGTCGCTCCACTCACACTCAAGGAACCCGTGGCCGTCAGGTTCCCCTGAATGTAGAGCCCGCGCGTCAATTGGAATCTGGTCTCGGAACGATCATAGAAGAGTTTCTCATTGAGCGAACCGCCGAAACGCAATTCAATATCGGTCGTGGAGTCTCCATCATCGATCGTACTGAAGGACTCCGTGTTCACGAGCAGAGTCGGATTCCATGAGGAAGCGGCGCTGGCCGGCAAGACATCTCCGACAATCAGCAAACCCGAAACGAGCGCGATGATTAATCGCAGAGAACGACGCGAACACGGAGCGGTGTTGGTTTGTGATTGTCGCATAGGCAAAAGAAATCCCTTAATTGTAGACTTCTTTGGGAATTTTGTCCTACAACATTATTTGCCTATATCTATATTCTATTTTATAGAATATAGAAGATAAATATCCATAACATGCTTACTATCACCGGGCAACACTATTCTCCCAAAGAAAATCATGTTGGCTTCCGTACTCTGCCCGAACAGACATGCGCTATTCCGACAGTATCTCCGCAAAGCGCACCGAAAGCGGTCCCACTTGCACCGAAGCGCTGTCTTTTGCCGCAAACGAGAGCTTGATGAGCATTTCCCCGCCGGGCGTCCATGTGGGCGAACCGGCAAAACCCCATGTGGCCGTGACCCAATCGGCAGAGGCCAGGCCGGAAGCCCCGGAACCCGTGAGGGTGACCGCCGCCCCCGTCGTATCGTAGACACTGATTGCCAAAGCAGTCACGTTGGCATCGGCAGACGTCGTGCGGTAGATGAGCGTAAGAGGCACACTCCCCCATCGAGTGAAATCGGATGAAACCGGGACGCGCAGCAGTGCATCGTAATCCTGCAGCGTTGAGCGGGTGGATGACCAGTCGTAATAGTTGCGAAGGACGCTCCCCGAATGACTCACTTTGAGCTGTCCCACGTTATTGGTTCCATCCCCCTCATACGCCGCTCCCTCGTAGAGAGGTTCGTAGACCTTCACGATCGTGCGCTGCGTATCGTTGCTGTTGAAGACACGACGATCGGTGATGGTCTGCACGGCTCCGCCGGACGTGATGACGGACGCGAGAGGGATCACCGCACTTTGCGTCGGGAAGGCATCCGTCCTCACGGTCAGGCCGCCGGAAGAAAAGAAGATGTAATTCGTCGCATCGTCCGTGACCGCGACATCATTCGCCCCGGCATACTGCGTGACTTTGCCCCCCAAACGGTAATCTCCCCGCGCCACGGTGACGGTGAGAGCTGCACCCGAAGAGACCTTGAGATGCGAATTGTCGGTCGAACTTGCGATCTGAGTGATATCGATTCCATTGATGAGACCTGTCACCGTCAAGTTGCCCTGCACCTGTAGATCATCGTTGAAGTCGAACCGGCCGTTGGTGACATCGTAAATGAGCGTTTTACCAAGGGCATCGCCGAATTCAAGGCTGATGTTTCCGCTGGAGACGGAATTATCCGCATCAATGGTGAACGTGTTCAGCTCGGTACCTCCCGGCGCCTGCGAGAGATCGAGAAGCCCCCCGCTCGAAAGAACGGGAATCGATCCGCTCCCCGTTCCCGCGTGACGTTGATCGAGCAAATCAGCGTTGAGGGCGAACGGTACGGCGAGAAGCGGCGCGCGGTCCACTGCTTCATTGCTTCCATCTTGATCGAGCACCTCGTACGCAGTGGCTGCATCGCTCTCCGCTTTCACCTCCACCTGCAGGTGGAGCGAAGCGAGATCGGCGGCGGAGAAGGCGGAAAAATCCGGAAGGGTAACGTCGCTCCCCAACTGCACCGAGAAGTAGCCGCGCGCATCGGGTGTGACGGTGAAAGCTTCTTTCCACCCCGCATAGGTGACGGCCGATGTCAGGATCGCCCCCGTAGCGGTCACGTCGCCCGTCACGTAATCCGCACTCGTCCACAGACTGAAGCGCACCGTGTGCGCCGTCTGGATAGCGTTGCCGCTCGCATCGAGCAGGTGACCGTTATAGACGAACGTCTGCGGACCCGATGCGGCGAGGACAGGACTCCCAACAGCCGCGAGAGCGACCTCCGCAAGCATGCAGGTGCAGAGCAGCCAGTGGAATGTGAGAAGGCGTTTCATCGGGAGCGTCGGCAGGGAGGTGCGCGATGGCGGAAGATACGCAGGAGCAGCAGCACTTCGATTGCGGCACAGACGATGCCGAGCCAAGACCACAGGGAACGTGACACCGCAACGCACATGCCCCCAAAGGACCATGGCCGTTCACACTGACAATGACCGCCACAGGAAGCGGAGGGATGCAACGGCTCCAGGCAAGGGACAGGCTCCGTGACGTCAGGAGTGAAAGGAGCGACAGGCGGCAAAATACTTGAAGCCAGAGAAGAGGAACCGGCGGCAGTGGAAGCAGAAGAAGACGCCGACGAGGAGGAAAATGACGAAGAAGATCTCTGACCCGCCGAAGGGTGAAGCGCGGGAGGAGTACGCTTGCCACGGTGCCCTCCACTGGGATGAGAGGCAGCCGGAGAGGAGGCGGAAGAGACAGCGCTGCTCACCGACGAAGCAGAGGAACTCGATACAGGCGGCGCAGTGACAATCTGGAAATGAGCGCTGATAACGGGCTTGGCCACCCACGTCACGCTGTTCTCATTGAGCAGAAAGGTCTCAGAAGCGGCGGCGCCGAGACTGCCGTCATTGGGGATCGTATCGTACAGACGGAACGAAGCACTCTCCGATGCATGCGCAACGGTGGCGGATGCCAGCAGACAGACGGCAATCGCCCCGCCGCCAAGCGTGAGGAGAAGACGCGACGGCAACGCAGATGGCCGGAAAATGACTTTTTTTGTATTCATGCTATGTTCGTACTATTCTAACATTATTTTATAAATTAGTCTATACCTCCCCGCGATAGATAAAGATGAGCAAAATCACGATTTGCGATTGATATATACGACTGTTAGGATGCATGCGTTCCCCACGTTCTCATGCATCCGATGAAACACGCTTCCGGTCTTCTCGCAGGCGTTTTTGCCCTCTCTGTGCTTCTACCATCGTTCACACAAGCGCAAGAGACTGCTTTTAAGGATGTTCCCTCGGGGTCCGCGGTCGCGGAGGCAGCGGAGTATCTGCGGTCCGTAGGAGTACTGAGCGGATACGCCGACGGTACGTTCCGCCCCAATCAGAAGGTCAACCGCGCAGAGGCGATCAAGATCATCATCGCTCCTCTCCTCAAAAAGGAAGCGCTCGATCAGCTCACGGCAACCCCATTCACGGATATCAAAGCCGGAGACTGGTACCTGCCCTACGTAGAGGCTGCCCGTCAGAATTCCATCGTGGATGGGCCACCCGCGAAGGCCGCGTTCAACGGAACAAAACCCGTGACCAAAATGGAATTCATCAAGATGATCCTGCTGGCTTATCAGATTGATCCCACAGCCTACAGCGAAATCGCCCTACCCCTCGCAACGGATGTCACCGATCCCACGGCCTGGTACTACCCCTACCTGCGCTACGCCATCACCGCATCTATGACCATGATAACGGGCGAAGGCACGTTTGCTCCCGGACGTGAACTCACGCGCGGTGACACGGCTCTCATCCTCTACCGTTTCCTCATGTACCGAAACGGCAAGCGCACGCAGGCGCTTCTCTCGGAAGCGGAGAGTGAAATCCTCATCGTCCTCGGCAGCTTGAAAGAGAGCAATCCTGAACAGGCGGAGTACGCCTCGGCTCGCGCCCTGCTGGCCGCCCGTGGGGCGAACGCAGGAGCGCCTAATCAGCCGCTCGTGCAGGGAGCCCTCAAGATCACCGAAGCCTTCCGCTCCATCGTTCGTGCCTACCGCGCCGGGATCAACCAGCAATTCGACGAATCCATCCGGCTCTGCGGGGATGCGTGGAATCTCGCCACACGCGGCAAGGAGCTGAGCCCCAGTCTCGCGAATTTAAGCGATCAGGTGCAGACACTCGCCAAAAATCTTGCCGATAGCGCGAGAGCCGCAAAGACCGGCGCCACCACTCCGTGATGAGCCCTTCCCCGTTCCCCCTCCCCTCCTTCATAGCCCGCGTCGTGAAGGGTGCCGGACGTGGCCGCACCATCGGTGCACCGACGCTCAATCTTTCGCTAGACGATATCCCGCATACGCTCAAGAGCGGCATCTACGCCTGCCGTGTCGCATGGAACCGGCGCACATTTGCGGCAGCGATGCACTTCGGCCCGCGCCCGGTTTTCAAAGATTCCATTACCTGCGAAGTGCACATCATTAACCACTCCATTCGCCGCGCCCCGCTGCGCGTTCGAGTGGAAATCGTGAAACGCCTCCGGGGCATCAGGAATTTCCGGACTGTTGGACTCTTACAGAAGCAGATCGAGAAAGATCTACGGCAAGCACGTACTATTCTGTTTCAATAAACAAAAACAGAACAGAAAGAAAACTTCTCTCGCGGCCCATTTCTAGTATTAACGGGTACTGTTAGGAGGGTAAGGGAGGTGTCGGGGGGCTTAGGGAACCGAACAAGGTTCCCTAGTCCCCTGACGGAAGAAATAGATTCATACGTATTTCAACGAGGAAATGATCCCTTCTTTGGCACCCTGACAAAGAAAGTACGGAAGGGAATAGGATAGAAGCGTTTCGACATCATGCTATTCTGATCTCTCAATGCGTTCTCTTATCCGCGCCCTCAAACAGGCCATCCCGCAGCGAAGTCCCCTGCGCCTGGTCTGGCACCGTGCCAAAGCCTTCGTCGCCGCACTCGTGAACGGCTTTCCTGCTCGCACACTCACGGTGATCGGCATCACGGGCACCGACGGCAAGACGACCACCGTCGGCATGATCGCGCACATCCTCACAATCGCAGGAATCAAAACCGGCGCACTCTCCACCGCATTCCTGCAGATCGGGGATGAACGCACAGAAAACGCCACGCAGAAGACCTCGCCCTCGCCGTTCCTCATACAGAAATTCCTCAAGCGCCTCGTTCACTCCGGATGCACGCACGCCGTGATCGAAGTCTCGTCGCACGGACTCGTGCAGGGGCGCCTCGGCTACACGTGGCCGCTCGTCGGCGCCGTGACCAATGTGACACCGGAACACCTCGACTACCACGGTACTCTGGAACAATACCGCAGGGACAAGGGACTTCTCTTCCGTATGGTGCGACGGGGCGGGACGAAAGTCCTCAACGCCGATGACGAAAGTTTTTCGCTTTTCCAGAACTTTTCTACGACGCACACGATCGTGTACGGAAGGCGGGAGGGAACCGACCTGCAGCTTTCATCCATCCGCGTGACGCCCACCGGCTCCGAAGCCACAATCCGCTGGCAACCCTCACGGCTGACAACCCCAGACAGCCTCAACGATCCAAGCTACCAGCTACCAGCTACCAGCTACCAGCTCACCCTCGCCATCCCCGGCACCTTCAATCTGGAGAATGCCTGCTGCGCCATCGCCTGTGCGCAGGCCGTCAAAATTCCGGTGGAGAAAGCTGTCGAAGCACTGCTCTCGTTCACAGGAATCGCAGGGCGCATGGAGCGCATCGACGAAGGACAACCCTTCGCAGTCTTCGTGGACTTCACGGTCACGCCCGCCGCGTACGAGAAGACGCTCACGACCCTCCGGGCGATGCTCCCGCAAGGTAAGCGCATCCTCGTGCTCACGGGGAGCTGCGGCGACCGCATGCGCGAGAAGCGCCCGATCGTGGGCAGAATCTGCTCTTCGCTTGCCGACGTCGTCGTCGTCTCGAATGAAGATCCCTACACCGAAGATCCGCACAAAATTATTGAAGAGGTCTGGGCGGGCATCGACCAGTCGAAGACGGAGGCACATAAAATTTTCGATCGCAGAGAAGCCATCGCCTTCCTCTTTTCACAGGCGGAGCCCGGTGACGCCGTGATCCTCTGCGCCAAGGGCAGCGACACCACCATGATGACCGCGGAAGGGCAGATCCCGTGGAACGAGCGCGCGATTGCGCGGGAACTTCTGCGCGCGCAAAAATACGGAGTCACGCAGCGCGGGGCTGAATGACTCCGGATCGGGTTTCACCCTAGTGGTCTTTCCACTTTTCGTAGCAGTGTGCCACGATGCAGAAGACCAGGGCGATCAGAACGGCAGCGAGGTGCTGCCATCCATCTTCCTCCGTGAAGAAACGAAACAAAGGCTGCAGGAGCTGGGACATTGCGGGATGTCTCCGTACACCTTGGATCGCCCCCCTGTTGGGGAAACCGCGAACAGACACGTCGGGCAACCCGACGTCAGTGTCCCTTCGCCGTTCTTCCAGTATCCTGTAAAAGAGCTGAGTTATTCTATACATTATTGACATTTTGTCAAATGACGAGAGAGACGACCCAATCGGCCATCATCGCCGGAATCGACGAGGCTGGCAGGGGCGCGCTGGCGGGTCCCGTGGTTGCCGGGGCCTGCATCCTCCCGACAGGAATCCCCCTCCCCCGATTCATCCGCGACTCAAAAAAGCTCACGCCGGATAGGCGCGAAGAGGCATTCACCTGGATCGCCGCGCACTGCATGTACGGAGAGGGCATCGTGGATGCGGCGTTCATCGACCGCTACGGCATCCTGCCCGCAACCGAGAAAGCGATGCAGGATGCGGTCGAAGCACTCGCTCGAACCTGCCGTCCCACCTACCTGCTGGTGGATGGCCGCGACAAATTCTGGTTTGACTATCCGCACACCGCGATCATCGACGGGGATGATCTGGAGCCCTGCATCTCGGCCGCCTCCATTGTGGCCAAGGTGACGCGCGACCGGTTGATGGTCGGGCAAGATACCTGCTTTCCAGACTATGGATTCGCGATACACAAAGGCTACGGAACGCCGGAGCACTTCGAGGCACTGCGAATCCGTGGCGTGAGTTCACTCCATCGTCAAACATTCCTCCGATCCTTCACTCACGAGCTCGGAGAAGCGACTTCCGCCTCCACCGCACCCAGAGAATCATCCCGATGAGCATGAACGGAAGCGTATAGAGTTGTCCGCACGTGAGTGTGAACGGACCGAATGACAGAAGCGGACTATCCGGTTCGCGCACGAATTCGACAAGAAAACGGAGAAAGCCGTACAGCATCAGAAACACGGCGAACGTCCCGCCGGGACGCAAGTTTCTCGTGCGCCGGAGATGCCACAGGCAGAGCACGGCAATGAGGAGATCCTTGGCAACGGCGTAGAGCTGCACGGGATGGCGCAACCCCTCGACGCCCGAAATCGCAATGCCCCAAGGCAACGTTGTCACGGTTCCGTAGAGCTCCAGATTGATGAAGTTCCCCACCCTCCCGAGGGCAAGTCCTATGGCACCGGGAATGACGGCCAGATCAAGCAACGCAAGAAGCGGAATACGGTGTCTGCGCGCAACGAGCAGGAACGCGATGCCGACACCGAGGAATCCGCCATGCGAAGACATCCCGCCCTTCCAGACAAACGCAATCTCCAGCGGGTGCAGGGCGAAGTACGCCGGATGGTAGAAGAGTACGTAGCCGAGCCTGCCCCCAATGAGCACGCCGAGGATGCCGGAGGTGAGCACAGCCGACCAGTCATCCCGCAAGAGGGCAAGACCGCGCTCTCCTTGCAGCCGCGGCAGGAGGAGAAACGCGATCAGGAACGCGACGATGTACAGGATCCCGTACCAGTGGATCCCGAACCCGAAGAGGGAGACGGCAACTTCGCGGGAGGGAAAGAAGGAAATCACAGAATCAGTGTACCCGATGTATTGGCGATTTTCTGATGGGCGATTGTCGATCATTTATAAGAAGCTCATTTTCCGCATATCGCCAATGGATCTATCGCCAACCGACAATCGTCCTTCTATTCCTCCACCCTCTTTGCAATCACCACGAAGCGGTCTTTCGTTGATCCAATCGGGTAGCAGGTGATGAGCTTGAGCAGGCTCTCCTCCTTCTGCTCAACGAGAATCGTCGTATCCCCTGCCGGAACGATCCTGGTCTCTACCACTGCATAGGTCACCGTTTCACTACCGGTACGGAGAATGATCTGCACCGTGGGTTCGATCGCCGGAAGCGAAGCGAAAATGGCACCGAATCGGCTTTCACGCGCCCGGTCGTTGGGCGGACTGGAATGTCCTGCAATCACGATGGTGCCGTTTGCACCGGGCAGCACGGCGTGCGGGTAGGAGACGACACCGTAGAGAAGCCCCACCTGCATCTGACGTTCCATGGTCTCCCAGTCATGCGCATCCCAGTACCGCCGCGATGGAAGGAAAACAGTCGAGCGAATGGAAAGCGAGGGAATCGAGAGTGTCGCAAGTTCCCGGATCTCCCACTGCGCAAGCTCATCGCTCTTCTGCTGATCTGCGACGGAGGAAGACGTGCTGCCACGGTCGGTCGAGACCGGCGTGGCGCTGCCGGCAAAGTGGAGTGGGGGCATGAGCGGCGCTGACCGCATCGGTGCCACGGCATGCATGCCGGTATCGCCGGATGGCAGCGAGCCGCCTGAAGACGAAACCGGCTCCGGCGGGGCCGGCGTGTCCTCCCCCGTCACCTGCGCTAAAGGAGCCATGAAACTCCGCACGATGCCCGCCCAGAGAAAGAGCGAAAGCACAATGCTGAGAACTGCCAGAACGTAGGCAATGGACCGTTTTTGGTGTTGAATCATGTTGTGTTATGGATATTATACAATATTTTTAATATAAATCAAAACCTCCTCAAAGGGGCAATATTCCCCTACTCTGAGGGTAGATATGAACGTTCTCGGCATCGAAACATCATGTGACGAAACCTCCGCGGCAGTCGTCACCAATGGCACGAACGTACGCAGTTGCATCATCGCATCCTCGCGCGATGCTTTTTCGCTCTCCGGCGGAGTGATTCCGGAACACGCGGCACGGGAACAAATCCGCTCCATCCAGCCGGTTATTGATCAGGCACTCACGCAGGCAGGGATCACTCCCGAAGACATCGATCTCATCGCCGTCACACGCGGGCCGGGGCTTCTCGGTTCGCTGCTCGTCGGATCCGTGACAGCCCGCGTGCTCGCAGCTCTCTGGAAAAAACCCCTCATCGGCGTGCATCACACGCTCGGCCACCTCTCCTCCACGTGGCTCTCCGTGCCTGATCCGCCACAGTTTCCGATGCTCACTCTCTCCGCATCGGGAGGCCACACGGAACTGTGGCTGCGGACATCGCACGTACACGGAAAGCTGCTCGGCCAAACGCGCGACGATGCCGCGGGCGAGGCTTTCGACAAGGGAGCGAGCATGCTCTCCCTCCCCTACCCCGGCGGTCCGTCCATCTCGCAGGCAGGCGAGCTTGGTAATCCGTTGGCATTCCCGTTTCCGCATCCGCTCTCAGGCGAAGAGACGCTCGACTTCAGTTACTCCGGCCTCAAGACCGCACTCAAGTACACTCTCCGCGATCTGCCGCCGGCACAACACGCCGAGCGCGTTGCCGATCTCGCCGCATCATTCGAACATGCGATTTGCGCGCACCTCATTGACCGCGTCTCCCGCGCGCTATGCCACCATGGGGATGTACGAGAGGTGCACGTCGTGGGGGGCGTCTCCGCCAACCGACGCTTGCGGACAATGCTGAGCGACGTCTGCGGCGACCGTCCTGTCCGCTTTCCCATACAACTCCTCTACTGCACCGACAACGCCGCGATGATCGCTGCTGCTGCGACTTTCCTCATGCAGGAACGTCCCCATGAAACGATCCATACATTTGAAACTGCGGCTTCCCTTCCATCGGAGACAGTGTTTTTCTTTCAATAACCCGTGCGAATAGCGCAGCGGTGAAAAACATGAAATACCTGAATCTCAGCCAAACGCCGGAGCGATCGCCGTCAGGGCGAGCCCCAGGATGCCGATGATCGCAAGAACGCGAATGAGAGATTTTCGCCTCATGGTTGAACGGTAATAGGAAGAGGATCCGACGCCGAAACGCTGTCACCATCACGCAGCGTCAGTGTAACAGTATAGGCGCCGGAGCGCTGGAAATCATGAATGGGATTCTTCTGGTCGCTCGAGAATCCGTCTCCGAAATCCCACGCATACGTCGTTTTCTGACCCAACGTGGAACAATCGCTAAGGAACTGGACGCCCAAGGGAGCCTTGCCTTCGGTGCGACTGGCGGTGATACAAGCATCAATCACGGGCGCACGGACGACAATCGTCTTGCTCGTGGAATACTCCTTGCCATTGGTGGTGAACACTGTTGCGGAAATTTCGTAGGTCCCGGGCTTCTGGAACGTATGAGAGACCTGTGCCCCCTGCTGGTGAGCAGCTCCCTGCACCTCATCACTGAACATCCACTCGAAACCGCTGATCTGTTCATCTTGAATCACCGTCTCAGACGCGTCGAGGCGCACCGTGAGCGGTGAGGTGCCGCCATCCGGATCCATCTGGATGACCACCGCGGATGCCGGAGGGAGCACCTCAACGGTAATGGGCTTGCGCAAAACACGTCCATCGGGATCCTGGCCGATGAGCCAGAGCGTGTACGTTCCTTCGCGCCGGTACACCGCCTGCACGGAAGTAGATGTGGATCCCACGGAGGTCGCCTCGGGCGCCTCCCAGAAGAACTCGACGAGCGGCACGGTCGTGCGCGGTTTGAGGTCGACGATCACGGGAACCTCCCCGCTGATCTTGTTGCTCTTCACCTCCGGTGATCCGCTGAAAGTGAGATCGGAAAGCGGCAAATCAGGCGTCACGCGAACGACTTTCGTGATCTTGGCGACCGGTCCCGCCTCCGATCGCACTTCGGCCGTGACCGGAAAGACTCCCTGCTGGGCGAACGTGTGTCCCACGCGCTCCCCGCGGGCTTCGGTACCGTCACCGAAATTCCAGAGGATGACCCGGGCAGGCTCATCGGTCCTCACGCGGAACACGGCACCAAAGGGAGCAGGCCCAATGAGGTGCTCCGGCTCGGCGATGAACTCCACCGGAAATGGGAGCGGGAGGGAACGGAGCACCTCGACGGTCCGCTCGTACGTCTGCTGCGCCTTGGTCGCGAGCGTCACCTGGACGCTCACCTTCGTCGACCCTTCCATGAAGAACGTATGGACGACATCGAGCGCCTTGGTCGTGAGATCGATCTCCCCATTCCCGTCAAAATCCCACTCCGCCTGATCGACATCCTCCTTCTTCGTAACGAGGTGGGCGATACTGAGCCGTGCCGGTTCATCCAGAATCGGCTGTACCGGATCCACGGAAAACACGGCACGCATGATGGTGAGTACGCTGGAAATCCGGCGCGTGCTCCCGTCCTTCAGGAACACGGTCACGGCGACGGTGTACTGTCCCTGACGGTCATAGTAGGCCGTAACAGTAGGATCGGTCGTCTCGGCATTCAACTTGCCGTCCCCTTCGAAATCCCAGACGAACTTCTCTGCCGTGAGCTGGCGACGCGCCAGAACCTCCACGGCAGACTGTGCACTGAACGTCACCGAGAGCGGAGCCACCATTTCTTCTGTTGCTTCGGGAGCGACCACCGTGATCGCAAGAGTCGGTTCACGCTGGATCATGAACGGCACCATACCGCTCATGATCAGACCGGGCAGGATGACGCCGGCGGCCTTGATGGCGGCCAGGCGACGCCGGGGGAGCGGAATGGAATCCGCCGCACCGATGCGAAGAAACGTGAAGAGTCCGATACTGACGAGCACGACCGCGCACACGATCGCCACCATCGTGCCGATGGGAATCAACCGGTCATAGACACCCGCTGGATCCGGCAACACCGCAAGGAGATACGCTGACCAGAGCGCATAGGTCAGGTACGGAATCGCAATGAACGCGATGATGAGCCTCTTGAGGAAGCGCCGCTTCGTGACAGCAGGATCCTTCTGCTGCGGCGGAGACACAGCGGAAACCGCCTTTTCCGGAGAGAACGGTTGAGGTGCCGCAATGCCGTCGATGGGTTTGAAGGGGGATGGGGTCATCGCACTCACTGAAGCGGGGGCGTAGCTCCTTCGATGAGGGAACGGTACTGCTCCCGTTGTTCGGGGGTGAGGGAACCGCCGGGAACATTCTGATCGGCAGTGATTCCGAAAAACGAAGCCGGGGCAAACGGCTTCGCATCTTGAGGAGGTGCGACCGGGGGTGCACTGTCAAAATCGCTGAGCGAAATCTCGAAGGAACCGCTCAGGATTCCCTGTGCCGTTTTGATCTCCTGGATCTCCCACGTCACCTTCTTGAGCGCGTACGTCTCGGCATCAATCCACATCTCCCCCGTTGCCTGAAGATCGGCAATGGCACTCGACAGACTGTCGCGATCCAGGGTTTCATTCCGTGCCGAGGCGACTTCTTTCAGATACGAAGACAACTTATCGGGATCAACCGCAACGGCGTAGTGGTAGGCCGTAGCGCTATCGAGCGTGACGGACCCAAGATCCTCTACGACCCGCACCACCTCCGCCTGCGCGCGGAGCACGCTCGGCGACGGGGTCATCGTTCCCCCGGGAACCGTCCCCTCCTGCTCGGAAACAGGAGCGGGCAATGCCCACCACTGACCGGTCAGCAGGTTCACCAGCTCCGGCTGAAAGAGCGAATCATCGGGTTCCGTCGAGAGCGACTGAACCTTGAAGTAGAGCTCCTTCTTGCTAGCAATGATTATATCGCCTGCCCCCTGCAGGCGGAATGTCTGGCTCCGATTGCCGCCGGGAGAGACAAGCGCATCCACCGTAACGGACATCTGCACGCTGTCTCCCGCATCCTGGAGGACACCGCTCAATGTAGCAGTTCCCGAAACCGGAAGCGTCCCCCCTTCGAGACGGAAACGACCACCACCGGTCAGCCGCGCCGACTGCAGGGAACGGCTCTTCCGGGCTGCGAGAATCATCACCTCCTCCGTTTGCTGCGACGGAGCGGCGGGAGGGGAATCGCGAAAGTACAGGGCGAGCGGAATCCCGCCGAGAAGGGCGGCCGCAAGGAGGAGGAGAACGAATCGTCTCATGGGAGGCACTGAGAATTTCCGGCATTATGCGTGAAGCGCGCAAAGAAGACAATTCCCTGAATGGACGATGCGTGTGGAAGTATGCGAAAACTCATCGCCGCGTTTGTGCACGATGGGAGAAGAGATCACCCGGCTCCTCGAGCGTAAACCCGATCGTACGCCGCCTGCCCGCGCGCACATCCGCCCGAACCGTGAGAAGAAACACCTGTCCCCGTTCCATCGCGAGGGGCGTCGTCAGGACGAAAGGAGCGAGATGTTCGCGAAGAGAGGAAAGCCGGGCGAGCGTCTGTCCGCGGCTGGTCTCGAGCGTGAGATTCTGCAGATCACCGTCTCGCGCGGAACCGTCATTGGTGAGCGTGATGGCATCCACGATCTGATCGTATGTGCCTTCCGCCGTGAGACGGAGACGTGCCACGATGCGGTGATCCCCGTACGTGACTCTCTGCAGGAGGGGAAGGAATTCAGTCGCCACGCTCCCCTGCTCTGTCCCCGCCGTCCTGCGCACTGGAGCATCGGCGCTGCCTTCAAGCGTCACGATCGCATCACCGGCATCGATGTCGCCGGATGAAAGGAGAGAGAGTCTGTGTTCCCCTGTGACGGCGGCATCCGGCGAGAAATCCGCCATGATCGAAAGATCTTTCTCGCCACAGGCGGGCACGGTGAGTGCGGGCCGAAAGGTGAGCGTGACCGAGCCATCGCCGGAAGAAAGCGCGCGTCCACGCGAAATCCGCTGACTGTCACTCATCGCGTAAACGGAAGAGAGATCGCGGACAGCCCCCATCCCACCATGCGCGACCGTGACACCGTGCACGAAAATATCTCCGCTACATGAAGCAGAAAGATTGAGCATGAGCATCGTAACGCGCTGTGCACCGGGTGGCACAGAAGCCGGAATCTGCGCCTGAACATGCACCGAGAGCGCAAGGGGAAGCAACAATGCCGAAAGCAACGACGATCCCATCACCTCCACAGGATACCCGCAAAAACGGACACGGACAGAAATCGGTCTGCTGACGTTCATCCTTCAGCGAGTTATGGGTCTTGAGCGACTCTCATATCTCATAACTCATGACTCATAACTCATGACTCATATCTCATAACTCATGACTCATATCTCATAACTCATGACGCATATCTCATGCCTCAAAAAACCTCTCCGCCTCTAGAACCTCAAGAACCTCTCCCCTATGATGGAGCCGCAGATGACCCCTCACTCCGACCAACTCCCCACGATCCCCCTCCTCCCCCTCTCGTCAAAGAGCGATGCGGACGTGAAGGAGCTTCTGAAAAAACACAAGATCGGCCTCACCGTAGAGGAGGCGCGCAAGATCGGAACGATGCTCAAGCGTGATCCCACGATTGTCGAGGCGACGATCTGGGGCATCCAGGGAAGCGAACACTGCAGCTACAAATCGAGTCGGCGCTTTCTCAGAACATTCCCGACCGAAAGCTCGCATGTGATTCTGGGCCCGAAGGAAGATAGCGGCATCGTGGCCATCACCGATGCGCCTGCTGGCAAACGCTGGGGGCTCGTCATCTCCCACGAATCGCACAACCACCCCTCGCAAATCGTGCCCTTCGAGGGCGCTGCCACGGGCATCGGCGGCGTCGTCCGCGACGTGGTGTGCATGGGCGCACGGGTGATCGGGGCATTGGACGCGCTTCGTCTGGGAGACCTGAAGACCGAGGAATCGCGCACCATCGCCCGCGAAGTCGCCCGCGGCATCGCGGGGTACGGCAATCCTCTGGGCATCCCCAATCTCGGCGGCGATACGGTCTTCGATGCATCGTACAACAGCAACTGCCTCGTGAACGCCATCGCAGTCGGCATCGTCCGCGAAGATGAAGTCATTCACAGCGAAGTGCCGCCTGAAGCGGGAACGGTCGGGTACGACATCATTCTGGTGGGCAAGCCTACCGACCGCAGCGGCTTTGGCGGCGCCTCGTTCGCCAGCGCCTCGATGGAAGAGGAGAAGAAGGAGCAGAACGCGGGCGCCGTGCAGGAGCCCAACCCCTTTCTGGAGCGTCACCTGCTCGCCTCCACGTACGCGCTCTTCGACTGGCTTGCGGCGAACAAGCACTTGGACAAAGTGAGCTTCAAGGATCTCGGAGCCGGCGGTGTGGTGTGCGCGAGCGTGGAGCAGGTCGCAGATCGGGGACTGGGAGCGGAAGTGGATTTGGGGGCCGTGCACACAGCGGTTGCAGATCTGCCGCCGGAAGTCATCGGCTGCGCCGAAACGCAAGAACGCTTCTGTTGGATCTGCCACCCCTCCCTCACGAACTTTATCCTGCATCACTACAACGAAATCTGGAACCTGCCCGAAGTGGCCGAGAACGCTCGCGCCAGCCGCATAGGCCGCGTAACCGTCGATCCCCTGTTTCGCCTCACGTATCGCGGGCAGATCGTCTGCAGCGCCAAGGCACTCGACATCACCTGCGGCCTCCAGTACAAGCGACCGACAAAACTCCCGCCTTCGACTCGAAAGGAACCCGTCATCACCTGCGCGGGAAACCGCGTGACCGTCGGGAACAAGACTTTCACTTTCGAGGAGATTTTCACGTCGATGCTTCGCCACCCCAACGCAGCCAGCGTCTCTCCTCTCATCCGCCACTACGACAAAGACATCATCGGCAATACTGTCGTAGAGGCCGGCGAAGGCGACGCGGGAGTGATCGCTCCGTTGCAGGATCTTTCAAGTTACGTCCATGAGGGCACGCACCCGGGGTGGGAAGATCTACCGGAGAAGGACCGGAACGTTGGCGTCGCTCTGGCTGCGGACGGTAACGGTCGCTATGGCAGGATTTCCGCCTACTGGCAGGGCGCCAATGCAACCGTGGAATCCATGTGCAACGTGGCATCTGTCGGCGCCGCTCCCCGCGCGCTCACCGACTGTCTCAACTATGGGAATCCGGAGATCCCGGAGCAGCTCTCTGCCCTGGAAGAGGGCGTACGGGGCATCGCCGAGGTCGCCCGCGGGGTCGAAATGAACGGTGAACCGGTACCGATCATTTCGGGGAACGTAAGCCTCTACAACGGCAAGCCCGACTTAAGCGCTATCGATCCCACGGCCATCGTCTGTTGCATCGGCGTTCTGCCCGATGCCAAGAAGGCCGTGACCATGCAGCTCAAAGAACCGGACTCCGTGCTCCTCTTCGTCGGCGAACGACGGGATGAGTGCGGCGGTTCCCTCTACTATGACGTGCTCGAGCAGCTGACTGCCTCACCGCGTGACGCGCTCCTCGGCGCAAATGTGCCGCAGCCGGACTTCTCCGCTATCGCAAAACAAATTCAACTGATCACAAAAGTTATTCAATCTGGCTCTGCCCGCTCGTGTCACGACGTGAGCGACGGCGGACTTGCGCTCGCCCTCTTCGAGATGACCCTCCCGCAGAGGAAATGCGGCGGATCCATCGGCGTCACCGTGGACATCGCCTCCTTCAGTTCGCCCCTGCGGGCGGACACCCTCCTCTTCAGCCAATCCGGTGGTTTCCTGCTCGAAGTTGGGAAAGACCACGTCAACGCAATCATGACCTTGGGTGAAAAATCCGGCGTCCCCATCACCCTACTGGGAACGGGAACCCCCTCCCCCCTCCTCACTATTAAGAATAAGGGAGAAACCATCCTTTCTGTGGATTTGCCTCAAATGCAGGATATCTGGAAAGGAGCACTGTCCGCGGCATGGTCTGAGCCAGCGAAACATAATTGACATATCACACTATTACTGGTTTAATACTCCCCTTTTGTCCTGTCAGGACGGAGGATTTCTTTCCCCCACGCGCCATGACGTTCTCTCTGCGCACAACTCTCTCCAGCGCCGCTGTATCACTGCTCTTCCTCATCGCTGCTCAGGCACATGCGGCCGGCTCGGTGACGATCACCCAGCAGAGTCCCATCGGGATGTTCGGTAATTACACCATCACCTTCCCCTTAGGCTCCCAGATCACCATCAATGAGCAGGAACGCAAGGAACTGCCATCCGCCGAGATCGGTACGTACCTCCTGCACCTCACGCCTCCCTCCGATGCCAAGATGACGACCACTGTCACAAAGAACGGCGTGGACCTCATCGCCACCGTGGACCGAGACATAAGTTTCACGGTTGCGGATTTGGACGAAATCGCGGTCATCATCAAGTACCGCTACGACGGAACCGTCGTGGTGGACTCTGACCCACAGGACGTTTCGTTCGAACTCCTCGGACCCAATGACCTGCGCGATACGGGAATCACACCCGCCACCTACACCAGCATGGCTCCCGGTGCGTACCGCGTCACATTCCACAAGCGCGAGGGATGCAACTTGGTTTCGCCGATCCAACGCACGCTCAATGCCAATAGTTCACTCACGTTCACGGGTAAATTCACCTGCGGCGTGGCGTCTTCTTCCTCTTCTGCTTCTTCCGTAGAATCCGAGGAACCCGTGGCGGACATCAACGATGGACGCACCGTTCGCATCTGGGTGGCCGCGCACCAGGCAGAAGCGCTGGCCGGAGGCACGGTGCGCGCAACGATCACGGTCAAGAACACGGGTGCGCGTACCATCCATGCTGTGGTGGTCTCCGCACAGATCGATCCCGCATCCGCCCAGTTTGTAGCGCCACTCCCGCGCTTCGGGACGGTGACCGGCGAAACGGCCTTCTGGGAAATCCCGCAGATCTACTCGGGCAAAACATGGTCTGTCACAGTACCGCTCACGCTGAGTGAAACCTCAAAACAGGGTGATCAATCAACCCTGACAGCCCGCGTATCGGCGAGTGATCTTGCCGAGGGCAACGCCGGGGCATCCCTCGTCGCCACGACAACCATCGGCGTGACAGGTCTTCCGGTCACGGGACTGAGATTCGACATCCTCTTCCTGATCGCAAGCCTTGTCTCCACCGCTTTCTTCGCCAAGAAAACCGTCCGACGCATGGTCGAGCAGAGAGCCTGAAGAGAATTTCTACTGCATCAGACAGGGCGTTCCCTCAACAATAGGGGCGTCCTGTTTCGTTATGGGCGGCACCATGAAGCGAGACGGCGTCCATTGCACACGATGCTGTGCATGCGCAACACTGTAGTGTTCCTCCCTCCTCAAACCTATGACGATCAGACGCGTCTCGCTCCTCCTCGTCGTGCTGCTTGGATGCGGCACCTTCCCGTTCCCGGCTGTCACGCAGAGCGGAAGCAGCATCACCGTTACGCAAACGCCACTCGATGGATTCCCCTCCCTTTTTGGGAACTGGGTCCTGCTCAAACCCGACGGCACGAGCACCGAAACGAACGTTGCCACACACAGCTACGATGCCCCTCCGGTAGGCAACTACCTGCTCAACGTGATGCCGCCCTCGGGCATGGCAGCGACCGTCACGCTCACCCTCAACGGAGAGACCGTCATCATCGACAAGCCGCAAGCCGCCTTCCAGTTGAATGAAGGGAACACCGTTCTCCTCAACATTCACTACACCCTGACTCTGTTTGGCAAAGTGAGCGTCGATACCTCTCCTCCGGGATTCCCCTTTACGCTCTCCGGTCCGGATGGCGCGGTCTACACTGGCGTGACACCGGGGTTCTACGACCCCATGCCCGTCGGTCTCTACTCCGTGACCCTCGATCCCATTCCGGGATGCAACACGCCCGGTCCCCAATCGGGACGCCTGATCAAAGACGGACGCGTCGTCCTGTCGACGGAAATCGTCTGCGACAATCTTCCGGAGCAACAGCAGAATGAGGATCAAGCGAGTAAATTTGTGAAAGCCACCATTGACGGAAAATCAGTCCTTTTCACGGATGTCCCGACCGGACAGTGGTTCACCGCATCCGTCCGACGCGTGTTGGATGCCAAAGTGATGTCCGGCTACCGGAATGCGGACGGAAATCCCACGGGAAAGTTCGGCCCCAATGATCCCGTCACGCTGGCCGAACTCGCCAAGATCGCCCACCGGCTTGCGAGCATCGACGAAACCCACGTCACAAATCCTCCGGAGAATGACCAGGCAAAAGGAACATGGTTCGCACCCTTCTTCGCATCCGCCGAAAACCTGGGCTGGCTGGTCTACCTGAACCGGTCGGTCGATCCCCTGCGCCCCGCCACCCGCGCCGAAGTCGTGGCTACGTTCCTGCAGGTCCTCAACGTGAAGCGGGACTGGCCGACCGGCGCTATGTTCGACGACGTCTCCCGCTCTATCCCCTACGCAGACTGCATCGAGACCGCTGCGACCCACAGCCTTGTGAGCGGCTACACCGACGATAAAGGGAATTTGACAGGCCTCTTCGGTCCGGCGGATCCCGTCAATCGCGCATCCATGGCCAAGATGATCGCAACGGCCATGGAACTGTATCTGGAAAATACGGCGTCGTTTCAGCCGGAATAAGGCATGAGAGACAAACCTGCGGTTTTTCTCTCATGAGCTCTCTTTTCCCTCAACGGTGTGGCTCCAGGCGGGCAAAGCCCGTCTTCGCCACGGATTATTTATGTCGCTTCACGACACAGAGATCCACCACAACTTCGCGATGGATTATTTTAAGATTTCAATCTCTCTCTTTCTAACCAGAAGGTGAGCAACGAAAGAAATCTCTTCCGTAGTTCTTGCGTTTCTTGAGGCAGAGAAGCAATCAATGCTTTCTTATGGCTCTCCACATCCACCTCTGCGGGAAACACTTGCAGAGCGCGGATGGGAAGTTTCATGTCATTCTGCCCATCCCACTGAAGCGACGGAAAACCCAAACGAACGAGGGGCGCATCGAAAACGGCATCGACTGTGATCCATTCCCCACTGATGTTCACTTTCAGAAAATCGTGGAAATCGGTAATGGTCTTCCCTCGAAACTCCGCAAGGACTTGGGGCCAAGGATGAATCGGAAACTGACTAAAATCATGCTCGGCAAACCAACTCTGCACTTCATAGCCCAGACTCTCGAAAAACATCTTCAGAAGAGCATGTTTACCGCTACATGTTCCTTTTCGAGCCAAAAAAACATCCTCGGCACTCCTTGATCCGATATTTCCATACGCAATATCCCGGACGAACTCATACGCGGCTTTGCGTCCCTGCCCATCCGGCAACGCCAGGAAACGGTGAAGAATCTCCTGAAACTGAACCGAAGCATCGAAAGGCTGATGCACTCCCATACACAGAACACGATAGCCTGATGACTCCATTCCAGAAAGAGACCCCTACACCCTATTCCTAACCCTAACCCTATTCGTTCACCATCCTCCCCGCCAGCTTCGTCACGTTGCCCGCTCCGAGGATGAGCAAGACGTCCTGGGATTTAAGGATCTCTTCGCGGAGCAGACGTTCCGTTTCCAAAAGAGACTTGCCATCGATTGCCTGCACCCGGCTCCCCCGCCCGATGTCCCGGACAAACGCAGAGATGTCCACCAATCCGCTCTCGCGATCGGGCCTGGCATCGTAGATATTCGGGATGATCACGACCGAAGAACCTGTGAATGCCTGCGTGAACGCTTCATAGAGTTTATGCGTGCGATCGTGCGTGTGCGGCTGGAACACCACCACGAGCCGTCTGCCGGGGTAGGCTCCGAGAATGGCCTGCACGGTCGCGCGGATCTCGACGGGATGGTGCCCGTAATCATCGATCACCGTCACACCTGATGTGGTCTCGCCCTTCACTTCCATGCGACGCCATGAGCCCGCGTAGCCGGAGAGTGAGATGAGTGTCTGCGCCTGATCGACGTTGAATTCCTCGGCGAGTGCAAGAACGAGTTGCGCGTTCTGCTGCATGTGCACGCCGGGGGTGGCAAGTGCCGGAAGAGGAAATGCATCGGCATCGATCACTGTTCGCCCGCCGCGCTCCGCTATCGACGCGCAGACGGGATCTTTGCCATGCGTGATGACGAGACCATCCGGCGGCAGTCGCTTCACGAAGTCGACAAAAGCCTGTTCGTAATCCTCCTGCGACCGGTAATAGTCGAAGTGGTCGCCATCCGCGTTCGTGAGGAGAATGACTTCGGGAGAGAGAAAATGGAAGGACCGACGGTACTCGCATGCCTCCACGACGAAGAGTTGGCTCCCTCCTTTCCTCCAATTGCGGCCATTCATCTCACGCATCTTCGTGCCCACGATCACGCTGGGATCAAGCCCTGCATCGATCAGCACGCGCGCCGTCATGGCAGTCGTGGAGGATTTGCCATGCGTTCCGCAAACGGCAATCACCCGAAAATCACGGGCCTGCCCGTCCGTAGCTCCAGAGGAGCGAAGGCGGGTGAGCTCCCCGAGCGCCTGAAAGTACGACTGCTGCGGAATCGAGAGCTCTGCCGCCCGCACACGCTCAGGACTCGTCTCGGGAATCGCCTCGGAGTAGACGAAGAGATCGACATCCTCGGGAATGTGCGACCCGTCCTGTTTGAGGAAAACCTCGATTCCCTGCCCTTGAAGATCGCGCACGATATCGGTTTCCGCCCGGTCACTGCCGAGTACGTGATGTCCCTGGCTCGCACGGTACGAGGCGTAGGCCGAGAGACCGATGCCGCCGATGCCGCTGCAGTAAATCTTCATCAGTACACAGTATAGATGTCTCGCTCAGGAAACAGAGGAAATAGAAGAAATAAAGGAGACAAAGGAAATAGAAGAACCATGAACTTCTCACCTTTTTCTTTTCTTTCCTCTATTTCCTTTACTTCCTCTGCGTCCTTTATTTCTTCTCCTTCCTTAAACCGGTAAGCTACGCATCCGTGGCCTACCAGCATATCGAACCGATCAGTAAACAACTCACGATTATCGTGGGTCTCACGGTCGTGGGGTTCATGGCGTTCGGGCTCGCGCTCTCCTTCTACCGCAACGTGCTCTTCGAACAGACGCTCTTAGACATCAGTAACCAGAATACCGCCCTGCGCCGCAGTATCGCTGCAGGTTATAAGGAACTGGACTACTACCGTTCCGTTCAGTTCAAAGACAAGTACGCAAAAGAGAACATGAGTATGGTGAAACCGGGCGAGAAAGTCCTCATCATCACCGAGCAGCAGCGTCCCCTGGACGAAACGGAAGTCGAACAGGGAACGTACTCCGAAGAGCGCGAAGCCGCGTATCTGGAGCTCCTCCGGCAGATGCCGGTCTTCGAACACTGGAAACTCTACTTCTTCCACCGCGACCGGATCGAGGAGTTGAAGAGAGCACTTTAAAAAAACCGACGCGTTCATCCCAACGCGGATGCATCATGCTTTCATCGCGTCCACGTGGACCATGGTGCACTGCTCGCGCTTGCCGCTGAACTTCGTAACGCGCTTCTCCGAAAAGCGAACCTGGCCGTTAATTGAGGCATGAATCGTCCAATCCTTGCCCATATGCGTATTGATGCCGGGACGGTACCAGAATCCTTTCTGACGAATGAGCACCTCGCCTGCGGAAACCACCTGCCCGCCGGAACGCTTCACGCCGCGGCGCTTTGCAACGCTGTCTCTGCCGTTACTGGTGGAGCCTCCTGCTTTCTTATGTGCCATAGCGGAGGGATTCTACGCATTTTCCCCTTCCGTGCAAGGAAATACTCAGGCAGAATAGACGTGGTTTCGACGCGGGGTGGAGCAGCCTGGTAGCTCGCGAGGCTCATAACCTCGAGGTCGCCGGTTCAAATCCGGCCCCCGCAACCATTCGACTCGTTCCTCGTTGCTTCGCAACTCGGAACTCGCTCATGGTAAACCGCCCTCTCCGAAACGAGTCGAATGACTCTGAGCGAACGAGCGGAGCGAGTGAGTCGAAGAGCCCCAAAACAGAGGACATTCCTCGCCTCTTGCGCATGCTATAGTGACGCCGTGCATATCAGTGTCCCCGATTTCACCATCGCACCGGCTGCCCTGCGACGTCCGTCGTCTCTTGCGGATGCCTTGCGTGGTCCGTTCTGGCACCGGTTCTTCAATGAAGCGTCCTTAGAGATTTTCGCTGCGGGAGGACTGATCGTCGATATCGGCGGGGGCCTGCGGCTCGATCCGAACCGGGGAGACCGGGTGAATTCCGATCACCAGAAAACATTCGGCCGTTTTCTGTCGGATCCGCGGGTGCAATACCGCGTCACAGACTACACCGGCCAGTACCACCCCGATTTCG
Organism: Candidatus Peribacteraceae bacterium; assembly: GCA_028703445.1. GTDB lineage: Bacteria > Patescibacteriota > Gracilibacteria > Peribacterales > Peribacteraceae > Peribacter. Next base: position 30,398 of record JAQVMW010000005.1, read on the forward strand.
TGGAGGATATTCATAAGCTCTCGTTTGCAGATTCCTCCATCGACGGACTCTTCTGCCTGGCCGTGCTGGAACATGTCTACGATCCCAAGCGGGCTGCGGAAGAAGTGACACGCGTGCTCAAACCGGGTGCCACAGGTCTCCTCTACGTCCCCTTCCTGTACCGCTACCACGCTGAGACAACGAAAGATTACCTCGATTACTTCCGCTATTCGAAAGACGGCATCGCCTACCTCTTCAGAGGATGTACAGAAATCGAGATCTGCCCCGTGCGCGGGCTCTTTGAATCACTCGCCCGCTTCACCCCGCTGCACCGCGTCGGACTGCTCCGCTGGCTACTGCGGTGCGCCGACTGGGGAACGAAGCGCATGCGGTTTATTTCGGAGCGTCAGACTTCGGGGTACTTCATCCGCATCAGGAAGTAATCACCATTTTGCATGTTTCTCTCCCGTAGCTGAGGTTCGCGAACCTCAGCTACGGGCAAAAAATATCCTTTGCCGCTCCTTTCACAGTCCCTCCGCCCCCGCTACCATACGCTCATGTCGGAATTCGGAGGTCCAGAAATCGGAGCACCCGGAGAGGGCGCGGCAAGTGGATTCGAAGAGTTGAGCGAAGAGGCTAAACAGCGCTTCGCGGCTGCGGCTGCAGGCATGCAGCAGATCCGCAGAGAGGAGAAGAAGAGCAAGCGCCGCGACGATCAGGTGGCCAAGGCAATCGTGCAGTTTCTCGATGAAGCCGATCACGCGCACCTCTTCGTATTGGTCTCTCGTCTGGTTGCACGCGACTGTCCGTCGATCTTCATCCTCGCCATTCTCTCGCTCATTCATCAGGGTTGCCGCGATACGGTAAAGGAGTATCTGGGCGAGATGCTGAACGAGATCCCCGAACCGGACCTGTCGGCATCGTCTGCCCTCACGAAGAACGGCGCCATCGCCGTTGCAGACGGCCAGATCCTCATCCGCTGGATCACGCGCCTGCAGACCGTGCTCTCTCTCGATGTCGCCGGGATCCTGCTGAAACTGATGGTCGACGAGAAGCACATCGACGGCACGATCCTGCAGCTGACGACCTTCGTGCTGCAGGAATTCTTCCATGCCCAGAAGAAAGAAGTCCCCTTCGAGAAGCTCCAGCCGCTCACCGCGAGCATCCTGCAGACCGTGTTCGAGCCGTTCATTCCCAGCGTGCGAAAGCTCTTACAACAAAAAACAGAAGAGAAAGAGTAGCGGGAAACCTGCCTCACCCCTGTAACCCCCTCTCCCCACCAACCCAACGCCAACGGGAGAGGGGGCGCACCCTTTCTGGTTATGAGCATTTATTTAAAAGAGAACGTATCCCCCCTCTTCATGAAGAAATCGTGGCAGGGTTGGAGAGGGGGCTAGGGGGTGAGGCAAAACATCAACTCACTGCAAACACAAAATCTTCAAGCTTTGTCTGCTTCGCCCCGTTCACTTCGGCGTACAGGCGCAGACGGTCCACGGGAATGTCGAACGCTATTCCTTCAAGAGTCTTCATCACCTTCTTCTTCACGATAGTGAACCGCCCCGTAAAGGGGACGTGGTCCCCCACGGGGGACTTTACGTCCTGCGGATGAGCGATGCGTGCCAAGGTGATGTGCGGTGCAAATGGACGCCCGTCGGACCACGGGCACGTCTTCTTCACCCGCGCCAGCTCCTCACTGAAACCGATGGAAAGGAGGAGCACATGATCCTCACCACGATTGCCAAACGTATCCGCACCCGTCACCTTCATCGTGAACGGCGCGTGGAGTGACGCAATTTTCTGTGCCTGCTGTACTATGCCCTGATACTCCAACTGCCCGACGCTCGGCCAGAACATGAGCGTCAGATGCGGTGACTGCGGATTCTGGAACCGGACGATGTCCGCGTAGGGCTTGAGCTCCTCGACAAACGCCTGAAACTGCCACTTGGGCTGCCCCTCGAGCGGGAGTGCGAGGAAGACGGAACGAAGGGGGAAGGTAAGATTTTGCATCGAAATGCATTGACTGCGCTCACTCCAACTCTACCATAATCTCATGTCAACCCGGCACGAAACCGAAGGCTCTCACGAGCAGAGACCCAAATCGAATTTTGCGCCGAATGCCCCGTACATCTTCTATGCAGATATCATTGCGCGCAATGGTGTGAACTCTGAGAAAGCTCGCGCTTTTCGGAAGAAATATGCTCATGATCCTTCCTTCATAAGGGCTATCGAAGTAATTGAGACAGTAATGAGGACCAAAGCTCAGGCAGTGCATCTGACTGCCCTTGATACCGACGTTCCCATCGCCCGTACCGGTAGAAGTGTCCCAAGGGAAGTAGGCAAGGATTTCATGTTGTGAAAGAGCCTAGGAAACGGAGAGAGATCGGATGAGCAGCGGATTGCATTATTCTATTATTAGTTTACGATATGCACATGAACCATAAACCCTCCGACCACAGCGACCCATTGAATGACCGCGTGATGAAAGTCTATGCACTCCCAATAGATGACCGGGAGACACCCGCGAAAATTGTATCTCTCCGTAGCATCGCACAGCAGCACCAAGCCAGTGTGGAAACATGTGATAAGGGAGAAGATCAGAAAATCAGAGTCGTCGTGCGCGGCGCGATGCGTGCGGTCGTCACTGCTGTCCACGCAATTCGATCGACGGAGACGCTGAAGGACGTTTTTGCATCGAAGCTCCTCGGAGACCACTCAGAACGATCATCCGGATCGAATGGTCAGCAACTACCGGCAGAGCCGGTAGCTTTCGGGAAAGCCCCTAGAAGGGGCTTGTCTGCTTTTCCAACACCTCACATTCTCCCCGATGTATTTGTACAAACCTCTCCTCCCTTCCCCCTCTCCCGGGGAGAGGGGGTGTTTATCTTCTGAAGAAAAATACTCCCCCTTTCTCCGCGGGAGAAAGGGGGGCGGAGGGATAGAGGTTTGCGTAAAAAAGCAGGCAATCAGAAACGCCGGAACGGTAGAACCAGCCGGATTCCCCCGGCAGAGCCGGGGGTTTATTCACGGATTATTAATCAGCGCTTGAGCACACTCAGGAATGCCTCCTGCGTGAGCGTGACCCGGCCCATCTGCTTCATGCGCTTCTTTCCCTTCTTCTGCTTCTTCAGGAGCTTCAGCTTTCGCGACACGTCGCCGCCGTACAGGTAGCCCGTCACGTCCTTGCGGTAGGCAGGCAGCGTCTCGCGCGCAACGATCTTGCCGCCGATGGCCGCCTGAATGGGGATCTGGAACTGCTCTTTGGGGATCACCTCTTTCAGCTTCTTCGCGATGATCGCTCCCACTGCATGCGCCTCGCTCCGATGGACGATGGTCGACAGGGCCTCGGCCGGCTCACCAAGCAGCAGGATCTGCAGCTTCACGAGGTCTCCTGCACGGTACCCGATGGGATCGTAGCTCATGGAACCGTACCCCGAGGTCTGGGATTTGAGCAGATCGAAGAAATCGAGCACGATCGCCTGCAGCGGCATCTCGAAGTGCAGCAGCGCGCGCTCGGCATCCAGGTACTCGAGCGAGAGGTACACGCCGCGCCGGTCGCTCGTCAGCTTCATCACCGCGCCCACGTCCTGCGAGCGGCACACCACCTCCAGCTTCACCCACGGTTCGCGCACCTCGGCGATGCACGACGGATCGGGAAAATCCGCGGGATTCGAAATGCGCGCGGTATCCGGCTCGTCCACCTTGAGCAGGCTGGCACGCACCACCTCCGCCGGACGGCGGACCGCCAACTTCACTTCGTAGAGCACGCTCGGCGCGGTGATGACGAGGTCGCAATCATGTTCGCGCTCCAGCCGCTCCTGCACGATATCCATGTGGAGGAGTCCGAGAAACCCGCACCGGAACCCGTTACCCAGCGCCGCGTTGTGCTCCGGCTCGAACTTGAGGGCGGCATCGTTGAGGGCCAGCTTCTCCAGCGCTTCACGCAAATCAGGATAATCGTCTGCCTCCGACGGATAGAGCCCGGCGAAAACCATCGGCTGCACCTCCTTGTATCCCGGGAGCGGCTGCGCACCGATCACGGAAGAAACGGTATCTCCCGTACGGACCGACCGGACATCCTTGGACCCCGTGACGATGTAGCCGATCTCACCCTCATTCAGAGCGGGATCCGACGCGTACTTGGGTGAAAAGTGCCCCAGATCCAGAACTTCGACAGGGGTTTTCGTCCCAAGCAGGTGCACCTTGTCCCCCTTCGTGAACATTCCCTCCACCACGCGGACGTACGCCACGGCCCCGCGATAGGGATCCATGACCGCATCGAAGATGAGCGCGCGGGTGGCACCCGACTGCGAGAATTTCTTCGGGGGCGGAACCAGCTCTACGACGCTGTCCAGGACCTCCGCGACTCCCCTGCCCTCTTTGGCGGAAATACGGAGGATCTCCTCCTTCCGGCAGCCGAGGAGTTTGACGACCTCCTCGCTCACCCGCTGCGGATCGGCCGCGGGCAGATCGATCTTGTTGAGCACGGGAATGATCGTGAGATCATTTTCGAGTGCCATCGTGAGCACGGCAAGCGTCTGCGCCTGAATGCCCTGCGAGCAGTCGATGAGCAGGATGGCGCCCTCGCAGGCCACGAGACTGCGGCTGACCTCGTAGCGGAAATCCGTGTGCCCGGGCGTGTCGATCAGGTTCAACTGAATGCCTTTCCATCCCATCCGCACCGGAGTCAATTTAATCGTGATGCCGCGCTCGCGCTCCAGATCCATCATGTCGAGGAGCTGCTCTTTCATTTCGCGCTTCTGCAGCGTGCCGGTCATCTCGATCATGCGATCGGCCAGCGTCGATTTGCCGTGATCGATATGCGCAATGATGCAAAAGTTTCGTATTTCCATAAGATGTTTACCCGCCGTAACGGGAGCGAAGCGAACGCGAAGGTGGGCAGAAATTGCGGATTTCCATAAACCAATAGACGACCCACACCATAACAAATTCCGCTCTCCGAAGACACCGTTCGACCGCTATTTACTTCTGATTTCTTTCGAGAAACTCCGCAGCATCCTCCAGGAGCTTCTGATACTCCGCTTGCAAATCGTCAGAGCGCGACAGATCCGGCCCGCGAGGAATCACCATCTCTTTACGTCCTCCTTTCCGCCGATTGCCCATCGCATGCATATCATCAAGCAACCGCATCTGTTCCTCATACTTCATGCCCCGCTGACGCGCCTCGTCAATATTTCTGCGATCAATCCCGACGTTCCCCTCCGGCCCGTCCGTATCGGTGATGAGATAATCGGTAATCGGAAGAAGCCGCTCATAGCGCATCTTGCCCTGTCGTGCGGATTTGCGAACGCGCTCGCAGCGATCTTGAAGTTCCTCAGTTTCAGCTATTTCTGGCAAAAGACCCTTTTGCTTTCTCTTTTCGATCTCCTGCGCAAGACGCGCAGCTCCATCCTCCATAACCAAACACTGCAAACGATACTCAAGATAGACCACCTCCTTGTCATGACGTGGTGCTTGGATAGCGGTGATCTCTTTGTTATTCCACATCTCCAATGCAGTTTGAATACCATCAAATTCTCTCAGAGGCTGCAGCCGAGCGTCGCGCAGCATCACCCTTCGAAGATCTGCAGTGACAAGCACAATGCCAAGAGGACCGAGAACTTTTCCTACGCGCGACGTTCTCGATGAGCCTTCGGCAACCTTCTCTGCCGTTGAGACTGCCGGAGTCGAAGGTTTGACCGAAGGTTTCGCTGCAGACTTGATACGCAATCCGCTCTCCTCCCCCAGAGCATCTGCGAATTTCTTCACCTGACGCGCTCCCCACTTTGTCCCCTGCCATAATCCGCTCCCAACGGCACGCGCGGCCTTGCCGCCCACTTTCATGACGATAACAGTCCCTCCAATCGCAACGAGGACAAGGCCAAACGCCGCAAGAATCAGAAGCCAATTGCTGAGAGTACCAAAGCGCTTGCCAAGGATGTTGCAGGCACGACCGACATCGATGTGCACGTCGATGTTCTTGTTCACGCCGTGCAGAAATTCCGCATACTCGCCCATGAAGCCGGAGGGCGGCTGATCTGCGCCAAAATCTCCGTGAAGCTGGCGCATGAGCATCAGATACACCGTTGCTTCGCCATGTGCGCCAATGAGCGCGTTGATGTTTGAAGCCGTCACACGCTCCTCGGAGAGAACCGCCTGACCCTGCTCATCGAACTTTACGGTCTCCAACGTTGCGGCGGAGGGCGGTTTGAGGCTCTGCAAGAGGACAATGGACGTGCGGAAGTTCTGCACCTTGGTGCGATCGAATTTCTCGATGAGGTCAAGAATGCTCGTGGCCTTCTGTTGCACGCGCTGCTTTTCCGCATCCGTGAGCTCCTCCCAGCGCTCTTTGCCGGCCGGCCACCCCAGCGCTTCATCCAGAGGTTCGGTCAGGGCATCCTTCGCCGCCTCCTTCATTCCAAACTTCTCGGGCGCGGCGAAAGTGAAGAAATCCGCCAGCCGATGGATCACCTTCCGCACCGCCTCGCGGCCATTCTTGTTCCAGAGATCCTCCATCTCCTCCTTGAGTCCCGGATCGAGCATGTCCTTCTCCACCTTCTCGAGAAAGTTATTCATCTGCCCGAGATGATGCGCCTTGCGCATCTCCATGTTCTTCGCAATGGCATCGCGAATTTCCGGAGGCGTGGTGAGCGGACTTAAGCCCACGACTCCTTCGAAGCTGTATTTCTTTCCGAATTGTTCCTGAATGGCAGCGAGTTCCGTCTGGGCAATGTTGTACTCACCCAGATCCTGCGTGAGAGAGAGAATCTGATCCGTGACATCGCGGCGTTTCTCGCCGAGAGCTTTGAATTGGGCATCCACTGACTGGACGCGGGCCTGCAATACGTCGTAGCGGCTCTTGTCTTCAACGGTGAATTCCCCTTTCCCCTGTTCGGCAAGCTTGGACTTGAGCTCAAGACGATCCATCTCCGTACGCGTAGCGGTGAGAGAGGGATCGCGGGCAATCTCATTCTGTTGGTCCAACAGGTTCTTGTATCGATACTTCAAAAAGTCCAACACCATCCTCTTGGGCACGTATCCCGCCTCAATTCCCTGAAGTCCATGCTCGCCGCCCAAAATATCGATGATGCGTTGATTGAGCTGGTTGGCACGGATGAGCTTCTGATCGTCACTGCCGTTCAACGCGGCACGGCTCGCAGAAGCGAGTTCACGAACGTACTGCTCACGCAATCGCAGGGATGCCTCTCGGTTTCCGAATCCCTCGGCGATCTGCTGATCCAGAAGCAGGACATTCGAAAATGCCACACGTTCCTGTGTTGCCTCCTGAAGAGCACCGACGTACCTCTCTGTGTCCGCTTCTTTCTGCAGGATTCCCTGCGGAACGACAGAGACGCCTGCGCGCAATTTTTCGTACATCCGCAGAACGGAGAGCACGTGATCCTGTGCCTCGCGGAAATATTCGTGGTAGGCAACAGCCTGATCCGCCACGATCAATTCCTGCAATTTAACCGTATCCAAAGGCTTACCGTCATTTTTTTCCTGCTGCAGATCTTTCAGGCGTTGCAGTGCCGCCCGGCGGTACAGAAGCTCGTTGTAGCGGGTCTGCTCGTTGTAGGTGTCGACTCGCTGGTCTTTGACGATATCCTTGAGTTCCTGCTCAATCCACCGTTCCGTGATTTCTGCAGGCAACGGCTTCACCCGCGGCCCCAATGTTTTTTCGAGAGCGTCGAGTTCCCCACCGAAAAGAGGGCCTCGCTCACCGCTCTCAGCAACGCCGACGGATGGTTTTTCTGCAGGCACTGGTGTGTTTGTGTATGTAAGACTGTCAACAAGTCGTTAGATTGGTTTACCTGCTCCCGGAATCGGGTTGGCAGGCGGCGGGATGCCAAGCTCCCCTGCTCCGGGAGGAAGAGGCGTGACAGGAACCGGAGGCATCATTTCTCCTGCGGCATCGGCGGCTCCGAACATTTTTCCAAGCCCGAGCCGCGTCGCGACCAATTCCAGATTTCCCGTTGCATACAGCGTCAGTGCGGCACCCCCGGCAATGAGTGCCAAAATGAGAATCGCCGTCACAAAGGGATGACGTCCTCCGAAGCTCTTCATCTTCTCCCATGCCCTCTTGAAGAGACCTTTTTTTTCGGGCGACTGGACATCCTGCAGATAACGCTCCTTCTGGTGCAACACTTCCCCTGCAAGCTCCAGCTGCTCTCGTAGCAGGGCCGGATTGAACAAAGGATCAATCTTCAACAGATCCTGCTGATGCTCCATAAGCTTCTGATAGATCATCTGCCGTCCCTCAACGCTCTGGAGCGCGGAAGCCACTTCTTGGATGTTCATCTCGAGGTACTGCGAAAGCCTCTCCGGAGTGGGAACAAATTTCGAAGCAACTTCTCTGCGGTTTCTGCCCTGATTGCGGTCATCAGAGGTGGCATCGGCCAGTGGTGCGCTCGATCGAGACATCAGCGGGTGGAAGATGGATGCATTGCAGAGATGAGGGAATGGCGCACAAAGGCAATTGCCTGAACCGCTTCCAGTTCATCGTCCGTCTGAACTTTGGGAAGCAGCATGCCCAGAATTTTCGTGAGAGAAACCGGACCCAGGGCAAAACAAAGTTCCGCCAGATCGGCGTCACTCACGTTCTTGAGAGTGGTCGTGCTCATCAATGCGACGATGGCATCCACATCGTTCAGAGTGCTGCCACACTTCACAAACGCGAGCAGAGTCGGATCATGCAGATGCAAAAGTTGCAAACGCATGGCGCGGTGAGCGGCATCATCGCGAATATCTCCGTGCTCCAGTTCAACCTCCCACCCATCCCTGAGTTTGGCAGACAGAGCCTCAAACGCCTTCTGTTCCTCGGCAGTCAGGAAAAGTACATTCACGACTGTATTTTACCAGATTCGCTCAATTCTGGGAATAGCGCGCTCCTGAGCTGTCGCTCGCCTTCACTGACCAATGCCAAAGCAGCTGCGAAGGGCATCTTGGAAACCGAAGAAAGCTTGTCACCCTCCCCTTGGGAGACCACTTCAAACGGAACCTCGAGCGCCAAAGCTGCCAACGCCCCGTGATAACGCTGCGAGAGAACGAACCCCGCCCGACTCACCTGAGCGGCCAGATCCGCAATGAATCGGATCGGCACGATGGCCGAATCGGAAACGGAAAGCACGTGCGCGATGGAGCGGCAGACCTCCTGCTCCTGAGCATCCTCCGGCTGGAGTGAAAGGATGCACGCCTCATTCCATGTACCGCTCTTCATGAGTTGGCCAGCCCGCTCAGTGAACGAAAATCTCGAATTTTTCCGTGGGATAATCACGAGCAATTTTTGTGAACTGCCATCTCTCTTCTGCGCTGTAAATAGGGAAAAGACAGGGTCAGCAGTTTGAATAATATTTGTATTCTTCTTCCACAGTTTCACGCGGTCGAACGAAGCTTGGTCCCGCACGCTCACGAAGGCCGCATGAGCCACCGCGAAGCGCGCGCACCACTCCCCTGCCCCGCGGAGCGCAAAGCGCGAAGTGGGGCCCACTCCCCCCTTGAACGGGCCGATCCCCTGAAAGGCGAGAAGGTAAGGCTTTCGAAGAAGCCTGCAGACGAATGCATGCCACCACCAGAGCAACGGGGCACGCAGGGACTCGATATCCGTGAAGAGTGTCCCTCCGCCGAAGACGAGGCCATCACTCTTCCAAAGCGCCGCAAGCGTCCTCCACCAGCGAGTCAGAAAGAATGACCTGATCCCCGCCGGCAGCCGGGGCAGTTCCCCTTCTCTGGGATGCGCGGAGAGGACTAAGAAGTTCGCTTCGGGAAAAGCAGAGAGAAAGTACTCCCGCAGCGCTTCGTCCCCGAAATTGCCTACGCCGTAGTTCCCGACAAGCACATACTGCACTGTCACACTATACATTCCCTACGCCCTACTCCCTACTCCTACGCCCTACTCTTTCTTTTCCTCCTTGGCCTCAGTCTCTGCAGGAGCCTCCTGCACTTGCTCGGGCGCGGCAACGGCAACATCAAATTCCCCACCTGTCGTGAAGCGCTCGCTCAAGCGTGCGGACTTGCCGAGGCGACCGCGCAAGAAGTTCAATTTGGCACGGCGAACCGCGGCGACCTTCTTCACCTCGATCTTCTTGATGACGGCCGACGAGAGCGGGAAATTCTTCTCCACCCCCACTCCCGAAGCGACGCGGCGAACCGTGATGGTGCGATCCGTGGGCACGTGCCCGTTGTGCACGCCGATCACGAGCCCCTCGAAGATCTGGATGCGCGCCTTGCCGCCCTCCTCGTCCTGGATCTGCTCGTGCACGCGCACGGTGTACCCGGGTTTGATCTCGGGGTGATTGGGAATGAAGCGTTCTGCCTGTTCGCGGAGAATTTGGTGAACCATAACGAAAGTGGCAAAAGGCTACAGAGGGGACCATGCAAAGTAAAGCAAAATCTCGCATTCCCTACACCCTACCCCCTACGCCCTATCCCTATTTTTTTAGCGCCTCCTCAATCTGCTTCTGCAGGGCATTGGTGATCAAAAGATGCCGGGGATCACTGAGGATCTCCGTGACGAAACGATCCTTCAAGCTCAGGCGATACAAGAAATCCCCCTCGGAGAAGATGGAGTATTTCACATTCTTGAGACTGGGATCCTGCAGCAGGAGCGCCTCGAGCATTTCTTTCTTCAAGTCCCCGACGATGAACAGATCCACCTTGCTCTCTGACCCTACGAAGGTGCCGGCGAGCAGAATGAGCTTGATGCCCGAGAGCTTCTTCAAACTCGCCACGATGGGGCTCTCGGCCTGGATCTCTTTGGTGAAGATGCCCTGAAGCTCGTGGAAAAGCGGGAAATCGGGATCGATATGATAGTACTTCTTGCGATTGCGGTGGCGCGCGCGCACCAGCCCGATGCGACGCAGATTCTCAAGCTCCCGCCTAATACTATTGATCTGCTCATGGAGAAGACGCGTCAGCTCGCGAATGAAATACTCCTCCTCGGGATGGAGGAGGAATGTCGAGAGGAGCTTCACGCGCGTCTGCGAACTGAACAGTGCTTTGAGGATGACGGACGACACGAGCACAAACAGTACTCATGAGTACATGGATAGTGCAAGAAAAGTGATCAGACAATTGATCTACGATTTTGTTCAAAACATTGGCTTATTCAAGCCTAAACATACAAATACTGCCATAAATGCCTTCATGACATGAACACTAATTATACTCAACTGTGAGGACATATTGTGTTCTAAGTATACTTTTCATCACGTTTCCCATTCTCTCCCAATGGAAGCATGGCCAATTGAGTATAGAGGCAAAAAGTGATAGAATGCTTAGAAATGCCTACAAAAAGAAAAATCCTCTTCGGAGCCCTCTCACTCCTGCTCCTCGTATGGATCACGAAAACAGAAGGTATGGGGGCTCTTGCCCTTGTGGAACCAGCGCGGGCCGCAGGAGATGCATTGGATCCGTTTTTCAAAGGTGTGAACCAATTTGCCAGTTGGGTTGCGATTCTGGCCCATTTCTTTATTTATCTGCTTTCAGCTGTGTGCGGGATGCTCCTGGATCCCAACTTCATCAGCCTGAAAACCGATGGCCAATCGATGGGAAGTGCCCTTCTGAAGATCTGGCAGATTTCACGCAATATCACCAACATCCTGCTCTCATTCCTGCTCATCATCGGGGCAATCATGACCGTGGTCTTTGCGGAGGGCGGGTACGTGCAGAAGTACGCCGTGAAGTTCGTCCTTGCAGTGATCCTCGTCAATTTCTCGTGGTTTTTTCCGCGCGTCGTACTGGATCTCTCGAATATTCTCACGGCAACGATTTATTCGCTTCCGAGTGCCATCAACGTTCCGTGTGTGACATATGACACAAATAACAACAAAACAAATTGCAAAGTGATTGTGGATTTTATGTTCTTTGCACAAAATGTCGATAAAACTGTCTGGAAATGCCCGATTGATTTCGACAAAAAAGAATCACCGGTCTGCATTAAAGAAGCTGACTTGGATACGCAAGCCAATACACCGAATGCAATTTTTGGAGGGCTTGTGTATAACCACACCCGATTTAAATACTTCACCAAAGTCCAACCGCCCGGTGGTGGAAATCCACTCGCAGGTCCAAATACCGCGGCACGCCTGCCACAGCTGCTCATGTTTACGCTGCTGATGTGCGTCATGCTGTTCTTCAGCATCGCTCTTCTTTTCCCGCTGCTCGCCTTAACCCTCGTCCTGCTCATCCGCATCCCCGTCATTTGGATCACCGTCGCTTTCATGCCCTTTATGTTCATCGGCTTCGTGGCAGGTGATTCGTCCGCACTGAAGGTCTTCAACCCCATGGAGATCTGGAACAAGTTCCTGCACGCGGCATTCATTCCCGTCGTGACGGCGATCCCCTTCTCCATCGGCTTCATCATGGTCAACGTAGGACTGGCAAATCAACCGGCAGGCTGGGACATTACGAACCATCCGTTCATGCGAAAAATGGGTATCTCCATGCTACCAGGAGTCAACAATCTCTGGCAGATCCTGTGGGTGGGCATGTCGATCGCCATCGTGTGGATGGGAGCGAAGGCCGCGTTCAAGACGGATGCCCTCTTCGAAAAATTCGCCTCCCCCATCATGAACGCCGGCGGCTCCATCGGTAAACTGATGATGAAGCTGCCGCTCCTTCTGCCATTGCCACTGCCGGGGGCACAAGGCCCATGGGCCAATCTGAACATGGGACAGGCGCTGAACATCGCGAAGGCACCTGACCAATTGCTCGCACCCAAATTCTACCTTCCGCCGCTAGTAGGCGGTGCGGGTGCCGCTGGCGGCGGTGCTGGAGCCAACACACAAGTAACCCAGCAGCTTGAAAATAGTATTAAACAAGGAAATCAAGCTTCTCTGCAACAGCTCCAGAGACTCAATATCGCACTGGATAAACTCACTGCTGCCGCAAATGACACTCAGCGAAAGTCCGCATCGGATGACGTGCGGAGTGAGATGAGTACCGCCACAGGGCGCGATCTTTCGAAGATGTCTGCAACCGACGTAGCGAACGTACTCAAGGATCTCCAACCGAAAATTCAAGGAACGGTGACATTCCCCGATGGATCAAAGTCCAGTTTGAGATTCAATAATGCACATGCGAAGCAACTGCGTGATACCACTCCATGAGTCCACTACCTGAATCACCGGCAGCCCCCGAGCAACAGGAACGGATCTCTGAATCCGAAGTACGTCAGGCGCTCCGGCGCAATGCTGCGGAGAGCCGCCCAAAAAATCCACGCGATGCGGAACGGCAGGATGTGACAAACCAAAGCGACTTCGGTCTGCTGGCCATGGCCACCGAAATGCTGCCGCGCGACGGAAAAATGCTGCAAAAGGAATTGGAGAAGGACAAAAAAAAGAGTGAAGCTCCTCACTTGATCGAAGCCCAAAAGAAGGCGCAGGCCGTCATCGGCGCATACATGCAGGGGCTGAAACAGGATCTGAAGGCGGGATTCACGGAGGAGGACTTCCGTCTGCCCTCCCGCGCCTACGGCAAGGGTATCCAACGCAGGATCGAAGAGATGTTCGACCAGGCACAGCGCGAGGGGCTCGTAACGGTCTACAACGGGCGCGTGTCGAACCGCGTGGGGTACGTTGCCGCGTGGATCGATGAACTCGATACGATGCTCGAGGGTCCCAAGGATCCCACGACGGGAAAACGGAAAGGCGGGGACATCCTCACGCCGCAACAGAAACAGGCGATCACTCGCATCAAACAGTTCTTTCAGGAAGTGCTGAATGGCGATCCGGTCTTGGCACAGGCCCAAAAAAGAATGGAGAGCAAAAAGCGCCCGGAATCCGATGCCGTGCGCCGCGGCAAGGGGGCATTGAAGATGCTGGGCGTGCTCGCGATGGCGGGCATGGCGCTCATCTCCGGTCTTATTGACCTCAAAAATATCATGGATCCCAAGAATCCAAACAAACTTCCCACGCTCTATACTGTCGCATGGCTCGGGCTTACCGGATGGGCTGCAGGATTCTTTAAGGGGCAAGCCGAAACCGTGCGCAGCCAATTGGCGTTCGTGCCGACCAAGGAGTGGGAGAACCTTTGCCAGAAGCTCGCCGTCAAGGGTCAGGAGGGCGTAAATTTCATCGACTTCATTCAGAAAGCCCACAAGGGAAAAAATGGGAAGAAGGCGCTGGATCTCCTTAAGAAAGGACGTGACCAACGAAAGATGAATCCCAAGGAATTGATTCCGCTCCTCGTCGGCGAAAACCCGCAGGGACCGGATGCGCAGATGGAAGCGAAACTGAAGTCGCTCTCCCCTCAAGAACTCTACGCGCTCTGCCTGCACCTGACCTCCGTGACGGACCGCGAGGCGAATGCGCTCATCCGTGACTTCACCCGGCACGACGTGAACAGCCAGACCGTCTCGCCGGATCTCAGGCAGCTTGCGCGCCCTCCTTCCGCTTCAACTCTTTCAGGAACACCTCAAGCAAATCCCCCTCAAGGATAGGACACGTCGATTCGATGCGCATCCCGCATTCGGTTCCCTCCTTGGCTTCTTTGATATCGCTGTCCCCTTTGCGCAGCGACAGGATGCGACCGGTGCCCGTCTGCTCTCCTCCACGTTGAATGCGAAAAGGCAGGCGCTTGAAAACGCCGTCCGTCACGCGTCCGCCCACGATCTGCTCGTTCTTCTTCGTGAGGAAGACCTGAAGCACCTGCAGATGACCGACGATCTTTTCGGTGTCGACCGGCTCCACGAGACCTTTCAGCAAACCTTCGATATCGTCGAGCAGAGCGTAGATCACCTCGTACTCGCGCACGCTCACTCCTTCATGATCGGCAATGGAACGCGCCCCGTTCGGTACCGGAACGTGGAACGCGACCACGATCCCCTCGCTGGCCGCAGCCATCGAGACATCGCTGTCCGTCACGGCTCCGACGGAGGCGTGGATGATCTTCACGGTGACCGTCTCGGTCGTGAGCTTGGCGAGTGCCTCCTTCAGCGCTTCGAGCGACCCCTGGGCGTCCGCTTTGAGCACGATTTTGAGCTGCGTGAGCTTTCCTTCCGAGAGCCTGCTCACGAGGTCCACGAACCGCTGCGTCTGTTTCAAGTTGCGCCGCTCTTCCACTTGAGCCAGAAGGTCGCGTGCCAGCTTCTCGGAAGAAACAACCTGCAAGATGTCACCCACCTCGGGCACGGAGTGAAACCCGGCCACCTGCACCGCACCCGAGGGGCCCACCTCCTCAAACCTCTTGCCGTGGGCATCGGACATGGTACGCACTTTGCCGAGCGTGCGTCCGCACACGAAGCTCTCGCCATGATGGAGGGTTCCGGTATTCACGATGATCGTCGCCAGAGGGCCTAAGGAGGGATCGAGTTTGCTCTCGATCACCGTGGCCACGGCGGAGCGCTTGGGATTGGCCTTGAAAGCGTGCATCTCCGAAAGGAGCACGATCGAATCCAGAAGATCCGTAATGCCCAGCTTGGTCTTGGCGGAGCACTGGACGAACGGCACCTGCCCGCCCCACTCCTCGGACTGGACCCCCTGCGCCGCCATCTCGCCCATCACGCGGTTCACGTCGGCTCCCTCCTTATCCATCTTGTTGAGCGCCACAAGAATCGGGACCCCCGCTTCCTTGGCATGGTCGATCGCTTCGATGGTCGTGGGCTTCACGCCCTCGTCCGCCGCCACCACGATCACCGCGATATCGGTGACCTTCGCTCCGCGCGCGCGCATGGCCGTGAAGGCCTCGTGACCGGGGGTGTCGAGGAAGGTGATCTTGTGGACATCGTTGGACCCCGCCGGGGTATGTTCCACCTGGTACGCACCGATGTGCTGCGTGATGCCGCCCGCTTCGCCGCCCGCCACATTGGTCTCGCGGATGGCATCGAGAATGGAGGTCTTGCCGTGATCGACGTGCCCCATCACCACCACCACGGGAGGACGCTTGATCAGATTCTCCGGCTCATCCTTCAAAAGCTCCTCCAAGTTGCGGCTGAAGAGATCCTCCGCGGATGCTGATTCCTGCAGTTTTTCAACCGTGACGCCGAGCTCTGTCGAAACGACGGCAGCCGTATCGTAATCGATGGACTGCGTGATCGTGGCGAGCACGCCGTTCTTCATGAGCGTCTGCACCAGCATGGGCACCTGGATGCCGGTCTTCTCGGCCAGCTCCTTCACGGTGATATGTGCCGGAAGGAAGACGACGCCCTCCTTCTTCTTGATCTGCTCCTGATGGGAGGAAGCAATGTCGCGCTTCTCGAACGTAGAACGCTTGCGCTTGTCGAAGGACCGACGCTTATGCGCCGCAGGCCTGCGCTGCTGGAGTGCATTCGTCTCGCGGGCAATCGCCTCGCGCGAGACATCGTCAAGCGTGAGCTTGCGCAGGACATTCACGCTCTTGTTCGCACCGTCCTGTTCCGAGTGACCGACCTCCGACGAAGACGTTTCCGCAACGGAAGGAACCGCGGACGCTTCCGGAGTTTTCTTCTGCACATCCTCATCGCCCATCGACATGCCCTGCAGTGCCGAAAGATCCACCTCTTTGCCATGTTTGCGCGCGATGAAGCGGATAATGCCTTGCGCGAGGGTATCCGACACCTCACGGTCGGTCGGCTTGACGCCGAAATTCACCTGCTCCAGTTCATGGCGCAGTTGCTGACCGGTCATACCCAATGCCTTTGCAACCTGTACAAGTCGCATACTAATGAGAACACACAACAGATAAACGGCCGAACGACCGGAGTCGTCCGGTCGGGCGGGGGGTGAGGGTGCGCGAAGAATCCACAATCAAGTTCATGCTTTCGAGCAAGAAATACAAGTAATAGCCGCTTTCAGTGTAGCGCCAGCGCAGAAGAAAGCGAGAGAAAACTCATTCTCTTCACTTCACATCGTTCTCCTCCGTTTCCGGTTTTGCACCCGGGCGCCTCTTCTGTCTCTTCTTGCCGCTCAACTCCTCCACAATATCGAACGAGGAGGCTGTCTTTTTCGGTTGCTCGGATGACTCGTTCTTCCCGATCGCGGGCGGCTGCACAGCGACAGGCTGGACCGGTTGCGCGCGCCCTGAAGCCGGAAGGCGATCAACCTCCTTCTGCTGGCGTGCCATGCCCTCCCGGATCTTCGAAACGGCTTCAATGACCGCGAGCTGGAAATTGGCTGACTTCGGGATCCGGAAACCGGACGCACGCGGATGCCCGCCGCCTTTGAAGAGCTGGGCAGCGAGAACATTGGCATCGATGGCCGGCGAGGAGCGCATACTCGCCTTGATCTCTCCGTCCTCCATCTCCACGAAAATGACGTGCACGTCGGCATCGGGAATCGTGGAGATGAGTTCATCCAGAATGCCCGAGACCTCTTTGCTCTGCGCGCCCATCTCGGCAAGGTCCTCGCGGCTGACGGCGGACCAGGCGATCTTGGAGCGGTCATCCACCTGAATACGATTGAGTGCCCTGCCCCAGATCTTGAGCGTCGTGAGAGGTTTGGTCTTGTAGATGTGCTGGATGATCTCCTGCTGGCGCGCTCCGAGGTCCAGGAGCTCGGCAGCCACCTCGAGCGACCTGGGCGTCGTGTTGGGATTCTGGAAGCTCCGGGTATCGGTGATGAGCCCCGTGAGGAGGAGCGTCGCCAGATCCCCCGTAATCTTCTCGCGCCAACTCGGAACGTGCGTGAACCAGTGGTAGAGCACCTCCGTCACGCTGGCCGACGTCGTGTCGATGAGCTGCAGCTGCCCGTACCGCGTGTTGGAAATGTGGTGATCGATGTTGAGGACCGGTACCTCCGCGAACAGGTCCACGTGCTCCAGGTAGAGGGATCCCAAGAGCGGCAAATCGGCAGTATCCACCACGATGACAAGATCGTAGCGCTGCTCCCCCTCCCCGAGGGAAATCTGCTGCGGACGGATGCGCCCGTTCTTGGGCACGACGATGATGTTCACGCGGTGATCCTCCACGGTGTAGCGCAATTTATCCACCTCCACACCCTCGTCCAGATTCACCGTGATGATGAAATTCTGCGAGTCCGCGAGCCCCTCCGAAAGCCGCTCGAACCCCGGAAGGAACTGGAGCGATTCGGGAGGCGAATCGGGGCAGACCACCGTGACGTCTTTGCCGAGCGAGCGAAAGAGCTCAAAGCACGACAGCGCCCCCGAGAGGGCATCGGGATCCACGTTGGCGTGGCAGACCACGAGGATGCGCTGGTGCTCCTCGATCGCTCTGGTGGCAGCCGACAGCTCTTGTGGGGATAAACTCATGTTAACTTGATATTGTAACACAATTTATAGTTTTTATCAACTGCCCCATTCTGCCGTCCCTGTAGACCTGTCATAGGCATAAGGGGCGTATGGAAGCACATTCGGTGATGCGGATCAACCCATTGGCGTCTTCCACGCGATTTCTGTCCAGACGAAGACAGAAGCTATAAGACATGAGCTGGAAGCAAGAGGAGCAAAATGAAACAGTTATTGGCGATTAAGGGATTTTTCGATTGGCGATTGGATGATGATCGCTCGCTCTCGCCAGAAGATTTGTCTACACTCCGGTTCATCGGGGCGTAGTTCAGTTGGCTAGAACGCTTGCATGGGGTGCAAGAGGTCGCAGGTTCAAGTCCTGTCGCCCCGACCAAGGTGAATTCGAGACGAACGCAAGCGTAGACGCAGCGTGAATCCGAAGATCCTTGGTCCCGCACCCGAACGCAGTGAGCGGTGCGGGGCATTCTCGTTCATCCGCTCGTCCATGGAAAATCCCGAATCTCAGATCGCCGCCATCGTGGAACGAAACAAACGCGTGGAGGCCGATAAGGCGTGGGAGGTGAGCTGGATTCGCAGAATCACGATCGCCGTCCTCACCTACGCCGTCGCCGTTCTCTTCCTCTGGCTCATCGGGAATGAAGGCTTCTGGCTGAACGCGGCCGTCCCTGCCTTGGGCTACCTGCTCTCCACCCTCTCGCTGCCGTGGGTGAAGCGGCGGTGGATCCGACGATATTGGACATCAAAACAGTGAACAGAAAGACCGGGAAAGGGCAAAAGACCCCCTCCCGGTCATCGTTCTTTGGCATGGTTACTACATGCTCCTTGCGACCGCTTCTGGCGAGACATCGATCTGCGCAATGGCAGCCGTGTCCAACGAAATCTTCCCCCCCTCTGGGTAGAGACGGTTGCGAGTAATCCAGACAGTCGCCATACGACATTCGGGACACCCAGAATCGATAGCAAATACCATTAAGGGAGCCGCGAGGAGATGGAGCGCATTGTAGAGCAGAGCTCCCCCGCCCGGAGTATTCAAGCTATGGACACCCATGAAGATCTTGCCGTCGGGATCCGGGAGTGTGACGTACACTTCCTGTCGCAGCCTATCGCTCTGCCGCAGGAGCCAGATCACCAGTTGCTTGATCTCGTCCGAAACATTGGACGCGAGTGCAATAACTCGCTCGAGAGCGTGCATCTGCGTCTCCGAGACGCCCACGAACACTTTCGGCGGCGGAAGATCCTTTTCGAGAATGATGGCGGCTATCTGCTGTATAGATCGCTGTGCCCAATCATCCTGAATCTCCTCGCGACTGAGTCGATGGAGCCGCTCAAGAGCTACCTCTTCGTTTGGCTCGAGACTCGCGATCGCTTTCCCGATCTTCGTCCATACGCTGCAAAAAAATCCGGCAGCGGCTACCATAGCATTCGACCTGGACATGACGCGTCTCCTTTTCCAATGAGGTTCACCTCTCGCGTTCGCGACGTGCGAACACCCCGGGTGTTCCTCGATGACAAAGAACATTGTTACTTTGCAATGCAGGTTGATACTTGTCAAAGCAATCCCGCAGATTTCAGAACGGCGACACGTACTTCGCCTTGCTTCCCAGTTCCTCCTCGATCCGGAGCAACTGGTTATACTTACACACTCGATCCGTGCGACTCGTAGCACCCGTCTTGATCTGCCCGGTTCCCAGCCCCACCACGAGATCCGCGATAGACGCATCTTCTGTCTCGCCCGAACGATGCGAGACGACAGCGGTGAACCCGGCTGAATGCGCCATCTCGACGGCATCCACGGTCTCCGTGACCGTGCCGATCTGATTCAATTTGATCAGAATGGAATTGGCCGCCTTCTCCGCAATCCCGCGCTTCAGTCGTGTGGCGTTCGTCACGAAAAGATCATCGCCGATGATCTGCACGTTTGTACCCAACCGTTTCTGCAGGATCTTCCACCCTTCCCAGTCATCCTCGGCCAAACCGTCCTCGATCGAAGTAATGGGGTACTTCTTCGTCCACTGCTCGTAGAAATCAATCAGTTCCGCACTGGAGAGCGTGCGTTTCTCCCGCTCCAGACGGTACGACCCTTCTGTGAAAAACTCGCTCGCAGCCGCATCGATGGCGATCACGACATCTTTCCCCGCCCGATATCCCGCTGCCTCGATGCCCGCGAGGATCACGTCCATCACCTTTCCGTTGCTCCCCAGATTCGGCCCGTAGGCGCCTTCGAACCCCACGTTGATATTGAACCCTTCTTTCTTGAGGACTTTCGCGATCGCCTGGTAGATCTCGTCCCCCCACCGGAGCGCCTCTGAAAAGTTCTTTGCCCCGACGGGCATGACCATGAACTCCTGAAAATCCGCGCTGTCATCCGCATGTTTGCCGCCCTCAAGGACGAGCACCATCGGCACGGGCAGGAGCATCTCAATCTTTTTGGATGAAAGGCCGTTGAAGTAGCGGTAGAGCGGCTGCTTCTGGCTTACTGCCATCGCACGCGCAAACGACAGAGAAACACCGAGAATCGCATTGGCACCGAACTTGCCCTTGTTGGGAGTCCCATCGAGAGCAATGAGAGAGAGATCGAGCGACCGCTGATCGAATGCCTTCCCTTTGACCGATTTTTCGATGATCGTGTTCACGTGCGAGACGGCTTTGAGGACACCCTTGCCGAAAAAACGTTTGGGGTCACCGTCACGCAGCTCCACCGCTTCATGTTTCCCCGTCGAAGCGCCCGAGGGCACGGCTGCCCGTCCAAAAGAACCATCGGAGAGCGTGCAGTCCACTTCGACGGTGGGCGTTCCGCGGGAATCGAGAATCTGTCTGGCATGGAAAGATTGAATAGTCGGCACAGGCAAGTGGGAATATTGACAGCATGGTAGCAGAGAATGAAAAAATTCGTCGCGAAGCCGTGGGTGGCTCTGCCGGGACCCGCGGCTGGAGCGACACCGTTTAGGGAAAAGAGAGCCTGTGAGAGAAAAACCGTAGGTTTGTCTCTCACGATCGTCGTCGCGCCCGATCGTGCAGCACCCCCGTGTATCCCGCCAGCATCAGGAAGACAAATGCCCCCAGCTCCGGACCCGAAGAGGGCAGCTTCGCAGGCTGTGTCTTCGCCTCCTTGAGTTCCGTTCCGGTACCCGCGCTGGATTGTGAGGAGGCGACGAGCGCGATCAGTGAAGAGGCGGAAAGACTGCTGGAATCGGCAAGACGCTTTTCCCGTGCCTCTCTGCGGCGCTGTTCGGCCTGCCGGAGCTTCTCTCGCCAACTTTCTTCTCCGGCATCACTCGAAGCGCTCAGGTTCTGTTTCGTGGGCAGCCGGCCTGCCAGCCGCACGCCGAGAATCTGCTTGCCCTCCAGCTGCGTGAGCCACTCCCCTCCCCAGAGCACGGAGGCAAGCTGGCGATCCCAGTGCGTGGTCTGCTGGCTCGCGAGCGCGCCGCCCACGAAGGGAATGAATGCGAGCAGGAGCAGCGTCACGCGCGACACGCGGCGGCGCACCACCTGCAGGCAGTAGCTTAAGAGCAGAATGAATGCGACCGTCACCGCGCTTAACGTCCAGCCCCACGTGTACCAGCCCACGGCGAGCAGGGCGCGCGGAACTTCCAGCGAAACGATTTCGATGCCGAGCCACAAAAGGAGCATGAGCGCCGGAATCCAGTGCAGCAGCCGAAACGCATGATCGGCACGGCGACGGCGGAAGAGCGCGAAGAGCGAGAGCGGGTAGACGACGGAGAGCGCGAAGAGAATCGCCCACGGCACCGCACCTGCCGGAAGATCGGGAAGCGTTGGGAGCAGGAGCCCCGTAAGGAGAATGACGACGCCGAGGAGGAAGACTAAAAAGGTTTCCGTAGCGTGCTTGAGAGGCATAAAAAGGGGTTGATCCTCTCTAAGACGAGCCTCACTGTCAAGTTTGTTGAACACCAAAGGAGATCGTCCCCGGCCATTGGCCATCATCTCATTTCCTCTCCCCCTTTATCCCCCTCTCCACAAGAGAGGGGGAACATGTTCGAACATCAAACTCCCCTTCCTCCCATGAAGGAAGGGCAGGGGGATGGAGGAAAAAACTTACTTCTTCCGTTTCGGTAAATACCGATCCCGCGGATCATCCGAAACCTCCGTGGGGAGTTTTTCGTAGTACCGCATCTTGAAGAGCCGCATCTGCACTCCAAGGTACAGCGCGAAGGCGATCCCCCACAGTACCCACAGAAAACGCATGGCGAGGAATCCGATGCTCTCCACGCGCGAGACGACGAAGACCAAGCCCGTGGCCCCGAACCAGAAGGCGGCACTTGACCACGAGCGGCTGAGCTTCTTCATCACGGGGTTCGTCATTCTGCTCCGCCAGAAACGGAACAGGAACGAGAAGAGCACCAGAAGCGCGCAGACGATGAGGAGTGTCTGCATGCTGGAACTGCTGTAGTGGGCATTGCCGGGATTCGGCCAAACCAAGTAGATGAAGAGCGACTTGAGCGAAGCCATGGAAAAGAGGGGAAATCAGTCCTCCTCAAGGAGGATTACTTGCTGGAACGGGCTTTGCTCCCGAGGAGCTTTGCAGACAGGGACTGCACGAGCTTCTCCTGTTCGCGCTCGCGAATGGTGCGCGCGGGACGGATGAGGAGGTAGAGCAGGAATCCGACTCCCGGGAGCAGGGCGGTGAGCACGATGCAGAATGCCGTGTACCAGAACGAGTGCGTCCTGAGCAGGATGTCACGCGTGACGAAGAACACGAGAAAAATCACGACGAATCCGACGAAGAGCAGTCCACCCTGCATCATCCTGAGCAACGGATCTGCTGACAGAAACAGGAGGAACGGATCGAAGAAAGACTGAAGGGACGTGAAGAGTTGCATGATGACAGTTGACAGTGGACTATTGACAATTGACACGAGAACTGTGCGACGATGGAGCTAATAACGAAAAGACAATTCTTGCAGTCAATGATCAACAGTAAAGAGTTAAAAGTTACAGGTGCGGATACCGTCGCCGGTGGACAACAACATACACGACGGTGACGAGCAGCGCCAACACCGCGAGGAACTGGCTGAACCGAAGCTCATGCGTCTCGAGCGGTAGCTGCGACCGCAGCAGTGCATACCCGCCAAACACGAAGAGGAGTACTCCCTCGAACACGAGGAGCATCCGGCGCGAGAGCATGAGCTCGATGACGGCGAAGACACCGAGACTGACGAAGAGGGAGATCAGGATGATGAAATCCACGGTCGTGGCGAAGACCGGAATGGTGAAATCCCCGCGGAAGTACTCGAAGATGAACGTGCCGACGCTCGCGCAGATGATGCCGATGAGCGTCTCGGTCCCCGCCCTCGAGCTATACTTGCGAATAATGAGCAGCAGGAAAGTCAGAAAGAGAGAGAAGAAAGCATAGTAGAGCTGCACGGGGTGGATGGGCACGGCGTAGCGGACAGAGATCGAATCGTACGTCACGCCCCAGAAGACATCGGTGGGCTTGCCGTACGCATGCCCGGCGAAGAAGAGTCCAAGCCAGCTGAACACCGACCCCAGTGCGGCCGCGGGCAACAGCACATCCAGCCACTGCAGAAATGTCGCGCGATGGGAGCGGGTCGACCAGTAGAGGATGATGCCGATGCCGATGGCGCCGCCGAGGAAGCTGAATCCCCCGTCCCAGATGACGAAGATGCGCGGAAGATCGTTCCAGTACACGCGGTACTGCGTGATCACGGCAATCACCCTTCCGCTGATGAGGAACCCACCCAGGTACCACCATGCGTGATCCTGGAAATGCTGCAGCGAGAGGTTCGCGCTGCCGGCGAGCCTGAGGAAGAACTCCGTCGAAACCCAGATGCCGATGAGCAGGAACACGACGGAGGTCCAGACGAGGAACGGACCTAAGGGGAACGCTTGGAACATCGAAGAGATGATAGCAGAAAGGAAGATCTACCTCACCCCCCCTGACCCCCCTCTCCCCACCTGCAACGATTCCTGCAGGGAGAGGGGGGAGCCACTTCCGTCCACAGACAAACTCCCCCTCTCCCGAGGCGAGTAGAGTGGGTATGAGAGAGGGGGTTGGGGGGTGAGGCAAAACACAAACAGCACATCCCCTGCTACACTTTCCACATGCCCATGCACCCCACGCGTCAGGGCGAACTGAATGTTCTGCTCTCAACATTGCTCGGCAGCGTATTGCCCGTCATCACCATCCTGAGTTTCACGTATGTCCCTCCACTCCTCTCCGCAGGAATGAGTACGCTCTTCGCCGGATTGTACTTCGCCTTCCTGCTCACTGTGAAACGGGAATGGCCTCTCCTGCAAAAACGTGCGGCGTGGAAGAACATCCTGCTCGCAACGTTCTTCATCGGCATTGCCGGCTATGGCTGCCTCTTTCTGGGTCTTAAATTTACGACAGCGGGAAACGCCTCGATCTTGAACCTCACCGAGGTTTTCTTCTCCTTCCTGATCTTAGGTCTATTCCTGCACCATGAGCCCCTGCTGCCCCGGACGATCATCGGTGCCTCATGCATGGTTTTCGGTGCGCTTCTGGTTCTCCTCCCCAAAGGGACCGGAGAATGGCAATGGGGCAACTTGCTTATACTGGTGGGCGCTGCCTTGGCGCCGTTCGGAAATCGCTATGCGCAACGCGCAAGAAGAATCGTATCAACCAATGTCATCATGTTGTACCGAAGCATCATCAGCGGAATATGTCTGCTGTTGATAGCGCTCGCCATTGAAGAAATACCAAGCCGTGATGCACTTCTCTCATCATTGGTGTTTTTGTCTATCAATGGTGTGCTTCTCCTCGGTCTCTCGGTGTCCCTCTGGGTTGAAGGCATTCACCGGATTCCCATTACCAAAGCCGTTGCCATGGTAAGCATCATGCCACTCTTCACACTCGCGGCAGCCTACTTCGTGCTTCACGAACAACCGTCATTCCTTCAGGTGACGGCACTCCTCCCCATTACCGCAGGAATGGTGCTGCTGACTAAATCTACAAAAATTCCGATGGAAGTCGCCTCGGGCACGTGAACTTCCTCTTCTTTCACTCAACCTCTCCCCCTCACCCCCTCTCCAATGTGGGAATCGTGGACGGGCCACGTCGCACATGTGCGACGGTGGCGGGGTGGAGAGGGGTCGGGGGTGAGGCAGAAACAAGAACAGCGTACATTTCACCCGATGGAACACGTGAGCCGCCGCAGCCTGATATCCTCCTTCGTCTTCTCGATGAACTCTTTGAGCGGTACGGACACCTGTTTCTTGGTCACGACGTTGCGGACGGCCACGGAATTATCGGCGACCTCTTTATCCCCCACGACCAGCAGGTACGGAACGCGCTGCTGTTCGCCTGCACGGATGCGCTTGCCCAATGAATCGGTGGAAGGCAACACTTCGCAGCGGATCCCCTGCTCCCGGAGCGCCTTTTCAACGTGTCGCGCGGAGACTTCGTGCGGCTCGGCCACGGGAATGATCACCGCCTGTACCGGGGCCAGCCACAGCGGGAAGTGCCCGGCGAAATGCTCGATGAGGAACCCGATGAACCGCTCGTGCGTGCCGAGAGGGGCGCGGTGGATGCAGAGCGGCACTTTCTCGGTGCCGTCTTTGTCGGTGTACTTGAGTCCCACTTTGCCCGGCACGTCGAAATCCACCTGGTTCGTGGCGAGCGTGAACTCGCGGCCGATGGCGCTCCACACCTCCACGTCGATCTTGGGACCGTAGAACGCCGCTTCGTCCGGCACCTCTCTGAACTCGATCCCCTTCTTCTTGAGCGCCTTTCTGACCATCTCTTCCGTCTTGAGCCACAGCGCGGGTTCGTTGACGTACTTCTTGCCGAGTCCTTCAGTGGAATGGAGCGAGAGGCGCATGACGTACTTCTTGATGTCGAAAATCGCGAAGTACGCGAGGTAGAGATCGACCACCGCGTTGAATTCGTCTTCGAACTGCTCCTCCGTCACGTACATGTGCGCATCGTTCATCGAAAGCGATCGCACGCGCATGAGCCCGAACAGAGCGCCGCTGTCTTCGTAGCGGTAGCAGTGCCCGTACTCCGCGAGCCGCATGGGCAGATCGCGGTAGCTGCGCGGCCGCGAGGCGAAGATTTCGTGGTGGTGCGGACAGTTCATGGGCTTGAGGTAGTACTCCTCCTCCCCATCCAGCTCCATCGGCGGGAACATGGACGTTCTGTAGTGCGCCAGGTGACCCGTGCGCTCGTACAGCGCTCCCTTGGCAATGTGTGGCGTGCGCACGCGAAGGTAGCCACCCTTCTCCTCCATCTCTTTCGCCAGCGTCTCGATCTGATCCGCGATGATCGTGCCCTTGGGTGTCCAGAGCGGCAGCCCCGGCCCCACCATGTCGCTGAACGTGAAGAGATCCAGCTCCTTACCCAATTTTCGGTGATCGCGCTTCTTCGCCTCCTCCATCATCGTGAGGTAGTCCGAAAGCTCCTGCTTACTGGCGAAAGCCGCCACGTAGAGGCGCGTGAGCTGCGCATTCGTTTCTTTGCCGCGCCAGTACGCTCCCGCAAGACTGGTGATCTTGAATCCATCCGGCGGAATCTCCTTGAGTGAAGTGACGTGTCCGCCGCGGCAGAGATCCGTGAACATCTCTTTGCCAGAGGCATCGACGTTGCGGTAGTGCGTCACTTTTGTCTCCCCTCCCTTGGCAAGGTCCTCGACCAGCTCGACCTTGAAGGTCTGCCCTTTGCCCTTCCAGTACTTCACGGATTCCTGAATCGACATCTCGTCCACCTCAAAGGTCTGCGCGGAGCCGATGATACGGCGCATCTCCTTCTCGATTGCGGGGAAATCGGCATCGGAAATCGGCTTCGCGAAGAGGAAATCGTAGTAGCAGCCTGTGTCGATGGGCGGACCGATGGTGATCTGCGTATCTGGCCAGAGCCTTGAGACGGCCTGCGCCAGCACGTGTGCCAGCGAGTGGCGCATGTTGTGCAGGGATTCGGGAATTGCGTTTCCGATGGATTTCTTTGCCATAGTGATGGGAGGGTAACAGAGAAAAAACTCCTTCGCTATCGCGGAGGAAGGCAGTGGGATGAATGATCAGCAGAGCACCCCTTCCTCAGCGGAAAGTCGTGGTAGTCGTGGTGGTGGTGCGCTGCGTCATGACAAGCAGACGATACGCGCGTGTTCCGCCGGTCACAAGGAGGAAAAGTATCGTCTCGCGCTCATACCACCCCCAACTCCTGCTCCAAGGCGCGGATCTCCCGAAGTAATTGCGGATCATTTTGCATCTTCGCCTCGATCTTGCCGCACGCGTTCATCACGGTGGTGTGGTCGCGGCCGGAGAAGACCTCGCCCAGCCGCACGTAGCTCATGCGCAGGTGCTTCTTGCCCAGGAACATCGTGATCTGGCGGGGCATCAGGATCTCGCGCACGCGCGAGGCGCCGATCATGTCCTGCACCGAGACCGAGTAGTAGCGGCTGACGCACTCCAGCACGTCCTGGAATGTGGGCGCGCGCTTGGGCGTCGTCTCGAACCCCACCTGCTCCTCCTCCGCATGCGGATCGCGTGAGAGCTTTCGCATGATCTCGGCGATGCTCTTGACGGTAGGCATGCGCGACTCCAGCTCGTACTGCGCCACCGCCTGCATCAGGATGCCTTCGAGCTCGCGGACATTGCGGGTCGTGTGCTCCGCGATGAACTGCAGCACCGTCATGTCGATCATGAGCTCGTACTCGCGGGCTTTCTCGACCAGGATGGCCAGCCGCGTCTCGTAGTCCGGCACCGAGATATCGGCGATCATGCCGCGCGCGAAGCGCGAAATCAGTCTGTCCTCCAATTGCATTTCCTGCGGGGGCCGGTCGGCCGACAGGATGACCTGCTTGCGGTCCTCGTAGAGGGCGTTGAACGTGTGGAAGAACTCCTCCTGCGTGCGCTCTTTGTTGGCAAGAAACTGCACGTCATCGATGATGAGCACGTCCACCTGCCGGTAGCGGCGCCTAAACTGCTCCATTTTCTGCTGCCGGATCGCCTCGATGACCTGATTCGTGAAATCCTCCGTGGTCGTGTACACCACAACCGCCCGGGGCATATTGCGGAGAATGGCGTTGCCCGTGGCCTGCAGCAGGTGCGTCTTGCCCAGCCCCACGCCACCGTAGAGGAAGAGCGGGTTATAACGGCCGCCGGGCGCCGCGGCCACCGACTGGCACGCCGCGTGCGCGAGACGGTTGTTGGCTCCGACCACGAAGTGCTCGATCGTATAGCGGGGATTCAAGATCTTGCTGATGACTCCTTCGGCCATCTTGACCTCGGGTTTGTTGGGCAATTTCCGCTTCTTCTGTTCGGGAAAAACTTCCAGCAGGTCGACCGATCGCTCGCGGTTGTCTTTGAGTCCCCCATCAACGGTATAGACGATCTTCTCGATCGTGGGATCGAGGGAACGCGCGATCTCGAACGTCATTACGCGGTAGTGCTCCATGTGCCACGAGAGTGACATGGGCAGCGGCAACCCCACGATGAGCGTGCCACCGTCCTTGCCGAGGATCGCCGTGTCCCGAAACCAGGTGATGAAGGCGCTGCGCTGCAGTTTCTCTTCGAATTTGCGCAGAATGGCGATCCACAGTCCCTGATCCACATGTTCCGCCACCGAAGCGGCGGCGGAGGCGCTGCCACTAGAAGAGACGGACGATATCATAGAAGGTAATGAGGAGGATGAGCAGAATGAGCACCGAGAATCCGAGCGCGTTCGAGTACGCCTCGAATCTTCGGTTGAGTGGATGGCGCGTCACCGCCTCGACGAGCACGAACAGGAGCCGGCCGCCGTCTAAAGCGGGGAACGGGAGGAAATTTAAGATAGCGAGGCTCAGGCTGATGAGCGCAACTAAACGCAGGTACGTCATGAATCCGGCTTGCACCGAGGAGTACGTGAGCTGGGCGATGCCGACGATGCCGGTGATGCCCTCGGGAACCCGCCCGCTCTGCGCGAGGGACGCGATGAGCGTGCCGATGCCGAGCACTGTTTGCACCGTCATGATCCTGGCTTCACGCAGCGCAAGAAGAGCCGATGTCCCGATCCCACGCAAAGGAGCCGAGAGTTTGCGCGGGAACGTGGAAATGACCACACCGGACTTGCCGTCCTTAAGCGTCACGGTGAATTTCTGCTCTTTGGATTTCTCCCCTTCCCCCACGAGCACCGTGTAGAGCACCCTGCGCTTGCCCTGCTGGATCTGCCCGACCTGTTCGGCGAGCGTGATCGGAATATCGTTTACTCTCAGGAGGACGCTCTTCTCCGGCACGCCCGCAATCGCTGCCGGTTCACCGCTCATGACCTTCTCGATCACCACGCCCGTCTCGAGCGCAATGATGCCCTGCTCGGCGTGCGTCTGCATGTCGGACATCTCGAAATACGTGGGAATCCATCGCCCCACCGAAAATCCGAAGACGAGCAACACGAAAGCGAGCACAAAATTCATGAAGACCCCCGCAGACAGAATTGCGATGCGCGCGGCAAGGGAAGCACTGTGAAAACTCCCGGGCTTATTGCGCTCATGTTCCGCAAGAGCATTCTCGCCCTTGAGACGCACAAATCCTCCGAAGGGCACCCAGTTGAGCGTGAACACTGTCCCATTTCGTCTGAAGAGTGTGCGTGCCTTTGGCGGCAAGCCGAAGCCAAATTCCTCGACCGTCACCCCGGCACTCCGCGCCGCCATGAAGTGTCCGAACTCATGGATGAGGATGAGCAGCGTCAACAGAACAACAAAGGCCACTGCTGTGAGAAGCATGGTCACAGGTTCAGCATGCTAGACGCTTGGTGGATAACTGAAAAGTTTTCCACACCCACTTCGCCTTGCTCTGCCAGAGCAACAGTACGGAATGTATGAACGTTCGTCGAAGGAAACATTCGACTACGTTCAGGGCAGACAGCTCTCGTCTAAAATCCCCAATATTCCAATCCTTAATCCCTCTTTCGATCGTGCGCGATCATCCATCCGGCTTCGTTCGTCCTCGCTTCGTTCGGACGAAACTACGCCGCGATTCTCCTCTCCCTAAGCCGGGCTAAGTTCTTTTCTGGTCGTGAGCGATGACCCAAGCATCCACACGCGTCACGCCAGCCTCCTTGAGCGTCTTGGCGCATTCCTCGAGCGTTGCCCCCGTCGTCGAGAGGTCGTCGATGAGGATGACGTGCTGCGGAGGACGATCTGCCATGCAATGGAATGCGCCCGTCACACCTGTGAGCCGGTCAGCGCGCGATCGCTTCATCTGTGACCCTGTCCAGCGCCTGCGCTTCAGGAGCGGCAGAACAGTGAGTCCCCGCTCTCTGGCAACGACACGAGCGAGAAGCTCAGACTGGTTGAACCCGCGCTGGAACCGACGGATCCAGTGCAGCGGAACAGGACAGAGAACGATTTCGCGGGATGGTAACCTACGGTTTCCCTCCCGCGAACCCACCCTTCCCTCAAAGGTACGGCTCCAACGCCGGGTCCCGTCAGAGCCACCCAGCGTTTCGCCGTGATTGTTTTTTGTGATCTGAAAAGAATGATCACTCTCGGCGAGTGCCTGCACGATGAGCCGGGCAAGCTCTTTATCCAACCATCGAACATGTCCGTACTTGAACGTGTGAATGGCTTTCTTCAAGAGCGGTGAATCCGCATACGTGCTCGCGGCGACGAGACGATCCAGAGAGTGGATACCGCGACGACGGAGGTCAGCAGTCTCTTCGATCACCGGATGAGGAACGAGTTTGCTCCGCTCCTGCTCCGTGATCCACTCCCCTTCCGCTCCCATAAGGGAACGGCGGGGAAAGAGGAGATCGAGGAAGAGCTGCCACATGCGGAAAAGTGTACAACTTCACGGTGCTGGTTCCACTACCGATTTGCCGTCAGTGGCGGCGACCACCCTCCCCGGGAAAGAGATATTTGGAAACAAACCGAGCAAATCGCGGAGGACGGACCGATCTCCTTGGTACGGCAAGTCATCCCGGAATGTATATGAGTGGGCCAAGAGAAAAGCACCACAGAAAGCCGGAAAGTTGCCTCCTCGCAGATCAAACTGAAAGGGCAAATCAAAACGTTCGTGGGCGATGATGCGCAGAAGCACTGCACGCATGCGTGCCGCAACATCATCCCGAATTATATTTTTGTCGCACAGCGCCACCAATTTGTCGAAGTGGGCAAGTCGTGGATCATCGAGATGAACGGATAGAGCATCGCAGAGAGCCCAACGTATCATCTCAATACCTTTTTGCAAGGCATGTTGCCCCCCTGCTTCGAAGATCCGCATCTGCGCTACCCCAGCCAGAGCAGCCTCAATCCGCTGAATATCTGTGCACAGTTCTTCCGCAGTATCGGGAGACATTGGAATGGGATTGTAGCGAGGAACCCATTCGCGTCAACCTTGGCATCTTCCGCACCCAAAAAGAGAACGGCGAGGGAAGAAGAGATCGAGGAAGAGCTGCCACATGCCAAAAAGTGTACCTCTTCTATAGTCACTTTCTATCGAATTGATGGACGAAAATGGATGATGTCCGAACTCAAACAAACAGGGCAGTTCGACTTCGCTGCTGCTTTCGCTCACTGTCATTCGACTCGCGTCATCACTGAGAATGGCCCGATGCCCAACGAGCCGAGGACCATGAGCGAGCACTGAGGAGCAAAGCGACGAAGTGCGAGTCGAATGGTGGGCAGTACTGGATTCGAACCAGTGACCTCCGCGATGTCAACGCGACGCTCTAACCAACTGAGCTAACTGCCCGTTTTTTAGCGTTCGAAGGGTACCAAGAGAGCTCATAGGTCACAAGCAAGTCCACCGTGATCTCATCGGGAGGCGCGCATCGCGGGATCACGAATTGCAAACTGGAAAACATACAGAAACAAAACCGGTTGGAAGGGAGGGACCGGAGGGGAGGGAAACCCGCGGGTTTCCCTCCCAGTTTGGGTTAGGAGGGTGAGGGGGGTGTCGGGGGGCCGAGGGAACCGAACAAGGTTCCTTAAGCCCCCTGACAAAAGAAATTGATTCATACGAACATCAACGAGGAAATGGTCCCCTCTTTGTCGCCGGACAAAGGTGGCAAAGATCGCAGTCGCAAACATGACAGAAGATGAACAGGAATTGCAGATTATTTGGCTCTAATAAGCCGCAAAATCAAATAATTGTTTAAATCATAGTTCAAAGATTCGGCAACTCCCCTCCATGGGCAGAATGCCGTTTTTCCGCTAGAATAGAAGGATTTATACACACACCTATGACAGACACCCACATCCTCATCAGCTGGACCGCTCCCGAGCGTCCCCCGCACAACCGGGGAAAGCGTTGGTACCTGCTCGCCGGACTCGTAGCAGCACTGTTCCTCATCTATGCGCTGTACACGCAAGCCTGGACATTTGCCATCGTGATCGTACTGCTCGCGGTCACCTACGGCCTCATCCATGGCAAACCCCCCATCACGCACACCGTGCAGGTTTCCAATCAGGGACTGCAGTGGGACAAACGTCTGTATCCATGGAGTGATTTCAATAATTTCTGGATGTTGCAGGGACAGGGCTACGCGGAGCTGCACATCGATCGCAAGGGACCGGGGCAATTGATCGTGCAAACGGGAGACTGCGTCCCCTCAGAAATCGCCGCGGCACTCGCGCAATTCATTCCACCCATCTTCGATCGACGTGAAAGTATACTTGACTACATAATTCGTATCTGTAAACTTTGAGATGCTGAGCCTCTACGCTCTCATGCGCTTTGCCCTCAGCCGCTCTCCCCTCCGGGAGCAGCGCGAACTCCTGTTCGCAAAACCCGATCCGAATGATCCGAAGAATCCTCCAGTTCCCGAAAACGAACAACACGAGGAAGACGGGAACCCGGAAACGAACCGTACCCTCGACGATGAACGTCTGGTAGAACGTGAGACAAAAGATACCGGTGCACAGATCTCCTCGATCATCCGCACCTTAGACAGTCAGGAGATTTTTGAACGTCTGGGCGCAGAATTGAAGAATGGAAATGGAGAAGTTTTTGATCGTCTGTTCACCCATGAAGAGTCGACGAAAGGAATTGATCTCTCCTCCATCGCAACGAGGTCAGGGATCGCGATCTACATGTCGGAGCGGGAATCTGTCCTTCCGCAGGGAAACCCGCGTGAAGTCTTCTCCGCCATCCTCGACTTCGATACGAAAGATGGATTGCCCATCGGCGCGAAGCGGACATTCATCGAGATGCTCCTGCGCGCATCCCCCTGCATCACCGCTGCGTTCGCGCGATCGACCGTCACGCGCATCCAAGACTACGAGGAACAGCAGGCCGCCATCGAAACCGCCCGAAAGCGCTTTGAAGAGGAAGAGATGCTCGGCAAGATCGGCACAGAGGGAATGACAGTGGCATCGCGCTTAAGTCTCGGGGAGATCCCCACCATCCAGGATGCCGTCAACGAGATCGGCGCGAAGCGGCCGCTCAGCATGGATCAGGTGCGCGAACTCTACACCACACTCGACAACGTGAGTGAGGCGATGCGCAAGACGAGAGAATTCGGCAACCGGTACTGGGGTACCGTAGAGGTGATCCCGGCGGAGCAGGACGAAAAACGTAAACTGGAGTATCTGACACATCTCAAGGAGCAGGCGCGCGATCTTGCGCGACTCCTCTCGATTCAATTGAGGCTTGGTGCACAGGAGACCGTGCAGGGTCTTGAGGAAGGCGCGGCGACGGCCATGAAGCAGCCAAAGGCAAAAGGCATGGAAGATGAAATTCAGAGGAGCGCGGCGGATCCGGGCATGCGCGCCCTCAAACTCATCGCCAAAGTGGATGATCCGGAGCACGACCTCGTGCAGGATCCCAACAATGCAAATTTCACCTCTCTCTCGGATGCATTCCTCCGTGAAGCGGAACAACACCTCGCCACTCTCGCATCCATCCAGGGAGACGCCGGTCAGCTCCTGACACGCTGGAAGAGCCCGGAGGGCTTCAAAGACGAAACGCGCGACCGGCAGGAACGACGCGCATGGGCAGGACGCTGTCTCGAAATGCTCGAAACGGTGCTCACGGATACGGATCTCTCGCAAGGGACGCGCGGTTCGCTCGAACGATTGCAGGAACAGTTGCAGGATCCCAGGGTCCTCGATGCGTTCAGTGAGGAGGAAATGGCGCGCGAGGAGTACGTGCTCGGCATCCTGCATGACCGGGGAGAGCGCGCATTCGTGGAAGCGGAGCGCGAGGGACGCGCCATCGAGCAAACGGTCAATCAGGAGATAGAACAATCATCCCTCGTTGCGTGGGCGGCGGAGCGGCAGCGGGAAGTGACGGCCTTGGAAGGGAGCCTCACGGCGCTGCTCACGCACCCGGTCTGCACGGAACTCAACGTGAACGAACAACTGCAGGAATACGCGCGCGATCTGCATGGACACCTGGACCTGCTAACGGAGGAGAAAATCCCCGCAGAGCGCAGGCAGGAAATGGCGGGGCGCATCGGAACGCAGATACAGCACTGGCGCACGGCTCTGGAGCGTGTTCGCGCGCTCGAGCAGGCGACGCAGAGCCCGATCCCGCCGCAGGGGAATGCACTCGTCGTCTTCCTCGAAGGCGCACAGTACCAGGCCAAATTCAAGCTGGCCTCCTCCCGCGCCTGCTACGACAAAGGGCGGATCTTCATCCGCAGGACTCCGGACCTGACTCCGCAGGAAACCGACCGGCTCGTGCGGCACGAGAAGGCACACGCCCTCTTAGATATTCTCTCCGATCAATCGCACCTGCTGCCCGAGCTCATGGAATCGGCTTTCGGCGAATTGGCCACCGAAAACTGGGAACTCCTCGAGCAACAGAGGGAACGCTGGGGAGTACCGACGAAAGAAGAGATCCGTGCCGAGTACCGCCGCCTGAATCCCGGTCTGCCAGAAGCCCTGCTCAACGCACGGGCGGATGCGCACTATCGCCGCCTGCTCCAAAACGAGGCCGCGGTGAGCGGGGCGCTGGCGGCACCCGGGCATGCGGACCGCACGATCCTGGATCAGCTCAGGCCTTCCGCGGAGGGTGGCGTCACCGCGCCGGAATTCACCCTGCACGAGACGGATGAACCGCCCATCGACGTGGATGCGGAGGCCATGTCACAGGCTCCTGCAGCCACCGGCGCCTACGACGCGCACGAGGATCTGGAAGCCATCGAACGGATGGTCGACGCCATCAAGACCTTCGGGGACGCCTACGGCACACGCGATCCAAATGGAACGAGCCGGCACTTCGACCCGCGCTTGAAGCAGCAGGCGGATGCGATTGTGGAGGGGGATGGCGGCTATCTGGATGTCTTCAACGAACTGAATCATATCCACGCCAACGGAGAAACGCGCGCCGGAGTGGCGGTGGATCCGCAGTACAACACGGAGTACCGGAAAACCGTTCTGCGATTCAAAGAGCACGTCAAGAAAACCCATGATCAGGTGGATGCGATGGAAAAGAAATTCGCGGAGATCGCGGAGGAGCCGGCGTCGAAGAAGCGGACAATCTCGGAGAAACTGGGCATCCGTTGGCTCTGCATCCTGGATATCATGCGCATCTTCAAGGAATTCAAGGAGGACGTGGAAGGCATCTGGCACTCCATCCAGGATCAGAAAACGGCTGATACCAAGGCAGGATGGACGAAGAGGCTGCCCGTCTACATCCCCGGCACCAACATCAAGATCCCCATCATCGGCAAGTACACCGAGCGCCTGCCGCACTACACGGAGCGCGCCCGCAACAGCAAGGAACTCGAACGTGTGAAGAAGTGGGAAGATTCCTTTACGAACCTCGATGCAGAGGAACTCTTAAAGGTCATCGGCGAGACACCCACCCGCGACCAGCTGCGCGCCAGTATCGAACTGCTCGTGAAGAAAGGCCGCATGAACTGGGGGGATCACCGCGTCTGGAAAGCCCTCAATCAAAAATCAAAGTACGAAATGCCCATTGTCCCCTGTGAGCGGGATGAGACGCTGCGTGATAAGTGGCTGCACAAACTCATCAGCGACATCTGGCTCGACAAGGATATGTTCAACGAATGGATGACGGGCAACAGCGGCAACTTCGACAAGCACAAACAGTCCTACACGCACGAAGCGGATAACTTCGCCAACATCGCGGGCAAGACGGCCTACGAGCTGCACATCATGCTGAAGACCTATGTCGAGTGTACCACCGCCAAGCCCAAAAAACCGCTCCCCGAAGAGGTGAACCCCCACCATTTCGAAGAACTGCTCGTCTACTCCATGCGCAACGGCAAGATGAGCATGGAGCAGAAGATCTACTACCTGATCCAGGGTGTCGCCTCCGGATTTTTGACCCTGGAGCGGCTGCGCGCCATCGCGGGCGAGAAGGGAGGCGTTCTGCTCAAATTCCCTTTCCTGGACTACTTCTACCAGCGCCACAACACCCTCCCCGAAATCCGCTCTATCGCAGCACGCATTACGGAACGCGGTCCCGACGGCAAATCCACCTTCCTGCCCGGTGCCAAGACGACGATGTTCATGCGCCTCGTGATCCTCCGCGATCAGAAAGCCCTCGAACGCATTTCCAAGGCACTGGACAAGGGCGCGGAAGGACTCGACCACGAAGATATCCCGTACCTCGCCACCGAAATCGACTGGGTGAAGATGACAAGCCTGCTCGGCGTGATGAGCGGCGCCCGATCCAAAGTCTCCAAGGAAGGCTGGAAGAACGCCTACGTCGGATTCAACGAGAAATTCAAGGTCTACGCGAATCTCGCCCGTCTCTCGCAGGAAAAGAAAGCAATGATGACCGACGGGGATGTCCGCAACCTGGCTCAGTCCATCGGCGCCTACATCGTCATGGATAACCAGATGATGCGCGCGACGGATCTCAAAGCGGGACAAATTTCGCTCTCCTCTGAAGCACTGGAAATCGAACGTCCGGTGGCGAACCCCGCCCTGCGCACAGCGGACTACCGAAACCGCACGAGGGATTTCGTGTGGGAACTGGCCCATGCCATCGGGATGCAGGACAGCGACCTCGGGGTCCCGGGCATCACTCTTGAACATTTCCTCAGTAACCCGAATCGAGACAAGAAACCGGTTCCTCCCGATCTCATCAAAAAACTCGACGAAGCGAAGGAGCCGTTCATTCATGCATTGACGCAGAAGATCGTTGCCAATCCGGATACGCTCATTCAGATGCTGGCGCAATTTGAAGGAGGATCCTTGTCCAATGGCCAAAAATTCCTCGACAGCCAGACCGAAGACCTCAACGAACAAAATATGAATAAATACTACGGCGAATTCTCAAAGCGCTATCGTTCGATCATCGGGCAGTAAGGCTTGCTCCTGTCCCTTGTCGCGCGCATTCTGCCCGCATGCAGGTCGCCATTCAGCGTATCGATACGTCCCTTCCCCTCCCCCGCTACGAGTCGGCCGGAGCAGTCGGCTTTGACCTGATCACGCGCGAGACCACGGTAATCGAATCGGGGAAGATCGCGCTGGTGCCCGGCAACGTCATCGTGAAGGTGCCCGAGGGCTACGCGCTCCTGATCCTCCCGCGCTCCTCCCTCCCCCGAAAGAAGGCGCTCGTCTGCCCGCACAGTATCGGCGTGATCGACTGCGACTACCACGGAGAGGAGGACGAGATCAAAGTGCAGGTGCAGAACATCTCCAATATGCCTGTGACCGTGGAAAAGGGCGAACGCATCGCGCAGGGGATGTTCGTGCGGGTGGACCGTGCCGAGTGGGAGGAAGTGGATGGCCACGGAGCCCAGACGCGCGGAGGGTTCGGATCGACGGGGGAAGGACTTGGGACGAAGGACTAAGGACGAAGGAAGAACAATTACTGCGCTTTGTTGAGTTGGTCCATTTTTGTGATGAGGGAATTCACGAGTCGCTGCACTTCACGACAGTCCTGAAGAAGATCATCGTGTTGCTCGCTCGTAAGGTAGTCGACTCCTCGACAGTAATACAAGAAACTCATTACTTCAGTAAGTTCTCCTCGAGCCTGAACATACTTATGCATCTTATCGGCATAGGTGTACCGGCCAAATCCCTCTGCGATATTCGCTGCAACCGAAAGAATGGCACGACGGAGCTGCGATGTCACTCCGTACATTTCCTCTTTCGGAAATTCTCGTGTCACCCGATGAATTTTGATCGCAAGAGCCATCGCTTTCTGCCAAGGCCCGAACATCGTGAAGTCCTTTTCCATAACCTTTAGTCCTTAGTCCTTTCCCCTTCGTCCTATTTCGAAATCGGCTTCCTCATGAACGCGGGTACCTCCAGCTCCTCTTCCGTCAGGCCAAGCGTAGAGGTCTTGGCCGGCTCGAGGAACGATGAGCGCGCTGTCTGCTCCGCCCTCTCTTCGTTCGGGGAAGTGTAGCGTGCAGGCGTGTGGACGCCGGGCTTGAGGGTGCGTGCGGCACCGATGGTGGGCAGACCCTCCAGGTGCGCCTCTTCGAAGCCCGTGGCGATCACCGTGACTTTCACTTCGCCCGTGTACTTCTCGTCGATGACGGCGCCGAAAATGATGTTCGCCTCGGGATCGGCGGCCTCCGTAATGATGCGCGCCGCCTCGTCCACCTCGAACATGCTCAGGTCCGTGCCACCCGTAATGTTGAAGAGCACGCCCTTTGCCCCCGAGATCGAGAGATCAAGCAAGGGGCTGTCGATGGCCGCCCGGGCCGCCTCGGCCGCACGGCTGTCGCCTGTGCCGTAGCCGATGCCCATGAGGGCAGTGCCGGCATCCTGCATGATCGACTTCACGTCCGCGAAGTCCACGTTGATGAGCCCGTGCTCCGTGATCAGGTTCGAAATGCCCTCGATGGCGTGCTGGAGCACTTCATCCACCACCTGGAACGCCTCGGTGAGAGGGGTCGTCTTGTCGATGAGCGACAGAATCTTGTCATTCGGAATCGTGATGAGCGTATCCACCTTGCCCTTCAGGTTCGCAATGGCATCCTCAGCCTGCTGTTTGCGCTTGAGTCCCTCAAAGCTGAACGGTTTGGTGACCACGGCCACCGTCAGGATCCCCATGCTGCGGGCAAGTTCGGCGATCACCTGCACGCTGCCACTGCCCGTGCCGCCACCCAAGCCTGCAGTGATGAAGAGCATATCCGCACCTTCCAGCGCAGCCTGAATCTCGGCACTGCTCTCCTCCGCGGCTTTCTTGCCCACTTCAGGATTCGCACCGGCTCCGAGCCCGCGGGTCGTCCCGCGGCCGATGGTGATTTTCTTGGGTGCCGGATTGTGGTAGAGCGCCTGCATGTCGGTGTTGAGCGCCACAAATTCCACGCCCTGCACCTTGGAGTCGATCATGCGCTTCACGGCATTCGAGCCGCCGCCCCCGGATCCGAGGACGATGAGACGCGCCCCCGGTGTGGCATCGGGACGGACCTCGCGCGAGACCAAGGGATTGTCGTCGTGGCTCGCACCATTGCTCGACGCACGTGAACCGGAGAAGAGGGAACGGAGAGTATCGGACATGGGAGAAAGGGGTAGGGCTAGGGGATAGAGTTAGGGAAGAAGACTCTTGAACCAGGAACCGACGCGCTGGACGGCGCGTTTCATCTGCGCTGTTCCG
The DNA here is from genome assembly GCA_028703445.1 of Candidatus Peribacteraceae bacterium. Taxonomy (GTDB): domain Bacteria; phylum Patescibacteriota; class Gracilibacteria; order Peribacterales; family Peribacteraceae; genus Peribacter. The sequence continues at coordinate 69,998 of JAQVMW010000005.1, forward strand.
ACCATCGGCGAACCCTCGCCCTCGCGCACGCCCCAGATGAGAGTGCCGAGACCGGTGGCATAGGCCGGATCATCCACCTTCTCGATCACGCCGCCGATATCCACGGGGAATCCCATCTGCACCGGCAGTCCCAGTACATCGCGGGCCAGATCCAGCACGCCCGGCGCCTTGGACGCCGCTCCGGTGAGGAGTGCCCCCGCGGGGAGCATGCCGCTGCGTCCGATGCGCGTGAGCTCCTGCTTCACGAGCGAGAAGATCTCGAAGTACCGCGCTTGCATGATCTCGGCCATGTACCGCTTGCTCACGGTCTGCGTATCCACCTTGCTCACGGAGGAGAGGTCGATCATCTCGCGCTCGGCGATCTCCTGCGGCAGAACCGATCCGAATTCGATCTTGATCTTCTCGGCCGTATCAATGGAGGTGCGAAGCCCGATGGCGATGTCGTTCGTCACGCTCTCGCCCCCGAGCGGCAGGCTGACGGAGTACAGGATCGTCCCCTCCTCGAACACCGCAACGCTGGTTGAGCCCGCGCCGATGTCGATGACCACGACGCCCAACTCCTTCTGACGCTTGGTCAGCACCGCTTCGGGCGCGGCGATGGTCGCCGGCACCAGATCGTCGATGTCCACGCCGGCCTGATCCACGCACTTCTCGATGTTCTTCACATGCTGCACGTGCCCCGTGACGATGTGGGCCTCCACCTCGAGGCGGATGCCCGTCATGCCCACGGGATTCTTGATGCCGCGCTGCTCATCCACCGCGTACGACTTGGGCTCGATGTGCAGGATCCGGCGGTTCTGCGGGATGCTGACCGCCTGTGCGGCCTCGAGCACGCGCCCCACGTCCTCCACCGTGATCTCGGAACCCGAGATGGCGATGACGCCGCGGCTGTCAAAGGATTCGATGTGTGACCCACTCAGACCCACGAACACGTGGTTGATGGGCACCCCCGCCATGCGCTCCGCATCTTCCAAGGAAGAAATGATGTTATGAATGAGTTCCTCCACGTCGATCACGTGCCCCTTGCGCATGCCATGGGAGGGCGAGAGGCCGACACCGATGATATTGGGGATGAGCTTCTCCTGATCGGAGTCCACCACGGCAACGACGGTTCGAATTTTGGCACTTCCGATATCGAGACTGGCAACGATGCGTTCTTTTGACATGGGAGGAGGGGGATCAGGAAATGGTGAGTACAGAAGATGTTCCGCGTATCCCAAAATGGATCATCCGCGAAACAACGGGAGTCTAATTGTCCAAACGAAGGATCCGCAAGACGAGAATGAGTATCTTTGGTATACAGCAGATGGGTCAGGGAACAATTTTTCTGTTCTGTTATTTCCTCATCCACTAGGGATCATCTCAAATCATCATCTCATGATAATAAGAATGAAAAATGAATGAACACAGTTTGTCGTCAACTAAAAAACACCGATAGGCCTCTCTCACATCCCTCTTTCATCTCAACCTCTCCCCCTCACCCCCTCTCCCGAGGAGAGGGGGTGTTTGTGACTGTTCTCCCCCACCCTGCCCTCCCCCGGAGGGGGAGGGAAAACTATTTAAGTACTCCCTTCCCCCACTGGGGGAAGGGTTGGGGATGGGGGTTTGTGTGAGAGAGTGAGAAAGGGGTCGGGGCCTGCCTGCCGGTAGGCAGGGATGGAGGTTATGTTCCGGGAGGATGGAGGTTTGAGTAAAAAACCTTAGAAAAGAAGCAGCTGCTCCGTTGATTTCGTCTGGGGAGCCGGTGACATCGGAACATCTTCCGAGGCACAGTGCGTTCTGCCGAAGGGCGACTGAAGCAGGGATTGGAACCTCTTGATGAGCAGCGTGAATTCCATCGCGCGGAAGAACGAAAGAATCCTCCCGGCGGGAAACACCCCGAGGGAAAGCTGATCCAGAGGAAGGAGCGGCATGTCCCAAACGAGCAGCGCCATGCGTTCACAGAAGAATGCCTGTTCGCGATCGGCAGCGAGCTTGTCGCGGACAGCGGGACGGATTTCCTCCAGATGATCGTAGACACCTTTGAGCGTGCCATACTTCTGCAGAAGTTCCGCCGCGCTCTTGGGCCCGATGCCTTTGACACCCGGAAGGTTGTCGGACGGGTCGCCGGTGAGTCCTTTATAGGAGGGAATCTGATCGGGACGAACGCCGTACTTCGCCTCGATCTCTTTGGGACCCAGGTACTCCGCCTGCTGGTAGCCCTTGTGCGGGATGGCGATCCGGATCCGGTCACTCGCGAGCTGCAGGGCATCGCGGTCCCCCGTGACGATGGTCACGCGCATCCCTTCCTTCTCGGCCGCCCGCGCGTAGGCGCACAGCAGGTCATCGGCTTCGAACTTGGCATCGGAGACATGCGGGATGGCGAACGTATCGATGAGCTCATGGACCCGCGGGATCTGCGCGTAGAAATCATCGGGGGTCTCGGCCCTTCCCGCCTTATAGTCCACGGCCTCCTGATGGCGAAAGGTCTGGTCGCCCTCGTCGAAACAGAAGAGAAATGCATCGGGCTCCTCCTTGGCCAGAATCGAGAGGAGCATCGAGGCCACTCCGAACACCGTATTCGTCTGCTCCCCTGCCCTCGTCTTCAAGGTACGCGGAATGGCCCAGTAGGCCCGGTACATGAGATGGTGGCCGTCAATGAGGACAAGATGTCTCATTCTTAAGGAGTTATGGGAGAAGAGTAGCAGGTAGTTGGTAGTTGGTAGCTTGTAGCCCGAAGAAAATGATCCCTAGCTACCAGCTGCGAGCTACCAGCTACCATCAATCAACACACCCTAACCCTCAAAAATCTCAAGTCTTCCTCTCTCCCCGAAAGAGCGATTTTCGGCTATACTATCGAGATAACTGATAACCAAAGAATAAAGAATTTGGAATGAAGAATAATGAAAAAACAACAAACAACCCTCATCCGAATCCCTAAGTCCTAAGTCCCAAACCCACCCCCTCACCCCTTGAATCCCCTCTCACCCGCCTACGATCCCAAGATTGCCCGGCGCTACAGCGCACGGACGATCGAGCATAAGGTGGAGAACAAGACGGCCCTGCAGAAGGAACTCGGTTGGCCGATGGAACCCAAAGCACCGATTGTCTGCCTGCCGACCGGGATGTCGGATACTCTCGGCGGAAAACTGCTGAAGGAATTCCTGCCGGGACTCCTCAGCCTGCCCATTGAGTTACTGGTGCTGGGCAAAGGGAGCGCGGATTACGGGCAGCTCTTCACAGAGCTCGCCGAGGAACGTGGTCATCGCATCGCGATCATCCCGCACGATGACGACTCTGTTCGCAAGATGCTCGCCGCGTCCGATATCGCCCTCTTCCTCACGGATCCCACCAGTCTGCCGGAGCTGAACTCTTGCTTGCAGTACGGCGTGGTGCCCATCGCACCGGAGTGCAGAGCCTTGAACGACTACAATCCCGTCCAGGAGACTGGCAATTCCTTCCTCGCTGCGGAGGCAACGCCCTGGCTCGTCTTCGCCGCACTCGTGCGTGCGCTCGAGACCTTCAAATTCCCGTTCGACTGGCGGACGATTGAGCGGCACGGGATGGAAGCGGTGGGGGGAGCGAAGGAAGTGGAGGACGAGGGTTAGGGTCAGGATTAGGGCTAGGGTTAAGAGAAGAATTTGAGTGAGGACACGGAAAAATGTTCCTTCATCTTTTTCCTAACCCTATCCCTAACCCTACGCCCTACACCAAGTAGGAACCCACCGTCACTCCGCAGAAGAATCCGAGAAAGACGAAGGTGAAGAGGAGCGCGGCATTGCGCCAGTATGCGGGACGGAGCGGACGGGCGAGGACGCGATTGTTGAAAACAAACAGCAGCCCCGTCGAGACGAACATCGCGAAGGCATTGACCACCGCTCCGAGCACGATGAGCTCGCGCGGCTGATCGAACCCCAGACTGAACACGGCAATGCCGAAGAAGATCTGCGCCCAGAGAATGAGATAGTACACGAGCGAAACGCGCACAGTGCGCTTTCGGGTGAACAAGAGCGCATTCTCCGTCATGATACGACTGGTGGAATCGAGCACCGTGAGCTGGGTCGCAAGGAGCATGAGACCGGTGGCGAGAAGGAACAGCATGCCGAACACCGGGAGCGAACGCTCGGCGATGACCGAGGCCTCCAGCAGAATGAAATGGATGCCCTCCGCGTTCCCCGCAGCGCCGAACGTCGTCACGTACGAAAGGAACGAGAGGAGGAGCATGGTGATGAGGCCGAGCAGCCAGAAGACAAGCAGGTGCTCGAGGTTGGTCACTTTCCACCATCGCCGCCAGCGCTTGAGGTTGTCATCGGTGATCGCGAAGGTGGAACCCTTGAGCGAAATCTTGTGGCTTGAACCTTCACCGGTGATCAAGCTTAAGATGCGATCGGCGTAGCGCCCCATGCCGTAGCCTTTGTCACGCACGTAGCATGACTGGGCGAGGTTCAGGTTTCCGCCGGCCCCCGAGTACGCCAGCGCGGCGAGGAATGTGGCGAGCGGCACGCCGACGGGCAGGAACCAGAACCCCTGCCCCTGCCCCACGAGCCCGCGCGCGAGCACGACGACATCCGTGTTTTTCGAAAGGTACAGCGCGAGAAGGAGGATGAATGGCACGCCGAGCCCGATCACCGCCATCTGCAGCTTTTCGACGGTCTTGTAGAGCACGCGACCGATGGAGAGGAAAAATCCTATGCACAGGAACATGCCGATGGCCACGGCATGCACGTTGTCCAAGCCCAGCGCCCCGGCGAAGAGCGTCGCACCGGCAAGCCCGATGCCCGGCCACCCGAATCCGAAGAATGTGGAGAGGATGAACCATGCGGGCAACCACTTCCACCGCCGTGCAAACCCGACGAAGATGCTCTCGCCATGGATGATCGCGTACCGCTCGACCTCCATGTTGATGAAGAACTGCATCGTGATGCCGAGCACGATCGCCCACGCCATCCCGAGCCCGTAGTTGCTCGCGAGGTACGGCCACAAGATCACCTCACCGCTCCCCAGTCCCAATCCCAAAATGATGAAACTCGGCCCGATGAGTTTGCGGAGCTTCGGAGCGGGAGGCAGTGGTTTGCGCGCATGCGCACCTTTCGCGGCGGGCATGGAGGCCATCGTACCACCACCTCCTTAATGTCCACAAATCGGGAATGGTGAGGAGTAGAATGTCTACGTGATGATCGGTTTGCCACTCGTCGGCGTCATCGTGATCGGCATCATCGTGCTGCTCGTCTGGATCGCGATGAAGGACAGCGGGAATTGAACCACCGCGCAGCAAGCTGCGCGGATTCTAGAGATCCATGGTCATCTGCTTTTGATGTCTGATGTAGTCTTTGACCGCATCCAGACGCTTGCTACCCACCGTTTCAACGAAGTAGCTGTCCGTCCAGAGATGCCCTCCCCAATACTGTTTCTTGAGCTGTGGGAATTGTCTGAAGAGCTCTCTTGCTGTGAGGCTTTTGAAGATCTGGGCAATCTGAGCTGGACTGTATCGTGGCGGTGCGGAGACGAGCATGTGCACATGATCAGGCAGAATTTCCTGTTCCAAAATCTTCATATCGTAGTGATCGGCAATCTGTTCATGAAGTGTCCGTAGGGCTTTTTCCAGTCCCGCCTTCAGCACCATTTTCCTGTACTTCGGAATGTAGCAGAAGTGGTAGGCAATCCTGTACGTCGTGTGCGAGGTATGTTCTGTATCGAGCATGAACCCATTCTACCGTGAGAGTGCAGAGCTTAAGCGCCCTGCGGGCGTCAGCTCTGCATCCCCGCAGCAAGCTGCGGGGTTTTTCGCTGCGCTCATATAAATGAAAGCCGTTCGTTTGTAGGGTTCGGAGTCTTTTGATAGTCTGGCGAATACACGGGTCAGTAGCTCAGTCCGCCTAGCCTTCGCCTGCGAAGGCGTAGAAATAAAAGAAGAGTTGCTCGATCCTTGTCTGTTCCTTCCACTCGCGTTCCCTCTGGGTCAGTAGCTCAGTCCGGTAGAGCAGTTGCCTCTTAAGCAATTGGCCGTGGGTTCAAATCCCACCTGACCCACCAATCATTGCCCAACAACTTCAATTTCTGATCCATCAAATATGAGTTCCGACTCTTCAATGATGCCAAGGTTCGGACTGCTTGTATAAAAACCGATTGTTACAGGAATGCGCAATTCATAGGCTTGATTCATTGCTGAGAGCAAATCAATGGTTTCGTACTTCTTTGTTTCACAATCTTTTTTTGCCAAAACTATCCTCTCAAGAGGAATTTCAAGTGTGCGTTGTTCTCCTTCAGAGAAAACACCACCCGGAGAACTGGCAGCGAGTTGAGTAGGGCAACTATGCCAATAAGCATTTACATAACCGAGATGTTCAAAGTCATCCAATGGAATATATAAATATAAACCGATGCCGATCAGTGAGCCGGCACCCTTTTTTGCGGTTGCGGTTACTTTTAACATGCCTTTCTCTATACGACCAGTAAGGCGCAAATTTGCTGCACCAATCTCATCCGTATTCCAGCCGGTAGGTGGCGTGATCATGTTTTTTTGAAGAGAAAGAGTGTTTGTCATCTCATCTATTTTTCCATCACAATCATTGTCGATTTTATCAAATGATAGTTCAGGTTTATCAGGATTTATATTCGGATTGCTATCATCACAATCTCCCTGAACAACAGTCCAACCATCCCTATCAACATCCTGATAATTTGGAGACAACTCCGTGTCAGTTAAGCTATTGCAATCTTGATCTATACCATCCCCCATAATTTCTTGGGCATCAGGATGAATGTTGGGATTGGAATCATCGCAGTCACCAGCTTGTAGCAAACGTAAGACAGGCATATCTAATATATATCCATCTCTGTCCTTATCTAAAATTCTATCGAGCATCTTCCACGCAACCACCACTGTTGTTAGCAGGAAGAAACCAAGGAAAAAGCCACTTATGAAACGATGCTTATTCATACTGGAATGAGAATGTTATCGTTGGCAGAACCACATTAGAAGCATCTTTTGGGAAAAGAAGGTGCGAGGCGCTTTCATTTTTATCAATGGCATTTACGTTCCAAACCACCTCCAGTGTTTTTTCGTCTCTGCTTTTCGCTATTTCAGAAAGACGAAAGAGAGTTTCATCCAAGATGGAACAGGTATTATACCGAATTTTTCGATTAACCACCTTACATGGTTGCCGAGTAGTATCATCGTAATCACCCAGCCTTCGAACAATGAATATCAGTTCGTAATTCGAAACCGAATTGTCTGGAAGTTGAAAATTTTCCCATTTCAAGGTACGAGCAACTTCTTCGTTATCATCCTCCGAACGAGGATGCACGATCGCCGTATGAGATTGCTCATTGAGTGAAACCTGAAGTTTTTCTTCATGGGGAGAAATCTCATTTGTGTCAGAGGGATCTTGGTAACAATCTGTTTTTGGGATAGAAGTATAGTCTTCTCTTTGGGTTCCTTTTGTTTCAGATAAATCAAAAAAAGAATCGCCGTCAGTATTATCTGGTAACTTGTCCTTGACGTAGTCTTGGCTCTGCTTCCAGTCAATGATACTGCAATCGGAAATTGCTTTCTTTGTTGCCTCGTCAATCTCCGTCGCGCCATTCGGATTGAGACCATGCAAATGTTCTGTAAAATTAGAAAGATTATTATCGTCTAAATCCCATGGAAGATATGCAATAGCTATAAGAAAAATTGCAACTACGATCAAGATAACCCATGCCATAGATACCGGCTTATTCTTCGCCAAAATGGTAGTAGGCAAGAACGTGAGAAGAATGCTTAGGCAAAAAGTCAGAATTGTCAGCAAAGTGCTGAATACGTTCAAAATCCAACATACCAAAGCGCCTAAAACAATAATGGCAATGATTGTTGGCCATTTCCAATCCATTTTTTGAGTGCGCGTTCGTTTACCAGTATCACTCATCTCTTGCATAGGATAGCCGCCATTAGACAACTAGGCTAGACATACCCTCGTACCTTCCACATGCCTCCAAAACAATTCATAGCACCTTTCTCGCCCTACTCGTCCTCGTCCCATCCCGGCACGGAACGAGCACGGCAATGGGCAGCCCCCCGTGCCAGCCGATCGTATCGGGGGCGATTTCGTGCGTGATGGCGCGGCCGTGCCGGATATCCTCCGCCTGCGTATCGGTGAGTTCCAGGCGCGGAAAGTGCGCGAGCACGTCCTTGAGAGGCAGGACACTCGTCCACGTGGCCAGCTCCGGCTTCACCGCATCGGTAACGTTCCACGTACCGACCAGAGTTCGCTTGAGCTTCTCGAGATAGCCACCGCACTGCAGCACCTCTCCCAGATCATGGGCAAGCGACCGGATGTACGTCCCCGAGCCGCACGAAACCCGAAGATGCAGGTGCGGGTAATCGTAGTGCGTAATGACGCAGCCGGAGATCTCGACCTCGCGGGGCGGGATGTTCACTCCCCTGCCCTGACGCGCCTTGCGGTACGCGCGCTCACCGCCGATCTTCACCGCCGAGTGGGCGGGCGGCACCTGCTGAATCTTGCCGATGAAACGGCTCGTGATGACCGAGCGGACAGTGATCTCGTCGGGCGCATGCCAGCCCGCCACAGGCGACCACCGCTCAATCACCCCTTCGCGGTCATACGTAGTACTGGTCGCTCCCAGATGGATCACCGCTTCGTACTTCTTCGGAAGATCCGAAAAAAGTTCGACCACTTTGAGCGCCTTCGCGCCGACTGCGAGCACAAGTAGTCCCTCCGCCGCCGGATCCAGCGTGCCCAGGTGCCCGATTTTCGGTTCGTGCAGAACGGAACGCACCCGCGAAACGGCGTCGTGGCTGGTGGGACCGCAGGGCTTGTCGATGAGCAGAAAACCGTGACGCATAAAGAAAGATGTAAGTGGTAAGACATAAGCGATCAGTGGCTCGACTTCGCGGTATCTTACATCTTATGTCTTCTATCTTATATCTTCTCAAGACGCTCACAACAATTGTTCTCCACTAAATAGCTGGAGTATTATCGGCTCCATGGACCTCACCCTTACCTGGGATCTGTTCGTCATCGTCTTCTTCGCCGTGATCATGACGTACAGCTTCATCATCGGAAAACACGAATCCGTGAAGATCATCATCGCCTCCTACATCTCCATCGTCGCCGTGCAGGGCATCGGCAATCTGCTCGCCCGCATCTCGACCTCCGATCCCTTGTTTTCGATGATGGGCATCACCATCGATATCACCCTGCTCTCGACCACCAAGCTCGTGCTGTTTGTTGCGGCAGTGATCTTCCTCGCCGTACGCGGCGGCTTCGAGATCGAATTCAAGCGCGAACCGGGAGGCAGCGTCGATCTCGTGCTCACGGGCATCTTTGGATTCGCAACAGCAGGCCTTCTGCTCTCGACCCTCCTCACCTACGTCGCGGATGTGCCGATCCTTTCGAAGACCATTGCGGAGACCGCGTCCATCGCTACCATCATGCAAGGAAGCCAACTCATGTCCGCCATGATCACCTACCAGGATTTGTGGTTTGCGGGTCCCGCACTGCTCGTGCTGGCCACCGGATTTATCGGCAAGGAACAGTCATAGGAATCAGCGGATAACTCGAAAAATTGTCATCCTGAGCCCTGCCTGCCGGGCGTAGCCTTGGCGGAGACTGGTCGAAGGAAGACAATTTTGGCTCCTGTTCATGGTTCGACCCCCCTTCGCCCTTCGGGCTACGGCGAGACAGGCAGGGCTCACCCTGACAGGTGCTACGCTTTTCATCTGTTCCATAGAGCGTCTTGCCAAATCTCTGAAATGTAGTTGTGATATTTTGAAGACCTTGCGCGCACATCGAAAGCCGTATAACAATAAGGAAAATTCTTCCCCCTTTCCATGACGCACCTCCGCTCTCTCAGTCTGAAACTTGCTGCCGTCATCGCGTGCAGCGCCCCTTTCCATGCATTCGCCCAGCTCTCCGATCCGCCAGACGTCGGTAGCGGAGACATCGGCGGAGGCGACCTGAAGCAGGCCATCGTCAAGGTCATTCAAGTCGTGCTCGATTTCATGACGCTCATCGCCGTGGTGATGATCATCATCGCCGGCATCCGCTACATCATCTCGAGAGGTGAAGAGAGCGAGAATGAGAAAGCAAAGAAGATGATCATTTACGTGATCGTCGGTCTCATCGTCATTCTCCTCGCTCGCGCGATTGTCACCTTCGTCATCGGCCTGCAGAACTGATGTTTCTTGAATCGAATCTTCAAAAATCGTCCCGCAGATGCGGGACGATTTTTTTACGCTCCTTCCGGCATTTCCGGGAGGAGCGGAACAAGCGGGGTCTTCGCCGCCTCTGCGAGCGCCTTTTCTCTGACCACGGCTGGCGGGTCGCGCACGATGATCGCATCGGGACGCACTTCGATAATGTCCGCGACGGCAATCGGCGCGCGCCACTTCAGCCACTTCTTCGGAAAGATCCACGTATACCGCATCGATCCGGTCTCGAACTGAACGTCGCGGCAGCGACCGAGGAAGATTCCGGATTCCGTCCGAATACGCTGCCCGAGGATGTTGCGCGAATCGAGGAGCAGCGGCTGCACCCGGATGAAATCCTCAGCGGGCGCAACGCGGTCATGATCGCGCACGACGATGGTTCGCCCGAAGTGGGCGATGTCGAACGCAGAGAGGAAGAGCGATGAGGAAGAGAAGAGCCCGGGCACTCTGACAAAGAATCCTTCGACGGTCCCTCGATCGGGATGCAGCAGAATACCGTCTATCGTACCGATCACCTCCTCGGTATTCTCCGCCCTGATCACCATGCCAAGACAGGTAGAAAGGCGAATGTGCATTCGCCCGGAAGTATGGAGACAAGAATGCGGGAAAACAAGAATTCAAGAATGCAGGAATTCAGGAATACAAGGATTTCAAAAAGCGTATTCCCATCCCCTGTATTCTTGTATTCCTGGCTCCCTGTATTCCTGCTACCATTCGCACCGATGCACCTCTTCGCGGGATCTTCCCACCCCTCCCTCGCCAGCTCGCTCGCCAAGGAACTCGACATACCGCTGGGAAAAGTCGAACTCAAAGCTTTCAGTTGCGGCGAGCGTTACGTGCGGTACATGGAATCCGTGCGCGGGAGAGACGTCTACATCCTGCAGACGGCGACGCTCACGCCCGACGAGTGCCTGATCGAGCTCTTTCTCATGTGTCAGGCGGCCAAATTAAGCTTTGCCAGTACCGTGCACGTGGTGGTGCCGCACTTCGGCTACGCGCGGCAGGACCGCGTGGCCGCTCCCCGTGAGCCCATCTCAGCCAAGCTCATCGCCCACCTGCTGGAGGAGGCCGGCGCGGATCACGTGATCACCTTGGACCTCCACTCCGACCAGATTCAGGGTTTCTTCACTATTCCCGTGGATGCGCTCGACGCCCGTCCCCTCTTCGCCGCGTACTTCAAAGGCAAGAAGCTCAAAGATCCCGTAGTCGTCTCGCCCGATGCCGGCGGCGCCAAGCGCGCCAAGAAATTCGCCGACATGCTGGGTGCGGATCTCGCCATCATGCACAAGAGCCGTCCCGCTCACCACGAAGCGGAAATCATCGAAGTCGTAGGGAATATCGAGGGCCGCAGCTGCATCCTCTTCGACGACATGATCGATACAGGTGGCAGCCTGCTCTCGGCCAAGAAAGCGCTCCTCAAGCGCAAAGCTCTGCCCGCTATCTACGCCGCCGCAACCCACGGCATCTTCTCAGGTCTTGCCATCGAGAATTTCGAGAAGGCGGGATTCAAAGAAGTCGTCGTATCGGACAGCCTCCCCATCAAGCACACGGCTTTTCACGGTCTCAAAGTCCTGCCCATCGCCCCCCTGCTCGCCGAGGTGATCCGGCACATCGAGAAGGGCGAGAGCGTGACGGATATCTACCGGAAGTAGAAATGCCTCGCGGCGACGCAGTGAGCCTCAGGCCGCATTCATCAGAACACCGCGGAGACGCCGGAGCGTCTTAAACTGCTCTCCACTCTGCGCAACACGCGCAAGTCTCGCGAGGGTGACGCCCTCCAGTGCATTGGCTTGTCTGCCCTGAATGTGGAGCGTGGTGGCGATTTGTCCGATCTGCACCGCCTGCTTCGCATCCTTCAGGTTGAACGTCCCGCTCTGCCAGGCCTTCGCCTTCTCACGCGCCATCCACAGTCTCTGCATACCGAAGCGCACGTCGCCGGCACCCGTTTTGTCCTTGGCGGGAATGTCCGAGCAGGAAGAGGCTACGTACTTCGTCTGCACGTCGCCTTTCGGCGTCTGGAAGATGATGAAACAACCCTTCGCATCGGTGATCGTGAACATCCGGGTCCTGCCCGTCGGAGAGACGAGGAAGGGCTGCATGGCCGCGAAGAGGCGTCGATGCAATGCATGTTTCTTCCCGTCGGTCAGCTCCTCAGCCGCGTCGATCGTTTCGCCGCAGAACACCCGCGCCGCCTCCACAAGATTCGCATTGAAGAGATCGACATGCGAGAGCGCGGGCCGAATGTGCTCCATCTTCGTGAAACCGTGGATATCCATACTCACCATGGGACAGAACTCCTGGGCCTGCGTGACGAGCTGATCCAGAGATGCGCCGTCGTCACCGTCCATTCCTTCCGGAAAGAGCCCTGGATAGGAGATGTTGAAATTGAAGGGACCGCGGCGGGCAATTTCGAGCATGTCTTCCTTGGTCAGCCTGGTTCTGCCACTCGCCCCGGCGTTGAAGTAGATGGCACGGTCGCCTTTCTTCACTCTTCCTGAACGCTGCTGCTGGATGCGGATGTCGGCGAGTCCGCTCGTGGTGTCTTCCTGCACCCGCAGGAGATCAACATCGATCACCGACCGTGGAATTTTACACTTGTAAATCTCTCCCGCTCTGTCGTCCCCGAGACAGGCCATGAGCGCCCAGATCTTATTCCGCGTGTTCGCCACCCCTGCATCGACCGCCCCGCGCTCGCGCGCCTCCGCCTCCAGCACGCGCGCTACGGCGAAGGCGGCGTTGGCGATCCCGCCCGTATGCCCGTCCACCTGCAGTGCCTCTTCCGGCTCCGTGAACGCCTCTCCGGTTCCGATCACGCGTCCGTCCGGTCCCACGAGGGCCAAACCACCCATGTATCGGTCATTCGCATAATTGCCCTTGTGCTTCACATCGAGTGCCGTCGTTCCGTAGTCCAGCACCAGGTTGCGCGGTCGGTCGGGATCCCGAAGCCGCTGCAGCGCAGTCAGGACTTCCTCGGGAGTGAACCCCCATGAGAGCAGCTGGCGCTCATCGAAGAAAGGAACGGATGGACCGACTGTTTCTCGCAGAGATGACTTTGGCATGGTGACAGGGGACAAAAAGGGAGCAAACGTAGAACTCGGCTCCCTCTTTGTCAATTCATGCGGTTTCGTTGACCGAGCGGCGCCGAATCCGTACCCTTTTCCTGTTTACCGGGTGATGAGCTCCCGCCTTCGCTCTTCGAGCTTCGGCGGGCAGGCAGCTTCCAGCTTCGCGTTGGATCACCCAAGAACAGGAAAGCAGAATATCTTTTACACCACGGGCGATTAGCTCAGCTGGTTAGAGCGCGACACTGATAATGTCGAGGTCAGTGGTTCAAGTCCACTATCGCCCACCACCCGTCTTCGTCCCGCATGCGCGGGTCACAACAATGGTAGAATTAACCAGATGAAAGATAGTATTTTCATTAAGGCACTTTATTTTGCGAAGGAGCACCCGAACGGATTTACCAAAGCTGAGCTAGCCACATTTCTTGGTACAGAAGAATGGGGACCGCTCCAGAGGGAATTTGAAGGTCAAAAGCCTGAGCACGTTTTCAATCAAGCTGAGTCAATAGGTAACCAGGATAGATACTGGCTTACCAAAGAAGGATACAAGTTGCTCTATGAATTAGATGAGGTCCATGAGGCAATGGAGCAGGCTGCAAAAGCGAGAAGACTTGCAGTAATTTCCATCCTCGTGGCTATTGCAGTGCCTTTGCTTATAGAATTGCTCGATATCTGGTACAAAATTTCTCAAACCTAATGGCCTAAGGTGAGAGATGGGACCCAATCAAAACCCCCAGGAGGAGTAGTTCGATAGCAGACATGTTCCAGAGGTACTTCGTATGCAACTACTTACCGGATTCGACCTTCATGTATTGCGACCTGAAGATGATATGCAATGTATATTGGGATGAAACCAAGCCACGGATTAAATATCGCCATTACAGCAGGTAAGGGACCGAATGAAAGTGTAGAAGTCGAACCAAGAGCAATCATTAATAAGAAAGTACCCATAATATTAAGTTTCATAATCAATCGTTGAGTAGCTTTTTTCTTAAATTTTCTTTGTGCAATCCTTCGATTCAAATACATATCAATAAAGAAGGGTGAGACAAATAACAGCAATACGTACAACCAAACAGGAATCTCTACCCCAAGTAAAACCTGAGTTTTTGCTGCGATAAACCTGTTGAGTAAGCTAACTGCTGGTTCCACAGCAATCAATTATACATGTACCTCCTACATCGCTTTAGTAAGCGCTGCCTCGGAGAAGTCCGGCTCTAGGGCCACGTCCAGCTCTTGGATGAACACCCGTGACGTTCTGCGCCGATACTGCCCACAAGGGCGTATCTCACTGCCCAAGCTTATTTCCACTGGAATCTGGAAGATATTGTAACTATCGTGACATCGCCCACCATCGAAATACTGGAAGCTCTGCTACACTGTTCCTATGATGAACGACCTCTCGATCCTCTGGCAGAACAAGGATTTCGTGGCGCAGGCCTACGGATTGAACGGCGCGCTGGGCATGCTCTTCGTGCTGGCCATCGTCGATTTGATCTTCAAGGGCTGGGCGCTGTGGAGGGCTGCCCGCATGGAGAAGAAATGGTGGTTCCTCGCGCTGCTCGTCGTGAATTCCATGGGGATCTTTCCGGCGATCTTCCTCATCTTTACGAACACGGAATACGGAAGGAAAACCAAAGTTCCTTCGGTTCACTCCTGATTGAAGACGCGTAGAGACGGCTTTCCCTCTGTATCTCCCATGTCTTCTGGAAAGAGGATGAGCATTTTACCTTCCGGCACGGCTGCTCTCAGATCCAGATCGTGCCGTCTGCCGTGACAATCAATGAAACTGAGACGGCCAAAAATCCCGCACTCCTCAGCAGTGAGCACGACCGCCTGTTCCCCTGTCGAATGCATCAGCATACTGCGCGTGAGCGGGGTCGGCTCCGCGTCCTTATCGTCCCCTCCATTGAGCAACCAGAGGCGGTTGAGATCAAAACCATGAGGGCTGAGTTTCTTTTCCTTTGCCTCCCTTCGCTTTGCGAGCGTTGTTGCTCTATCGGGTGACTGCAGCGACAGCACAGAAAACACCGATCCACGCGTTTTCCTCTCCTCTTCGCGTAACGGGAGAATATCCGGCTGCTCTTCGTGCCCTTCATCCTCGGGAGGGAGAGCGTCCGAGCCTAACTTGGTTGTGGGATCCGTCATGGTTTAAAGGAGAAATGCTACTCCCTCACCCACCGCAGGAACGCATCCATCTCCATGGGATACGGCAACAGCTTGCCATTCTGCACAATGGACGAAACCTGAAGCGAGCGTGCATCCACATCGAACGCGTACGGCAGATCCCCTTTGGACGAGGAGAACAGGATGTCGCGTACGGTGACACTCTGACCGTCTGACTTTGGCTCGATTTTCGTCTGCAGTGAGAAGAGCGCACCTCCCTGTTCCAAAGCGGAAGTGACGACCGAAACGCGTTCGTTCGGATCGATGGGCGGCAAGGAAGATGCCGAGGAGTCCGAGGAAGCCGAAGATGCCGATGACACCGCAGTGTCACCCCGCCTGCCCTGAGCGGAGCCGAAGGGAGCGGAGTCGAGGGGGGAAGCGAAGAGATCCACAGAGGGCTCGGCAAGCTTTTGCGCCTTCGCGAGGGATGTCTGCAGAGCCGGTGAGAGATGCTCCAGAACCGGCTGAGCGAACGATGTAAGTGCGTGTACAAGCGTCTGGGCTCGTTCGGGATACCCGTCCGAAACGTTCTGCCCGACCACGGGGAGCAGGCTTTGCAGCAGGGGCTCGACGAGCAGTGTGGGATCCTTCTGCTCCGCAATGAAACCACTCACCGTCTGCTCCCACCAGCGGACCACCACGGGCGAGAATCCCTGCGGGGCACGATCGACCGCGGGCAGACTGAAGGAGAGCAGGGAACGCTCCTCTTCCGTCAGTGAAGGGACACCGGATGTCCATGCACCTGTGTGCAGCGAAGAATGGAGTGCCGCAAGCAACCACAGATCGTGCCGATCAGCGAGGAATTTCAAGAGAAGAGGCCGCAGACCCGCTGCACCATCAACAGCGCGACCCGCCAGTGTGATGAGGACGGGGAGACTGCGCGCATCGGCGAGCGCCGTGCGGTACGCGGGACGATCCAGGAGTGCGCGTACACCGGCTTCGTTCTGCTGTTCGATGTGCCACCGAAGGGCACCCAGAACCTGCAGACGCCATGCCTCTTTGGCGCGCTCCCGCGCAGCGGGAAGTTCCAGTGCCGAATGAGATTCCTCGGAAGGAAACAGGGACTGCGCCGCCGGAAGGTCATCCGCGGCGGACGGGAACTGCTGAAGAGCAGAGACCTGCTCCCGCATAAAATGCTCCGGCAGCGGCGTGCTTGTGCGCGCCAAACTCCATGCGGCGAATCCCGCTTCAAGCCCGGTCAGCGGTCCGGCAACGAGCATTTGCGTCCCCACGGGCACGATTGCCCGCCGGCCAGATACCGATACGAGAACGGGTGCCGTAATGGCCGAAACAGTCGTGGATGCTTCTCCTGTCACGATGTGGAACGCTCCTGCGATCGCCAGAATATCGCATGACGTCGTGCGAACCTGGACGATGCTCTCGGAACGCACCAATGCGCTCCCGCGATGAAGGAACGGGGCCGAAGACACAGTATCGAGCACGCTGTCTTCCCCCGGAAGAACCTGTGCGCCATCGGGCAGATTCATCACCTTCTGCCCGTTGGTGACGGAGGCTGTGAAGGAAGACGGCGAACCTGCAACCGGAACGAGCGAGAGTGAAATGAACGCAAGAAAGAGGGGGAACGCCACGAAGTGCCGGTGCCGGAGACGTGTATTTGTCACTGAAGGTGTTTATGATTATTTCCTCTTAGAATAGCAGAAATCATCGTTTTCTTCAATGTGAAGACCTTGCGCAGCCCATGCAAACCTTGCACCCTCACCGCATGAAAGTCCTTGGGATTGACCCCGGCCTTGCGACAACCGGCCTTGGGCTGATTGAAGCGGATGAACGGCAGAAATTGACCGTCGTCGAATGGCTCACCATCTCAACGCCTGCCGGACTGCCGCTCGCGGATCGCCTGGAAGAAATCCGAAGTGATCTCCTCCGGTACCTGCAGGAACACAGGCCGGATCTTGCGGTGGTGGAGCGGCTGTTCTTCTCGACGAACGTCAAAACCGCCTTCGACGTGGCGCAGGTGCGCGGCGTGATCCTGCTCACGCTCGCCGAGCAGGGCATCGCATGTCTGGAACCCAATCCCCTCACCCTCAAATCCTGCATCACGGGGGACGGCCATGCGGACAAGAGACAGATGCAAGACATGATCTGCCGCATGCTGGATCTGCAGGAAACACCCAAGCCCGATGATGCGGCCGACGCGCTTGCGCTGGCGGTCTTCGGGGCACTGCAACAAACAGGAATAGGGGGTAGGGTAGATATGTAAGATCTCGGGATTTCAGGGAACCAGGAATACAAGGAAGATCCCAAGAGACGAAGATCCCAGGCGCATTGTTCCTTTGAGTTTTGGGATCCTGATTCCTTCCTTGAATTCTTGGAACCTTGGTTCCTTGAAGCCTTTATTCCCTACGCCCCAATCCTACGCCCTGTTCCATCACCTTCCCTTCTCCGACCACCCAGAGCTTTGCACCGGCGAGGGAGGGAGGAACGTGCGTCGTCGTGAGGAGCACCTGATGCCCCTTGAACGATGCCATCAGCCGCTCCTGGTGGACAGAATCGAGCTCCGAGAAGACATCATCGAGGAGAATCAGAGGTTTTTCGCCGCGCCGGACCTCCATGTACGACACCTGCAGGAAGAGGAGTGCAAGCACGGCCGTACGTTGCTGCCCGCGCGAGGCGAACGAGGCGAGCGAACGGCCATCCGCATCGATGCGCCAGTCGCTTCGGTGCGGACCGATGGTCGTGGACCCGATGAGCAGATCCCGCTCGCGGAAGTGCAGGAGGTCATGCTTGAGCTCCGCTTCGATCCCCTCCCGGGTCGTCGCCCGTCCATCGAGCGATAGCGAAGACCCTGAGCGTGCCGAAGGGTGACGATCGTAGGCGAGTCGAACCTCCTGCCACGATTCCCCGAGCGCGCGGAGTTCCTCCTCGAGCGACAATTGCAGCACCTTGAGGAGCTCCAGGTGCGAAAACGTGATCACCGCGCCCTCCCGCGCCAGTCCCTCCTCCCACACGACAAGATCCTGTGTCCGTCCGGTCCCCTCCCGGATGCGGCGCAGTAAGGCATTCCGCTGCTTGAGCAGTTTCTGGTACGTCGCGAGACTGGCGGCGAATGCGGGCGAGACCTGAACCAAAAGGTCATTGAGGAGGTCGCGACGCCGCGATGGAGAGCCCAGGAAGAGCGAAAGATCCTGCGGGAGGAATGAAATGGCAGGCAAGACCCCCGTGAGCCGGCCGATCGGCAGGCGCACGTCATTCACGAATCCCGCACGCGCACGGCGGGGAAGTCGCTGACTCACCACTTCGATTGTCCTTCCCTCCCCCACATCAGACCGAACTTCAGCCCGGATGCGGTAGTGATCGGTCCCCCATGTCATGAGGTCATCCTCCTCCGCGCCGAGGAAGGAGCGGCCGCTCGAGAGGATCGCCACAGCTTCGAGCAAATTCGTCTTTCCTGCGGCATTCGGACCCTGCAGCACGTGCAAATCCCTTTCCCCGAACGCAATCTCGAGAGAGGGATATGACCGGAACTGCTGGAGCGTGAGCGACTGAAGGCGCATGGAGCATTAGCGTAGCAGATTGCCTTCGCCCATGAGGGAACGAATGATCTCTCGGTACTCTTTGCGCTTGATGTACCTGGTCAGGTCGGCCTCCGTCACCCAGATGAAATCGTTGATCTCTCTGCCGTCCACGGCGATCTGTACATCCGGCTCGGCCTCAGCGAACACGAACCTGATCTGCTGTCCCTTCACATGATCCGGACGGAAGCGGCGATAGGAGGGCGGGTAATCGTACTGGTAGATACGCTCGCTATTACCGAGCAGGCGCGCGGTGATCCCCGCTTCTTCCTTGAGCTCGCGCAATGCAGCCACCTCCGTGCTCTCCCCGGCCTCCACGCCGCCCTGCGGCAGCTGCCAGGCATCGTTCTTGCGCGGCTTTCGGAGCAGCAACACTTCCATGCCGTTTGCCCCGCGCCGAAAAACAACGACGGACGCGCACTGACGATAGACTTCCTTCATAGCACAAGCATAGCAGACACCAGCCCCTCTCCCTTCCCTCTCCCGCCGGGAGAGGGAGGCGTGAAGCGCCGGGTGAGGGGGAAAGAAAAACAACACAAAACCTTCCTTACCTTTCTGCCTTCATTTCGAATGTCTCTCCTCCTTCAATTTCGGCTTCACGTGCTTGCGGCACACGGAGCAGTACTTCTTGAGTTTGCCTGCGTGCTCCTTCCAGGCCACGCCGGTTTTATCCTGCTTGTGGAAACGGATGGTTCCCACTCTGTTGCCCGATTCCGGGCAAAGAACGGTGAAGACGGTGCGCTTTCCTCTTGGCATAACGGCGGTAGGCTACTGATGGTGTTAAGGAATTGCAAGAAAAAGGAAAGTATTCGGAAGCTTGTTGGGTTGTTGGTTTGTTCGCTTGTTGGGTTATTTGTTTCCTTTTCCGCCCCATCCAATTCTCAACAACGAACAGGCTAGAAAGCTGACCAGCTAACAAGCTCTGCACCTTCACTCTCATCCTTGTAGAAAACTAAACACCCCGAAAACAGCCACCGCCCCCTCCCCCGCCGCCGTCACGAACTGTGCGAAGTGATTGCTGCCGCCAGAAACATCACCGGCGGCGAAAGCTCCGGGAACACTCGTCTGCATAGAAGCATCAACTTTGAGGTAGCCGCATTCATCCAGTGCGCAACCGAGTGCCTGAGGCAATTCCACCGCCGGAGTCGCGCCGATCTCGACAAAGACACCATCGACAGTCAGCTGATCAGACCCCTCAAAAGGTTGATCGAGAACGAGCCCCGTGACCTTTCCTGTGGTGAGCGGAGTCGAACCATGATCACCTTTGATCTCTTTCACCTGTCGCCCGAGGACGAAGACGACATTGCTCTTCTCTTTGCACTTGTTCACCCAGTACGGCTCGGCTCGAAACTCGCTTCGCCGGTGAATCATGTAGAGCTTCTTTACGACCTGCGAGAGGATCGCCGCGCCTTCCACGGCCGCGTCCCCTCCCCCGACAACGGCCACCGTCTTACCCTTGAAAAAGAAGGCATCGCACGTGGCGCAGTACGACACACCCCTGCCGGCGAATTCCTTCTCACCGGGAACATTGAGATGGCGCTTGTTAGAGCCGGTGGCGAAGATCACCGTCTTGGCCTCCTCCACCTTGCCATCGCCGAACGTCAGGCGGAAACCACCTTCCTTACCTTCTTTACCTTCTTTACCTTCCTTACTTCCCTTCCCTCCCAATCTTTCCACCTTCGAAACTCTCCCCTGCTTCATCGTCACCTCGGTGAAACTAAGCGCATGCTTCTTCATCCGCTCCATGAGTTCCGGACCAGTCATTGCGATATCGCCGGGCCAGTTGCCCACCTCCGCGGCCGTAATCCCCATGCCGCCCTCCTCCTCCCCGACGAGCAGGGTTGAAAGCTTGTACCGAGCCGCATAGATTGCGGCAGTGTATCCTGCGGCCCCGAGGCCGATGATGGCAACATCGAACATAGAAGTGGAAGGTTGAAAGTGGATAGTGGAAAGTATAGCGACGATCCTGTCCTCCAACCACTTTCCACTTTGCACTATCCACTTTCCACTCCCAAGATGCTCTATGCAACCCACCCCCTCGCTCTCATCGCATCAAGGATTCTCTTGAGTGCTACCGCGAACGCCGCATGCCGGTAACTCATTTTCTCCCGGTACGCCGTTCTCCGCACCGCCTTGTACGCGTCGAGCATGACGCGCTTGAGCTCACTATCCACACGCTCCGCCGTCCACTGCTCGCCGCTCCTGCCCTGCACCCACTCGAAGTAGCTTACGGTGACGCCGCCGGCATTGGAAAGGATATCGGGAATGACACGGATCCCCTTCTTCTCGAGGATTTGATCCGCCTCGGGTGTGGTGGGACCATTGGCGAGTTCGAGGATGTACCGGGCCTGAATGCGGTCGGCATTCTTCTCCGTGATGACGTTATCCAGTGCCGCCGGAATGAGGATGTCACAGGGCAACTCCAACAGTTGTTCGTTCGTGACCTTCGTCACCCCATCCATCTTCATCTTCTGGATATCGCACACCGAACCCTCGCAATACTCGCCCGTCACGGAGCCGGTCTTGCGCTTGTACTTCTCGATGCGCACCGGATCGATGCCCTCCGCACTGTAGATGCCGCCCTGCGAATCGGAGAGCGAAACGATGGTGTACCCCGCGTTGTGGAGGAAATGCGCCATCGTCCCGCCGACGTTGCCGAACCCCTGAATGGCCACCTTCAGCTCCGCAGGATCGAGCGCCTGACGGTCGATAAGCTCCTGCAGGAGGAAAAATCCCCCGCGCGCCGTCGCCGTATCGCGCCCCAGTGAGCCGCCGAACGCCATGGGTTTGCCCGTGATGAACGCGGGACTGTAGGAATTGGTCTGCTTTTCGAACTCGTCGCGCATCCACGCCATGACAAAGGGCGTGGTGTTCACGTCGGGCGCCGGAACGTCGATATCCGGCCCCATCTGTTTCACGAACGCACGGACGTAGGCACGAGAGACCTCCTGCAACTCTCTCTTGCTGAGCTTCTTCGGATCCATCTGGATACCGCCCTTGGCCCCGCCGAAGGGGATCCCCACCACGGCGGTCTTGAGCGCCATGAGCGCGGCAAGCGCCTTTACTTCGTCCAAGTCCGCGGCGGGGTGGTAGCGGATGCCCCCTTTGTACGGACCGCGGGCATTGTTGAACTGCACGCGAAACGCGGGATACTCGACCATCGTTCCATCGTCGCGCTTGAGCGCTATCTTCGTTTGATGGACGTGCTGCGGCTCGGAGAGAAGTTTGCGCTCCTCAGTTGTGGGCTTGAGCTTTTCGAGCACGGCAGTAAGGGTCGATTGGAAACGGGAGAAGGGAGTGGAGGCCATAGGCCTTCATTCAACCCCTCCTCCGACCAGCAGGCAACTATCGCGGTATACTGGGTCCATGGCCCATCTTCCCTTCCCCTCACGCACGGATGCCGGACTTAAACTCGCCGCATCCCTCCGCTCGTACGCCGGAAAAAAGGGTGTTCTGATCCTCGCCCTCGTGCGCGGCGGCGTCGTCGTCGGGAAAGCGATTGCAGACACCCTGAAACTTCCGCTCTTCCCGCTCGTGGTCCGGAAATTGGGCCACCCCGCCCATCGCGAATTCGCGCTCGGCGCGATTGCCGAGGGCGGCGGAACCTTCCTCGACGAATCTTCCATGCGGATGAGCGGCATCACGTGGGAAGACATGGAACCGATCATCGAGGAGGAGATGGAGGAACTGAAGCGCCGCAAGGAGGTCTACGCCGTTCGCACCCGGCCGGATTTGAGCGGCATGACCGTCATCCTCGTCGATGACGGCGCAGCCACGGGAGCGAGCCTGTTCGCCGCCATCGACGACCTGCGCACATATAAGGTGCGAAAGATCATCGTCGCCCTTCCGGTGAGCCCGCCGGATACCGCCGTGAAACTCACGGAGAAGGCGGACGACGTGGTGGTGCTCGCGACACCCGACCCCTTCGAAGCGGTGGGACAGTGGTACGAGGATTTTCCGCAGGTGGAGGATCAGGAAGTCGTGAAACTGCTCGCTTCCGGGACGGGAACGAACGCAGTACAATAGGACTGTGCCGGAGTGGCGCCCCCCTTCGCTCCTCGCTCCGCTCTTAAGAAGGGGCAGGGAATTGGGTGACGTTTCACTCGACATATATTTGGCACCTTGCCATGGTGGCGGAATGGTATACGCGCGCGACTCAAAATCGCGTTCCCGCAAGGGATTGAGGGTTCAAGTCCCTCCCATGGCACCAGCCTTCGCTCCCTGCGGGGAGCTTCTGCTGCGCCGAGGCGAATGAATACACAGGGAATGTTGTAGTATTTTTAGAAGGGAGTACAAGACTGACCAATGTTTGCCTCCTGCGAGCAGGGAGCGTACGCTGCGCCCCCTTCCTCCACGAGCACCATGGATCCTCTCGATGACCACCTGCCCGAAGATGCGATGCACCTGATGTTCTCACCACGCCAGAGAGGAGTGTCCGCCGAGCATTTACGGAAAAACCAGCGGCGCAGGATGCGAAGCGCGGTCGATGAACTTTGCAAGAGCAACGATTGCGGGGATGTGATCGTGCAGCTTTGTCAGGACTTCACTGGCTGGTACCTCTGTCTATGGGTGCGTGCTGAAACGGCTGAACGCGTGCAGACGCTCCTCTCACAAAATCCCATCCGAGGACGCACGCTCACCTGTGACAGCTCACTGTCATCCCGCGAGTTCCGTGCCTTCCATCCGGATGCACACCAACTATTCTTTCCGCTCTCCGCACTCATCAACGATGAAGGAATGCCAGAAGTAAACCTCGGAATCTCGGAGACAGAGAAGAGCGAAATCAGGTAAGCTTAAGCCTCCTGATGAAGCAGTACTCCTCCTTCATTTTCGATTCCCATGCCTTTGATGCCGAGGCAGGAACAATCGAGCTTCGGTACAGCCTGGATGACGAGCTGCAATTCACCGAGACGCTGCTGCTGCCTGCGGACTATCAACTGCAGGCGCCCAGCCCTGAGCAGGACATAGCCCTCGCGGCCCTGCACCTGATTGCCGGCATCAGCTACTTCAAAACCTGCCTGCCGAAGAAGATCGCCCTCCGCTCCGGATCGCTCACACAGAAACAAGCCGCCTTCTGGAACACGGTGTACACGAAGGGCCTCGGGGAATTTTTCTTCCGCAATCACATCGACTTTCACGGATTAATTGCATTTCCACACTCCTCCCCCACCCGCCCCGCAAGCGTGGCACCCTCCCCCAATGGGGGAGGGACGGGGTGGGGGCCAACAAGTCAACGAACCAACGGGCAACGTCTCTTGGTCCCCATCGGCGGCGGCAAGGATTCCATCGTCACAGCGGAGCTTCTCAAGAAAGCGGGATACAACGTGACGCTACTGCGCATCGGACGGCATCCGCTCATCGAGCAGACGGCGAAAACTGCGAGCCTCCCGCTTCTCACTGTGGAGCGTCATCTCGCACCGGAACTTTTCAAGTTGAATGCGGAAGGCGCGCTCAACGGACACGTGCCTATCACGGCATATCTCTCGTTCCTGAGTATTGTCGTCGCCGAACTCTACGGATTCCATGCTGTCGTAATGAGCAACGAACGCAGCGCATCGGAGGGCAATGTGGACTATCTGGGCGAACAGATCAATCACCAGTGGAGCAAGAGCCTCGAATTCGAGCGCCTGTTTCAGCAGTACACAGAGAGCATTGGTACCAACGTGCAGTATTTCAGTCTGCTCCGGCCATTGAGTGAGCTCTCCATCGCCAAGATCTTCTCGACGTTCCCCAAGTACTTCACTTGTACGACGAGCTGTAACACGAATTGGAAGATCACGGCTCGTCCCGTGCCGGAAATAGATGCCCGCAGCAGTGACCACAACAACAAACAACACACACTCCCCTCTCCCTCCGGGAGAGGGGCTGGGGGTGAGGGCCGCTGGTGCGGCCACTGCCCCAAGTGCGCATTCGCTTTCGCCATGTTCGCCGCATTTTTGTCGAAGAAGACTCTCCTGGAGATATTTGGAAGGAACCTCTTCGACGAAGAGCCGCTCCAGCCCTTCTACCGTCAGCTTCTCGGCCTCGAAGGTTTCAAGCCATTCGAATGTGTGGGCACGCCGAAGGAGACCAAGGCGGCGTTCCTGCTTGCTCACGACCGTGGCGACCTTGATGAATCCAAAGCCATGCAGATCTTCCTGAAGGAAGTGAAACCTAAGATCAAAGATGGAAAAACATTGATCGCCTCAGTGCTGCGACAGAGCGAAGAACACTGCATTCCATCGCAATTTCTTTCCCTCATCCCTCATACTCCAATCCCTCATCCCTCATACTCCCCGTCCGACCGGATGGTCATCCGGGCGGGCAATCCCTAATTCCCGCCTCGTCCCCTCATGCACATCAAGGATCTCAATGGCAAATCGATCTGCATCCTCGGCTTTGGCAGAGAGGGACAGGCGATGCTCAAGGCACTGGAAGAGCACGCTCCCGGCTGCGAGATCACCATCGCAGATAAGAAGGAACAAACCGAACTACCAGCTACCAGCTACCAGCTACAAGTTGGTCCCGGCTGGCTCAAGAATCTCGAGAAATTCGATGTCCTCATCAAGTCTCCGGGAATCCCACCAAGCGAAGAGCTTGCTGCTTATAGCATAAAGCTTACGTCTCCGACGCAGATCTTTTTCGACTCGATCAAGGACTCAGGCGCTACAGTAATCGGTGTGACAGGATCGAAAGGCAAGAGCACCACCGCCTCTTTACTCTTTCACATCCTCCGAACGAGCCAACGAGCCAACAAGCCAACAAGCAACGTTTTTCTCGTCGGCAATATTGGCGAACCCGCCATCGCGCACGTGAAGGACGCCTCTCCTGCGGCGATTTTCGTGATGGAGATGAGCAGCTACCAGCTCATGAATCTCACCGTGAGCCCGCACTTCGCCGTCGTCACCGTGTTCTTTCCCGAACATCTGGACTATCACGGATCTGTGGAAGCCTACAAAGAGGCGAAGAAGCACATCACGCGCTTCCAGACAAAAGAGGACAAGGTATTCTTCGCCGCCGATTCCGCGGGGGCGGTGGAGATCGCGAAAGAGAGTAAAGGGAAACGTATCCCCTTCTCTGTGAAGGATGCCCCCGTGAAACCCGGTGAGACCAAGCTCCTCGGAAGTCACAACCTGAGCAACATCGCTGCTGCCTTCGCAGTGAGTCAGGAGTTCAAAATTCCAAGAGATATCGCGATAGCAGCCATCAAGAGCTTTCAGCCACTGCCCCATCGCTTGCAGAGCATCGGTGTGATCGGCGGCATCGAGTGGGTGGATGACTCCATCTCCACGACACCCCAGTCCGCCATTGCGGCTCTCAACGCGCTGGGGGATCGCGTGACAACAATCATTCTCGGCGGGCAGGATCGCGGATACGATTTTGCCCCGCTCGCGGAGCGCCTGAAGAAATCCAAAGTACAAACCGTGATTCTGTTGCCCGAGAGCGGAAAGCGGATTCAGGAATCACTGGAGAAAACCGGCGTACGCAAGGAGATCATTGAAGCAAAGACAATGCAGGAAGCTGTGGCACAGGCGAAGCAGAGCATCAAATTACCAATCGCCAATCGCCAAATCGCTCAATCGTCAATCGTTCTCCTATCACCCGCCTCCCCCAGCTACGGAATGTTCGTGAATTTTGAAGACCGCGGGAACCAATTTCACTCATGCATTAAACAGCAGTGAACATTCCACCCTGAGCGCAGCCCGCCCGGCCGTTGGCCGGTACGGACGGGTCGAAGGGCGGCTACTTCAAGAATTTCGAGGAATGCGGGAACGCATTCAAGGGGGCAATCGGGTGAAAGGCCTCATGCCGCCGCGCTCCCATCGCCCACTCTCACCTTCGCCGGCCGCAGGACTCTTCCGTTGAACTCGTACCCCTCTTCGAAGACCTCCGTCACCTTGCCCTGTTCCCCCGACCCCATCTGCAGGACTTCGTGGCGAGTGGGATCAAGTGATTGATCCATGCTCTCCATGCGCCGTAAGCCCAGATCACCGAGCATGCGCATGAGATCGCTTTCAATTGTCACAATCCCCTTCACCCACTCGTGACTCTTCAGATCATCCGGCAGATGCAAAAACGCGCGCTGGAGGTTATCGAGCGTGGGCAACATCTTTGTCATCGCTCCGGCCAGCGCGAACTTGGCCACGTCCTGCCGCTCGCGTTCCAACCGGTCCTTGGCGTTCTGCAGATCCGCCTGCGCGCGACCAGCGATCTCCTTCAGGCGATCCGCCTCTTTTTTCAGGGTATCAAACTCCGTGCGGAGTTTCGTCACCTCCGGTGACTCCCTGGCCGGTTCGGGTTTCTTGTTCGCTGGCATCACCACCATGATATGGATTATGGAAGGACGAACAAGTAAATGATGGGAATGGATAAAAAAACAGGCTCCATTGGAGCCCGTTTATTCGAAGGGATTGCGAGAAAATTACTCAACCACCACGTTGCCTTCGGCATCGACTGTCGCATCCACTTCGGGAACCTGCTCGGCCTCGGCAACGGAGGACACGCTGCTCTGAGCGGCGGCCTCATCGACCGCAGGAGCCTGCTCAACCGGCACGGCAACGGACGAAGAGCTGCTCTGCTCTGCACCTTCCTCTGTGACGACAGAGGCTGTGCCACACGCACTCAGGAGGAAGAGGGAAAGACCTGCGAGAATCAGGGAGCGATTCATGAAGCAAGAGGGGGAAAGAAATGAAAATGGCCATTCACCCTAGAAGCGATGGAAAAGTGGGGCAAGAAAAAGTCTGTGAGTTTTCTTAATGTGATTCCTCCGCATCCGACAAAGTGAGCCCAACACTGCGAAGCGAGTCGAATGGTGTCACGGGCCGGGATCCTTCACATCCGTTCAGGACAAGTTGAACCGACGATGACCTGCCAAGGGTACGATGGCTTGCCATGAGGAGCGAAAGCGACGAATGGTGCCACAAATGTTTCAACTAATTTTATCTTTGTTTTCTATTTTCACTGGCAAAATCGTTGTCAAATCAAAGAATCGTACTTGCGGCCACAGCTCGGAAAATTTGCTGAACTCAACTCTTCAACATTAGATGCCTCAAACGCGATAAACTCAGCACATGAACGCACTGGAGCTTTATCAAATTGCTAGAATCACCAAGCACAGCAGACGGGCGCAGAATGCGAGAGACATGCTGGGATTAGCTGACGGTGAGTACGTGAGAAATTTTGGGAAAGGGAAGACATTGACGACTAATGGATGGAAAAAGCTGACTTCAGTCAAAGATGATTACAAATATTTTCACGGAGACATCCAAGATTACGTCCAGCGCGAAATCGTAGATTATTTTGGGTTGAATATTGATGTAGACAGAATGATGACGGCGATTTTCTACAATCTGCCAGCCCTAGAAGGGAAATTTACTATCAATTCTTGGGTGCAAAACGATGGCATCGCCACAATCGACATCAGCCTGTACGAGCTTCCACGAACAAAAGCACAGGCTGACGGCTTACTAAAGGAAGTGATGGGACACTTGGAAAAGCTAAAGTGGCTGAAAGAGGTTATGTTGCAGGATAAGATGAAAACACATGTTGTTCCGTACAAGAAAATTGATGAAGTGATGCTGTTCGATGAGAGGTTTGAAATTGCTCAAAAATATCTAGCTCTCCGCAAACAGCATGCCCCAAAGGAGATTCCCGCAAACGAATTGGGCAACCTACGGAAGCTGGCAGATGAAATGTTGCCTGGAAGTAATATAAAGGCCACAAAGGATTTGATTAGCATGGTCGATGACTTCAAGAAAATATTTTATCTGTAGCCAATAAAGAAGCACTGAACTTTTGAGTGAAAGCTCACCGTCTGAGCTTTTTGAAGGTTGCTGTGAAATCGCGTCTGCCTTATGGGACGCAAGCCGTACCAACCAAAGCTACGTATAACTGTCTC
The DNA here is from genome assembly GCA_028703445.1 of Candidatus Peribacteraceae bacterium. GTDB lineage: Bacteria > Patescibacteriota > Gracilibacteria > Peribacterales > Peribacteraceae > Peribacter. The sequence continues at coordinate 98,825 of JAQVMW010000005.1, forward strand.
CTTTATTGAAGATGAGGAGGCAGCGAGGGAAGCAATCATCAAAGCAATCTCAATCGTTTTAGCTTCTTCCTCATTGTGCGATGAGGAAGTGTAACGCAAACAATGCGCGCGACGGGCCGACAGCGTGAAGACCCTTCCTGATTGCACAGGACTGGTCTTCTGAACAGTGAATAGATGCCCGAACCCTGCCGCCATTATACCAAATCTCGTGCAGGGAAAGACTGAAATTTTATTCTTTTCCTTATTTAGAAAATGTCTTCCCTTAGCGATAAAATCCAGCAATTTGTAAAGCGTCTTCAGATAGATGGTTGCAAAGTGCAAGTCGGCTCCGCAATGGATGTGGTCGAGGAACTGACCGAGGATAACTGCGCCTCAGTCCTCGCCAAGCTCCAAACCGATAATAGCTACTACTTATCTGGCGTACGCCCTGAGAAGAATGGGCGTGCTAGCGACGCCGATATTCTAAAGAAAAACGGTTTTACTCTCGACTTCGACTTATTGAAGGATGAGAAGAATCCTCGAACCGTCGAAGACATCAAACAGACGGCACAAGTTATTATAGATGCCCTGAAGGAGCATCCCGTCCTCGGTAATTGGTCGGCGGTCATCTTCAGTGGTGGAGGATTGCACTTCACCTATTTCGGTGACGCAGTGACCATCGAAAACCCCGATTACTACAAGTCAATGGTCACTGATTTGCACCATGATGCCAAGATGCTCTTGCCCCGTGAACTGAAAGATAAGTTAGACCCTGCATGTGTAAATGCTGCCAGATTGTTCCGTTTGCCTGGTACGAAGAACTATAAGTACGAGCCACCGCGAGAGGTGGAAATCTTACAGTGGAATGACGCAGTATCCTCTGACATTCCTGCTGCCTATGAGCGTGGTAGGTATCTCTGTGAATCCAAGAAAGAGGCCGCGAAAGTATTGAAAGCCGCAGAGAAAGAGGCAAAGGTTCTATTCGCCGAGGAAGGTTCCATCTCCTTCTATCACTGCATCAATAAGCTCATTCCGATTCAGGAAGTAGTCTGTACCTTGAAGGGCTGGGAAACGGACGGAAGGAATTTTTGGGAGAAGGGAACATCGAAGAAGAAAGCATGCTTCGTTCCCGAGGAGCAAAACCATCTCGTCCACGGAGGGACTGACCATCTTCCCCCAGAGCGTAACGGCTACTCGGTGTTTCAATTTGTGCAGACCGTTCTTGGTCTCAATAATAAACAGACCTTTGAATGGTTTGAGGAAGAGTATCCAGCCATCAAGGCAAGAGCCGCCTCTAATGTGAACGAGGAAGACGACGCATTTGAAAGCAAAGCGGAGAAGGTAGTCGCCCTTGCTCTCTCGAAAGGCATCAAGTTATTCCATGACCAGTTCAACGAAGCTTTTGCACGAGTGCCCATCAAGGAGCATTTCGCCCTGCTCCGATGTTCGCCAAAGAGCAACCCGATACGTGACTGGCTGAACCATCTATTTTGGAAAAGTGAAAAGAAGCCACTGTTTAGCGAGGACAAGATAATTGCTATCGAGATGCTGGCCTCAATGGCCAAGTATGACGGCGAGCAGGTGGAGCTTCAAAATCGCGTGGCATATGACAGCAACTCCAAGACCATGTGGTACGACCTCTCCGACACCAGGAACCGCGCCGTGCGCGTACAGGAGTCGGGTTGGGAACTCTGCGAATCGCCGCCCATTCTTTTCTATCGCGAACAGCACCAGAGGGCGCAAGCAGAACCCTCAGTGGTGGGTGGCAACATCAAGAAGCTTTTGGAATATGTGAATATTGCGGAGAAGAAGCACCAACTATTGTATCTCGTATATGTAGTGTCCTGCTTCATCCCGCACATCCCGCATCCGATTGCCGTCTTCTACGGGAAGCCTGGGTCAGCCAAAAGCACGGCGACGAAAATTACCAAGGGGATAGTTGACCCGTCTAGAATGGACGCATTCACGTTCCCCCGAGATACGACGCAGTTGGTTCAGCAGTTGAGCCACCACTGGTGTGCCGCGTATGACAACATTGATTACCTCACCGACGAACAGTCGGATGCACTATGCCGTGCTACTACTGGTGGGGGATTTTCCAAGCGTGTGCTCTACACCGACGACGACGATAAAATTTACTACTTCCGAAGGTGCATCCTTCTCAACGGAGTCAATCAGGCCAGCACCCGCTCTGACTTGCTCGACAGAAGTCTCCTCTTCTCATTGGAGCGGATCCCAGACGCTCAACGAAAGACGGAGCGCGAACTGTACGAGAGCTTTCAGCGAGACTTGCCGATTATCCTCGGCGGCATCTTCGATGTTCTGGTCGAGACAATGAAGGTGCAGCCACATGTGAAGCTGTCCACCTTTCCTCGCATGGCCGATTTCGCGGAGTGGGGCTGTGCCATTGCCGTCGCCCTTGGCTACTCGCAGGACGAGTTTGAAGCTGCTCTCGAAGCGAACAAGATTGGACAGAATGATGCGGTTCTTAGTGAGGATTGGCTCGCGCCAGCAATTCAGAAGTTCATGGCCGATAAGGATTCTTGGGTAGGTTGTGCCACTGAGCTAGTTCGACTCCTAGAAGGATACGGATTGGACGGTAGACGCTTACCTAAGGCCAATAAGTTATCGCGGCATCTGCAACTCATCAGCATCCATCTTGAAGCAGTTGGCATTCGTTGTGAACGAGGGTATAGAGGCAACGAGCGAATCCTGAGACTCGACAAAATATCGTCGGCATCGTCGGAACCTACGGATGAGTTAGGTACCAACGGCACCGACGCAACCGACGATAATTTCCCAAACCACAAGGTTGATTTCTAGTTATCTGAATTTGATGAAATGCGAATGTATGATGAAATTTATGATTTTATGTCGTTTTCTCTAGGGGGTGGGGTCATGGATAATCTATAATGGAAGCCAATGCTTCTCCTGTGACCCCATCCTAATGTCATCAGAAAAAAACAGGGCTGGCAGAACATCCGGCGTCACTCTTGCGGCAATCGAGAAGCGGAATCGCTGCGTCGTCGCCCTGCACCTCTCTGGCCTCACATCAGAAGAAATACTCGAAGCCACGCCCATCCTTCACATTGCCCACCAATGGGGCAACATCAGCAGCAAGCGTCAGGTGCAGCGCATCCTCAGTAAACACTTCGAAGGCCGTCCTATGACCGCCAAGCAAGTCATGGCGTACACCTCCGCTCTTCGAGATGCCGCTCTCAGCGGGATGGAGAAAACCGTGGAACTGCTCGCCCTCTACGCGCACAGCGTACGAGATACGAATCCCACGCTGTACTTTGAAGCCTTGAAAGCCCAAGCAGACGTGCAAATGAAAATTATCGACGCGCACGGGTTCAACGCGACCCGCACGAACTACGGGAAGTGGAGTGAGATGGCGCAGCATGGGGCACGGCAGTTCCAGCATGCATTGGAACTTGCGGGAGGGAGGGAACGTGTGACGGAAGACTTCTTGAAGTACGTATAAATGGCTCTGGGTAGCGCAAAGAGTGCTTGTTTCATGTAAAACATGAACTTATACTTACGGCGTAGAAATGATTCCCCAGCCGAAGAAGCGGCTAGATTTGGACGTAGATACAGCGTCGAAGTCGCCACCTGAGATTGCCCTGCTCACACACATCCGCGAAGCGAACGATAAGAGGCTACAGCTACGGTACGAGGCTTCGTTATGTAACAGACGCGGGGACGTAGCGGGAGCGGTCAGGAAGGAGCGAGCGGTGGAGGAGGCGAGACGGTACTTGAACAAGTTGACAACGAAACATAAACGTCACTACGGAAGACGTTCTTCCCACACCTAAAATTTTGTTTTAGGTCTTTGTTCCTTCAAACCACTGATACCCAAAATTATTCACATAATTATATGAATCTTTATCTCTTCCCCCCTCTTATATATGGCAAATCCGCTCATGGCGGTCAGTTATCCCCGAAAAAACTCATTAAATAATGTTTCATCCCTTCCCTACGACTTCCAGAGGGTAGCCCGTGTGCTACTGGAGCGGGACTGTAGTAAACACACACTCATTGCGCTGGCCTCTGACATCCGGCACTTCCTGGAGTTTTACTCCAAGCAGAATGGCGAGGTCTTCAGCTTCAAGCGGGCGGTGGCGAGGGACGTGATAAGCTTCCGCGATGGCATGAAGGTGGTAGGGCTGAAACCGGGGAGCATCAACAGAAGGCTTGTGAATGTTCGCCTCTTCTTCAGGCAAGCGCAGCGCATGGGAATCATCCAGCAGAATCCCGCCGAAGGCGTGCGACAGCTTCAGATGCAACCGCTCGCCCCCAAGAGCCTTACGCCCTTCGAGGCGCGACGGCTCCTACGGGAAGTCGAAATCCGAGGGAATCAACGGGACTTGCTCGTTGTGAATCTCATGCTCTTGGCGGGACTGAGGGCGTCGGAAGTAATAGGACTGACGGTCGAGGACGTGGAACTCTCCGAACGCAAGGGCACACTCCACATCCGCAACGCCAAGGGAAATAAAAACCGCGACGTTCCAGCTAACGCCCAACTCCGCGAGTGCCTTACGAAGTACGTCGAACGCTATAAGCCGCAAGGGCAGTTGATCGTGGGACAGCGTGGACCGATTGTGCAGCTTGCGCTGAATCAAATTGTCGGGAAGTACGCGAACAAGGCGGGAGTCAAATGTACCCCGCATCAACTTCGCCACTCGTTTGCTACTGCGTACATGCTATGCAATCCCGGTGACATTGTGGGGTTGAGTCAAACGCTCGGTCATAGCTCCACTCAAACCTCAGCAAGGTACTGCATGAATCGCCTCGCCGACTTACAGGAGAGGGTTGAGGCGGTGAATTTCTAACTTGGAATGGGGAAAGGAACGCTTATAATAGGAGTGCAACCCGGTACTCCTATTAATTCGTGCCTGCCATTAATGGCATTCCTACGTCGTAAGGGGCAACCCTGCGCGGCCGTAGGACATGCCGACAGGCATGGAGTACGGGTTGCCCGCCTGGGTTGTCCCTTTTGGCATGAAGGTGGTTCGCTGTCTCCTCCCCCTCTCCCTCAATGAGAAAGTGTCTTTTTTGTACTGAAGAAATTCAAGGCTATGTCTGCACACACTGTAAACAGAGCTTCTCCTTGTCACAACATAAGGAGTTGGAAATAATTTATAAGCTCTGCCATGCACTTAGCCAGAAAGCTATTAGACTGGTAATAAGATTCTTCAGTATGGCTCCAAAGTACAGTAAACACTTTGTGATTACGTGTGCTGTTCTGTTCCTCGGATGGCTGACAAATAAGCATTACATGCCAGTCATGGCCGAAATATCCGCACCGGGACAAATCACCTTCCACGGCAGCGGTTTCACATTACCAGTGAAAATTACCGCAAATTGCCCTTGCACTATTGATGCAATCATTAACGGAAAACCGATTACCCTTGGAGCTGGCGGCTTCTTTCAGGAGGAGGTGCCCGTTGCCGATAACATTGATTCAGGAAGCGTCCAAATTCTTGCGCGGGTTTCTGGTGGTTTAATCAGTCACGGCACCGTAGAAAGTAGTAAGACTATAACGTACCAGCGGGAGGAGTCTCCCTGCCGCGTAGTTGAATACCCGAAGGAATGGGGAAAGCCAGAAGTGGTTGTGAAAACTGCTTGTGACGGTATCCCCTCTGGGAAGAGGACACCCGTGCATGAGGAACAGGAAGCAACATTCCCGTTCGACGTTGATTACCAGAAAGAGACCTCTGATGTGAATGTGGTCATGCAGTTATCGGGCTATGCAAGCCGTACCGAAACAGTGACCGTGGGGAACACGAGATACGATGCAAAACGCATCCAGCGTGAAGCAGATGCGGCAGCGCGGGAAGCCGCACGTCTTGCGGCGGAACAGGAACGACAAGCGCAAGAACAGGCAGCCGAAGAGGCGGCAGCGGCCTATCTAAAATCTCCCGCAGGACGGAGAAACATTTTCCTTCTCGCGTTACGGGAAAATGGAATTGATGAGTCCATGATAGTGGACGTTGACGACGGTGGTTACGGAATCCCCGGATTGGCGAGAATAACCGTTAGCAATCTCTGGCATATCATGCCTTATCAACTTCGTCTTCAAGCCGCCCAAAATTTGCAAGAGGCTTGGGAAGCTGCCAATCCAGATGTACTGGCCGCGCACATTAGTCTCGTGGATGTGAATGGTAATGAGGTCGGTGCGCGCGGAGTATTCGGTGTTTGGGTTCAAAAAGAATAGCCCCTGTCTTCAACCAACCTTCCAACTGAAAGCATATGACGACTGACATTGCCCCTACTCGCAAATGCCCCTTCTGTGCCGAAGAAATCCGTGCGGAGGCGGTTGTATGCAAACACTGCCACGCTTCACTAAAAAATCCACGCGCCGAGAAGGCCGGAAAGATTATTGGTGACGCCATGAATTCTTCTTTTCTCGGACAGGGATGTAACGGTGGCTGCACGTCACCGATTGGCTGCCTCAGCATTATTATCACTTTTTGGTTGTTCTCATTACTCGGGCACTTATTCAAATGAATAAAAGGGCATCCCGTGTCGGCACGCAACACTTGATTCTGTGGCTCATTGTTCTCTATCAGCGGACGCTCTCGCTTGACCACGGCTGGCTCAGACTCCTCCATATCCGTTGCTGCAAATTCACACCCTCTTGCTCCGAGTACACACGCCTTGCCGTCTTGAAGTACGGAACAATGCAGGGGCTTCGGAAGGGCTTCTTGCGCTTTCTTCGCTGTAATCCTTTCGGTGAAGGCGGCGTGGAGTTCCCATAATTTCCCCTCAATATTCAATGAACAATTTCAGTATCAAGCAACGCAAGCGTCTCCCATTCAAAACGCCGAACGTGTTTTTCGTTTCCTTCAGAACGCACCAGTCCCGCGTAACTTGCGACGTTCTTCAGGCCGAGCCGTCGGAGCAATTTGTTCCATGTGCGACGAGGGAGTCTTCTGCCGTTTGGGAAGATTTGATAGCCGAGGAAATGCAGACCCCGTTTACACGGCAGCAAGACATTATTGCGAGGATGCAGAGGCAGAGAGAGGTTGTTCAAAAGGAATGCCGTTGCGGTCTTGCTGGCGGTTTCCAAATCTACCCTGCTGTGTGCGAAGAAGACAAAGTCGTCGCCATAGCGCAGATAGCCGCGAACTTTCAGCGTGTGCTTCACGAACCTGTCGAATTCATGCAGGTAAATATTCGCAAAAATCTGGCTCGTGACATTGCCAATGGGTATTCCACGTCTCGCGCCGATTGGAACCTTAGTGACAATACCGCTGCCATAGCTTCCAATTACTTCCGAAAGCAGAGAAAGCGTGCGCTGGTCGCTGACTCGCCTTTTCAGCAAGGAAAGCAACACGCTTTGGTCAACATTATCGAAAAACTTCCGAACGTCCCCGCGCCAGAACCAGCCATCACGAAACCGATGCAAGAAGTGTTGCGCCCGTTCGATGGCCTTGTGGAGTCCCTTCTCTTTGCGACACGACCACGCGTCGAAGAGAAACACAGGGTCATATATTTCCTCCAGATGGTCGTAGAGAAGCCGATGGACGAGGCGGTCTTTGATGGAAGCAACGGCGATAGACCGTTTCTTGGCATCGCTGACGGTGAAAACCTTGTACGGCCCATGACGGTACGTGCCTTGGGTGAGTTCAGTTTCCAGCGCAAACAGATTCTCTTCCAGTCGGTAACGGAATTCCTCCATTTCCGGTGTGTTCTTCTTTCCGGTTTGAAACCGTAGAAAGCATCGCCACAACGCCGATACATCCGTCTTTATGGACACGCTTCCCATCATCAATCGCACCTACGATTTGTACAAGCATGCCGTAGGCATCACCAGCCACATGGAGAAGTGCTGGCGTTACTCCATCGGGCAGAGCATCGAACGCAGCGTGCTCGACTGCCTTTCAGAACTCATCATGGCGAAGAACGCCCCGAAGCAACTCAAGCCGGGGTATCTCATCCGTGCTAGCAGCCACCAGGAAACGGCAATCCTCAAATTGCGTCTCTGCCTCGAACTCAAAACTGCCGGAGAAACGCAGATTTTCCAAGCGCAGTCCGCGCTCCAAGAGATAGGAAGAATGCTCGGCGGCTGGTTGAAATCGGTGAATGCACCCTGACCTTCCACCCCGGCACGGGAACCATCATCGGAATTGCGATACCTCGCATCGTTCCTGTCCACGTTCGCCTGCTCGTTGCCACGGTTCCAGTACGCGTTCGGAACATCGCCGGAAGACCTACGCTGATACCGCCCGTCTAGAGATGCCAACCGGCCACAGCCGCCAGCATCGCATGGGCTTGCGTATTGCATTCCCCTTTATGCGGTTGCCCGCATGGGAATGGACGGCACTCAGTAGTGAGGGGTAAGGATGTGTGAGGCGAAGGACATCCGGTGCATGAGGTATGAATCTCCGCACGATACGGATTAGATGTCAGTTTCGTCCTCTTGCTGCAGCCTGTACCGAGACAGGTTGCTTTTCGCCGCAGAAAACCCCGAAAAAAATTTGTCGCCGAGCAAAAACAAAGTGAAAGAACAAAGAAGGGTCAAAGACCAAATATCAAGATACCCTCACCCCGGCACGGGAACCAACAACGGAAAAGCGACACCTCGCACCGCTCCTGCCCACGCGCGCCTGCCCGCCGCCACGGCGCCAGCACGCGTCCGGAACATCGCCGGAAGCTGGGAAATATGCACCTGTACAGTAACACGCCGCACCGGAACTGTAATCATCAAGGACTTCTCCATCGGTCTCTGCAAGGCGCGTGAGGAAAAGCGCCTGCCACGCTTCGGGGGTCAAACCTTGTTCGAGTGCGTGGCCCTCCGCGCGCAGCAGTTCAAGGTACTCATGCGGCGTATGATTGGCTTCGATTTGCTTCCTTCCACCCACGACCTGACCATTGCCCTCACGCGGAATGTCACGCATGTTCTCCAAGAGGAGTACTTGCCAACCGGGGAACTGCGACGCTGCGAGAATTTCTTTCTTGGTCTTGCCTCCGTGATTTTGAGGGTCGAAACGCTCCGGGGAGTACACCAAGGAACCGTTCGTATCGGCATCTTTGTAGCCGTCCCACATCCAGACGGGCTCCCGCGCGTCGAGTTTCAGTTTCGTTCCGTCGCTTGACCGCAACTTTCCTGCGCCATGGTACTGCGCGATTGCTTTGCCCATTGCCTCCTTCAGCGCAGTCGGAGAAAGGCCGAAGGGAACAGGATGGACTTTGGTAAATCCCTGCTCGACCTTGGCGAGTAACTCAGGATGAGCTTTCAGGGCATCAATGACGCTTCCAATGCTCGGAGCGGCGTTCCGTACCTCCTTGGGACTCATGAGCGCGTTCTCCGCCTTCTCGTCTCCCGTAAACAGACCAAACCGTTCATACGCTTCCAGCGACTTCGCAAAGGACGCAGACCAACCGTGCGTGCGTTCCATGGAAAGAAGATGTTGCGGGACAATGCGCGTGACGGCCTGCTCGATTTTTTCTTGGAGTAAGCGTCGTGCATCTTCTACATCAGGATGCTCGGCAATTGCCGGGCTATGCAATTTCCTTTGGAGAGTAAGGAGTTCACCGAGTGCTTCTGCCATAAAAGGTTGGGGAAATCTTAGGTGATTCTACATATCAATTCGGTACTGTCAAGGTACCGTCAAGTTTCTGTGGCAAGCCGAAAAGCCCTCGTATTCGTCTTCTAATGCCCTTCCCTACGATGCACCGCTTAATTCTCCGGTGCCAAGAAGGAAACGCTTTTCAGGGGGAGGAGAATCTTGTCCTCCGTGGAGAGAGATTCGTAGTGTTCCTCCCAGAGAGTGATGAATCTGTCGAGGTCTATGGCTTCGATATGTTCGTTTGCTTCCCGAATCTTCATCAGGGCATCCGACGAGAAGCCGCCCGTTGAAACAATCACGCCGACGGAGCCGTCCTTCTTCAGGTTGCTAATCAGGTCACCAACTTCTGCCCTGCTCACGGGTGTCCCTGCCCGATGCTTCACCTGAATGCGAATCCGCGGAGGAGATGCCCCCAAGGGGTCTTTGTACGCAACAATATCAATGCCACCATCCTTTCCCTTCGGGGCTTCAAAAGGCGTGAAGTAACCCATGCCTCGAAATAGTGCGGCAACGAGGTCTTGGAAGTCGTAGGCGTTCAGGGCTTCGATGTACTCGGCGATTTCCTCACGGGCGCGGCCTTCTGCACTCTGAAAGACGGTGCTTCTGTCCTCGGAAATTGCTTCCTCGTCGGATTCCACTTCATCGGGTTCTTTCTTTGGGTTCATCTTCCTCCAATTTCTGTAGGCGTCCGTTGCAGTCGTCATAAACTTTTCTGGCGGCAAACTCAGGGCTTTCTTTCCTTCTTCCGTGATGTACCAAACGCCCTTGTGCTTTCGTAACCATCCCGCCTTCGCGCAATCAATGCTGTAAAATTGCATCACGGATTCCCATCGTATGTAGCCGCTCTTGGGGAGAGGAGATACTTCATACTCCGTGAAGGTCAGACGCTTCTGTATCTCTGCGATTAACTCCCTGAGCGGAAGGGAATCGTTGTGTTCTGAGAGAACTTTGAAGGCGGTTTGCAGGTATTCACCCCGACGATGTTGGTCAATTTTTCCCATACAAGCTGAGAGTGTACCTATGTGTAGGTATCTTGGCTATTTTTGGCTGATTCTGTTGGAATCCCTTAGAAGCCCCACAAGGGTAGTCGGCATCCAGAACTTATATTTTACTTAGCACGTCCCTTCAGGGGTGTTGTAGGGAAACGTAGGGGCGTACAGGGCATAGCTAGGTACAATTCTGCGGAAACGCAGTTAGAAGCTCTGGGGCTAACGTTCTCTTGTTTGATTATAAATTGTGGCTTAGAGAAGCCAAAACAGCCCTAGAGTGCTTACTTTGATGTTATTGATGTCTTTCCAAGGGTAGGAAGCGGCTATTGTTCGTCCCCAGCTAGCTATTTCAGGCGTTGCAGCCTGTATCGTTCCACGTCGTTCTCGAAGAATATCTCCCCGACGAAGGCTATTACACCTCAGTAATAACTTATGGGTTTTGAACTTTTGACTTTATAATCGTGGACATGAGCAACGAGACCGAAGCTCCTCAGAAGAAGCGCGTTGCAGCCTATATTCGTGTTTCGACGGAGGAACAGGCCAAAGAAGGATATGGTCTGGATGTGCAATTGAAGTACATCAAACATGCAATTGCAGCGCGAGAGGTATCACATGGTTGGGTATACGACGAGAAGCTTGTTTACAGAGACGAAGGCCAATCGGGGTCACTGCTTCATCGCCCAGCACTAGATAAATTGATGGCTGACGTTGAGAAGAACAAAATTGATGTGGTAATTGTTTGGCGTATTGACCGCCTATTCCGTCGCATGCGGTATTTGCTTGAAACAGTAGAGAAGATTACGGAAAAGGGTGTGATGTTCCAATCGGCATCGGAGCCTTTTGATACGACCGCCGTCGGTCAAATGGTGTTCCAAATATTCGGAGTTCTTGCGGAATTTGAGCGCAATCTAATCAAGATTCGCACCAGTGAAGGCAAGCTTAGTTCAGCAGAAAGTGGCAACTATGTAGGCGGTCAGCAGCCTTTCGGCTATCGGATAGAAGAACAATACGTTGATAAGAGACGTGTTTCTCGGAAGCTCGTCATTTGTGAAGAGGAAGCGTATTGGGTGCGGAAAATGTTTTACTGGTTCGTGGAGCGTGACTGGGCGATAGAAAAGATAGTGAGACTGCTCAACAAGAAGAAAGTAAAAACGAATGCCGACAAGGAGCACACACGGAAGGGACTTTCGAAACGGAGAAAACACCCCATTGGTTATTGGTCATCAACGACGGTCAGAAGGAAGCTCCAAAATGAAACGTATATTGGAAAGTATTACTACAATAAGAATTCTAAGAACGAGAAGGGTAAGGTCGTGGAAAATCCGAAGAACAAATGGACGATGTTCACATGCCCCGCAATCATTACCGATGACCGTTTGTTTCAGAGGGCGCGGGAAAAATTCAAAGTAACCCCGTCCAATAACGCGAAACATAGATATTTGCTATCTGGCAAAGTTGTCTGTGGCCTCTGCGGATCCAGCTACATCCCATACAGGTCATCGAAGCTCACCAAGAACTACCGATGCAATAAAAACAACCTGACAAAGACTTCTACCAAATGCAATGCTAGACAAATTTCAGAGAAAATTCTTGGTAACGCAGTATGGGATTATGTGGCGAACCTCTTGCAGAATCCAAAGAAGATTTTTGACGATTACCACCGTATCCTTAAACAGGATTCCGTATATCAGGATTTATTGGATGAGAAGAAAGAAACCGAGCAGTCCTTAAAAGATGCCATTGAGAAGCGAAAGCGTGTGATTACTGGCTGGCGCGAAGGGGGGTACGATTCAATCGAGGACTACAATTCCGAACGAGCAATTGCCAATGAAGAAGTCACTAAACTCGAAGAAGAATTAGCCGAAGTTAATGCCCAACTGAATACGGAAGAGGCTAAGGAAACCAAAATCGAGTCAGTACGAGAGATGAAAGAGAAATACGATACCCAATTTAAACGGCTGTCTTACGAGGATAAACGCGAGATTCTTCAGGCTATTGTGGATAAAGTCATCATCAAAGGCGAGGATATCAAAGTCGTCCTGATAATCCCGAAGACTATGCAGGACGAATTAAATAAGTTGAAAGACTTGTATGGTGTCACGGGCCGGGATTGAACCGGCGACCCCAGGCTTATGAGTCCTGTGCTCTACCAACTGAGCTACCGTGACACGGGAGCAAGACTACCAAAAGATTGGATCGTACGGAAGCTTCGTACAGGAAGAATCCACTGCGATTTCGAGGATCAGATGCCAAAAGTAGGGCATAATGATCGCACATGAAGCCCGTCCTTCTTTGTCTCCACGGCTGGGGAGGATCCAAAGAATCCTTTGCGGAACTGAAAGCCATGCTGGAAGGTGAAGATGTGCTGATCCTCACGCCGGACTTGCCCGGCTTTGGATTAGAACCGGAACCCGACCGCCCATGGTCAGTGGATGACTACGCCGACTGGGTGGAAGCTTGGTTGCAAAGAAACGCACCCACGGAGGGGTGCTCTACATTATTGCTGGGACATTCTCATGGAGGCCGGATCGCCATCAAGCTCGCCACCCGCCCCCAGCTACCAGCTACAAGCTACCAGCTACAACATCTCTACCTCTGCGCCGCCGCGGGCATCCGCCACCGGTCACTCAAGAGATCTGTCGGCAAAGTGCTGGCGGGCATCGGACGCGTACTGTTCGCCATCCCCGGTCTTTCGAAATTGGAACCGTATGCAAAAAAACTGCTCTACAAAGTTCTCCGCGAGCACGACTACGAACAAGCCTCATCCGTGATGCGGCAAACCCTCGCGAAGGTCACTGCCGAAGACCTCACTCCCCTCCTCCCCAAAATCACAATTCCCACCGATCTCTTCTGGGGCGAGAACGACACGTACACTCCCGTCAAAGACGGCTACACAATGCACAACGCCATCCGCGGAAGCGTGCTCCATACCTTCGCAGCCACCCGCCACCGCGTGCACCGCGACCGCGCCCCCGAGATCGCAGAG
>JAQVMW010000020.1 GCA_028703445.1 Candidatus Peribacteraceae bacterium
GCTGGGAGCACACGCGTGAGCTATGCGTGATGATACCCGCTTCCTACTCGTCATTCCTTGACTGTCCCATCACTTTTTGAAAAACTAGGTTCCTTTTTCTCTCTATCGTCATGAACTATCAGCAAATGCTCCAAGAGGCTGTCACGTTTCTCCAAAAAAATGGTTCAACGGATCCAACGGAGGCACGCTTGGACGGTATGTTGGAAGGACTGCGGCTTGCCCAGCAAGTTGAGGGTACTGTGAACCGCAGTGCCGATGTCATTCGGCATGATATCGCACACGCTCTCATTGAGGCTCTGCCACCAATCACTGAAACAAATCTGGATGAGATTCTCGCCTATTACGGCGAATCCCTCGGAGATCTGAGAGCGGATTATGAAGAAGAGTTGTTTCAGTTCTATCAAACGCGACACCCGGAGGACTGCAATCGTTGGCTTCAGAAGAAACAGGATCAAGAAGCAGAAGCACGTCAGTCACGCACGGAATGGTATCAGCGACAAGGTGAAAAAGTGCCGGAAGATCTTGAGGAGGAGGAGAAGCCGCCGCATACCGGTCTTTTGTACGCCATGTCATCATCAGGAGAACTGGACAGTGCGGTGATCGTGGAATTTGCGCAGATCAATCTCAACGCAAGGAAACATCTCCTCTCTCTGCTGAAAGACATGCGTGAATAGTCGGAAACACTAGTGGTGATACCCGCTTCCTTTATTAATCTCTGTTGCCCGGTAGAGCTGCTCCAGAAAGATCAGGCGGCAGAGCTCGTGCGGGAATGTCATGTCCGAAAGTTTGAGAATGTGATTCGCACGCTTGCGGACGGCATCGGTCAGTCCATAGGCGCCACCCAGGACGAAGATAACCGTGCGGCCCGCATCCCTCAGTGTACCAAGGGAAGACGCGAAGGCGGTGGATGTCATGGCTTTGCCGCGCTCATCCAGAACCCAGACGTCTCCTTCCCTCTTTGTGATTGCCTCGAGCAGACGCTCGGATTCTTCTGTCTGCTGTTTGAGAGGATCCATCTGCCTGCTCGCGGGAACTTCGACTACTTCCATCTGGATAGAATGACCAAGCCGTCCCAAAAAGTGCGCACACCCTTCGGCGATCCACTTCGTTTTGATCGGGCCGACGCAGAGAAGGGTGATGCGATGCATATCACTTCCTCTGTAGCAGACTCACTGCCTCGATGTGCGCCGTGTGCGGGAACAGGTCCACCGGCTGCACGGTCCGAAGTTCATAGCCGGACTTGAGAAACTCCCCCAAGTCCCGCGCGAACGTGGCCATGTTGCACGAAACGTAGACGATCTTGTCGGGCTTGTGGGCCGAAACGGCTTCACGCGCATCGGGGTGCAATCCCGCACGGGGCGGATCAACGACGATCGTATTAAACTTGTACTTGGATCCGGGCTTCAGCTGGTCATTCAGGACCTGCTCGGTGCGTCCGCGGTAGAAACTGATGTTGCCGATGCGGTTCTTGCCGGCGCTCTTGAGCGCGTCTTCGATCGCCGAGGGATGGCTCTCGATGCCGACGACTTTCTCGCAGAACCGAGAGAGGTACTGGCCGATCGTGCCCATGCCGCAGTACGCATCCAGCACCGTGTCGCGGGGACTCAAGTCCGCCGCTACTTGGACAGCCTGGTAGAGCTTTTCGGCGCCGAGCGTGTTGGTCTGGAAGAAAGAAAAAGGCGAAATCTCGAACGAGAGGTCAAAGAGCTTCTCTTCGATAGTGGGCTTGCCCGTGAGCACGTGCACTTTGGGACTCTCGGGTTTGTCATTGAGACCCAGATGCTCCACCACGAGCAGGGAGGCCAGACCCGAACGCCCGCCGAACCGCATGAAATACTGAAAGAGCGGTTCCAGCTCCTTCTTCCGTGCATTCACGAGGAACGCGATCATCTGTTCGCCCGTGTTGATGCCGCGGCGGAGCAGGAGAATCCGGAGCATCCCGCGATGCGTCTTGGGGTTGAAGACCGGCAGCTTCGTCTCGCGCATGAACCGCTGCACGTCGGCAAGCAGGCTCGGCAGCTGCTCGTCGTACAGGTGACACTCCGAAACAGGCAGGATCGTGGACCACTGGTTGGGCAGGTGAAATCCGATGGACGGATTCTCGTCGATGAACTGGCGACGACCGTTCTTCTCTTCTGTCCGCATGGATTCGAAACCGAACGACATCTCCAGCTTATTGCGGTAGTGGAACACCTGCGGACTCGGGATGATTTTAAGCACTCGTCCGGCGAGGGATGCACGCACGGCGGCATCCGCAGGCGTGAGATGCGACAGGGTCTCGCGCACGATCTCTTCCTTGTACTCGATCTGCTTGATGTACGAGAGTTGCTGCCACACGCAACCGCCGCATGCATGACAATGAGCGCACTTGGGCTGTACTTCATCCTTGGAACGTTTGATGATCTTTTCTATCTTCGCTTCGGCGAAATTTCCGCGATTCTTGACGATGATGATTTCCGCTTTCTGCCCGGGCAGAGCCCCGCTCACGAATATCGGAAGCGTTTCGATATGCGCAAGTCCCGCACCGCCGTGCGTGAGTTTTTCGATCGTGACGGTGTGCCGCTGTCCGGCCCGCATGTTCGCCAGCGGTACCGCGGACCCTCCCTGAGAAGCATCACCATCAGATGAGCCACCCTTGGGCTTTAACCCAATGTCCTCTGATTCGTGGGATATTGACATCACTCCAAAAAAGTAGTATAAATAACACCTTTTTGCCTTCACATGCAAGGAAGAGCCTTCCTCATCATTGGCGTCGCCCTTGCGGTCAGCATATCCGGATCAACCGGAGCGACCGCCAGCATAGCACAAGAAACCCTTTCTGCAAGAGCACAGACGTCTTCGCAAGCTCTTCCGACGGTCGCTCTCCTCCCCCTGACTGCCCGAACGACTGAACCTAAGTCGGGCGGGCCATCTGAATCCCACGAAGCACGGGGCGGCACGCGCATCTTGTCGAAGCAGCGCACCTGGATGCCCGTGCCGGTCGCGGTGCAGACGCCCAAGAAGACGGAAACGGCACAACCGAAACGAAGTTATTTGGCTGTCGTGGATCAGCCCGACATCCAGGAGCGGCACAAGATCATCGCCGATGAGGTTTTGCGATTGCTGCCGGTAAGCTGCACAAGTCAGCTCAAGAATTTCTACGTCCGCTACGACAAGCCGGATCGCCGCGGACTTGCGGGCAAAAACACGATCATCCTCGACGGTACGCTTCCCGATGAGGAATTCCGCGCGGTGCTCATCCACGAGGCACTGGGACACGTGTTCGACTTGGGCTGCCTCGCAGGCTCTCCTCTCTCCGGTACGAGTATGTTCAAGGACGGCAACGAACCGATTTTCCGGGATGACGCCAGCCTCTCGTTCTATCGAATCTCATGGACGGACAGCACCCACCAGCGCGCGGGAACAAAGCCGGAGGATTTTGTGAGCGGATACGCCGCATCGGACCCGTTCGAGGATCTCGCGGAGAGCGCCATCTACTACGTTCTGCACAACGGGGAATTCACGCAGCGCGCGATGACGAATGCCTCGCTCGCGACGAAGCTGAAATGGCTGCAGACGTTCCTTCCGGTCTCCCCCGTTGCTTCGGGAACATTGGCCGCCGCCTGGGATGGCACGGTCCCCTGGGACGCGACGAAGCTGGCATACGAATGGAAGAGGCAGGTTGTTGCGAAACAGTGACAGAGAACGAATTGAACGAGGCTCAATTGTTACATGGTTAAATGATTTCGGGGTTTTTGTTAGAACAACCAATGAACACGCTTGCGAACAATGTAACCATTGAGCCATGTAACCATGTTGAGGAAACACTAGCCGCAAGGTTCTGATCCGCATAATCTACGAGAAGCATGCGTCCCCGCCTCCTTCTCTTCCTCTGGCTCTTGACCGATCTCCTCCTCTTCGTCGGTCTCTACAGTCTGGCCTACTTCCTGCGCGTGGGCTTTGTCTTCTCGACGAATTTTCCGTTTCTTCCCTTCCTGACAACGACCCTCGTGGTTGCTCCGGTCTGGCTCCTCGTGCTCTCGACTACACGCACCTTCGCCCTCACACGCAATCAGCGCACCGTACGCAACGCTGCATACATTGCGTACGCCGCACTCGTAGGCACGGCACTCTTCACGCTCGCATTCTACTTCCGCTTCAAGACATCATTCCAGGGCGTGAGCAGACTGCTGCTGCTGGAAGCCTTCGCCCTCACGGCAGGCGGCATCTGGCTCTGGCACCTGATTTTTGACGTCATCCGGCGGATGATCCTGCGGCGATCACCACCCAGCTTCCCGACACTCATCGTGGGACTCACGCGGGAATCCAAGGAGTTTATCGCGCAACTGAACGGACACTTGAATCCCCTCACGCCGGTCGCCATCCTTGATGGACAGGGTGCGAAAGAGGCCGAAGTCCACGGAGTGCCGGTTCTGGGCAAGCTCGACCGGCTGGAGGAGACGCTGGTGCAGAAACGCATCACGCACGTGATCCAGTGCAGCAACCTGGAGCAGAGCCTGAATTTACTGAGCGCCTGCCGGCGCCGGGGCATCACGTACATGCTGCTGCCGTCCGTACTCGGCATTGTTTCGCGCGACGAGCGCGTGGAATCGCTGGAGGGACATGCTGTGACGGTGGTGGGACCGGATGAACGCGGAGTATGGTTCTTCCGATAGGGATTAGGGATTGGTATATTAGGAGTTAGGTACGCAAGATCGAACTCCCCTGGCTAAATGATTGCTGTCGCTCCTCATGTCCCTAATATACTAATTCCAATCCCTAATCCCTCGTGCGTGCCTTCATCTTAGCCGGCGGCTTCGCCACCCGCCTGTGGCCTCTCACGGAGAAGCGCGCCAAGCCGCTCCTGCCGCTCGCGGGCAAACCGCTCATCGATCACCTGCTGGGACAGTTGTCTGCGGATCTGCCAGCCGAATGTCCTGAGCGAAGCCGAAGGATCACGGTCAGCATCAACGCCGCATTCGCCCCGAGCTTCGAGCACTGGAAACTGGAGGGGAAGCACGCAGGCGTTGAGATTCTCGTGGAACAATCACGCAAAGATACCGAGAAACTCGGCGCGCTTGGCGCCGTCGCTCAGTGGATCACGCAGCGGAACATCACCGATGATGTACTCCTGCTGACGGGTGACAACTACTTCGGCTTTTCGATTGTGGATTTCCTGAAACAGTACACTCCCGGAACACCGCTCATTGCCGCCCATGATCTTGGGGATTTGAGCCGTGCACAGGGTTTCGGCACTATCATTCCCTCGCCCGACGGAAAGCACGTCGCGACGTTTGAAGAGAAACCCGCTCATCCAAAGAGCTCACTCGTGAGCACGGGGCTTTCGATCCTACCGGCTGCGCATTTGCCGGTCGTCGTGGAGTACGCAAAGGCAAAGCCGGATAACGTGGGGGGGATTTTTGAGGAGTTCCTGCGGCGCGGGATCCCCGTGGAATTCAGGGCTTTCAAGGAACCCTGGTTCGACATCGGTTCATTCGAGGCCTACCTGGAGGCGACGCGCGTGCTCGTGGGTAATCGCGTGCTCCTGGAACAGGGCGCAACGTGCCCGGAGACGGAGACGGAAGGGTCCGTGGTATTGGGCAACCACTCGATCGTCCGCCATTCCACCCTCCGCAACGTCATTCTCTTCGAACACTGCACTGTAGAAGACTGTGTCCTCACGGATTGCATCCTCGACGATCACTGCGCGTTGAAGGGCATTGACCTCTCGAAACAGATGCTGCGGGAAGGCACGGTACTACGAAGGGATTAGGGAATCGGGATTCGGACTTTGAATAGCAGAACCCGAAGTCCTATTTCCTATTCTCAAATCCCTATTCTTAAACCTCCCTTGGACTCAGAAGAACCTCCGAAACATGATTGCAGCCACACACTCCCTTCCCTACACTCCCTCTACTATGCGACGCCTCTTTCCGCTTGTTTTACTCTCACTCACCCTCGCCGGGTGCGGTTCCAAGACCATGCGATTCTCCCTGACCTTTGATGTGGAGGATTCCATGCAACGGACAGTCCTGC
This sequence comes from Candidatus Peribacteraceae bacterium, assembly GCA_028703445.1. Taxonomy (GTDB): domain Bacteria; phylum Patescibacteriota; class Gracilibacteria; order Peribacterales; family Peribacteraceae; genus Peribacter. The sequence goes on from JAQVMW010000020.1 coordinate 6,016, forward strand.
TAGAGGAAAGCAAAAAAGTGATCGAACGGCGCTTGAGCCGCTTCGAGGATGCAACTCCTTCTCCGATGGTCGTGGAAAACGCCCAGAGCGGCTCGGTACTGCTCTCCTTCGATGTGAACAATGCGGAGGCGCGCACGACTCTCACTTCAGAACTCCTCACGCCCTACTCGCTCAGGGTGATGATCGCGAGCACGGGAACAGGCGACTTGTTCATCGAGGAACAGGGCTGGTTCAAGGATACGGACATCACGCAGAAAGATATTTTCTGGACAGAGGGTGCCGCCGATTCGGAAGGCAAGGGCATCGTACGACTCGTGTTTTCCGACGAAGGTCGCGCAAAGTTCGCCGCAGTCTTCCATGCTCATCCCGGAGGAACCATGGGGCTCTTCGTGCACGACAGGTTGATGGCCAAAATGCCGATCGATGCCGCCGAGCCGAAAGAAGAAATTGTCATTGCAGGTATTCCGGTGCCCGACATGGCTGGCATCTTCGCCGACGACGTGAATGTGGGAACGCACGTGACCTTCTCCCTCCCCTAATCCCCAATACTCTAATCCCCAATCCCCAAATGGATTCCAATCGCCGCTACATCTGGCCCGTTTCCACAGGAATCATCGGACTCCTGCTCTTATTCATCGCCCTTCCGGACAGTTGGAAAGTATGGGCTCCGGCGATTCTGCGCGCACCCACCTTTCACTTCGGCTTGGACCTCGTGGGAGGCACGCAATTGGATTTCCGTATCTCAGAACAGGAGATCAATGACCAAATCATGCGTCTGGAAGCCGAAATCGAGCAGCTGAAGAATCAGGGAGCAGGAACGGAAAAGATCGCCATCCTCGAGAATCAGCTGCAGAGCACCAAACAACAGCAGTCAACAATCGTGGAATCCATCCGCTCCGTCCTCGAGCGACGGATCAACGCGCTCGGCGTGAGCGAGGCTACGATCACACCCTCCTACATGGGTGACGAAAAACACCTGCTCGTGGAGTGCCCGGGCGTCGTGGATACGCAGGAGTGCATTGCAACGGTAGGAAAGACCATCCAACTGGAATTCAAGGAGGAATTTACCGAACCGACCGCCGAATTTGAGCAGAGCATCCGCGACCGTGCAGACACGGCCATGCGACGCATCACGGTGAGCGGTGCAACACTTCCGGTCGTGGGGCAGGATCTGGGCTCCACGCTCGGCGTGGCCTACACCGACACGCAGTGGTTCTTTAAGAAAGACCTTCCGAAAGGGCTCCAGGATATGTGGTCCGCTCCGGTCGGCAAAGTTCTGAAACGCGAGGGTTCCATCACCGTGCCGCAGCAAGATGAAAATGGCCAGGTCACCGAAAAGACGATCCCGGGCATTTTCCTGGCTGAAGCCGTCGAGCCGCGCACGCAGACCGGCCGCATCGTGCAGGAAGCTCCGACCGCATTCGGCATCTTGGCCAAGGACCGCAAACTCACGTACGCCCCTCGTCTGGAGGTTCCGCTGGACGCGAAAGTGGAACCGGTCATCGTGGAAACGCTGCGGTCGATGAAATCGGGCGATCTGAAAACGGTGAGTTTGAGCGATAATTCCGCCACCCTGCTCTTTCTAAGACAATACGCAGCCGGGCAGGAGCAAATGGCCGCAAGCCACATTCTCATCGCCTACAAGGGCGCAACGGCAGTGAGCGAAAGCGTAACGCGCTCCAAGGAAGAGGCGCTCGCGCTCGCGCAGGATCTCAAAAAACAACTCGACCAGGGGGCGGATTTCGCCGCCCTCGCCAAAGAGTATTCGGATGACGGCAGCGGTAAATCGGGAGGCAGTCTGGGCACGTTCGTCCGCGGAGCGATGGTGGCCCCCTTCGAGCAGGCCGCATTCGCCCTCCCGCAGGGAGGAATCAGCGAGCCCACTGAATCGCAGTTCGGGTACCACATCATCCGCGCGGATCGTGCCGTCTCGCGCTCCTTCGACGTCGCTTCGTTTGATGAACTGCACTTCAGCGGGACCGATGCAAAAATTCAGGCGGATGCCGCCATGGCGGATTTGCAAGCGGGCAAAATACAGCAGATCGAAGATGCTCTTGCCTTGCGCACGATTTTCTTCTCATTGCTGCCGACCGGCTGGAAGGATACCACTCTCACCGGCAAGCACTTCCGCTCTGCAGCTGTGACGACGGACCCCACAACGAATCTGCCCATCGTGCAGATCGCCTTCGATGATGAAGGTGCCAAGCTCTTTCAAGAGCTCACCAAGAAGAACGTTGGCAAGCGCATCGCCATCTTCGTGGGCGGCGACCTGGTTTCCGCGCCCACCGTGCAGACCGAAATCGCCGGAGGCACGGCCATCATCACGGGCAGCGGCAATTTCGAAGAAGCGCAGAAGCTCGCCCAAGACCTCAATACCGGAGCCATCCCGGCGCCCATCTACCTGTCAGGGCAGCACACGATTGAAGCCACGCTCGGCGGCGAAGCGCTCGCAGCCTCGCTCAAGGCCGCGCTCATCGGCGTGATCATCCTGATGCTCTACATGATCGTCCTCTACCGCTTCTTAGGTGCCCTCGCCGATATCGCGCTGTTGGGATACGCCCTCCTCTTCGTCGTCATCCTCAAGCTTCCGCTCTTCTTCTTCTCAAGCCAGTACATCGTGCTGACGGTCGCCGGCATGGC
>JAQVMW010000013.1 GCA_028703445.1 Candidatus Peribacteraceae bacterium
CTGTACGCTTCCCCAGTGCGGTGACGGGGTGATGCAGCGGGGTGAGGAGTGCGACGACGGCAATCAGGTCAATGACGACACGTGTACGAATGGCTGCCAGAAAGCCCGATGCGGTGACGCGATTGTTCAGGCGGGAGAGGAGTGCGACGACGGAAACCGTATTCCGGATGACCTGTGCAATAATTCCTGCCTGAGAGCCCGCTGTGGGGATGGGGTGATGCAACCGGGAGAGGAGTGCGACGACGGAAACCGCAATTCGTTCGATGAATGTCCCAACAGCTGCAAACTGCCCCAGTGCGGTGACGAGCTGGTGGAAGGCAAAGAGCAGTGTGACGACGGCAATCAGGTCAATGACGATAATTGCCCGAATACGTGCAGGCTCCCGACGTGCGGCAACAACGTCGTGGAAGCCGGTGAGCAGTGCGATGATGGAAATACCGCGGACGCTGATGAGTGCAGCTCTGGCTGCCGACTGGAAAAATGCGGAGATGGCGTTCTGCAGCCCGGAGAGGAGTGTGATGACGGACTCTCAAATTCCGACACACTTCCCAATGCCTGCAGGCTCTCCTGCCGAAAGCCCATCTGCGGCGATCGCGTCGTTGATTCTTCCGAGCAGTGTGACGGCGGAGATGATTGTACCAATGTCTGTTCGTCCGTTGCCTTCTTCGAGCAGTATTCCACTGCGCTTTCCGCAGTCGGAGCAGTGCTGTTTCTGATCATCATCTCGGCGGGGATTCTGTTCCGCCGCCACCTCAGCACCCTCTTCACGTTCTCAAAAAAAGTATCCGTTCCCGGTGTCTCTTTGGATGATATTCCCCTCGATGAACTGGAGATGCCGTGGCATAAGTGGAAATAATTCGCGGACGGAAACCTGCGGTTTCCTCCCGCGGACCCTCTTTCCCTTTGAGCGGTTGTGCCTCCAGCGCGGGAACCCGCGAGACCCGCGCTTCGGCACGTTATTTGTGTCGCTTCGCGACGGCTTATTGAATGGTTGGCATAGGTTTGTCTCTCACGAAATTGTTCTCATCTGGACGGTGCTGACGTTGCGATCCTTGGCCGGCGCATCCGAGAGTAGGACGACCCGCATACCGGGCTTCAGCAGGCCAGCCTTCTTTGCGGCGGCAATGCCCGTGGCGATGGTGGTTTCCGGATCGGTGAAAGCCGCCAGAACGGGGAAGATGCCGAAGTTGAGGCAGAGTTTCTGACGCACGGATGGAGTGAGAGCGAAGGCGATCACGGGAACCAACGGACGGAATTTTGCAATCTCGCGCGCGGTTTGGCCGGAGCGGGTGATAGCGATGATGGCACCGGCTTCCGTGGAATGGGCGAGCGTAACCGCCGCTTCCGCGCGGGCCTCTCTCTCGTTGTGTACGACGCCTTCGGGGTGTTCCTGCAGCCGCGCTTCGTGCTCCTCCGTAGCACGAAGAATACGATCCATCATTTCCACGCACTTCACGGGGTGCTTGCCGGTTGCCGTTTCGCCCGAGAGCATCGTTGCATCGGTGCGCGTTACGGCGGCGTGGGCGACATCGGTCACTTCGGCGCGGGTGGGGAGGGGATACGCACTCATGCTCTCGAGCATGTGGGTGGCGACGATCACCGGTTTTCCCGCGTCGCGGCAGCGGACAACGATTTCATCCTGAATGGCCGGGAGCTCCTCAATGGGAATGTCTGTCCCCAGATCGCCGCGTGCGACCATGATGCCGTCGGAAACGGCGATGATATCCGCCAGATTTTCCTCGGCAGCCCGCTTCGTTTCGATCTTCGTAATGATCTTCATGTCGCTGCCCTTTTTCTGTAAGAGTGACCGCACTTCCGTGATTTCCTCTGCGTTGCGGATGAAGGAGAGCGCCACGTAGTCCACGCCCAGCGTTGCACCGAACGCGATGTCGTCCCAGTCTTTCTTAGTGAGCGAAGGCAGGTCGATATCTGCTCCGGGCAGGTTGATGTGCCGACGAGAACCGAGGAAGCCCGCATCTTTCGCCCTGGCCACGACACTGCCGTCCGGTTCGATCGACACGATCGAGCAGGAGATAGTGCCGTTGTCGATGATGATCGTGTCGGTTTCGCGCACATCGTTACTGAACCCGTCGTAATTCACCTCGATCACCGTGCGTCCTCGGGGATCAACGTGCTGCGGATTCGACGAGAAGACGATTTCTTGGTCGATTTCAATGGGGATGGGCTGGATGACTACGCCCGTACGGATTTCCGCGCCGCGCGTATCGATGAGGCTGGCTACGCAGAAGCCTCGTTCATTCAACTTTTGAATCTGTCGTATGGCCTCGGCATGCTCCTCCCGTGTTCCGTGTGAGAGATTGATGCGGGCTACATTCATGCCGGCTTCGGCCAGAGCCTTCATCTGCTCTTCTGTCTTGCTCGAAGGTCCGAGCGTGCAGATGATTTTTGTCAGCCTCGAGTTGCGTGTTCCTTTCGTCATGAGTCACTGCATGGTAGCAATTTTCCGGTGAAGCGGGAGAACATGTAATTATAACATATTAGTTATAATCAATCAAATACCGAAAACCCAGCACCTTTGCTCTGCAAGGGTGCTGGATGATCGTTCCTCCTGAAGATCTGCTTCAGTAGTAGTACGGGTAGTTGTAATCGTCGTTGTACGACGGGTAGTTGTAGTAGTTCGAGCGCGAGTTGTAGCGGTTGTAGTACCAGTTGTAGTCGTTGCTGTTGCCGTAGTACTGGCTTGAAGAATTCCAGTAACGGGACCGATACGTGCTATTGGAGCAATCGTTGTAGTTGTATCGTCTGTTATTGCAGTTACTGTAGCCGTTATTGTAGTAGGATCGCCGGTCATTACGGTAGGCGTCACAGGTGTATTCCCTGCAGGTGCCGCGCGGATCGGAGTAGAGGCAGAGACAGTCATAACTGTAGCTCTCTGCATGCGCTCCCGGGGTGAGGAACAGGAGCGGGAGGAGGCTTAAGCCTGAAAGAAGAAATTTCTTCATAATAAGGAGAGGTAAAGGGAGGAAAAATAGGATCCTCGAGAATGGTTTTTTAGTCAAGGTACGCTGGTGGACTTGAGAAAATGGTGTGTCCTAATCATGCGCTGTCTCAGAGCGCCGGCATCTGCCGCCTTCTCATCTGGAGCTCGTATTCCGTGACTGCATTGTCATAGTCTGTCAATTCCGCTTCTTTCAGCTTCTTTAGGCGGCTCACTTTCTTGCTGTGGACGGAAGAGGTGAGCGAACGAATTTTCTGCAGGCGGCTGAGGAGATTTTTTTCGATTTGCACCTGCTCTTCGTGATCCTTTGCAATCTGCTCAATGCGGAGTTTACGGTTTGCTTCTTCAATTTGCATCCTCAGATCCACGTCCTTCCACGAGAATTCTTCCTGATTGATCTGAGCATCGAATCGCGCCTTCACCGATTCTTTCGTACGGTCAATGATCGTCTTGTAGGCGGTGAGTTGCTGTTTCAGGAGCGCTTCTTGTTCGTCGTACAGGCACTTCTGGTACGCGGCTCCGCCACCGGCGGTCGCGACCGCCGTGGCTCCGCCTTTCTTCTGTTGCACATCGTTACAATCCTGCACCGCGAGCGCATTCCCGCTCACACAGAGCCCACAGAGGCCGATGAGGATGAAGACTTTTCGCAAAGGAGCGGATTTGTACCATTTTCATTCCCCAAAGGTGAAGCAACGTGCACTGACGGAGGATGATGGTTGTGTTCTGGTGACTCTTCAGGGGGTTTTTCCCTTTCGAAAAGACTCTTCCAAGCGGCTCACATTCACACGTGCCTGCTCACGGAGTCGTGTGAATAACACATATTTTTCTGCAATGTTCGGCGTGAAGTGGATGCGTATCTGTGTATCCTGCGCCTCGAGGATGATGGATCCGAATCCGAGAAGATTCTGAATGATGCCATGCTGGCGCTTGTCGATGTCCTGCAGCACCCACAGATCCGTTGATTCATGGTCATCGAGGGTGAGAAGGGTTTTTTTGATGCGGTGCACGCGCTTGTCCGTCACGACGATCACGTAAAGCAGATAGTGGTAGAAGCGCACGATGAATTCGAAGTGCGCGAGGAGAAAGAAGATCATGAGGAGGGTTAAGATGGTATGACGCGTGAGGGAATCGGCGAACTGCACGGTCGTGAGCATCAGGATGCAGCTTCCGATGATGAGGATATTCCAGAGGAGAAATCGCAGGATCGGCCAGAACATGCGGATCCAGTGTTGGTGGTAGTAAAATTGAAATACTTCTTCCCGATCTTTTCCCTGGAAGGTTAAGCCGTCGGTGGAGAGTGCCGCATTCATGGCCAGAGGAGGAGGTGACTGACTATCACGGAGGCGAGCAGGAATACGGTGTGCAGCAGAATAATCACACGCAGCCTCCAGATGGTGAAGATGTGGAAGATCGTGTGATCCCCGGAGGGCAGGCAGATTTGAGTAAATCTGCGGCTGAAGAGTACCCAGAGGATGCCTTCGAGGCAGAGGATGAGAGCGCACCAGCCGAGGATGGGGAACAGAACATCCATAGGAATGGATATTCTAGCACATCTTGAACGTGCAGAAGTTTCTGCTCATGCGGTTTTAGTCTTCCTGCAGGCTTAAATCGTCATCACCTCCTGTTCCTTTTTCTTGCGGAGCTCTTCGATTTGCAGGTTCGTCTTGTCCACGAGCTTCTGGATTTCCTCTTGTTGCGAGAAGCGGGCGTCTTCATCCTTCTCTTCCGTCTTGATCTTGTCCAAGACGGCCTGCCGGTGCTGCCGGAGCGTGATCTTGGCCTCTTCGGTCATCTTCTGCACCACTTTGGTGAGCTCCTTGCGTCGCTCCTCGGTCATCGGGGGCAGATTGATGCGCAGCACCTGTCCGTCGTTCACCGGTGAGGTGCCGAGGTTCGCCATCTGCAGCGTCTTCTCCACATTTGTCAGAATGGAGCGGTCCCAGGGCTGGATGACGAGGGAGCGCGCGTCCTGCACCGTGATGCCGGCGAGGGTTTTGAGTTGCTGGCGGTGTCCGTACGCCTCAACTTCCAGATGGTCCACGAGTGCGGCAGAGGCGCGGCCGGTCTGCAGTTTGCTGAACTCCGTCTGCAGAAATTTGAGAACCTTGTCAGATTCGGTACCGAAGGAGGCTACACGCGGTGAGGTCATAGGGTTAGGGTTAGGGTTAGGGTTAGGAAAAGTGATTCAACTATGCACGAGGGTGCCGATCTTCTCACCCGTCGCTGCTTTGAGCAAGTTGCCCTCTTTGTTGAAGTCGAAAACACGGATGGGCAAGTTAGAGTCTGCGCAGAGCGAGAAGGCAGCCTGATCCATGACGTTCAAATGTTGTTCGATGGCCTGCTGATAGGTGAGTTCGTCGTAGAGCTTGGCGTTTCTGCTCTTCTTCGGATCCTTGTCGTAGACTCCGGCGACATCCGTCGCCTTGAGCAGAATATCGCAGCCGAGTTCCAAAGCACGCAGCGCCGCCGCAGAGTCGGTGGTGAAATAGGGGTTGCCGGTACCTCCCGCGCAGATGACGATGCGGCCTTTCTCGAGGTGGCGCACGGCGCGGCGACGGATGAAGGGCTCGGCGAGCTGCGGGATATCCACGGCCGAGAGCACGCGGGTGTAGCAGCCCTGTGTCTCGAGAGCGGATTGCAGGGCCACGGCGTTCATGACGGTCGCCAGCATGCCCATGGCATCGCTCGATGTGCGCTCGATGCCGCTTTCCTTGGTGTCGCGGTAGCGCCAGATGTTGCCGCCGCCGATGACGACGGCCATCTCGATATCCTTCTTGGCGACCTCGGCAATGCGCTTGGCGATCTTCTGCAGGGTCTTGTGCTCTATACCGAAACCGCGATCAGAGGCGAGCGCTTCGCCTGAGATCTTGAGCATGATTCTTTTGTACTTCATCAGGTCGAAAGTATAGCGATTGCATGGGAAGGAAACCAGCGGTTTCCTTCCCATGTGCCCATCCTTCCCTTAAGCGGTGTGCCTCCAGGCGGGCGAAGCCCGCCTTCGGCACGGATTATTCAATTCTCTGGTATAATTTCCAGCAAGAGTCCGTCACGTGCCCCCGTAGCTCAGTGGATAGAGCAGCAGGTTTCTAACCTGTTGGCCGCAGGTTCGAGTCCTGCCGGGGGTACCAATTCATGAGAGACAAACCTACGGTTTTTCTCTCATGAGCTCTCTTTTCCCTAAAAGGTGTGCCTCCAGCGCGGGAACCCGCGAGACCCGCGCTTCGGCACAAATTAAAATAAAGCAGATTACTTTGATTCAATTTTCTGGATCGAGCTTTCGATCAGCCTCTTTCCACTGTGCTTGGCAGGCATCGCATGCCTCTTGTTCCCCAAGTTTGCCGTCTGGTTTCTTCACGTATTGCATGTGTCCGTGATGAGCGAGCAGCAGGAGCAATTGTTCACCCTGCCTTCGCACTGTTGCCCGGTGGCACTCAATCTTAGTATTGAATCTGCAGTGTGAGTTGTAGCCTTCGACCACGAAGTCCTGAAAGTCATGCCCATGGGGATCGAAGGAATCGGTCAGTTGCCGTTGGGATTCAGCACTCTTCATAGAAGTAGGGGAAATGGAAAGTTAGCCTAACAATTCTGTTGCAACTGTCAATGCGCCAGTGGACTATCTGTTATTATCTCCCTGTGCCGCATCTTTCCCGCATCGCCGTCCTGTCCTTTCCCGGCAACAACTGTGAAGTGGAATCATTGCGTGCGGTGAAGCAGGCGGGCATGGAGGCGGTGTTCTTCAAGTGGAACGATTCCAAAGAGAAGCTCAAAGACATCGACGGGTACTTCGTCCCCGGCGGTTTCAGCTACGAGGATCGCGGACGGTCGGGCATGGTGGCGGCGCGCGATCCGCTGCTCGCGTTCCTGCACGAGGAGAACGAACGCGGAAAGGCGATTATCGGCAACTGCAACGGCGCGCAGATCCTGGTCGAGAGCGGGCTTATTCCTCTGGATCGCGGGCTCAAGATGAGTCTGGCGCGCAATGCGCTCAACAACGAGGCAGTCGGCTTCATCAACGAGTGGGTCTGGATCACGCCGACCTGCAAGCGTGATCGTTGCGCCACTGCGGACTGGGAGGGTGTGATGCATTTGCCCATTGCCCACGGTGAAGGCCGCTTCACCACGAAAGACAAAGATGTCTGGCAAGAGCTTAAGAAGAATGATCAGATGGCGTTCTCGTACTGCGATGCTTCCGGCCATGTTTCGGATGATCCTGTCGTGACGCCCAATGGATCGGAGTTCGCCATTGCGGGTCTGTGCAATCCAAACGGGAATGTCGTGGCCCTGATGCCGCACCCGGAGCGCACAGAGAATGGAAAGCCGTATTTTGACTCGATGAAGCGGTGGATCGAACGTCGCGCCCCTCACCCTGCCCCTCTCCCGAGGGGAGAGGGAAGTGCAGTTTGGGATGTCCCGCTGCGCTCGCCGCAATTAACGGAAATTTTCGTCGGTACCATCATCACGAATAACGAGGAGCGGACGGTGGAGCAGGCGGCGCACCGCATCGTTCCCGGCCTCAAGCTCATACAGCTCAAGTACATAGCGCCGGGCAAGACGAAGCCGGAGGGTCTTCTTTCACGTTTGTCGTTCTTCAATCCCAACAAAGAGACGGCGCTCGTGCGGCAGGGCGGTGCATTCTACCGGTGGGAGGCTGACACAAAGAAGCTTGTGCCGGCAGCCAAGTCCCCGCTGGCCGATGCCGTCACGCTCCTGCGGCGCGACGAGCCGGATACGGGAGCGGGGGCGATCGGGCAGGGGAGTCAGACGGGGATCTGCTACATCTGCCATGGGGTCCGTGAGCAGGACCTTCTGAAGCGCGAAGTGCTGGAGGTTTTTGCGAACCCGCATGCGAGTTCTTTGGAGAGAATGGCATAGTGCCCCTCTCCCTGCCCTCCCCCGCCGGGGGAGGGGTACTCTCTGTTGCTCCATGCTTCATACGTTCAACGAGCTATCTCAATAATGATCTGGCCTTCCCTCTCCCATGGGGAGAGGGTCAGGGAGAGGGGGATTCTTCGCCTTCACAACTCCATCTCGTACTCGATCTGGCCGGATTTCCAGATGTCGTCAACAAATCTCCGCGTTTCTTTGAATCCGGCAGATTTATAGTTGGCCTGCGCGGAGAGGAAGAACGGTTGGTCGCCCGTACTCACGCGCACGTGGTACACCCCTTTTGCCTTGAGCTGCCGCAGAATCTCCTTCAATGGGAGCTTGCCGTATCCCTTGCCGCGCGCGGAAGGCAGGATGACATTGTCTCCGATGATGCCCATTTCGGATTTGCGCGGATCGTAGGATCCGACTCCGATGGGGATGCCGTCCTCGACGGAGATGAACGTGCAGCGTGCGATTTCCGGATGCAGTGCCACTTCCTGTTCAAAATCACGGAATTGATCGGTGAGCTTCTTCCATTCCTTCTGCGAAAGCTTCGGTCGGATCGCTTCATAACTTTCTCGCAAAAGGCGTTCGATGGTGCCGGGCGCAAAATCCGATGGAGGCGCAAAGATGAGCATGCGTGTATTCTACGCCGAGATGAGCCGTCAAATCGTCCTTTTGGCCTTCAATATCCGTTCCCTCTGGAACGTCGGATCGCTCTTTCGGACGTCCGATTCGTTTGCGATTGAGAAGATTTTTCTCACCGGTTACACGGCCACCCCTCCGCGACGCGAAATCAGCAAGACCGCTCTTGGAGCCGAAGAAACCGTTTCGTGGGAGAAAGCGGAAGATCCGGTGAAGGTGATTGCGAAGCTGAAAAAGCAGGGTTTCACGATCGTCGCGCTGGAGCAGGCGAGGGGAGCCGTTGATCTCGACAAGTACGAGCCGCCTTCAAAGGTCTGCCTGATCGTCGGACACGAGGTGCTCGGTGTTCCGAAAGAACTTCTGAAGTTGTGTGATGCCGTCGTGCACATCCCGATGCACGGAAAGAAGGAATCACTCAACGTCGCGGTGGCGGCGGGGATCGCGCTGCATCAGCTGCGCTCATTTAAAGGTCGTCTCTGACATTATAATTTCCGAATTCTTGTTGAAGTTCAGCGAAGTTCAGCTCTGACCTTTGGTCATTTTTTTTGCAGGACATCAGTATTCGGTTTTTTGGATTCTTGTGCTCTATCATGAACAATCCTTGTAAGGATGCATTGTGTCATGGGATCGTTTTCTATGACTTTCTGTTGAATCGCGCGAAGACGCTCGCGCACAGAAATCTGGCTGGATTTCGCAACGTCAGGAATGCCGTGATGATCCCGAATGAATGATGGAACATCAAATCCATCGAATACAGCAAAATCCATGTCCCGCTCCGGCCCGGGAATACACATTTCTTCTTGATCCGATGTGCTCATAGAGATGGAAAGTAAAATGCTTACAGTATTTCAACGACGATACACTTCACCCGGGTCCGTTTCATTCCCTACTCCCGCAGCCAGATAGTGTGACCTGAGCGTCGATTCCGTGGGAAGAGCATTGAGCATTGCCACATAACATGGATCGGCTGCAATGACTCGATAAATTTGATCTCGGTTCAGCCGCGCATCTGTGTTACCGCGAAAGAGCGGCGGTTTCTCAGCACAACGATGCATGACCTCTGCTGCGCCGCGAATGAGTGCCTCCGTCACATCTGTTTGTTCTTGCCGAGCCGTGTCCGTTGATTGTTCCGGTGAGGACATACAGCGATATTACTGCTTTTCTCCGTCGCGTCAATATGCGGATCTCTTCAAAAAAATAGCCGAGGTTCGTGAACCTCGGCTACCCAATTGCAAAGTCCGTAAGGCCTTTACCGCACCTTCGTCCACTTCGACCACTTCGTTTCCATCACCGCGCCGTAGGCGAAGAGGACGGTCACGAAGCAGACCATCCAGCCCACGATCGGGATCAGGTGGACGATTTTCAGCGCGAGGTAGAAGAGCACGCTCACGAGGATCAGCATCGGTTTGCCCCACTTGTAGCCGCGCCGAAGCTCCAGCGTGCGTGCCAGGACGATGGCCGTGATGGGATTGGCGAACACGATGGCGAAGGCATACAGGAGTCCGATGAAGAGGGCGATGGGGATGCCGATGATGGAGATCAGGAAGAGCAAGGCCGCCACGGGCGTCACTGCGAAGAAGAGGAATCCGTAGAGGAAACTCGTCCACGTTTTCTTTGAGAGGAATTTAGCTGCGTCAGCGAAGAAGGTCTTCGTCAGCAGCACCAGGAGCAGGATGATCAGGGCAGCAGAGAAGAGCAGATAGCCGCCCACGCCGATGATTGCGGCAATGATGCCCGCAGCCGTGAGCTTACCTGCCTTTTCAAATTGCTTTCCCTGCATCGGGAGCAGGGCGGGATCAAACGTCGCCGTACCGCGAACCTGCGTCTTGGTCGCTATGAACTGTTTCTCTCCGAGCGCGCTCCAGTAGCGTACATCGCGCATCAACTTGGCCTTGGGATCGAGCGTGATGGTCTTCGCCGCCAGAATCGCGGAGCCATCCACCGTGCCTGAAATACTGATGTCTTCCGCCCGGATATCGACATCACCCTTCACGATGCTTCCCATGCGGATGACGCCTCCGCGCACCAAGACATCGCCCCCCACCGTTCCGCCGAGATTGAGGTCGCCTCCGCCCATCCAAACGTCGCCTTTGACCGACGAACCGTCCAGGAGCGTGACCGAGCCGCCCGCGGCGACCAGATCGCCGTCGATGGTGCCGCCAATCACCAGATTGCCGCCCGCGATGCGCACGTCACCACCGATGTTGCCCTGCACGAACACCGTGCCTCCGGCCGCCAGGATGTCCTCCTTCACGTTCGTCTTCACAAGGACGTTTCCACCGGCGACCACCAGATCCTTCGCGACCGGCTGATCCACCGTGACTTGCCCGCCGACAACGTAGGCATTGTCACTGATCGGCGTCGTCACTTTGACGGTCTCACCGGCCTTGAGCGTCGCCGCGAGGGCGGGCAGCGTGAGCGTGGAAAGAAGTGCCGTGAGGAAGAAGGAGGAGAGCAGTCGTTTCATGAGAGATGGGGGAACGTATTAATCAGGGATTGTACAGTCCTGCGGCAGAATGTCACTTGTTCTACGCCTTGAAACAGAGCGGAGTACTGGACATTGGCTTCAGGGTGCCAATCATCCCTATCGTGCTGCGAAGCTTGTTTCACACGAGTGCTTTGCCATACTATTCCGGCATCATGCCCATCGAACTTTCAAGCGCAGAGTTGAGCCTGGCCGAGAAGCTCTCGGAGCACGCCAAAGATGCCTGCGCGCTTGTGGGGCTGAAGTGTGAGAAGTGCGAGCCGAAGCATTTTTACCTGACGGTGCACCGCTATTACGGTCGCGTGCAGGGCATGACCGCCGAGGTGGATCGTTGCATTGACTGGTGCCTGAGCAAGGGCAAGACCACCTTTTCCGCGCTTCGGTTCGGCAACTGGTGTGCGAAGAAGGCGCAGTGGGATAAGGAGGAACAGATTCAGAAAGCGGAGAAGGAGAAACTCAGGACCGGCACGGCGTACCAGAAGGCGGATTATGAGCGGCGGTTTACGATGCAGCGGTGATGCGTTCGAGTAAGAACGGGAATTCCCGATAGCCGGCAGCGGCGTTGAGATGCCCGCCACCGCTGACGAGCGTCACAGCAATGCCGAGATTCTTTGCGAGCTCTTTAGCCTGCGACAGTGTGATGTACGGATCGTTGTCAGAATGAATCACTGAGAAGTGTTTCACATTCTGCCGGATCGTCTTCCAGTCGTATGGGTGCTCGGTGAATGAACGCATCACCGGATCGAACTGATTGCCCATGACGCCCCAGACGGATGCGACGAGAAAGCAGGCGTGAATGGGTTTGCTCATCCGTTCGAGAAGCCGCAGGGCAAATGCGCCCCCGAGGCTGTGCCCGACGAACACCGTGTGTTCATCGATCAGCGTGTCGTATTGGTGGAAGAAATCGGTCCATTCCGAAAGCATGGGATGATCCGGGTTTGGAAAATCCGGGACGATGACCTCGTAGTTTTTCCGTTCCAGTGCACTCTTGAGCCATGGGAGCCAGTTTTCCTGCGAGTGACCTCCGACGCCGTGGAAGAGAAATACTGTTGGCATACTCATGACATGAGGACAATGCAGCACATTCCCGTCTAGTGTATCCTCACTGTGCCTTCGGGGTGTAGCTCAGTTGGCTAGAGCGCCTGCTTTGGGAGCAGGAGGCCGTGCGTTCAAGTCGCACCACCCCGACCACACTCCGCTCGCTTCAGGCGAGCTTCGCGTGGCAAGCCATCTGTCGACGCTGAACAACGCGGAGTGTGGCCCCGCGAAGCCCGAAGGGCGAAGTGTGGCCATTCACGTTCGAGTAAGCCACCCGATTTTTGTCTTGAGTGCGATGAGCACCAATGCAGATAACGTCTACAATCTGGATGTGGCGCGCATCCTCTCTCCCGCATTCTTCAACCGCCCGGCACTCACGGTCGCCCGGTCCCTCCTTGGCAAATATCTCGTGCGCAGGATCGGGCGCAAGACGGTTGCAGCCATGATCACCGAAGTGGAGGCCTATGACGGCCATCTCGACAAGGCCTGCCACGCGCATCGGGGGAAAACGCCGCGCAATGCCGTGATGTTCGGACCTGCGGGGCACTGGTACGTGTACTTCGTGTACGGCATGCACTGGATGCTCAACATCGTCACGGGACCCAAGGATTATCCCGCAGCGCTTCTGATTCGTGGAGTGGGGAAATGGAACGGACCCGCCAAGCTCACGAAGGCACTCAAGATCAACGGATCGCTCAACGGGAAAATGACAGGGAGGAAGAGCGGGCTCTGGATCGAAGACAGGAGAGTGGAGGTTCCTGAAAAGTCGATCCGTCGAACTCCGAGGATTGGCGTTGCCTATGCCAAGGAGTGGGCGCGCAAGCCCTACCGGTTTGTCCTTGCACGCAATCTTGATTTCGCTACTGCGGCGGACTAGCATCGCCTTCCCATGACAGATGACATCACGAACGGGGTTCTGCTGGAGCACATACAGGGCATGCGCAATGACCTGCAGCAGCAGATCAGTGCTCTGCAGCAGCAGATCTCCGCTCTGGCGGCAGAGGTTCACCAAGGATTCAAAGAGGCACAAGAGCATCGCCAGGCCCTGCAGGAGGATTTGGAGGAGACGATGCGCGTCCAGAGCAAGCATGCCGCGAAACTGGTTCGCGTCTGATTCCTCCCGTCTTCCTTCTGCCGCGGAATGCTTTCCGCGGCAGCTCGTTCCACGGTATACTCCCTCCGTCTTTCCCCTTCCTCATCATGATCAAGAAACCTTGGGTCATTGTCCTGATTGTCGTCCTCGTCGTCCTGGGCGGATGGCTGTGGAGCGGCTACAACGGTTTTATCGCGCAACAGGAGAATGTGAAGAACGCATGGGCACAGGTGGAGACCAATTACCAGCGTCGCATTGATCTGGTGCCGAATCTCGTGAATACCGTCAAAGGTGCGGCGAATTTCGAGCAATCCACGCTTATCGCAGTCACTTCCGCTCGGACGCAGTGGATGGGTGCCACATCGCGTCAGGATAAGCTTGCAGCCGCCCAGAACATGGAAGGCGCCCTGGGGCGTCTGCTCGTCACCGTCGAGGCCTATCCCGAGCTCAAGGCAACGGAGGCGTTTCGTGACCTCATGACGCAGCTGGAGGGCACCGAGAACCGCATCTCCGTAGCCCGCAAGGACTACAACGATGCCGTGAAGGTCTACAACGTCGCGATCCGCCGTTTCCCGTCCAATCTGCTCGCGGGCATGTTCGGATTTGCGCAGGAGAATCCGTTTGAAGCGGCCGAAGGCGCCGAAGTGGCTCCCGTTGTGGATTTCGTCCAGTAATGCGTTTACGCCCTCTCATCACCGGCCTTGCCGTCTTCATCACGGTCCTTGGGTTTGCGACCCGGGCGGAGGCGTTCGATGTCCCTCCGAATGACGGGTACGTGACGGACACGACCGCGACCAACGTGCTTTCCGATGAGGATCAGGAACAGATTGTGGAGACGCTCAGCGCCTACCAGAAGGAAACGAGCAACCAGATCGTCGTGCTGATTGTGGATTCCCTTGGCGGCGAGTCCATCGCGGATGTTGCTGTCCAGGTGGGGCGCAAGTGGGGGATTGGAACCAAAGAGAACAATAACGGCATTCTTATTCTTGTTTCGTACGCGGATCGCGAAATTTTCCTCGCAACGGGCTACGGGCTCGAGGGGGCCGTGCCGGATATCGTGGCCAAGGGCATCATCGAGCAGGAAATCCTCCCCAAGTTTCGCGACAGGGACTATGCGGGCGGGATCCGTGCGGGCATTGCGACGCTGCAGAAACACATTGGCGGGGAATACACCGCCGATCGCTATGCGCAATCCGGAAATGATTCTCAGGGTGGCTTTGCCGCCTTCCTCTTCTTCTTCGCCATCATCTTCCTTCAGTGGATGGTGGTATTCCTCGGCCGCTCGAAGTCGTGGTGGCTGGGCGGCGTGCTCGGAGGGGTGTGCGGTATCGGGCTCGCGGTCGTCTTTGGGTGGTGGCTGACCATTCCGTTGCTGTTCGTTAGTGGCTTGCTCATCGATTTCATCGCATCCAAAACGTATCGTCCTGGCCATCCGGGGCGGCGTGGCAAGCGGGGAGGATGGGGAGGAATGGGCGGGGGATTCGGTTCAGGCGGAGGATCATCGGGAGGTGGGTTTGGAGGGTTTGGTGGAGGTTCATTTGGAGGGGGCGGGGCAGGGGGAAAGTGGTAGGTAGGGATTGGGGATTAGTGTAGTAGGGAACCTTGAAGAGTTTTTTCGTTGATCCCTAATCCCTCCGTCTTCGTCTCGCCCAGGCGAAGCCCGCGGCTGCCCCCATAGCAACGATGCTCAGGGCGGCGGGGCCGGTGTCATTCAGGGACGAAGTCGTGAAGACCGACTGCTGCTGCATGTACTCGTAGGGAGAAACGGGAGTAGGCGTCAGTGGAGAACCCGGAGTAGTCGTCAGTGAGGAACCGGCTGCGGGGAAGGGGATCATCTGTGCAGTCGGACCGAAGACGAAGGAGTAAGAGGAGGGGAAATTCACGTCGGGGAGCAGTGCATTGACGGAATGCGTCGAGGACTGCTGGCGCGCCGGCGGGAGGAGCGGATCAACGGAGGATCGGCTGGAGGCGGCACCGCGCAGAGCCAGAGAGCCGCTCTGGATGATGAGTGCGGAGACCGGTGATCCCGTATCTTTCTGGCAGAGTCTGCTGCATCCGTCGCCGCTGATCAGGTTTCCATCGTCACACGCTTCGCCCATTTCTATGAAACCGTCGCCGCAGAATTCGCTGAAGCAATCTTTCGTGCAGCCGTCGCCTTCCTGGTGGTTCCGGTCATCGCACTGTTCGTGCGTATCCCTGATGCCATCACCGCAGATCGGGAAACGGCAATCGAAGCGGCAGTGGTCGGGGATGTTGGTATTCCCATCGCCGGCATCACACTCCTCTCCGGGATCGATGATCTGGTTTCCGCAGACGTTCGTCAGTGAGAGAACGAGTTCCCGCACGCATTGACCGGTGCAGCCGTCCCCGTTTGCGGTATTGCCGTCATCACACTCTTCTCCGGCATCCTGAATACGATCACCGCAGCGCGGAAGAACGCAATTCTGCCGGCAGCTGTCGGGAATATTCGCGTTAGTGGAACCGGAGTCGCACTCCTCTCCGGACTCCATGATTCCATTGCCGCAACGCACCGTTGGGAGGGAGGAGAGGGGGATTGTTTTCTCCAATTGGCAGTAGAAGGAACAGCCGTCGCCGTCCGTGCGATTCCCGTCGTCGCACTCCTCGTTCGTATCTTTCACATTGTCCCCGCAACGGGGGGACTGACAATTGTTCCTGCAGCTGTTGGCTTCGGTATCTGAATTGTCCTTTCCCGCATCGCAGGTTTCCCCGCTGAGGGAATCGATGATGCCGTCTCCGCATAAGGGAAGGAGACAATCGGTTCGGCAGTGGTTGGGCTGATTCCCGTTGAACTTTCCATCATCGCACTCCTCGCCCTTCTGGAGGTCGATCACGTTGTCCCCGCAGTCGGGGAGCGTACAGTCCACGCGGCAGGTATCCGGCACTTCGTCGGAATTGAGCGGGCCGTCGTCGCACTTCTCGGTGGCCTCAATCACTCCGTTGCCGCAGATATGATCCTGGGAGCAGACGTCGCAAGGAATCTGTTTCCCGCAGAGAGAAGTCCAGCCGTACTTCTTGTGGACGCTGCCGTCATAAGGAGCTTCGAAAATGGGTTTCGCATCTTTGGCAGACAGGCTTTCGAGATGTTTGAGAAGAGCCACGAACTGTTCGTATTCTTCCTGGTTGGCCTCTCGCTGGTAGATGAACCCCTCATCAAGACAGCAGTACACGAGCTTCTGGCCGGTTTCGGGATCCGGCTTGACCTGCGCGCAGAGTCCGGCCTCGAGGCCGATCACAGCCCCGTTTGGCGTTGTGCCCCCCGTGGTGGAGGAGGACTGTTGCGCAACAGAAGAAAATTGGGAGCCGGCGGAGGAGGCGGAGGCAACCTGGCTTGTTGCAGACGAGCTCTGCGGCACAGAGGAAGATGGAAGAGAGCTGCTCTGGTTTGTCGAGGAAGCTCCGCAGGTACAGACGGAATAACCTGCCGTAGGGGCGGCGATGCATTCGTAGCCTCCCCCGGCCGAAAGGGGAATGGCACAGAGGGGATGATCCGCCCAGATGCTACAGGCCTGACAACCGCCATTCGTACACGGAGAGCAGTTCACAGAGACTGAGGCGACGGAGGAGAAAGAGCTCGAAGCCACAACGGCGGATGAGCTGGAACTCGTGAGAACCTGCGCCTGCCATCGGGAAGATTCACTCGAAGGTTCCCAGGAAAGGACTGCGACGACTGCTCCCAGCAGGATTGTCGGAAGAAGAATGCGCCGGAGAAAGGATGAGGTCGTCATGCCAGGAGCAGAAGAGAGAGGAAACCCGCGTCTCGTTATCTTCGCTTTCGGCGCATCCAGGAGAATCCTGCCGCGGCGCCGGCAGCCATCACGGCGATTGCGGCCGGGCCGGTTTTTCCCGGAATTGTTTGGGAGCGCGACGTGGCGAGGGTGAAGGCGCGAAGAGTGGCGAACTGTGGGGTTTTCTTTCCTCCGGTTCCCTGTTGCGCACTGCTGCTAACGGCAATGAGTGAGCCTGTGGGGATTTCCAGATGGCAATCCGATGAGCAACCATCACTGCTCACTCTGTTGCCGTCGTCGCAGGCCTCCTGACAGCCTCTGATGCCGTCGCCGCAGATGTTGTTGGACGGCTCGCAGGCGAACTGTTCCAAAGGAGCCCCTCCTTCACGCAGGCAGAACCGATCACAGCCGTCGCCGCTCTTGGCGTTGCCGTCGTCGCACTGTTCACCGCTGTCCATGACCCTGTCACCGCAGCGTGGCAGAGAGCAATCCAGACGGCAGAGGGCATCCGGCTGGTTAGAATTGAGTCGACTGCCGGCGTCACACTGTTCTCCGGGATCGAGAAGGCCGTTACCGCAGAAACTCAGGGTGTATTTGCAGTTCATCCCACAGCCGTATGGCACGGAGATGTCGGGATCACGTGCAAGAGAGGGCTCGCACTGCTCGCCGAGGGCATGCTGAATGACGCCGTCGCCACAGGAACCCTTCTCGAGGAAACAGGTGGCGGAACAGCCGTCGAAGTCGCGGCGATTACCGTCGTCACACTCCTCTCCAGAATTGAGGAAGCTGTTTCCGCAGTCCTGCGTTCCGGTGATGACAGTGGATTCGAGCCGGCAGCTTGCATCGCAGTTATCTCCTGCCTGCCGATTGCCGTCGTCACATTGCTCGTAGATTTCCTTCACGCCGTTTCCGCAGACCGGCTGCCCGTGGGTTGCCTCTTTGCGGCAGGAGGCATTGCAGCCGTCGCCGATCATCTGGTTCCCGTCGTCGCACTCCTCGCCGGCCTCAAGAAGGCCGTTGCCGCAGACGAATGTCCCCGGAATATACGTGCTGGAGCTGGAAGCCCAGGAACGCTCGAGGTTGCAGGATCCGTTGCACCCGTCGCCATCCGTGGTGTTGCGATCGTCACACTCTTCGGGAGATTCGATGATGCCGTTTCCGCAAGAGGCATAGGTCTGTTCTCGCGTGCAGGAGGGGGAACAGCCGTCCAATGCCTGCCGGTTCCCGTCGTCGCACTCTTCGGGGGATTCCACTCGGCCATTGCCGCAGAGGTAGGATGTTTCGATGGTGCAGTAACGGTCGCACCCGTCGTCATCCCACAGATTTCCGTCATCACACTCTTCGCCGGAATTGAGGACGCCATTGCCGCAGAAGGGCGGGGGGGCAGAGCTGTACGAAGCATACGCAGAATACGAAGAAGACTTGGAGCTCGAAGATGATCGGGAGGAACTGGTCGTCCACTTGCACTGCAGAGAGCAGGTGGGATCTGAAATGGAATCGAAGACGCAGGCATACTCCTCATAGCAATCCACGTCTCCGCCGCAGAGCACGGAGGATTTGGCGGAGCAGATTCCGCTGGTGCACGGGCCGCGGAAAACAGAGCAGGTAAAGTTGGCGGCACAGCGAATGCCGGCCTTTTCACCGGACCCGCAGATGCTGCCATTATCACAATTCTCTCCGATTTCGATGAGTCCGTTGCCGCAAGTGCGGGAGTGGCTGGCGGAAGAGGAGCGGGTGCTGCTATAGCAGGCGGCGCAGTCGCGGCACCGGCCATCGGATTGCATTACTCCCCTCTGACAGAAGTTTTGCCCCGTCTCGCTGTTGTAGACGACGCTCTCGTACTTGCAGCACTCCGGAACGCTGCTGCTGCGGCTGCTGCTGTAGCAGGCGGCGCAGTCGCGGCACCGGCCGTCCGGCTGCAGCACTCCATTCGAACAGAACACCAGACCCGTCTCTCCATTCACGATGGAATTGGCGTACTTGCAGCAATCTTGCATGCTGCTGCTTGCGTAGCAGGCGTTGCAGTCGCGGCAGCGGCCATCTGTCTGCATGAGGCCTTTCTGGCAATAGAATTGCCCCGTCTCGCTGTTGTAGACGGAGTTTTCATACTTGCAGCACTCCGGAACGCTGCTGCTGCCGAAACAGGCATTGCAGTCGCGGCAGCGGCCATCGGATTGCAGATCCCCCTTCGTACAGAGCCACTCTGCCGTCAGAGCGTTGTAGACGGCGCTCTCGTACTTGCAGCACTCCGGAACGCTACTACTGCGGCTGCTGCTCCTGCTGCTACTGTAGCAGGCATTGCAGTCGCGGCAGCGGCCATCTGTCTGCATGAGGCCTTTCTGGCAATAGAATTGCCCCGTCTCGCTGTTGTAGACGGCGCTCTCGTACTTGCAGCACTCCGGAACGCTACTACTGCGGCTGCTGCTCCTGCTGCTACTGTAGCAGGCA
This sequence comes from Candidatus Peribacteraceae bacterium, assembly GCA_028703445.1. Taxonomy (GTDB): domain Bacteria; phylum Patescibacteriota; class Gracilibacteria; order Peribacterales; family Peribacteraceae; genus Peribacter. The sequence goes on from JAQVMW010000013.1 coordinate 19,281, forward strand.
TTGCAGTCGCGGCACCTGTCATCCGACTGCAGCTCCCCGTTTCTGCAGTACACTCCGCCCGTCTCGGCGTTGTAGATGGGGGTCGCGTATTTGCAGCACTCCGGCATGCTGCTGCTGGATTGAGCAGAACGGCTGGAACTCTTGCTGCTTACGTAACAGGCGTTGCAGTTGCGGCACCGTCCGTCCGGCTGCAGCTCCCCGTCTCTGCAGAACAGTTCGCCGGTCTCTCCATTGATGACGGGGTAGGTATACTTGCAGCAGTCTTGCAGGCTGCTGCTTCTGCTGCTCGCATAGCAGGCGGCGCAGTCGCGGCACCGGCCATCCGGCTGCAGCACTCCATTCGAACAGAACACCAGACCCGTCTCTCCATTCACGATGGGATTGGCGTACTTGCAGCAATCTTGCATGCTGCTCCTGCTGCTCGCATAGCAGGCGTTGCAGTCGCGACACCGGCCATCGGATTGCAGATCGCCCTTCGTACAGGACCACACGCCCGTCTCGGCGTTGTAGATGGGACTTGCATACTTGCAGCACTCCGGAACGCTGCTGCTGCCGGAAGATACGCTCTGCCCGCCACTGCTCCCGCCTCCACTCGTTGCACTACCATTGCTCCTGCTGCTCGCATAGCAGGCGTTGCAGTCGCGGCACCGGCCATCGGATTGCAGATCGCCCTTCGTACAGGACCACACGCCCGTCTCGGCGTTGTAGATGGGACTTGCATACTTGCAGCACTCCGGAATGCTGCTGCCGCCGAAGCAGGCGTTGCAATCGCGGCAGCGGCCATCGGATTGCAGATCCCCCTTCGTACAGAGCCACTCTGCCGTCAGAGCGTTGTAGGTGGGGCTGACATACGTGCAGCACTCTTTGATGCTGCTCCTGCTGCTTGCGTAACAGGCCTTGCAGTCGCGGCACCTGCCATCCGGCTGCAGTTCTCCGACCGCGCAGAAGATATCTCCCGTCTCTCCATTCACGATGGAATTGGCGTACTTGCAGCAATCCTGCAGACTGCCACCGGAAGATCCGCCGCTCCCTGCGCTGGCGGATGACCGCGAGCTCGTCCACTTGCATTGGGAGGCACAGGTAGGATCGGCCAGCGTGTTGTAGACGCACTGAAACAGATCCACGCAGTCCCAGTCGCCGAAGCAGGGGAGTCCGTCATCGCACCAGCCGTTGGCGCACTGACCCTGCGCTTCAAAGCAATCTGCATTCGAGAAGCACTCCTCAAACTGCAGCGGGCCGGATTTGCACATTCCTCCGTTGTCGCAGTCCTCTCCCAGGTCGATGCGCCCATTGCCGCACTGCGCGGACCTCGACGAAGAGGAACTGCTGCTGTAACAGGCGGCGCAGTCGCGGCACCGGCCATCGGATTGCAGATTGCCCTTCGTACAGGACGACACGCCCGTCTCGGCGTTGTAGGTGGGGTTTACGTACGAGCAGCACTCTTTGATGCTGCTGCCGCTCTTACCGGAGCTCTTGCTCCCTCCGCTCTTTCGTGAACCGCCGCTGCTACTATCGCCTCCACTCGTTGCACTACCGCCGCTACTATCGCCTCCACTCGTTGCACTACCGCCGCTCCTGCTGCTTGCGTAACAGGCGGCGCAGTCGCGGCAGCGCCCATCGGATTGTAGCTCGCCCTTGGTACAGGACCACTCTTCCGTCTCGGCGTTATAGGTGGGACTTGCATACTTGCAGCACTCCGGAATGCTGCTGTTGCTGTTGCTGCTGCTTATGCTTGCGTAACAGGCGGCGCAGTCGCGGCAGACTGTCGGCTTGCCTTGTTCCGAGAACATATCTCCCTGTTCACAGAACGATTTTTTCGTCTCGGCATTGTAGGTGGGATCAGAGTACGTGCAGCACTCTTTTCTGCTGCTCTTACCGGAGCTCTTGCTCCCTCCGCTCTTTCCTGCATCGCCGCTGCTACTCCCTCCAGACATTGGGCCAAGGGGACCGGAATTACCATTGCTCGAGCTGCTGCTGCTGGCGGAAGATTCGCTGCTCCCTCCTGAACTTTTCCCTGTACTGCCATCGGAGCTGCCACTCCCTCCTGGATCTTCTGGACCCCCACTGGATTTTTTGCTGCTCCCGCAGGAGCTGCAGTCGCGGCAGCTGCCAGCTGCGGACATCCCCTTCCCTTCCATGTGCTCTCCCTTCTCGCAGAACCACCTTTGCGTCTCGGCGTTGTAGGTGGGATCAGAGTACGTGCAGCACTCTTTTCTGCTGCTACTACTGGAACTCTTACTCTCATTCTCACTCTTACTGCTGCCCACGGAACTGCTTCTGGGAGGAAGCGGAGGGTTGGAGGCTTGAAAGGAGTGGGCTGATGACCTCCTGCTGCCACCGGAACCGACACTGCCCTTTCCGCTTCCATCATCTCCTCCATCATCTCCTCCATCATCTCCTCCATCATCTCCTCCATCATCTCCTCCGTCGTCACCCGGATTCACTCCTCCGCCTCCTCCTCCGCCTTTCCCGCCACGGCTTCCCTGGCTTGTGGAACTGTTATTTATAATAATGATGATGGTATTATCTCCCCGTTCGCGAGGCTTGATGTCGTAGCGCTTACAGGTCGGATTTCCGCTGCCTTTTTGCGCGTGGCAGAACAGCGGGCCTTCGCCCGGATGCTTCACCGCATCATCGTCACCTTGTGCGCAGGGCAGTGTGTTGTGCCAGACTCGCTTCGTGGCGCATGCGCCAGTGCAGGCGGTATCCTTAGCACCATCAACCTTCTCGTTCTCGCAGAATGTGCCCCCAGATTCAGATGCGCAGTAGCCACTTTTACAATCACCTCCGCTATTGCAGGCTTTCTTAGCATCTTCTGCGTACTTTACGCACACATTGCCGCCGCATTCTGCTCCTTCTGGTTGAGGTTTCATGAGGGTAGCTTTTTGCTCTTCCCATTTTTCCGGTGTCAGGCACGGATCTTTCGCCTCATCATCCGCAGCTAGCTCTTGTACAAGCAAGGAAGCACGGAGGTTCCCATTCTGATCCACGGTTCCGGAAGGAGGCTCCTCCCCGTCGAAGCGGGCGAGCAGGTTGCCGTTCTCATCCAAAATCTCCGTGACGATGGAATTCCCGTTCTCATCAAACAGGAACTCCTCGCCCTCCTTGCCGGGAACGTAGAGCGCGCCGTCGGTACGCAAGTTCATTACGGTGTAGTTCCGTCCCGGAAAAGGGGGGCAGGTGCCGATCTGCGTCTTCGTTCCGCTGGGATTGGAGTTGTCGGCCTGGCCGACGCGCGGATCGGCGGATGCCAGCACAAACGGTTCGCAGAGGGGCTTTCCGGCGGGATTGCGATGGACGGCAAAACAACTCCCGATGCCCACCTTCTCAAGCTCGGAACCCGCTGTTTTGAGAGCGGTATCGCACTTGGAGATTTTGCAGTCCACGCAGTTGCTTTTGCGCATCTCTTCTTCCCATTCCCACTTAAACGGCAGCTCATGAACATCATCCGCGATGTTCCTCGGTAACGTTTCGCGGGCGTTGGCTACGCCTTTGGGAATATTCACGGTGGTGCCAACGCCGCAGTTCTCCCCCGTTGTGCACTTTGTAGGATCCTCCCCTCCGGGATCCTGATCACGGGAGGTATTAGTGGGAGCGCCCAGATCGCACGCTTCCCCGTCCTCCTTTATCACGTCTCCATCTCCGCAGCTTTCCGCGCACATCGTGGGCTGGCCGTCCGTTCCAGCGGGTCCGCCGGTTTCCTTGCAGGTCTTCTGCACGTCAACCATTTTCATTCCGCCCGCGACCAGGGCGAGGTACCATTTGCCCTTTTTGTTATCGCTCTTCGCCGGGTCGTTGCCGGTGGACTCGCACGTGTCCGGAGGGACGAAGGCTCCGCACTTGTAATCGTTATTGGTCGTCGGGGTCGCGCAGCAGTAGCCGACGGGAGTCACCGGGTCGCCGATGACGTAGTAGGCATTTTTGGATGACGAAGAGTCGCTGCTTGAACTCTCTTCCGAGCTGGAGCTTTCTTCGGAAGACGATTCTTCACTGGAACTCTCTTCGGAACTGGAGCTTTCTTCGGAGGATGACCCCTCGCTGGAGCTCTCTTCGGAAGAGGATTCCCCGCTCGAGCCGGAGTCTTCGGAAGAACTCTGGACAGCGCTCGACCCGCCATCACCTGCGCTGCTGGATTGTTCTTCTGAGCTGGAGCTTCCTTCTTCACTGGAACTGCCGCCATCGCTGGAACTTCCCCCGCCGGCACTGGAACTTCCGCCATCGGAAGGGGGCTCGCTTGCGTTGCCTCCGGAAGAGTTCCCACCCGAGGATCCTCCGCCCGAAGAGCCGTCGCCTTCAGAGGAGTTATCTTCGGAGGACTTGCTCGCGCCGCCGCCGGTGACGAGATCGATGTACCCGTTGCATTCGCTACACGAGGTTTCGGGACAATTACTCGCCAGCCAGTCTTCGAGGACATCGTCGTCCCCCAAGGATGCCAATTCGTAGCCCTGCAGAAAGTCTATCAATCCCTGATAAGCGTAGTTCGCCACCTCGGGATCCGTTGATTTCATCCGTTCGAGGAAACCCGCTTCCATTTCGGCACAGCAGTACACCGGATCTTTAGCAGGGTCGCCTCCATTCGCCGTTATTACGCTGGGATCACACTTGCAAAGGAATTCATGCACCCCCGGATCGCAATCGCCCACAGACACCAGTGCCGCATAGAGATCGCTGCGGCCGTCCTTCGCTTGCTTACGGGAAACATTCTGCTGGAGGACGAGAACCAGCACGATGCCGAGTGCGATCCCCACGGTGATGCGACTGAGCAGTTTTCGCATAATTATTCGCAAGAGTAGCAGTGCTCTCATTCATGATGCACATGACTTTCCTTGCATTGGAATCATTCGATTGCGTATTCATTCTCTTGTGTCCTCGTTCGATCAAAATAGTATTCGTGAATAGGAACATTCCCAGTCAAGTCGTGGAGGCTAGGCGGAATCATTTTCTTCTCGTACTCTTCGCTTCATGATGGAATCACAGGATCGCACAAAGGTCTGGTTCGTCGTAGCGCTCTGCCTGCTCGTGCTCGTTGGCGGCTACTTCTTCACCGAGTGGCTGATCGGCGGTAGAGAGGTTTTTCGCGGCGCCGCCCCTGAGCAACCTGCCGTGCCCTTGATCGCGCCTGTGGCTCAACCGGATATCGAGGATTTTGAAGACGTGGCGCAGTACACCGGCGGCAAGCCTCTTCCCGTCGATCCCGGCTATGAGATCTTTCTCACCGATGTTGAAACGGATGAACACATCAGGGGCGACCGCGCGACGAAGGTCACTGTCGTGCAGTACGCGGCTCTTTCGAGTCTGTACACGCAACTCGTGTACCCGCAGATGGCACAGTTCTTCGAGAAGAACAAAGACCGCGTGCACTGGGTGTTCCGTCACTATCCGGGCTCCGAAAACGAGAACGACTACCGCGCCGCGCAGGCGACGGAGTGCATCACCGAACAGCTTGGGAACGACGGCTTCTGGGCCTATATGGATCTGCTCATGCCAAACAGAGGAAGCCCTCTGCCGATAGATCTCCTGCTCTCTTCGGCAACGAAAATCGGTGCGGATTCCGCGCGATTGCGCGCGTGCGTTGAAGGGGAGGAACTGTACGATTATGTGTTACAAGACAAGCAGAATGCCCTGAGCGACGCAAAGATCTACGTCACCCCGACATTCGTTTTCCTGAACAATGAAACGCGATCGATGCGCATCGTCGAAGGCCTGAACACGCTCGAGTACATGCAGGCGGTCCTGGACGACGTGGCGAAGTAGTACTGTTAAAAACCCCGGAGAATGGATTTCGCAGAGTCATCACTTCTGCGTCAGGTTCACATCGCGTATTCGATTGAACCGACCATTTTCCGGGGGCTGGTTGGAGGAGAGAAGAGGAGGTGAGGGAGCGTCACGACTGCTTCCCGTCAGACTCCGCGAGTGTGCGGAGCGCACCGATGGGAGAGTGAACCCCCTCCCGGACCCTTTGCGTCACCAAAGGCTCTCCTCCGTATATGTACGAGGGCAGACGAAAGATAGGTGTCTGCCTCGGCACCATCATCCGATGCCCCTCGCGGGCAGTCAATGAAACAGGCTGCTTTTTGCGCTCGTCCTTGCTATTCTTGCTCTATGCGATTCAGCGCCCTCCGTTCACAGCACCGTATTCTCGGCGGTGCCGCGGTACTCGCGCTCACGCAATTCGCCGCCTCGTTTGCCGGTCTCATCCGCGACAACCTGCTCAACCGCACCTTCCCCGGGCTCTCGGTGGTGGACGTGTACGTGGCGGCTTTCCGTCCCAGTGATCTCCTCTTTCAGGTGACGATCATGGCGGGGTTTTCGGTCGCCTTGGTGCCGCTCCTCGCCCGGTACGAAGCAAACGGGGATCGCAGATCCATGTCTTCGCTCTTGAACGGGGTCGTGACGGTGGCGGCGCTGATCTTCGGTCTGCTTGCGCTTGTGCTCGCGATCATCTTTCCGCTCGTCGCCCATTTCTTCACGCAGTTTCAGGGTGAGACGCTCGTCCTCTACATCCGCTTCGCGCGCATCGCGCTCCTCACGAATTTTCTCTTCGTCTTCGGCAATGCGTTCGGCCAGTACCTGAATACGATTCAGCGTTTCTGGGTCTACGGACTGACGCCGGTGCTCTTCACGCTCGGCACGATTGCCGGAACACTCTGGCTCACGCCGTTCATCGGACCGTACGGCCCGATCGCCGGCACCCTGCTCGGCGCGCTGGTCTACACGTCGGTACGTTTCATTGCGATTGTGCGGGCGGGGTATCGATTCGCGCTCTCGTGGTGGCATCCCGACTTGACCGAGATGGGGCTCCTCATGCTCCCGCGCATGCTCGCGCTCGGAGCGTTGCAACTGGAACTCCTTGTCTTTGATCGTATTGCCTCGGGGATGACGGTGGGTTCCATTGCGGTGAATGCCTATGCGCGTAACTTCCAGGCCGTGGTGGTGGGCGTGACCGGCATGGCATTGGCGCTCTCACTCTTCTCGCCGTTGAGCCAGGCTGCGGCGCGCGCGGAGTGGGGCCGCTATCGCCAGTATCTCAAGAGGGGAGTTGCGTGGATGCTTCTGCTCACCGTGCCCGGTGCCATTGCGCTCGTGTTCGCAACACCGTTCGCCGCGTGGCTCATCCATCTGCAGGCGACCTTCCTGCCGGTCTTCTTCACCTGTCTTGCGCTCTACGCGCTGAGTATTCCCTTCGAGAGCCTGAACCATCTCTTCACGCGGGCGTTCTTCGCCACCAAACATACGACAATTCCTGCTATTCTCACCGTCTTCAACGGCGTGATTGCCATCGTGCTCTCGTGGACGCTTGCGCCGAGGCTCGGCGTCTTCAGTCTGGCGCTCGGCTACTGCATCGGGCACATTGTTGAGATGGCGGGGCTCCTCCTGCTCATCCCGCGCGAAGTGCAGAGCGTAAAAGGGGAATTTTAATCATGGGAGAGAAACCTGCGGTTTCTCTCCCATGAACCCACCCTTCCCTTAAGCGGTTGCGCTCCAGACGGGCGAAGCCCGTCTTCGCGCGTTTGTTTCATGTTTGGCTACGCAGGAGTCGTTAAAATCATTGGCGTTTCGCGCATTTCTGTCCTCTTAGAACACCAGTGGCTGTCACATCTGGATTTCAAACGAAGATCCATACTCCTGCGCGACGTTCTTGACCTTCACCTCCTCCACGCGTGCTCCCTCTGGACCGCGTGCACACCACTGTTCGAATTGCTGCAGAGCCGGAAGACTGCCCTCGATATGCATTTCGAGTGATCCGTCATGATCGTTGTTGCGCACCCAACCGGTGAGTCTGAGGGCGTCGGCCTTCGCTTTTGCCTCCGTGCGAAAATTAACGCCTTGGACGCGGCCGGTAATGAGGAGGGCATGGGCGGGCATTGGAAGAGAGGGAAGACGAAAGATAGAAGACGTAAGCGCGAAACTTCTGTCTTTCATCTTACATCTTTCGTCTTCTAAAAATCACTTCTTCTTTACTTGGGTGAAGTCCAGCTCGACGGGGGTCTCGCGGTCGAAAATCAGCACCATCACCGTGAGCTTGCCCTTGTTCACATCCACCGCACTCACCGAAGCTTCGTAGTTCTTGAACGGACCGTCGATGATCACCACAAGATCGCCGATCTGGAAGTCTGATTTGTACTTGGCCTCCTGCTCGCCGACCCGCCGCTCGATCACGCCGAATTCCTCGGGGGTGACGGGTACCGGAATGTTGCCCGAACCCACGAAGCCCGTGACGTTCGGAGTGTTGCGCACGAGATACCAGCTGTCGTCGGTGACGATCATATCCACGAGTACATAGCCGGGGAAGAGCTTGCGCTCCTCTTCCACAGGCTCGCCTTTCTTGAAGGTGAGCTGCTTCTCCTTGGGCACGCGCACATCTAAGACGTAATCCTGCATGCCAAAGGATTCCACGCGCTGCAGAATGGCCTGACGCACGGCGTCTTCATAGCCCGCGTAGGTGTGTACGACGTACCAGTTGCGACCGGCATTCGGATCCTGTTTACCCATAAGATGGGGATGAGGGATTAGGGATTGCCCGCCCGTACCGAACGGTACGTTCGGGCGGGGAGAATTAGGGATTAAGTGAAGGAGAGGAGGAGCGTAACGAGACGCGCGAGGACAAAGTCGACCAAGCCAAAGGCAATGGCTGTGCAGAAGACGAAGGCGACCACGATCAGCGATAATCGCACGGCCTGCTGGCGGGTGGGCCAGCGGACGTGGTGCAGTTCTTCGATGGCGCCACGGAGATAATCGGCGGTTTTCTTGAACATTGCTTTCTTAGAAGAAAAAACCCCGGAGGGGGAATAGCCAGCATTTTACAGTGGTTTTGGGCTGATGCAAGAAAAAAGACGACCTAGGACGTAGGGCGTAGAGGGTAGGCGGTAGGGAACAGTGAAGAAACTCGTTAAAAAGTCCGACGCCCTACACCCTAATCCTGACCCTAGAATCCGTACTCCGGCGCTTCCATGGCGTGTGCTTTGCCGAGAGGGAGTGCCACGAACCAAACGCGACCTTTGATGTCCTCCTGGGGGACAAATGGAGTTGACTCGTTCTGCGCATTGCGAAACGAGCGGGAATCCAGACTACCCAGCCGGTTATCGCCGAGCAGAAAATAGTGATCCTCTGGAACAGCAAAGCGTTTCTCTTCCCCGCTTCCCGCCGCGCCGACGTACGTGTGATCCTGATTGCGCTCGTTCAAGTACGGCTCATTCAGCTTGCGTTCCTTTCCAGCATCGCCGCTCCGCACGAAGACGTCGCCATCCCGGATGATGATTTCGTCGCCGGACAGGCCGATGACGCGCTTCACGTAGAATTTGCTGTGATCCGTGTTCGGCGGCCGGAAGACGACGATGTCGCCGCGCTCGGGCGCGCGGAGAAAGTACACCAGCTTATTGATGATGATGTACTGGCGGTTCTCGAGCGTATCGATCATGGAATTCCCTTCCACCTGAAATGGGGAAACGAGGAACGTCCGGATGCCTGCCACCACCGCAACGATGATGACGATGTTGAGCAGGACATCGAAGAAATGGAACCAGAGCGTGACGGGCTTCTTGATCATCTGATCCAGTATAGGGGATGGAGAGGAGGTTGGATAGGTTCTTGGTAAAAGGAAGACGAAGAAAACAAGGAGTACAAGGATCGTCGTCTTCTTTGTACTCCTCGTCTTCCTTGTCTTCCTCTATACTTCTCCTGTGCATTCGCTTATCGCCTCTCTCAACCGCTGGTTCTTTCAGAAGCATCTGGAGGATGACGAGGAAGTGCGGCTCTACGTGCACACGCACTGGCGGCTGGGGGTTTCGCGCTTGTTCTGGCCGACGGCCGCATTCGTCGCATCGTGGGTGTTCCTCGTCATTGCGCCTTTTCTCATCATTTTCTACTGCGTTGCGCTCGCGAGCGCGCTCTCCCTTGTCTGGTGGGCACGCAATTTCTTCGATTACTTTCTCGATGCCTGGCTCGTGACGGATCAGGCGATCATTGACGTCAAATGGCACGGGTGGTTCCACCGCACCGCCACGAAGATCCTCTTCAGTGACATTCAGGGCGTCACGTACGAGACCAAGGGTATCTCGGGGACCATCTTCCGCTACGGCACCATCACGGTGGAGAAAGTCTCAACGGGAGGGATGATCTCGCTCGACAATGTCTCGCGCCCGCGCCTCGTGGCCGCTGCCATCCTGCAGAACATGGAGCAGTACCTCCACGGCAAGAACCTCAAGGACGCCAAGCGCATTCAGGAGCTTCTCTCGGGCGTTTTGAGCCGCGAGCTCTCCCTCGGGGAGCTGAAAGCGAAGAAAATTTCCGTGCGTTCGTGACGTATGTATAAATTTTTCTTTCTCCTCGGGTTCGCCCTGTTGGTTCTGGCCATTGTGATTTTTCTAGTATTTCGGCATCGCGTGAAGATTGCGCTGCCACAGAAGATCCGCCTGCGCGAGGCGTGGAATGATGCCATTGAAATCAAAGACCCTGCTCGGCGTGTGCTGGAAGCGGAAAAGGTAGGTGATGCCGTGCTCAAGGAATTGGGCTACACCGGCACGTTTGCGGAAAAGCTGCAGCAGGCGGGCCCGCGCCTGACAAACATCGATGCTATCTGGAACGCACACCGTCTCCGTAACCGTATCGCACACGAGGTGAATGTCCGCGTCTCCGCCGCGCAGGGCGACAGGGCTCTGCAAGCATTTGCGGTGATCGTCCACCGGTTTCTTTCTTGATGCTACACTCCCCCGCATGAAACCGACCCTGATCATCGTGGGCTTAGGAAATCCCGGCTCCTCGTACGAGCACACGCGCCACAATGCGGGGTTTCGCGCGCTGGATGCTCTCTCTACCGCGTTCGGCGGGGCAGGGGAGTGGAAAGAGCGGGCGAAGGTGCTGTCGGTCGTTTCGGAAATCACGATTGGTGATGTTCCCGTGCTGCTCGCGAAGCCTTTGACCTTCATGAACCGTTCAGGCGAAGCCGTGCAGAAGCTTCTGAACTTCTACAAGGCCGATCCCTCGTTCCAGCTGCTCGTACTGAGTGATGATTGCGATCTTCCGCTCGGCGAGATCCGCTTTCGCAATCAGGGAGGGCCGGGGACGCACAATGGACTTAAATCCATCGTGGAACATGTGGGGGAAGGTTTCCCGCGCATCCGCATCGGGCTTGGGTCGGCTCCCGCAGGAACGGATCTGGCCCAGTGGGTGCTGAGTGTTGCGCAGACGGAGGAGCGGGTGCAATTGGAGAAGGCCTTGCGGGAGGAACTTCCGCGCGTTGTGAAAGAGTTCGTGCTGGGCTCATCCACTACTGATTAGTGTTTTTTCCTCTCCTCCCCATCCCCCCTCTCCAGTGGAGAGGGGGGAGCGAGGGGGGAGAGATGAATGAAATGTTTTAGAAGCCTAAGAGGAATTTCTTGCCGAGGAGTCCGCCTCCCGTAAGTCCTGTCGAGAGGAGGATCATCCACGTGAGGGCTGGAATGCTCGCATCCGATGTTTCACGCTTCTTGGGGCTCACTGGCTGCAGAAAGGCTGCTTTGTCAGTTCCGAGTTTCGTGAAGCGTGTGAGCAGACCCGTCTGCGGGAAGTAGCGGATGATCTGCACCTGCGCGGTGTCGCTGGCGTTGCCGTCCAGCACCTGTACGGAATTGCTGACGGTCTGTCCGTGCTGCAGGTTCTGACTCAGGCGGACGCGGTAGTGGATCAGGTGCGTTGCGTTGGCCCCGAGCGTGCCCAAGTCCCACCGGATCGATCCGCCGTTCACGTAGCCACCGTCTGCGTACTCCACAGTCATGTCACTGGCGGAGAACGTGTCTTCGATGACCACGGGTCCGATGGCGACAGCACTCTGGTTCCGCACGGCGATGGTGTAGGCGATGATGCTGCCGGCTTGTGCCTCGCTGCGGTCCGCCTGCTTATCCAGCGTCAGGTACCCTCCGGAGGGAGGAGGCGGAGGAGGGATGTCTTCGCCAGAAACTTGGGTATTTTCACTATCCTGTGTTCCGCAGACGAAGGCGTTGGAACGGATGGTTGCGCCATCCCGATCGCTGCGCACGCGCACGTCTGTCGTGAACGTGTAGGTGGAGTATCCGCCAAGCGTAAGGTCGGTCCAGCGGATCGTGTTGCCAGTATCATCTTCGCCGTCATCCGACGCGGAGAGGAACTCCACGTCGCTGTCGAGCGTCTGCGTGAGCGTGACATCATCGATGGCCATTGAGTTATTGTTGCGGACTTCGATGGTGTACGTGAATTCTTCATCCGGATCGACGGGATCCTGAGAATCCGTAAGAGTCACCGTCAGATCACACTCGCTGCTGCTGGAACTGGAACTTGAACTTGAACTACCGGTGTTCACCGTGGTCGTATCCTGCGCGGTAGCTGTACCGGCAATCGCGATATTCGTGAGGACGGTGCCGTTCGACGTCGATGAAGGAACGGTCACGATCACGAGGAGCGTCTTGCTCGCACCGGCTGCGAGGCTAGCGATCGTCCACTTCACGGTCGAGCCGTAGAGCGTTCCGCTATCCGAGGCAGTGACGAAGGTGACTCCCGACGGCAGAGCATCCGTGACCTGGAAATTCATAGCCGCATAGGCCGATGTATTCGTGACGGTGATCTGGTAGGTCAGTGATTCGCCCGGCAGGACGGTCGTGCGGCCGTCGGTCTTGCTGATGGTAAACGTGGGTTCGGGACACTGGATCGTCGTGCTCACGATCTGGCTCGTGTTGTTGGCGCCGTTCTGATCATTGCTGCTCGAGACGGTTGCCGTATTCTGGATGGCAGACCCGCAAACAGCCGAGGTGAGCACAGTGAAGGCTACAGTGAAGCTGCGACTCTGACCGGCCGCGAGCGAGAAGTTGTTGCAGAGCACGGATGTTCCGGCTCCGTTCAGGACACATCCCGAAGAGGTTTGTGCCTGATTGAACGAGAAGCCAGCGGGGATCACATCTGAAATCACTGCGTTCTGAGTCGTCTGCGGACCGGCGTTGGAAGCCGTGAGGGTGTAGAGCACTACGTTGCCCTGCTGCACGGTACTCGGGCCAGTTTTTGTGATCGAGAGATCAGCACCGGTCGTGCCTGTCTGCACGGTCGTCGTATCCTGGGCTGTCTGACCGGAGACTGTGGCAGTATTGGTAAGGACAGTGCCGTTCGTGGCCGCGGAGCTCACTTGCACCTGCACCGTGAGGGTCTTCGTCGCACCGGCGGCAATGGAGAGATTCGACCAGGTGACGA